>JAWSUI010000004.1:0-121242 GCA_033551855.1 Deferrisomatales bacterium
ATCAAGACCAGCGCGCCTCCGGCCTCAGGTCATGCGACAAATAGGGAATGCACCCCAGGACGTCGACGGGGTGCTGGGGCGGTTCGGGATGCGGGTGGGGACGGCCCGGAAGCGCTACCGGGCGTTTATCGCCGCCGGGTTGGGGGAGGGAGCGCGCGAGGAGTTTCGGGGTGGCGGGCTGGTGCGCAGCGCGGGGGGGTGGGAGGCGCTGCGGCGGCGCCGGCCGGAGGAGCGCGAACGGGGCGACGAACGGGTCCTGGGCAGCGGCGGGTTCGTGGAAGAGCTGCTCGCCGAGGAAGACGCCGCCGCCCCGTCCTCGCTGCGCCCGGTCGAGGAGGTGCTGGCCGAGGTGGGCCGGGCCCACGGCGTGGATCCCGGAGAGATCGTGGGGCCGTCGCGGGAGCGGCGGCTCACCCGGGCGAGGGCCGCGTTCTACCTGCGGGCCGCAGCGGAAGCCGGTCAGACTCTGGCCGACCTAGCCCGGCTGACGGGACGAACTGAGCCTGCGGTGTGGCAGGCGGTGCAGCGGCACCGGGAGAAACCTTCATAACATTTGCAGCGTCCCCATGTTGTTTCCGAAGTGGAGGCTGCGTGGGGAGGCACCAGGGATCAACTTGTGGGTCGTTGGGATCGAATCGGCCGGGGCGCCGCCCGGCCTGCGCGGAGGGCCCCGAATCCAGGAAAACCCCTGAAACGAAAGCCGTGCATTCCGTGGATCCGCGCCATTACCGCACCGTCCAGGTGGC
Source organism: Deferrisomatales bacterium (assembly GCA_033551855.1). Taxonomy (GTDB): domain Bacteria; phylum Desulfobacterota; class Deferrisomatia; order Deferrisomatales; family JACRMM01; genus JBFLZB01. Next base: position 747 of record JAWSUI010000004.1, read on the forward strand.
CAACATCGCGGCCCCAGGGGTTGGCGTCACACTGAGCGTAGCGGGACTCGTCATCCTTCTGATGCGAGCCTTTCGTCACGGTGACGCTTGGCACGTAGTCAGTTGCATCGTCTATGGTACAAGTTTGGTGGCCTCCTATGCTTCCTTCACATTGTACCATCTGCTGAAATTCCACAAGAGGTGGGGACAGCTCTTCAAAATCATTGACCACTCGGCAATTTATGTTCTTATTGCCGGGACGTATACCCCGTTTACTCTTGTGTACCTGCGAGGAGAATGGGGCTGGACTCTATTCGGGTCGGTTTGGGCCCTGACATTGGGCGGAATCCTCTTCAAAGTCTTCTTCGTCCACCGTTTCAAGGTTCTCGCCCCCCTCACATACCTGTTCATGGGATGGCTGATTGTCTTCGCCGCTAGGCCGGCAGTGGAACGAATTCCCCAAGGGGCGCTTTACCTCTTGCTCGTCGGGGGGCTCTTCTACAGCAGTGGGCTGCTCTTCTATGCTTGGAAACGGCTCCTCTTTCACCATGCCATCTGGCACCTGTTCGTTCTGGGCGGGAGCATCAGCCATTTTCTTGCCGTGTTCTATTTCGTCATTCCGTGACCGGACAGAGGCGGATCTCCGCAGCCTCGTCGAGTCGACGGACCCCCCTGACCACGGGTGGCCTGGGGAGTTGGTGGGCTGAGGTCTTGACGATCAGACCAGACCAGACCAGACTAGGTGAGTGATCTGTGAGGAGGCGCCATGCATGTGACCAACATCTCGGAAGCGAAGGCGCAGCTCTCTGCCCTGATCGAGCAGGTGCTCGCCGGGAAGGAGGTCATCATCGGCAAGGCGGGCAAGCCGATCGCCAAGCTGATTCCGTTCGACCCGAACCGCGAGCCCCGGCGCCCCGGCGCACTTCGCGGAAAGATCCGCATCGCGGATGACTTCGACACGCTGCCCGACGACATCGCGGAAGCGCTCGGAATGAAGAACCCGTGAACCTGCTGTTGGATACCCATGTGCTGCTCTGGTGGCTGGATGACGCGCCGGATCTGTCCGGAGAAGCCCGAGTTGCGATCGAGGACGAGGACAACCTGGTGTTCGTCAGCGTGGCGAGCATCTGGGAGATCCGCATCAAACAGGCCCTCGGGAAGCTGGAGATTCCGCCGGACTTCAAGGAAGTCCTGAATGCGCAGCCGTTGTTGTTTCTAGACATCACCGCCGACCACGCCCACGCCGTGGGGGACCTTCCCCACCATCATCGAGACCCCTTCGATCGGATGCTCATCGCCCAAGCGGTCGTAGAACGTCTGACCCTCGTGACCCATGACGATCGCTTCGGAGACTATGCGGTGGCCGTGATCGAGACCTGAAGGTGAACCCCAAAAAGGGACGCTGGCGCAGGAGTGCGTTGGCATGTGGAAAGACCCCATCGTCGAAGAAGTGCGTGAAGCCAGGGACCGGGTGGCGCGGCGCTTCGGCTGGGACCTGACGGCCCTCGTGGAATACCTTCGTGAAAAAGCGCGGGAGGAAGCTGCAGAGGTGGCCCGGCCGGGCGGCGCGAGCCGGAAGAAGCCCGACCGAGCGGTGCCGGTGCGGCCGGGTCAACCCTGAAAGGAGTGGAGGCACCCCTTTGGCGAGGAGGGGCGACCGGGTTCCCGCGGGCGCCGGGGGACCGAAACCGGGGGGCGTTGCCTGGCCGGGGTAGGGAATACGGTTGGAACGGCCAAACCCGGGACGCGAAAACGGGCACCCGGGAGTGACCCCAAGTGCCCGTCATCTTTCGTGGTAGCGGGGGCAGGACTTGAACCTGCAACCTTCGGGTTATGAGCCCGACGAGCTACCAAATTGCTCCACCCCGCGACAGAAGGGCCGCATTATACGCAGGCTGGGGGGCGTGTCAACCCCCGCCGCCGCTTTTCTTGACGCCCCCCCCGGCGGCCCGTACAATCCCGCTCCTTCCCCGACCGAGGTCGGGGCGGGGGATTTCCCGTGACCCGGTATGGAGCCGTAAGAGGGCTGGTCCGATGGCTGACGAGGCGTTGCGCCGAGACATCCGGAAGTTGCTGGCGGAGCGCCGGGGCGTGCTGCTCGCCCACAACTATCAGCGCCCGGAGATCCAGGAACTGGCCGACATCACCGGGGACAGCCTGGCCCTCTCCACCGAAGCCGCCCGCACGGACGCGAAGGTGATCGTGTTCTGCGGGGTGCACTTCATGGCGGAGAGCGCGGCGATCCTCTCGCCGGAGAAGACCGTCCTGCTCCCCCGCATGGATGCCGGCTGCCCCATGGCCGACATGATCACGGCGGCGGACGTGCTCCGGGTGCGGGAGGAGAACCCGGGGGTCCCCATCGTCACCTACGTCAACTCCTCCGCCGAGGTGAAGGCGGAGAGCGACGTGTGCTGCACCTCGGCGAACGCGGTCAAGGTGACCCGGGCCACGGGAGCCCCGACGGTGTACCTCACCCCGGACCGGAACCTGGCCCAGTGGGTGGCCCGCCACACGGACCAGAACGTGCGGTTCTGGGACGGCTACTGCCCCACCCACCATCGGCTGCGCGCCGAGCAGGTGCTCGAGACCCGCCGCCGGTACCCGGGGGCGCCGTTCGTGGCGCACCCGGAGTGCCGCCCCGAGGTGCTGGACCTGGCCGACGCCGTGCGCAGCACGTCCGGGATGATCGCGTACTGCCGGGCGTCCGATGCCCCCACGGTGATCGTGGGCACCGAGACCGGCCTGTTCCACCGCCTGCAGAAGGACAGCCCGGAAAAGACCTTCGTGGCCCCCTCGCCCGATCTCGTCTGCCCCAACATGAAGCTCACCACCCTCGAGGACGTTCGGGAGGCCCTGGAGACCATGGAGAACGTGGTCGCGGTGCCCGAGGCCGTACGCACCCGGGCGGCGGCCGCCCTGGAGAAGATGCTCCAGGCGGGCCGAGACGAGTAGGGGGCCGACCGTCCCTTGACTTCGTCGTCGTCGGACCGCACCTTCGGCCGCTTCGAGCACCTGCTGGAGGCCCTGCGGGCGGACCGCCGCGTCCGCGCCCAGGGGCTGCGGGGCTCGAGCCGCGCGTTCCTGCTGGCCCGTCTGCTCCGGGTCCTCGGCCAGCCGGTCCTCGTCCTCACCCCGACGCTCACGGAGGCCCGGCGTTTCGCGGACGAGCTGCGGTTCTTCCTGGGCACCGACGGGGAGGAGCGTTCCCCGGCCGATCCCCCCGTAGTGGTGTACCCTGGCTGGGACGCCGCCCCCTTCGAGGGGATCGCCCCCATCCCCGAGGTCTCCTCCCGCCGGATCTCCGCCCTGTACCGAGCCTCACAGCCGGACCCCTTCGCGCTGGTGGCTCCGGTGTCGGCTGTTCTGCAGAGGGCCGTGCCCCCGGGGGTGATCGACGGCGCCGGTGTTCGCCTGCGGGCGGGCGACGAGCTGGACCGGGAAGCGTTTCTCCGCCGCCTCGTGGAGGCTGGGTACCACTCGGTGGGCCAGGTGGAGGAGCGGGGGGAGGTGAGCCTGCGGGGCGGCATCGTGGACGTGTTCGCTCCCCACTACCCCAACCCCCTGCGGATCGAGCTCTTCGGGGACCAGGTGGAGTCCCTCCGGGCCTTCGACCCGGAGACCCAGCGCTCCACCCGGCGCCTGGAGGAGGCCGTGGTGCTTCCGGCCCGGGAGGCAGTGGCCGACCCGGCGGCCCTCGAGCGGGCGTCGGTGCGGTTGCGGGCGCGGTGCCGGGAGCTGGGGCTCTCCCGCGCGCGGACCGCGGAGGCCTTGGAGGGCCTGCGCTCCGGGGGGGCGTCGCCCCTGAGGGACGTCCTGTACCCCTACTTTTCCGGTGGCGCGGTCCCTGTGTGGGCGCACCTTCCCGCGGGATCCCTCGCGGTCTTCGACGAGGCCGCCGCGGTGGAGGAGCGCGCCGGCGAGGTCTTCGAGGAGATCCGGCTGTCCCACGCCCGGGCGCTGGAGCGCGAGCAGGCGGTCCCGGACGTCGGGGAGGTGTACCTGAGCCCCGAGGAGTGGGGGGCGTTCGGGCAAGGGGCAGGGCGCCTGGACCTGGAGGAGCTCGAGACGGAGGGGGGATCTACCCACACGATCGCCTTCTCGACCCAGTCCAACCAGGACCTGACCCTGGCCCTGCGCCAGAACCGGGGCAGCGACCGGCTCCTGACGCCGCTGGTGGAGGAGATCGCCCGCTCGCGGGAGCGGGGACAGTCCCTCTGGCTGGCGGCCCGCAGCTCGGGGGCGGTGCAGCGCCTGCGCGACCTGCTGGGCTCCTACGGGGTTCGCCTGGGGGAGGTCGAGCCGTTCCCCGAAGAGCCGCCTCGGGACGGAAAGCTCCACGTGGCGGTGGGCAAGCTGGCTCGGGGGTTCCGGTTCCCCGCCAAGGGGATCGCGGTGGTCACCGAGACCGAGATCCTGGGGGAGAAGGTGCGCCGGTCCGCGCCGGTCCAGCGCAGGGGCTTCCGCTCCACCCTGGCCGACCTCCAACCCGCCGACGCCATCGTCCACGAGGATTTCGGCGTGGGGCTCTACCGGGGTTTGGTGCGACTGGAGGTGGCCGGGGAGGAGGGGGACTACCTCCACCTGGAGTACGCCGACGGCGACCGGCTCTACCTGCCGGTCACCCGGATCGGGCTCGTCCGGAAGTACTCGGGGCCGGGGGAGGGGCTGCCGCGCCTGGACAAGCTCGGCGGCAAGGCCTGGGAGAAGGCCCGCCGGAAGGCCCGGGAGGGCATCGAGAAGATGGCCCTCGAGCTGCTGGAGCTCTACGCGCGCCGACAGCTCGCCACCCGGCCGCCGTATCCCCCGGCGGATGTCTCCTACCGGGAGCTGGAGGCCACCTTCCCCTACGAGGAGACCCCGGACCAGCTCTCGGCCATCGAGGACGTGCTCCGGGACCTGGACGGCCCCCATCCGATGGACCGGCTCATCTGCGGCGACGTGGGGTACGGGAAGACCGAGGTGGCCATCCGCGCGACCTTCCGGGCGGTGACGGGCGGCCGGCAGGTGGCCGTGCTCGTCCCCACGACCGTCTTGGCTGCCCAGCACTTCCAGAGCTTCCGGAAGCGCTTCGAGGGGTATCCCCTCAACGTGGAAATGCTGTCCCGCTTCGTCTCGCCGGCGGAGCAAAAGAACATCCTGGCGCGCATCGCCCGCGGGGGCGTCGATGTGGTGGTGGGCACCCACCGTTTGCTCCAGAGGGATCTCACCTTCAAGAACCTGGGCTTGGTGGTGGTGGACGAGGAGCACCGGTTCGGGGTGTCCCACAAGGAACGCCTCAAGCGGTTGCGGGCCCGGGTGGACGTGCTCACCCTCTCGGCGACGCCCATTCCCAGGACCCTGAACATGGGCCTCTCGGGCGTCCGGGACCTCTCGGTGATCGAGACCCCCCCCGCGGACCGCCTGGCGGTGCGAACCACCCTGGCCCGCTTCGACGACGACGTGATCCGGGAGGCGCTGCAGCGGGAGCTCCACCGCGGGGGCCAGATCTACTTCGTGCACAACCGGGTCCAGTCCATCGAGGCTATGGCCGCCCACGTGAGCCGTCTGGTTCCGGGGGCGCGGGTGGCGATCGGGCACGGCCAGATGCGAGAGCGCGACCTGGAGCAGGTGATGGAGCGGTTCGTTGCGGGGGAGCTCGATGTGCTCGTCTGCACCGCCATCATCGAGTCGGGGCTCGACATCGCGCGGGCCAACACCATCGTCATCAACCGGGCCGATCTCTTTGGCCTGGCCGACCTCTACCAGCTCCGGGGCCGAGTGGGCCGGGCCAACCTGCGGGCCTACGCCGTGCTCCTGGTGCCGGAGGAGGCCGAGCTCACGGGCGATGCCCGCAAGCGCCTCCAGGCCCTGCAGGAGTTCACCGAGCTCGGGGCCGGTTTCAAGATCGCCACCCACGACCTGGAGATCCGGGGGGCCGGGGAGCTCCTGGGCAAGGCCCAGTCCGGGCAGATGGCAGCCATCGGCTTCGACCTCTACGCCGAGCTCCTGGAGGAGGCGGTGCAGCGGCTCCGGGGAGAGCCCGTGGAGAGGCCTCCCGAACCCGAGATCCGCCTCCGGGTGCCCGCCCACTTCCCCCTGGACTACGTGGAGGACCCGCGGCAGCGCCTGGTCCTGTACGAGCGGCTCACCCGGGTGGGGGCGGTGGCCGAGGTGGACGAGCTGCGCTACGAGCTGATCGACCGCTACGGCCCCGTGCCCCTGCCGGTGGAGAACCTGCTCGAGGTGATGAAGATCCGAAGGCTCCTGCTGGACCTTCGGGCCACGGGGCTCGACTACACGGGGCGCGACCTGGTGGTGAGCTTCGGGGAGGAGCCCCGGGTGGACCCGGCCCGGGTGCTGGCCTTGGTCCGGGGGGAGCCGGGGCGATGCCGGGTGACCCCCGACAACCGGATCCTTTGGGGCGGAGGCGCCCTGGAGAGCTCCCAGGTGCTGGCGGCGGCCCGGGAGCTGTTGAACCGCCTGGGGTGATGTGCTAGCGTTTTTGCCCTGTCCGGGCCCCCGAAGCTTTCTCAACCCCCGCCCTTTTCCCTCACTGCGGGCTCTCGAGGACACATGATGCGCTGGTTTCTCCTGCTGGCCTCTTTCCTGGCCGCCGTCCCCGCCGCCGGCGCGGCGGTGGACGGCCTGGCCGCCGTCGTGGACGGGCGCGTGATCACCCGCAGCGAGCTCCGTCAGGCCGTGGACCTGGCGGAGCGGACGGGGCGCGCCGAGGGGCCGGACGCCTCCGCCCAAGTCCTGGAGGGGCTGATCGAGCAAGCGCTGGTGGAACAGGAGGCCCGGCGGCTGGGGGTCGCCGTGACCCCGGAAGAGCTGGAGCAGACCGTGGCGGACATCCGGACCCGCAACGGTCTTGACGAGGCTGCCTTCCGGGCCGTCATCGTCGGCCAGGGCATGGACTACGACGCCTACCTGGAGGAAGTCCGATCCCAGATCTTGCGGCTCAAGGTCGCAGGGCGGGCGCTGCGCTCGCAGATGCAGTTGGGGGACGAGGCCCTGCGGGAGTACTTCCTGAAGAACGTTGCGACCTTCTGCGAGCCGGACGCCGTGCGGCTCTTCCACGTCCAGGCGGGGGGGGCCCAGGCACGACAGGCGGCCGAGGCGGCCCGGGCGCGGGTGCTGGCCGGGGAGGATCCGGCCGAGGCCGCCCGGGGGGTCTCGCCGCAGGCGACGGGGACCGACATGGGGTACGTCCTGTTCGAGAATCTCTCCGACGAGGTGCGGGCTGTCCTGAACGAGGCGGGCGAGGAGGGGGTGAGCCCGGTGCTGGAGATGCGGGGGGCCTGCCACTTCTTCGTGGTGTCCGACCAGAGGAGGGGCCGCATCCCGGACTTCGAGGAGGTGCGCGACCAGGTGCGGGAGCGCTACTTCGTGGATCGGGAGGAAGAGCTCTACCGGACGTGGATGGACACCCTCAAGGCACGGGCCCGGATCGTGAGGAAAATGTGACCCTGACCCTCGCGCTCACCTGCGGGGAGCCTGCAGGTGTCGGCGCGGAGGTGGCCCTCAAGGCCTTGAGGGGAGGGCTTCCGGCAGGGGTGGAGCCGGTGCTCGTGGGGCCGCGCGGGGTCTGGGAGACGGCCGCGGGCCTGCTGGAACCGGGTGTCGATCTCTCTCCCTGGAGGATCCGGGAGCCCGGACCCCCCGACCTCTGCACCGATCCCGACTGGGGATGGGGACGCCCCACGGCCCGTTCGGGACGGTTGGCGGCCGCTTCGGTGGAGCTGGCCGCGCGGATGGCCCTGGCGGGGGAGGTGGACGCCCTGGTGACCGCCCCCCTCACCAAAGAGGGGCTGCAGGCGGCCGGCCGGCCGTTCCCGGGACACACGGAGCTCCTGGCCGGCCTCTGCGGGCCGGGCCATCGCCCGCTCATGCTGCTCGCAGGCCCCCGTCTGCGGGTCTTCCTCGTCACCACCCACCTGCCTCTGGCCCGGGTGCCCGGGCAGGTGACCCGCGAGGTCGTGGTGGCCACCCTCGAGGCGGCCCACCGGGGGCTCGAGGGGGACCTGGGGGTGCCGCGGCCCCGGCTGGCCGTGTGCGGCCTGAACCCCCACGGGGGGGAAGGCGGGCTGCTGGGGGGGGAGGAGCGGGACGTGATCGCGCCCGCGGTGGCGGAGGCGCGCGGCCGCGGCATCCGAGCCGAAGGCCCGTTCCCGGCGGACAGCCTGTTCCACAGGGCTGCCGAGGGCGCGTTCGACGGTGTGGTGGCCATGTACCACGACCAGGGGCTCGTGGCCCTCAAGCTCCTCCACTTCTGGGATGCCGTGAACGTGACCCTGGGCCTGCCCCTGGTGCGCACGAGCCCGGATCACGGCACGGCCTTCGATCTTGCGGGGCGAGGTGCGGCACGGCCCGACAGCTTTCGGGAGGCGGTGCGCTGGGCGGCGGACATCGCCCGCCGGAGGCGCGTCGCCCCGTGAAGATCCACTTCGGCACGGACGGCTGGCGCGGGGTGATGGCCCGGGACTTCACCTTCGCCAACGTGCGCCGCGTGACCGCGGCCATCGCCGCTTACCTGGAGGGGGAGGGCACGGCCGGTCGGGGGGTGGCGGTCGGGTGGGACCGGCGCCTCCTCTCGGACCGGTTCGCGGCGGAAGGCGCCGGGGTGCTCGCCGCCCGTGGGATCCCCGTGTGGCTGACCCCCCGCCCGGAGCCCACGCCCCTCCTGTCCTGGGCGGTGCGCCGCCGGGGGCTGGCGGCGGGCATCGTGATCACCGCCTCCCACAACCCTCCCGAGTGGAACGGCGTGAAGCTCAAGGAGCCCTTCGGCGGCGCAGCCCGCGAGTCGGTGAGCCGCCGGGTCGAGGAGCTCCTGGCGGAGCGGGGGCCGGGTGACGAGGTTCCGTGCCTCCCCCTGTCCGAGGCTCGGGTGCGTGGGCTGCTCCAAGACCTGGACCCCTGGGAGGGGTATCGGGAGGCCCTGGGCCGGCTGGTCGACTTCGATGCCTTGGGCCGGGCCGGGCTCACGGTCGCCGTGGATGCGATGCACGGGTGCGGCTCCCCGGGGCTTCGCCGCCTCCTGGAGGGGGCGGGCTGCCCGGTGGTGGAGCTCCGGGGGGAGTGGAACCCCGGCTTCGGCGGGGAGGCCCCCGAACCCCTGGAGTCGCGGCTGTCGGGACTCGCTGCCGCCGTGCGGGACCGAGGGTGTGCCCTGGGGTTGGCCAACGACGGCGACGCCGACCGGATCGCGGCAGTGGACGAGCGGGGGCGCTACTTCTCGCCCCAGCGGATCCTGGCGGTGCTCCTGCGCTACCTCCGGGAGGAGAAGGGGCTGCCCGGGGGGGTCGTGAAGGCCGTTTCGGCCACGTCACTCCTGGACCTCCTGGCCGCGCGGCACGGTCTGGAGGTCACCCTCACCCCCATCGGGTTCAAGCACATCGGCGAGGCGATGCTGGGGCGGTCGGTCCTGATCGGCGGGGAGGAGAGCGGGGGGATCGGGATCCCGGCCCACCTGCCGGAGCGCGACGGCCTGCTCAACGCCCTCCTCCTGACGGAGATCGTAGCCCGCACGGGCCGGGGTCTTCGGGCCTATCTGCAGGAGATCTTCGACCAGGTGGGGTACCTCACGTACGATCGGGTGGATCTTCCCCTGCCGCCCGAGTCCGCCGCCGCGGTGCGGGAGAGGGTAGCCCGCCTGGAGCCCCCGCCGAACCTGGCCGGTGGGAGGGTCGTGGAGGTGACGCGGCTCGACGGGACCCGCTTCCTGCGGGACGACGCTTCCTGGCTCCTGCTGCGCCCCTCGGGGACCGAGCCCGTCCTGCGCCTCTACGCCGAGGCCCGGAGTGAGGGCGAGGTCGCGGCCCTGCTCCGGGAGGGGAAGCGGATGGCAACCATCTGAGGGTTGCGCGGCGTGGACTGCCCGTTGCGCGCGCCGGGCCGAGTGGGTCCGGCTTCAGGATCCCGCCGCGCCTTCCCCGTGGGAACGGAAGCCGGCAGTCCGGACGCCGCGAAAACCGAGACGCGACCTTCCGCGGGCAACCCGCAACGAGCAACCCACCATGTCGTACGACGCCATCCGCATCCGGGGTGCCCGGCAGCACAACCTCAAGGATCTCCACCTGGAGATCCCCCGGGGGCGCTTCGTGGTGATCACCGGCCTGTCGGGCTCGGGCAAGTCGAGCCTGGCCTTCGACACCCTCTACGCGGAGGGCCAGCGTCGGTACGTGGAGAGCCTGTCCGCGTACGCCCGGCAGTTCCTGGAGCAGATGGACAAGCCCGACGTGGACTCCATCGAGGGCCTCTCCCCCGCGATTTCCATCGAGCAGAAGACCACCAGCAGGAACCCGCGCTCCACGGTGGGCACGGTCACCGAGGTGTACGACTACCTCCGGCTCCTCTACAGCCGGGTGGGGACGCCCCGCTGCACCTCCTGCGGGAAGCCCATCGCCAGCCAGACCGTGACCCAGATGGTGGACCGGGTGCTGTCCCTGCCCGCGGGCACGCGCTTCGAGGTGCTGGCTCCGGTGGTCCGGGGCCGGAAGGGGGAGCACCGGGCCCTCCTGGAGGAGCTGCGCAAGTCCGGTTTCCTGCGGATCCGGGTGGACGGTGCGGTACGGGAGCTGGAGGAGGAGATCCTCCTCGACAGGAACCGCAACCACACCCTCGAAGTGGTGGTGGACCGGCTCGCGGTGAAGCCGGAGGCGCGGTCCCGGCTGGCCGAGGCCCTGGAGCTCGCCCTCGCCCGGGCCGAGGGCGTGGCGGCGGTGGAGACGCGGCCCGGGGAGGGCGGTCCGGGCGAGAGACTCCTGTTCTCCGAGCGCTTCGCCTGCGCGGAGTGCGGGGTGTCCTTTCCCGAGATGAGCCCCCGGGCCTTCAGCTTCAACTCCCCCCACGGGGCCTGCCCCACCTGCGACGGCCTCGGCAGCCGGCTGGCGGTGGACCCCGCGCGGGTGGTCCCGGACGAGGGGAAGTCCCTGGCCGAAGGGGCGGTGGCGCCCTGGGCGGGGAAGAACGGCGTCTTCTTCCAGCAGACCCTGCGCTCCCTGCAGAAGCACCTGGGCCTCGATCTGTCTGCGCCCTGGCGCGACCTGCCGGAGCCGGTGCGAAGGGCCGTGCTCTACGGGACCGAAGAGGCGGTGAGCTTCGCCTTCGAGTCGAAGGACTCGAGCTTCCGGTTCCAGAAGCCCTTCGAGGGGGTCGTCCCCCGGCTCGAGCGCCTGATCCGGGAAACCGGGAGCGAGGACCGCCTGGAGGAGCTGGCACCCTTCCTGGAGTCCCGGCCCTGCCCGGCTTGCGGCGGGGCGCGCCTGCGGCCCGAGAGCCGCGCGGTGACGGTGGGGGGGCGCCCCATCCACGAGGTGACGGCGCTGCCGGTGGAGGACGCCCACGACTTCTTCCGGGGTCTGACCCTGCCGCCGCGGGAGGCCGGCATCGCGGAGCGCGTCCTCAAGGAGATCCGCGACCGCGTGCGCTTCCTCCTGGACGTGGGCCTGGGCTACCTCGCCCTGGATCGGGCCTCGGCCACCCTGTCCGGGGGCGAGAGCCAGCGCATCCGGCTGGCGACCCAGGTGGGCTCGCGTCTGACCGGGGTGCTCTACATCCTGGACGAGCCCACCATCGGCCTCCACTCCCGGGACAACGCCCGCCTGCTGCGCACCCTCGAGGAGCTGCGCGACCTCGGCAACACCGTGATCGTGGTGGAGCACGACGAGGAGACGATCCGGGCGGCGGATCACGTGATCGACATGGGCCCCGGCGCGGGGGAGCACGGGGGGCAGGTGGTCGCCCAGGGGACGCCGGCGGAGGTGGAGGCCCACCCGGCGAGCCTCACCGGAGCCTACCTCTCCGGACGCCGGTCCGTGCCCATGCCCGGGGCGCGCCGCAGCCCCAACGGGAAGGTCCTGCGGGTGCGGGGCGCCACGGGCAACAACCTGCGGTCCGTCGATATGGACCTGCCCCTGGGGCTCTTCACGGCGGTCACGGGGGTGTCCGGGTCGGGCAAGTCCACCCTCGTGGTGGAGACCCTCTTCCCGGCCGTGGCGGCGGCCTTGCACGGGGCCCGGGCCCGGCCGCTCCCCTTTGAGGCCCTCGAAGGGCTCGAGCACCTCGACAAGGTGGTGGACGTGGACCAGTCCCCCATCGGGCGCACGCCCCGCTCGAACCCGGCGACCTACACGGGGCTCTTCGGGCCCGTCCGCGACCTCTTCGCCCGGCTGCCCGAGGCCCAGGTCCGGGGCTTCGGTAAGGGGCGGTTCTCCTTCAACGTCAAGGGGGGCCGGTGCGAGGCCTGCCAGGGGGACGGGCTCCTGAAGATCGAGATGCACTTCCTGCCCGACGTCTACGTCACCTGCGAGGAGTGCGGCGGCCGCCGGTACAACCGGGAGACCCTGGAGGTGCGGTACAAGGGCGCCACGATCGCCGACGTCCTGGAGATGACCGTGACCCAGGCGCGGGAGTTGTTCCGCAACGTGGGCGCCGTGCGGGCCAAGCTCGACACCCTCGAGGACGTGGGGCTCGGCTACCTCCGCCTCGGCCAGTCGTCCACGACGCTCTCCGGGGGCGAGGCCCAACGGGTGAAGCTCGCCAAGGAGCTCGCCCGCCGGGCCACGGGCCGCACCCTGTACATTCTGGACGAGCCCACCACGGGCCTGCACTTCGAGGACGTGCGCAAGCTCCTGGAGGTGCTCCATCGCCTCGTGGACCAGGGCAACACCGTCGTGGTGATCGAGCACAACCTCGACGTGGTCAAGACCGCGGACCACGTGGTGGACCTGGGGCCGGAGGGGGGTGGGGGAGGCGGCCGGGTGGTGGCCAGCGGCCCCCCGGAGGCGGTGGCCGCCTGCGCCGAGTCCCATACCGGTCGGGCCCTGTGGCGGGTGCTGGGGTCGCCGACGTGACCCGCTGCCAGCGTTGCGGCGTCGAGCTCCGCCCCGGGAGCCCGAAGTACCTCCTGACCCTCCACGTGACCGCAGACTTCGACGGGACCTTGCCGGCCGAGGGGGGGATCGAGGACCTGGAGGCCTTCATGCGGCAAGTCGACGCCCCGGATGTGGCCGAGCCGGAGAAGGACGTCTACCAGTCCCAGGGGTACCTCCTCTGCCCCGCCTGCAAGACGGCGTTCCTGGCCGACCCCCTGGGCCTGGCGCGGCGCGGCGAGCGGTCGTCGGAGGGATCCGGGGAGGGGGGGCGCGTGCACTGAGGCGCCTGCGCGGGCACCGGACGGCGGCAGGGGGCCTCCTGGGGGGGCGAGGGGGTTCTCGGCGGTGGTGCGGCTCCCCCAACACGTGTACACTTCTACCCCTTTCGCCGCCTCGTTTCGGGGCAGCCCCACTCTCTCCCCCACCCCGATGCCCATGCAAGAACACCCGAAGGCCCACAGCAGCACCTTGGGGGACGCGGCCCGCTGATGCGCTACGGTCTCGCACTGCTGGAGGTGGAGAGGCCCGGCCGGTATGAGGGCCTGGAGGCCGGCGCCGTCGTCAAGGACTGGGACGCGGCCCGCGTCCGCGTGGCGCTGTGCTTCCCCGACCTGTACGAGATCGGGATGAGCCACCTGGGCCTCCCGCTGCTCTATCACGTGCTCAACCGGCGAGACGAGGTGCTGGCCGAGCGCGCCTACGCCCCCTGGGGCGACATGGAGGCGCTGCTGCGGCGCCGGGGTTGGCCTCTCGTGACCCGGGAGTCGGGGCGCCCCCTGCGGGAGTTCGACCTGGTGGGCTTCACGCTGCCCTACGAGCTTCTCGCCACCAACCTCCTGGCCATGCTGGAGTTGGGGGGCGTCCCGCTCCTGGCGAAGGAGAGGGGCGCAGGCGATCCGCTCGTGCTCGGGGGGGGGCCCGTGGCCGCCAATCCCGAGCCCCTGGCGGACTTCTTCGACGCCTTCTTCGTGGGGGAGGCCGAAGAGGGGATCGTCGAGGTGGCCGAAACACTGGCCGCGGCGAAGGCCTCGGAGGCAGACCGGGCCGGCCGGCTCGCCGCACTGGGGCGCGTACCGGGCGTGTACGTGCCTTCCGCCACGCGGCCGGTGTTTCGGGGCGGCCGGCTCGCCGGTTTCGAGCCGCCCCTGCGCGTCCGCCGGCGGGTGGTGGCGGATCTGGAGACGGCGGCGGTGCCCGAGCGGCCCCTGGTCCCCTTCGTCTCCGCGGTCCACGAGCGCCTGGCGGTGGAGCTGGCCCGGGGGTGCACCCGGGGGTGCCGGTTCTGTCAGGCCGGCTATCTGTACCGACCGGTGCGGGAGCGAAGCCCGGAGCGTGTGGCGGAGTTGGTGGCCCGGGGCCTCGCCGGGACCGGGTTCGAGGAGGTGGGGCTCCTGTCCCTCTCCACGGGGGATTACTGCGCCATCGGCCCCCTCCTGGTGCGCCTCATGGACGCCCACTCTCCGGAACGGGTTGCCGTGAGCCTTCCCAGCCTCCGGGTGGACAGCCTCGAGCCCCGGCTCCTGGAGGAGGTGGGGCGGGTTCGGAAGACCGGCTTCACCGTCGCGCCCGAGGCGGGGACCGACCGCTTGCGCCGGGTGGTCAACAAGAACGTCACCGAGGAGGACGTGCTGCGGGCCGCGGAGAGGGTCTTCGGCGCCGGCTGGAAGGCGCTGAAGCTCTACTTCATGGTGGGGCTACCCACCGAGACCCGCGAGGACTGGGCCGGCATCGTCGACCTCGTGCGGAAGGTGGCCCGGCTGGCGCCTCCGGGCCGGGGCCGCGTGGGGGTGAGCCTCTCCAACTTCGTCCCCAAGGCCCACACGCCCTTCCAGTGGTGCCGGCAGCTGGGGCCGTCGGAAGTCGCCGAGGCTCAGGAGTATTTCCACCGGGAGCTCGCCCGGGAGAGGAAGGTGGAGCTCAAGTGGCACAGCGGGCCCATGAGCGCCCTCGAGGGGGTCTTCGCCCGGGGGGACCGCCGGGTGGGGGCCGCCGTGCTCGCCGCCTACCGCATGGGCTGCCGGATGGACGGCTGGACCGAGCGATTCCGGTGGGACCTGTGGCAGGACGCCCTGGCCCAGGCCGGCCTTTCCCTGGAGGAGTTCCTGCGGGAACGGGACCTCTCCGAGGCGCTCCCGTGGGACGTGGTGGACCTGGGGGTGGACCGGGCCTTCCTCCAGGCCGAGTGGGAGAGGGCCCGAAGCGGAACCCCTACGGACGACTGCCGGGACGGGGCCTGCCAGGGGTGCGGCCTCTGCGACTTCCAGGCGCTCTTGCCCCGGGTGGCCGGCCCGCGGGACTTTCCCCCGGGCCGTGACGCGGAGGGGGCTCCGGGGGACGCCGGGGGAGAGGACACCTCGCTTCTGCCGCGCCTGCGGTTCCGGTTCACCAAGACGGGGCCCGCCGGCCTCCTGTCGCACTTGGAGACCGTGGCCGCCCTCCATCGGGCGTTGCGGGCGGCCCGGGTGCCCCTGGCTTACTCCCAGGGGCACCACCCCCACCCCCGCCTCACCCTGGGCCCGGCGCTCCCCCTGGGCACGGAGAGCCTGGCCGAGCAGGGGGAGGTGAAGGTGTGCGAGGTGCCCCCGCTGCTGGCCACCCAGACGGCCCTGAACGAACACCTCCCCGAGGGGCTGCGGGTGGAAGCCCTCTGGACCGTGGTTCCGGGCTCCCGGGGCCTCACCGGCGGCGACACCCGGGAGGAGTACCGGGTGTGGCCCTCGCAGGCCGCCACGGCCCAGGTGGCTTCAGAGGGGGGGTGGCGCGGGGCGGTGGAACGCTTCTGGGCGCATCCCTCGTTCCCCGTGGTCAAGCGCCGCCGGAACAAGGCCGCCCGGGTCCTCGACGGGCGGGCGTACGCGGAGGGCCTGTGGGTAGACGGAGACGTCCTCGCGGTGCGGGTGCGCCGCGCCCGGGACGGCACGGCCCTCGGGATGGAGGACCTCGTGCGCACGCTGGCCGAGCTTCCCGAAGGGGAACGGGCGTGTGCCCGCATCGTCAAGACCCGAAGCGAGCCGGCGTGAGCGCCCCCGCGTCCAGCCGGCCCACAGACCGCAGGGGAGTGCCATGAAGATCGCAAGCCAGCCTTCGGGCCATTCCGGACTCGTTTCCGATGCCGCCGCCACGACCCTGACCAAGGAGATCGTGATCAACGCCAGTCCCCAGGAGACCCGGGTGGCTCTGCTGGAGAACAAGATCCTGGCGGAGCTCTACATCGAGTACGTGAAGGACCGGCGGGTCGCCGGGAGCATCTACAAGGGCCGGGTGGTGCGGGTGCTCCCCGGGATGCAGGCGGCCTTCGTCGATATCGGGCTCGAGAAGGCGGCGTTTCTCTACGTCTCCGACGTGAAGTCCTCCGTGCGGGAGTACGCCGAGCTCTTCGGCACGGATCAGGAGCTCGACGAGGAGGAGCCGTTTCCCAGGGCGCGGGTCCTCACCCCCATCGAAGACCTCCTGCAGGAGGGCCAGGAGCTCCTGGTCCAGGTCTCCAAGGAGCCCCTGGGCCGCAAGGGGGCGCGGATCACCCAGTTCGTCAGCCTGCCGGGCCGCAACGTGGTGTACCTGCCCGACGTGAACCACGTGGGGGTCTCGCGGCGGATCACCGACGAGGCGGAGCGCGCCCGCCTGCGGGAGACGGTGACGGGCCTGCGGCCCGGCTCCACCGGGGGCTTCATCGTGCGCACCGCCGCGGAGGGCTGCGGCGCCGAGGAGCTCCAGCCCGAGACGGAGTTCCTCGTCCGCCTCTGGGACGAGATCGGCAAGAAGGCGGCCCGGGCCGCCGCCCCCAACCTCATCCACTCGGATCTGGACGTGGCCTTCCGCTCGATCCGCGACCTCTATGCTCCGGACGTGCAGAGGGTCGTCGTGGACTCCCCGGAGGAGTACCGGAAGATCCTCGACTTCGTCGAGAAGTACGTTCCCCAGGCCAAGCCGGCGGTGGAGCTCTACACCCGGCCGGAGCCCATCTTCGACTTCTACGGCATCGAGCTCGAGATCTCCAAGGCCCTGGAGCGCAAGGTGTGGCTCAAGAGCGGCGGCTACATCGTCATCGAGCTCACCGAGGCCCTCACGGCCATCGATGTCAACACCGGGTCGTACGTGGGGAAGAGGAACCTCGAGGAGACCATCCTCAAGACCAATCTCGAGGCCGCCCGGGAGATCGCCTACCAGCTCCGGCTGCGCAACATCGGCGGCATCATCATCCTGGACTTCATCGACATGGAGGTGGAGGAGAACCGGGGCAAGGTGTTCGAGGCCCTGGAGGCGGAGCTGCGAAAGGATCGGGCCAAGACCAACCTCCTGGAGATCTCGAGCCTCGGCCTGGTGGAGATGACCCGCAAGCGGATCCGGGAGAGCCTGGGCCGCACCCTGTGCGAGCCCTGCCCCTACTGCGAGGGCAAGGCCACGGTCAAGGCGCGCACGACCGTGGCCTACGAGCTCTTCCGGGAGCTGCGCCGCCGCCGCCGCAGCTTCGTCGGCGAGGAGGTGGTGGTGCTCGCCCACCCGGACGTGGTGGGCTACCTCTACGAGGACGAGCGGGCCAGCCTGGAGGACCTGGAGCGGATGCTCGCCCGGCGCATCTCCCTGCGGGCCCGGCAGGACTTTCACCAGGAGGATTTCGAGGTTCTGGGGTAGCGGGCGCCTACCGGGGGGCGGTGCTCCCCTCGTGGGGCACCCGTACCCGCACGGTGGTCCCCCGGCCGTGCTCGCTCTCGATGGTCAGGTCCCCCCGGAGCGCTTCCACCAGGTGCTTGACGATGGACAAACCCAGCCCGGTGCCGCCGCGAGCGCGGGAGCGCCCCGGGTCCACCCGATAGAACCTCTCCGCGACCCGGGGGAGGTCCTTGGGGGGGATCCCGATGCCCGTGTCCGAGACCCGGTATGCGACTCCCCCGGGCATCGCCTCTACGCCCACGGACACATTCCCCCCCCGGGGCGTGTAGCGCACGGCGTTCTGCACCAGGTTGACCAGAATCGACTCCAGCCGGTCCGGGTCCGATACCAGGCGCACGGGTTCCCGAGGGAGATCCTCGGTGAGTGCCACCCCCGACGCCTCGGCCTCGGCCCGGAAGAGCTCCAGCACGTGGTGCACCGGCTGACGGCCGTCGAGCTCTCGCGGCTCCACAGGCTCGGCGCCCGCCTCGATGCGCGCCAGGTCGGACACGTCACCCAGTAGGGCTTCCAGGCGCAAGGCGTTTCGCCGGATCGATTCCAGGAAGCGCTGGGCTGCCGGGGGGTCGGCCAGGGCGCCGTCCAGGAGGGTCTCGGCCGAGGCCCGGACCGCTGTCAGGGGGGTGCGGAGCTCGTGGGAGAGGTTGGCCACGAAGTCGGTGCGGACCCTCTCGAGGTGTGCCTGCCGGGTTACGTCGCGCAGGACCACGAGCACCCCGGGGAGCCCCTCCTGATCCGGAAGAGGCCGGAGGACCGCCTCCAGCTCGCAGGTGGGTTCGGGCCAGGTGAGCCGCACCGGCTCGGGCTCGGCGCCCTCTGCCTTCCCGAACCGATCCAGGGCCTCCAGGAGGCGCGGCTCTCGCAGGAGCTCGGCCCCGGGCAGGCCCTCGATGGCTTCCCGGGGCAGGCGCAGGAGGCGGCGCGCGGGCTCGTTGGCGACGGCGAGGCGCCCCTCCCCGTCCAGCAAGGCCACGGCGTCGGGCAGGCCGTCCACCAGGGCCTGGAGGCGCCCCCGGTCCCGCCGGAGGGCGCCCACCTGCCGTTCCAGGTCGCCCCGCAGATCCCCGAGGCTGCGTTCCAGGTCGGCCAACTCGTCGCTGCCGTGAACGGCGAGCCGGGCCCCGTAGTCCCCGGCGGCGAGGCGGGCGGCGAACCCGGCCATGGCCGAGAACCGCCGGGTGAGGCCCCGGGAGAGAAGGAGGGCGAGGCCGAGGGCCAGGGTGAGTGCGGGGACCACCGAGAAGAGCACCTTCCGGCGGGCCTCCCAGAGCACGGAGCGGACGTCCGCAAGGGGCAGGGCCGCCCGGACGACCGAGGGGCCCGGGAGCGCCACGTAGAGCATGTCCACCCCGAGGGTGGGGCTGCGGCGCACTCCCGCCCCCCGGGTACCCGCCAGGGCCGCGGCGATCTCGGGGCGGCCGGCGTGGTTCTCCATCCCCGAGGGATCGAGCTCCGAATCGGCGAGGACCGTCCCGTCCCGGTCGACCACCGTCAGTCGAAACCCGCCCGCCGCCCCCCGGCGGCGCACGGTCTCCCGGAGCACGGGACCTGCCGGCGGGAGGTCCACCGCCGCGAGGTTCGCGAGGCTCGTGAGCCGGGACTCCAGGCGCCGGGTCTCGCGCCCTACGATGAAGGGGTCGAGCGCCATGCCCGCCACCAGAAGCACGACCACGAGGAGGACAGCGGAGTGGACGGCGAGTCGGGCGAAGAGGGTTCGTGCCACCGGGGGTCACTCCTTGGCGGGACGGGCCTGGAAGCGGTACCCCGCCCCCCGCACCGTCTCGATGAGGACCGGGTTCGAGGGGTCGGGCTCCACCCGGGCCCTCAGGCGGCGCACGTGGACGTCCACGGTGCGCGGGTCCACGTACACCTCCGGGTCCCAGGCCTGCCGGATGAGGGCCTCTCGGGAGTAGACACGGTTGGGGTGGGTGGCCAGGAAGGCGAGCAGCCGGTACTCCTGGGGCGCCAGCACCAGCTCCTCTCCGGCCCGGCGCACCCGGTGGGCGTCGAGATCGAGCTCCAGGTCCCCGAAGCGCAGCCGGGGCCGCTCGGGCTCTTCGCCCCGGGAGCGCTTGAGGATCGCCCGCACCCGGGCCAGGAGCTCCCGGGGGCTGAAGGGCTTGACCACGTAGTCGTCGGCCCCCAGCTCGAACCCCACGAGCACGTCCGACTCCTCTCCCCGGGCGGTCAGCAGGATGACCGGGACGGCCCGGGTTTTCTCCCGGCTGCGCAGGATGCGCAGCACCTCGAAGCCCTGGAGGTCGGGGAGCATCACGTCGAGCAGGACGAGGTCCGGGGTGCGTCGGCCCGCCAGCTCCACGGCCAGGCGCCCCGTGGGGGCTCGGTCCACCTGGAAGCCCGAGACCTCCAGGTTGTAGGCCAGGAGCTCCAGCAGGTCTTCTTCGTCGTCCACGATGAGGACGCGGGGCATGGCTTCAGCCCTCCTGGGGCGTCGTGCGCTTCCAGACCGTGTGGCGGATGTCCTTGCCCTTCACCAGGTAGATCACCATCTCCGAGATGTTGGTGGCGTGGTCGGCGATGCGCTCCAGGTACTTGCCGATCATGATGAGCCCGAGCGCCCGGGGGATGTTGGCGGGGTTCTCGAGCATGTAGGTGAGGAGCTCCCGGAAGACCTGGTCGTTGAGCCGATCCACCTCGTCGTCGAGGGCGCACACCTCCTGGGCCCGCTCCGCGTCCCGGGCGACGTACGCGTCGAGGGCCTGGCGCAGCATGGCCCGGGCCCGGTCGGCCATGCGGGGCAGGTCGATGAGGGGTTTCAGGGGCGGGGCCTCCAGGAGTTCCAGCACCCTCTCGCAGAGGTTCACCGCGAGATCCCCGATGCGCTCCAGGTCGGTGGTGATCTTGAGCCCGGTGATGATGAGGCGCAGATCCCCGGCGGCCGGCTGGCGAAGGGCCAGGAGCTCGATGCAGTGCTCGTCCACCTCCACCTCGAGGCGGTTGATCAGGTGGTCTCGCCCGATGGTCTCGCGAGCCCCTTCGGGGTCCCTGTCCACCAGTGCGGTCAAGGCGCGCCCGATGGCGTCCTCCACCAGCGACCCCATCCGCAGAACCTTCTCCTGCAAGGCCTCGAGATCGGCCGCAAACGCCTTGCTCGTGTGTTTCTGCATGGAAAACCCTTCTTGGACGGGATAACGGGATCGACGGGATAAGGCAGTAGGTCGGGTTGGCGAACCGCAACCTGACGCTACTCCGCCCGGCCACCTCCATGCGACTCTGCGTCTCAGACAAGAACCCTTTTGGGACAGGATAACAGGATGGACCGGATACGGCTTCATCCCATCCCGTTCATCCCGTTATCCCGTCAAAAACCGTTCTTCACCCGAAACGCCCCGTCACGTACGCCTCGGTCCGCTCTTCCCGGGGGGTGGTGAAGATCACCTGGGTCCGGTCGAACTCCACGAGCTTTCCCACGTAGAAGAACCCCGTGAAGTCCGAGAGCCGTGCCGCCTGCTGCATGTTGTGCGTGACGATGACGATGGTGTAGCGGCTCTTCAGCTCGCCGATCAGGTCTTCCAGTCGGGCCGACGAGATGGGGTCGAGCGCGCTCGCGGGCTCGTCCATGAGGAGCACCTCGGGCTCCACCGCGAGCGCCCGGGCGATGCACAGCCGCTGCTGCTGCCCGCCGGACAGCTCCAGGGCCGAGTGGCGCAACCGGTCCTTCACCTCGTCCCACAGGGAGGCCATCTTGAGGGCGCTCTCCACGAGCTCGGCGAGGCGAGCCTTGTCCTTGACCCCGTGGATGCGGGGCCCGTAGGCGACATTGTCGAAGACCGACTTCGGGAAGGGGTTCCAGCGCTGGAACACCATGCCCACCCGGCGGCGCAGGTCCACCACGTCGGTGTGGGGCCGCAGGATGTCCTCGTCGTCCAGGAGGATCTGGCCTTCGGTGCGGGTGCCGGGGATGAGCTCGTTCATGCGGTTGAGACAGCGCAGGAACGTGCTCTTGCCGCACCCCGAAGGCCCGATGAGGGCCGTGACCCGGTTGGAGGGGATGTCCAGGTGGATGCCGTCGAGGGCCTTGGTCGGGCCGTACCAGACGCCCACCCCCTTGCAGGCGATGCGGATGTCTTTCATCTGGTGTCCTGGGTCATTGATTCGCTGTCATACCGAAGCCGCCGCCGCGCCCGCTGCGCAAGGCGCGAGGAGGGCGAATATTGGGAATATTCAACCGACGAGCAACGCAGTGCAGCCGGATGCAGCGGCGGATGAATATCGGTGGAATGAATGACGCAGGACACTATCGTGCGCTCTCCAATTTCCTTCGCATCCGGCTCCGCACCGCGAACGCCCCCAGGTTCAGGGTGAACACGAGCGCCACGAGCACGAGGGCGGTGCCGTAGGCGAGCGGCCGCACCTTCTCGATGGCGTGGTGCTGGGTGGAGAGGATGTAGAGGTGGTAGGGCAGGGCCATGAACTGGTCCGAGAGGGACCCCGGCACGAAGGGGAGGTAGAAGGCCACCCCGGTGAAGAGGATGGGCGCCGTCTCACCGGCGGCGCGGCTCAGCCCCAGGATCGCGCCGGTGAGGATGCCGGGCAGGGCGGGGGGGAGCACCACCGTGCGCACCGCCTGCCAGCGGGTCGCCCCCAGGGCCAGGGCCCCGTCCCGGTAGCTCTGGGGCACGCCCCGCAAGGCCTCCTCGCTGGCCGTGATGATCCAGGGGAGCGTCAGGAGCCCCAGAGTCAGGCCCGCGGAGAGGAGGCTCGTCCCCAGGCCCAGGAGATCGACGAAGAGCACCACCCCGAAGAGGCCGTACACCACGCTCGGCACCCCGGAGAGGTTGCGGATGGCGAGCCGGATCATCCGGGTCGTGGCGGCGTCCCGCGCGTACTCGTTCAGGTACACGGCCGCCCCCACCCCCAGGGGCAGCGCGAAGAACACCGTGAGGAGGCTCACCATGGCGGTTCCGGCGATCGCGGGGAAGATCCCCCCCTCGGTCATCCCCCTGCGGGGCGGCGCGGTCAGGAACTCCCACCCCAGGACCTCCCAGCCCTGGAGGGCGATGTGCCCCAGAAAGCCCAGGAGCACCGCCACGGTGGCCAGGGTGCACAGCACCAGGTAGGATCGTCCCAGGGCCGACCAGAGCCGCTTCACCGCCGTCCCCCCTGGTACCGGTGGAGCACCCGATCGGCCACCCAGTTCACGGTGAAGGAGATGCAGAAGAGAGCGAATCCTACGGCAAAGAGGGCGTAATAGTGGGAGGTTCCCCGGGGGACCTCCCCGAGCTCGATGGCGATGGTGGCCGTCATGGTGCGCACGGCGGAGAGCAGGCCGTCCGGAAAGGCCGGGGCGTTGCCCGTGGCCATAAGCACCGTCATGGTCTCCCCGATGGCCCGCCCCATGGCCAGCATCATGGCTGCCAGGATCCCTGGGGCCGCGGCAGGCAGGGTGACCTTCACCAGGGTCTCCCAGGGGTTCGCCCCCAGGGCCAGACTCGCCAGCCGGTGGTCACGGGGTACGCTGCGCAGGGCATCCTCCGAGAGGCTCACCGCCGTGGGTAGGGCCATGACCGCCAGAAGGAGCGACCCGTTGAGCGCGGTGAGCCCGTTGGGGAGCCCGAAGGTGCGGGCGATCCAGGGCCCCACCACCACGATCCCGATGAAGCCCACGACCACGCTCGGGATGCTGGCCAGGATCTCCACCGCGGGCTTCAGGATCTCGCGCACCCGGGGCCGGGCGAACTCCGCCAGGTACGCGGCGACCCCGATGCCCACGGGCACGGTGAGTGCCATGGCGCCCAGGGTCACCAGGGCGGTGGAAGCCACCATGGAGAGGATCCCGTACCCGGCCTCCACGGGGCTTGTGGGGTCCCAGCGGGCGGAGGCCAGGAACTGGGACAGGGGGATCTCGCGGAAGGCCTGGGCCCCCTTCCAGAAGAGCAGGGCGAAGATGCCCCCCAGCACCGCCACCGAGCCGAACCCGCAGGACGCCAGCACCAGCTCCACGGCGCGCTCGCCCCACCGGGCGCGGGGTTTGCGCCTCACCGGTGCCTGGGGGGCAGGGGCGGGCGGGGTGTCTGGTCGCGAGTTCACGTCGGTCTGGCTCCGGAGCTCCGGTTGGGGAAGGCGCAGGGTACTGCCCGATTGTTACGGGCAGGTTACCGCCCGATTGCGGGCGTGTGAAATCCCCTGCCGGCGGGCCTGCCCGGAGCCCTGAGGCGAGCCTTCACACAGCCGTCAACATTTCGTCATCGTCCCGTAACACCGCGGGCCTATCCTGGCCACAGCTGTCGAAAACGGCTGCCGCAACGCAGTGAACTCCAGGAATGGCCCTGGAATCGAGAGAGGAGAACCGCCTTGAAGAAGAGAGTGCTGCTCGTCACCCTTTGTGCCGTGCTGGCCGGGGCCTTCCTTGCCCCGCCGGGCGAGGCCCAGCGCAGGCAGATGCTCCAGGTGAAGGGGTCCGACACCCTGGTGAACCTGGTCCAGTCCTGGTCCGAGGCCTTCCTGGAGGAAACGGGGGTCTTTGCCGCCGTGACCGGGGGGGGCTCGGGCACGGGCATCGCGGCCCTCATCGACGGGAAGACGGATCTCGCCAACTCCTCCCGGGAGATCCGCCCCAAGGAGATCGAGCTCGCCGGCGCCCGAGGCGTCGAGCCGGTGGAGTTCGCCGTGGCGGTGGACGGCCTGTGCGTCATCCTGAACGCTGCCAACCCCGTCCAGGCCCTCACCGTGGCCGACATCGGCCGGCTCTTCCGGGGCGAGGTGGCCAACTGGAAGGCCCTGGGGGGAAGCGACGCCCCGGTCACCCTGTACGGCCGCCAGTCCAACTCGGGCACCTACGTCTTCTTCCAGGAGCACGTGCTCGGCAACCAGGATTACGCCACCCGCATGAACCACATGAACGGGAGCGCCCAGATCGTGGAGGCCGTGCGCAAGGACCCCTCGGCGGCCGGGTACGTGGGCATCGGGTATATCCTGGGCGAGGACGGCAAGGTCCTCCCCGGCATCCGGGCCCTGGGCGTGCTGCCGGCCGCCGGCGGCCCGGCGATCAGCCCGCTCGACCGGGCGGCGGTCAACGACGGCACCTACCCCCTCTCGCGCCCGCTCCTCCAGTACACCAACGGCAAGCCCACGGGCGACGTGGCCCGCTTCCTCCGGTTCGCCCTCTCCCCGGCGGGCCAGAAGATCGCCGAAGAGCAGGGCTTCTACCCCGTGGGCGGCGCCCTGGCCGAGAAGAACCGCGGGAACCTGGGCGAGTAGGAGCGGCCGAACCCGCCCCGCCCCCTGCCGGTCTCCTCCAAAGGCCCCCTCGCGGGGGCCTTTTCGTCGTCATCCGGGAAACGGCCGGCTGGGTCCGCCCACCCCGGCGGCCGATGCCGGACGACCCGAGGCTTGCGAGCCCTCGGGTCGTCCAGAACGCCCGAAGGGGCCACAGGCCCCGACGGGGATACGTTCATCGAGCGGCCGTCCGCCTGCGCCGTCGGACCCACCCGGCGGTCCTCGAGTACGGCAACCCGTCATTCCCCGGAAGAGCCTTTCTTCGTGGGTTTCGCCCGCGGGCCCAGGGGCGGCCGAACCTCCCTCGACGTGGCCGATGCGCATCTATCCGTTGTGACGATACATTCACATATTGGCCGCAACGGGGAATTCGGGCGCCGCCCTCCTGGGAGATCCTCTCTCGGAAAAACCTTCTGTGATGTGCCGCCATTAGACAATTAGAATGTTTCGATGCATCTCGGAACCTCCTCCCCTTGACCTGTGTCAAGGGGAGAACTAGCCTGCCGGCGTTAAGGTGACGATGCATTTACAAGGGAGGCCCCATGGGCGAGGAACGGCTCGGTACCGAGGTTCGTAGAGAGCAGATCGCGGAGGCGGCCCTGGCCCTGATCTCCGAGCGGGGGCTCGGAGGGCTCAGTGTGGCGGCCGTGGCGCGCCGGGTGGGGCTCGTCCCCTCGGCCATCTACCGGCACTTCGAGGGGAAGGAGGGCGTCGTCGACGCGGTCGTCGGGCTTATTCGCGACCGGCTCCTGCGAAACGTCCGGGAAGCGTGCACCGAGGCGGACGACGCCCTCGACTGCTTGCGCCGCATCCTCACCCGCCACGTGCAGCTCATCCGCAACAACGTGGGCGTCCCCCGGGTCGTCTTCTCGGAAGAGCTCTACGCGAGCCGCCCGGGGCGCAAGGGCGAGGTCCACGCCGTGGTGGCCGGCTATCTGGCGAGCGTGGCGGAGGTCATCCGCCGGGGACAGGCCGCGGGGTGCATCCGCCCCGGGCTGGAGCCCGGCACCCTGGCGGTGATGTTCCTGGGGCTCGTCCAGCCGTCGGCGATCCTCTGGCACCTGAGCGACGGCCAGTTCGACGTGACCAAGCACACCCAACGGGCCTGGGAGGTCTTTCGCGGCGCCATCGAAGCGCCCGGCCGCCCCCAGCCCAGCCAGCGCCGCGAGAGCGGCAGCGAAGGAGAGATGTCATGAGAAACCGGACGAAGTCGAACCTGTTCCCCCTCGCCTGCGCGGCCGCCCTCGGCCTCGCCCTCCTCCTGCCCGTCGCGGCGGACGCCCACTGCGATACCCTGGACGGGCCGGTGGTAGGAACGGCGCGCACGGCCCTGGAGAAGGGCGACGTGACGCCCGTGCTCAAGTGGGTGCGCCCCGAGGAGGAGGGGGAGATCAAGGCAGCGTTCCAGCGGACCCTGGCGGTCCGGGGCAAGGGGGCTGCGGAGAAGGAGCTTGCCGACCTCTACTTCTTCGAGACCCTGGTCCGCGTCCACCGGGCCGGGGAGGGGGCGCCCTACACCGGCCTCAAGCCCGGCGCGGCCATCGACCCGGCGGTCGCCTTGGCGGACAAGGCTTTGGAGAGCGGCTCCGTGGATAAGCTCGCCGACGTGCTCGCCAACGCCATGACCAAGGGGATCCGGGAGCGGTTCGCCGACGCCCTGGAGAAGCAGAAGCACGCGGAGACCAGCGTGGATGCGGGGCGGGAGTTCGTGGAGTCCTACGTGGTATTTACCCACTACGTGGAAGGACTTCACGGCTTGATCAAAGCCGGCGCTGCCCACGGACACTGAGCCCGGCCTGACGCCCCCCCCCTTCCCGGCCTGTGACGGCCGTGGGAGGGGGGCGGCGGCCCTGGCCAAGGCGTGGCTGCCGGGTATCCTTGGGGACTGGAAGTCCCGAACAATGCGTCAATTGCCTGGCGGCTCCCGAGTGGGCACGAGGCACATGGGCATGCCGTGCACATCGAAATCGGAATCGATCTCGACTCCGCTCCCCATTTCGATTTCGTTCGGGTAAGGGGAAAGCAGGTGTCCCGCCTCGTCTTTGGGGGGCGCACCCGTGAGCACTACGAGACCCCCGAGAGCCAAGGAGGTACGCAGCATGTCGATCCACCGAGAGCGAATTCGCCGCGCCACGGAGCTCATGGAGGAGCAGGGGATGGACGCCCTCATCCTCGTCAAGCCCGCCAACATGTATTACCTGGTGGGCGACGGGCGCCTGTGTGCCTACGCCATGATCACCCGGGCGGGGGAGGTGGGCATGGGGGTGCCCGAGACGGATCTCGCGGATGTCGGCGCCCTCGCCACCTTCGACCACGTCGCCGGGTTCGAGGACGAGGTGGGGATGATCCACTCCATCGCCCACTACTTCGAGCAGTTCGGCATCCGGGAGGGGAAGGTCGGGGTGGAGGTCGCGTTTCTCCCCAAGCCCCGGATGGGCATGCTCACCCACCCCCACGCCAAACCGGAGGCCGTAGTCCCCGTCGACTGCACTGGCTTGATGTCGGCGCTTCGCCTGGTGAAGGACGAAGCAGAAATCGAACGGCTCCAGGCCGCCGCCCGGGTCGCGGACGCAGGGATGAAGCGGGCGATCGAGCGGCTGCGCCCCGGCATGACCGAGAGCCAGGTGGCGGGGGAGGCCGAGTACGCCATGCGCCAGGAGGGAGCCGAGGACTTCTACCGCACCTACGTTGCCTCCGGCCCCCGGACCAGCGTGGCCCACGGCACCCCCACTTCGCGCAAGCTGCAACCGGGCGACCTGGTGATGATCGACGTCCACCCCGTGGTCGACGGGTACGCGGCGGACCTCGGCCGCACCGTCTGCCTCGGGAAGCCCACCCGTGAGCAGGAGGCGGCCCACCGGCTTTACGTCGATGCACTGGAACGAACCATCGCCAAGGCCGGCGCCGGGGTGACCATGACGGAGCTCGAGCAGACCATGCACGGGGCCTTCGAGGCCGCAGGGCACAAGGAACACCTCTTCGGCCCGCCGATCCACGGGGTGGGCATCGAGTTCGAGGAATCGCCGTTGCCCGCGGGCCACGCGTTCTTCCACGGCGAGCCCGCACCGCTGCCCCTCGCCGCCGGAGTCGTCATCGCCATCGGCAACTGCGGGCTCTACACGGGCCCTTGGGGGGTGCGGGAAGAGGACACGGTGGTCGTGGGCGAGGGCGGCCCGAGGCTCCTGACCCGGTTTCCGCGATCGCTTGAGGCCGGAGCCTGATCCGGAGTTGCCTCGGGCGGGGGGGGCTGACCGCGAGACCCGCACCGCCGCCCTGCGCCGCAGGCCCCGGGAGGGGCCTGCGGGCGCTCCCGGGTCAGTAGTTCTCCCCCAGCAGCTCGAAGTGTGCCTTGGGGTGCACGCAGGCGGGGCAGGCGTCCGGCGCCCCGGTGGCCTGGTGCAGGTAGCCGCAGTTTCGGCACCGCCAGGTCACGGCCTCGTCCCTCCGAAAGACCCGGCCGCCCGCGATGTTGGCCGCCAGCGCGCGGTAGCGCTTCTCGTGCTGGCGCTCGGCCACGCAGACCGCGTCGAACGTCCTGGCCACGTCGTCGAACCCCTCCTCCCGAGCCACTCTCGCGAACCCCGGGTAGAGGTCGACGTGCTCGTGGCGCTCGCCGTCCGCCGCCGCGAGCAGGTTCTCCGAGGTGGTGCCGATCGTCCCGGCCGGGAAGGCCGCCGTCACCTCCACCTCCCCGCCTTCCAGGAACTTGAAGAAGCGCTTGGCGTGCTCCTTCTCCTGGTCCGCGGTCTCCTCGAAGATCGCGGCGATCTGCACGAACCCGTCCTTCTTGGCCTGCCCGGCGAAGTAGGTGTACCGGTTGCGGGCCTGGGACTCCCCCGCAAACGCCTTGAGCAGATTCTTCTCCGTCTCGGTGCCCTTCCGACTCTTCATCGTGAATCCTCCCTCGAAGCGGTTCCAGCTGAGCTCCCACGGTAACACGAAACCACCCGACCTCGGAATCCCTCCTAGCCAAAGGCGCCCGTCCACAGGTGGTTCCCGCCGCAGAGGGTTCCCGAGGCTCACGGCGAGTCCTGGCAGGGTACTGAAAAACCCCCTCCACGGGGTCTTTCAGGTGAGGGCTCTCGGGGACGGCCCCGTCGAACCCTCTCGAATCACTGGGCTTTTCAAGCTCCGAGATTCGGCGCCCCCTACGTGGGGCGCACCGCAGGCCGTTTTTCCACGTCCTGCTGGGGCGGGGAATCCAGGGTTCCAGGCCACAGCTTGACTCTTCGACCCGGTTCCGGGTACTTCTCGTCTGCTGGAGCCTCCCAGCCTCCGGAGCCGGGGTTCGGCGCCGAGGCGCCGGAAGGACCCTCGCACGTCGTCCGGCGACGGCAACCGCGGTCGCCACTCCCAGACACCCGAAGCCGGCCCGCCCCAGGCGGGTTTCCGAAGGAGGAAGCCCTTTGTCGCACAGCGTGAAAACCGTGGAGTCCGTCATCCTGGATGCTGCCCGGAAGGCCCGGCAGGAGGCCGACGCCGAGCCGGAGCCCGAGCTCGTCAAGCCGGCCGAGTGGCCCATCGTCTGCACGGTGGGCCCGGGCCTGGAGGGGGCCATCGCCTGCGAGAGCAAGGTCGGCTACGTCAACGGGGCCAAGGGCTGGCTGATCTATCGGGGCTACGACGTCTTCGATCTGTGCGCCCACTCCACCTACGAGGAGGTGTGCTACCTCCTGCTCCACGGAAAGCTCCCCAGTGCTTCGGAGTATGCCGAGTTCCGGGAAACCCTGGCCGAGTACCGACACCTGCCCTCCACCCTGCGGCTGCTGCTGGGGTTCCCCGTGGAGCGGATGAGCACGATGGCCGCCTTGCGGCTGGGCGTCAACATGATGCGCCAGGAGCTCACCCACATGGACGACAAGGCGTGGCACCCCGCGGGCATGAGCGTGATCGGCTCCGACGAGGACTCGATCCCCATGGAGACCGCGCCGCGCGGGGACAAGCACGCCATCTACGAGTTCAAACGAAGGCGCCGGCTGCGGGCCCCTCCCGCGAAGAACGGGGACGAGGGCTCGGGGCTTGGGGCGTGCTACCACTTGATTGCGGGCCTGTCGACGGTGGCTGCCGCCATTGCCCGGGTTCACCAGGGCCGCCTGCCCATCGAGCCCGACCCCGAGCTCGGCCACGCCGCGAACTTCCTCTACATGATGACCGGCCGCAGGCCGAGTCCGGTCGAGGAGAAGGTCATGGACGTGGCCCTGATCCTCCACGCCGACCACGGCATGAATGCCAGCACCTTCGCGGCGATGGTGGTGGCCTCGACGCTCTCGGACTTCTACTTCTCCGTCGGTTCGGGGATCGCGGCCCTCAACGGCCCCCTCCACGGCGGGGCCAACGAGCAGGTCGTCCAGACCCTCGAAGAGGTCCGGCGGGCCGGGGACGTGGGGGAATGGGTGAACAAGGCGGTGGCCGCCAAGCGCAAGATCCCCGGCTTCGGGCACCGGGTCTACAAGGCCTACGACCCCCGGGCCCGCGTGCTCGGCCCCCTGGCGGAGCTCCTGGCCGGCGAGGGCGGGGAGACGCGAGAGCTCTTCGACGTGGCCCGCCGGCTCGAGGAGCGGGCGGTGGAGCGCCTGGGGCAGAGCAAGCAGATCTTCCCCAACGTGGACTTCTACTCTGGGCTGGTGTACCGGGCCCTGGGCATTCCGACGGAGATGTTCACGCCGATCTTCGCCGTGAGCCGGGTGGCGGGGTGGACCGCCCGAATCCTCGAGTACCTGGAGAACAACCGCATCTTCCGGCCTCGGGCCCGGTACGTGGGCGAGTTCGGGAAAGAGTACGTGCCCCTGGCCGGCCGGGGTGGTGAACGCTAGAGAGCGGGGTGCTTCGAGGAAGCCGTGGCCCTCACGCCGCCTGCTCACCGCTCCCTGGACCACCCGTACAGCGCCGCGGAGGAGGTCCTTCACGTGGCCACCCACGGCCTGGGGGCCCTCCTGAGCCTGGCCGGCCTCGCCGTTCTCCTCCCTGCCGCCGCGCGAACCGGGGACCCATGGAAGGTGGCCGGCACGGCGGTGTACGGTGTGACCCTGTTCCTTCTCTACCTGGGATCCACCCTCTACCACAGCGCCCGCTCCTCGTCCTGGCGGAGGACGGCCAGGACCCTGGACCACTCGTCGATCTACCTGCTGATTGCCGGCACGTACACCCCCTTCACCCTCGTGACGCTCCGCGGGGCGTGGGGATGGACCCTCTTCGGCATTGTCTGGGGGCTGGCCGCGTTGGGGGTCGCTCGAGAGACGTTGCAGGCGACCCGGCGCAAGTGGCTGTCCGTCACCCTGTACCTGGCCATGGGGTGGGTGGTCGTGGTGGCCGCCGGCCCCCTGGTGGAGCGCCTGCCTGCGGGGGGGGTGCGGCTGCTCGTGGCCGGGGGGCTCGCGTACACCGTGGGGGCGGTCTTCTACGGGCTCAAGCGGATCCCCTACATGCACGCGGTCTGGCACCTCTTCGTGCTGGCGGGGAGCGTGGCCCACTTCTTCGCCGTGGCATTCTACGTCGTGGGGGTGTGACCGCCGCGCCCCGGCTTCTCCCCGCGGCGTGGTATGCTGCCGCCCGTTGCACAGGTTCGGGCGTTGTGTTGCGAGGTATCGGGTCCGCGCATGGCATCGCCGCCGCCGCCCCTCCCGGGCTGGGACGAGTCTTGTACGGTCGGGGTCCCGGAGCTGGACGACCAGCACCGAAGGCTCTTCCGCGCCCTGGAGGGGTTGCGGGCGTCCCTGCAGGGACGCGGGTCGGCCCTCGAGGGGCTGGAGGGGCTCCTTCGGGACTGCGCGGAGCACTTCGCCGACGAGGAGCAGCTCCTGGCGCGGGTGGGCTACCCCCGCGCGGTCCAGCAGCGGGTGCAGCACCGGGTGTTCCTGGGGAGGGTCCGCCGCCTGGCGGAAGGGGTGCGCGGGGGCACGGAGGCCGTGGGTGAGGGAACCGTCGGGGGGCTGGCGGCCTGGTTCCGCGGGCACGTCTGCGGCCTCGACCGCGAGTACGGGGAGTGGCTGCGGGGCCGGGGTAGGGAGTAGGAGATGGCGATTCGCGTGGTCCGCCTGGGAGGCCCCCGCCTGCCGGGGGAGGGGCTGCGGCTCGGGACGGTGCGGCGCCCCCCCCGGGGCGTGCCCAAGGCCGAGTTTGCCTCGCGGGACTTCTACGACCTCTGGCTCCCGGAGCTCGCCCCGAGCGAGGGGCTCGTGAAGGCCGCCCGGGGGGTGGAGGACGAGGCCTCGTGGCAGGCCTTCGTCCGCAGGTACCGCGCCGAGATGTCCGCCCCGGAGCGGAGCCGGCTGCTCGACCTCCTCGCCGCCCTGTCCCGCCGGACGGACTTCTCGGTCGGCTGCTACTGCGCCGACGAGGCGCGCTGCCACCGCTCGGTGCTCCGGGTGCTCTTCGCGGAGCGGGGCGCGGCTCTCGTCTGACGTCTCGGCCGGGCGGGGCTCTCTGTGCGAGGCGCGCCGCGGGCGGCTTCGAGGCGGCTCGCGGCTGCTGCCGCACCCGAATCGGATGCCGCCGTGCGCCTCCGGGACGACGTCGCCGTGCGCGGGCTGCCGCACCTGCGCTCTTGGAGTCGCGGTCGGGTGTTCCGGGGGCTTCCGGCCGCCCATGTGCCCGGCTGGAGGGAGTTTGCCACGGGAAGCCGTGCCCCATCATGAACGACCGCTCCTCTCCTCCCCCCCTGACCCCGGAGCTCCTGGTGGCCGCCTACTGCCGGGGTTGGTTCCCCATGGCCGACGACAGGGGGCGGATCCTGTGGTACGACCCGGACCCCCGAGGGGTCTTTCCCCTGGAGGCCTTCCACGTCCCGAAGCGACTCGTCCGGACGGTGCGCCAGGGCCGCTTCGAGGTGCGGGTGGACACAGCCTTTTGCCGGGTCATGGAGGGGTGCGCGGCGCCGGCGCCCGGCCGGGAGGGCACCTGGATCTCACCCGAGCTCGTGGACGTCTACACGGCGCTGCACGCGGCCGGGCTGGCACACAGCGTGGAGACCTGGGCGGACGGGGACTTGGTGGGAGGGGTGTACGGCGTGGCGATCCGGGGGTTCTTTGCCGGGGAGAGCATGTTCAGCCGGCGTACCGACGCGAGCAAGGTGGCCCTGGTGCACCTGGTGGGACGCTTGCGCCGCGGCGGTTTCGTGCTCTTCGACACCCAGTTCGTGACACCCCACCTGGCCCGCCTCGGGGCCGTGGAGATCCCCCGCCCCCGCTACCGGCGTCTCCTGGCGGAAGCCCTGCAGGTCGACGCGGCCTTCTGACCGCTCGCCGCTCCCGGAGGTGGGTGGCCGACTCCTCGGAGGAAGGGCGTGCCCACCGGCAGGGCGGCGGGTGTTCGGGTTGCCATGGCGGGGCGGCGAGGTACGCTGGGGGGCGTGGCCTTGCCTTGTCGCGCGGGAGGAGAGAGATGAACTGGAAGGCGTACTTCGAAAGGAGCCAGGGTGCGGGCTTCTTGGCTACGGCCGGCCGTGGCGGGGAGGTGAACCTCGCGGTCTACTCCCGGCCGCGGGTGCTGACCGACGGCACCCTTGCCTTCGGCATGGCGGACCGCCTGACCTACGCCAACCTCCAGGAGAATCCCCTCGCCGTTTACGCCTTCCAGCAGAAGGGGTTTCGGGGGGTGCGCCTGTACCTGGAGAAGGTGAGGGAGGACGACCATGGCCCGGTCCTCGAGGAGATCCGCGCCCGCGCGGACGACATCGTGGGCCCCGGGACCGGCGACTCCGTCACGCACCTCGTCTGTTTCCGAGTGGTGAAGGCCCTGAACCTGGTGGGGGACGGGACCCCGGCGGAGGAGCCTCCGGCGGCGGTGTGACGCCCTCGGGCAGGTGCGCCGATCAGGACTCGTAGGGGATCGCGAACCCGAAGGTGCTCCCCCGGTCGGGCCTGCTCGTGACCCACATCCGGCCCTTGTGCAGCTCCACGAGATTCTTCGCGATGGTCAGCCCCACCCCGGAGCCCCCCTCGCTCTTCTTGGTCGGGGGCGCCCCCTGCTGGAACTTGAGGAAGATCCGTTCCACGTTCTCCTGGCGGATTCCTTTGCCCTGATCGGTGACCTGCACCACGGCGAAGGGGCATCCTCCCTCCTCCGCGGGGCAGTCCTCCTGCGGGCGGCCGGGCCGACGGTGCGCGAGGCGGCTGCGCACCGTGATCTTGCCCTTCTGGCTGAACTTGATGGCGTTGTCGAGCAGGTTGAACACCACCCGGCGGATCAGGGTGGGGTCCAGCAGGATCAGGGGAAGGCTCAGGGGCTCGAACTGGAGCTCGAGCCCCTTCTCCTTGGCGCGGGGCTGGAGGGAAGCGACGGCGGAGCGGATCAGCTCGTTCAGGTCCGTGGGGACGGCGTCCAGCTCCACGGTGCCGTGCTCGATGTCCTTGAGGGAGAAGATGTTCTCGAGGATGAGCTGGAGGTGCTTGCCGTTGGCCTCGATCAGCTCCAGATCGGTGCGCTGCTCGGGGGCCAGGCCCGCCTGGGCCTCCTTCAGGAGGAGGCCGGCGTACCCGATGATGGCGTTCAGGGGCGTCTTGAGCTCGTGGTTGATGTTGTTGAGAAATTCGTCCTTGACCCGGTTGGCCTCCTCCAGGTGGGCGTTCTGGGCCCGGAGCTCTTCCAGGGCCGTCTGGAGGGCGCCGGTGCGTTCCTGCACCCGCTCCTGGAGCTCCTGGTTGTTCCGGGAGATCTCGCTCTTGGCCTGCTCCAGGCGTCTCGTGCGCACCCGGACCCGCTCCTCGAGCTTCCGGTTCGCGCTCCGCAGCTCCTGCAGGAGCTGCCCCTGGGAAAGCGCCACCGCCAGATACCCTGACAGGATCCGCCACACGGGCAGGCGGTGGGTGTCCAGACCCTGGGGCGCGGGGTGGCTGAGGCACACGACGCCCAGGGGCTTGTCCCGGCAAAGGAGGGGCAGGCAGGCCAGGCTGCCCACCGGGGTTCCCCCTTCACGGGGGACGAACCGCGCGTCCGCGGAGACGTCGTCGGCGCTCAGGTCCTCACCCTCCGCCAGGCAGGCGCCGGCGAGCCCTTCCCCCACGTGGAACAGGCGCTGGGGTGCTCCCTGCGGGCCGTAGTAGGTGGCCCTCGCCTCGGATCTTCCCTGACGGGCGAAGAGGACCAGCTCTTCCGCCGCCTCCGCGTACAACAGGATCGAGACGTGCTGCGCGCGGGAGGCCCGGAAGAAAAGGGGCAGGGCGTGGTCGGCCAGATCTTCCAGGCGCTGGACGCGCTCGAAGAGCTCCCCGAGCTGGCGCACGATCCCCAGCTCCTCGATGCGCGACTCCAACTCCCGGGAGGAGCTGCGAAGGGCGCGGGCGTAAAGCTCCCGCTGCTGCTCCACCCGTTGGAGGGTCTCCACGCCGGCGGGATCGGTCAGGGGCATCGAAGCTCCTGGATAGGGAGGGCAGGGGGGCGTCCTCAGGAGATGGCCCGGTAGAACTCTTCGGCCTCGAGCCGCGCCTCCTTGATCCTGCCCTTCAGAAGGTCCCCGAGGGGTGCGGTCACGATCTCGCCGATCGGGGGCTCTCGGCCCCGGGCGGCGGCATGGGAGGCCGCCACGACCTCGAGGGGTGCCTGGAGCTCGTCCCGCAGGGCCTCGCCGTCATGATGGTGGCGAACCAGGGCGCTCATCCAGGGGGGAAGGCTCCAAGAGGCCAACAACTCGCCTCCCGCCTCGGCGTGGTCCCTCCCGAAGCGCAGAAGCTCCCGGGCGCGCAGGTCCTCGCTGGAGGTGGACTCCTCCAGGTCCTTACCGTACCCCGCGGCGTCCTCGGCCAGGAAGAGGATCTTGCCCACGTCGTGGAGCAGGCCCGCCAGGAACAGGGCGTCGGGGTCGAGGCGCAGCAGTCGCGGCGGCAACGTCTTGGCGAGGACGCGGCAGCCCATGCCGCAGAGGTAGGAGTGCACCCACACGTCTTCCACCGTGGCGGGGAGGCGCCTGCCGCGCCAGGCGCGAAGCAGGGAGGCCCCGAGGGCGACGGCCTGGACCGTGACCTCCCCCAGCAGCACAACGGAGCGCTGCAGGGTGCCGACATGCCCCACGAAGCCGTAGTAGGCGGAGTTGGCGAGCCGCAAGAGCCGTGCGGAGAGGCCGGGGTCCGCCTCCAGGACCGCCACGATGTCGTCGGCGGTGTACTCCTCGTCGGCGTACAGGGCCAGGAGCCGCGCGACCACGATCGGGAGGGTCGGGAGGGGTCCTTCCGGGGCCGCTCGGTCGGGGACGGCCGCCATCAGCTCATCTTTCCCGAAGCGTCGGCGCGGGGAAAGTGGATGCGGAACGTCGTTCCCGTGCCGACCGCGCTGTGCAGCTCCACCCGTCCCCCCACGTCATCCAGAATCTGCTTGACGATGTACAGCCCCAGGCCCGTGCCCTGGCCCCGGGGCTTGGTGCTGAAGAACGGGGTGAAGAGGCGGTCCTGGTACTCGGGGTGGATGCCCGCCCCGTTGTCCGAGACTTCCACCCAGACGAGCCCGTTGCCGTTGTGCCCGGCGTCGAGCCGCACCGTTCCGAGGAACCCGTTGCCCTGGGAGAGCCTCCGCTCCTCGACGGCCTGGGCGGCGTTGCGCAGCAGGTTGAGGAACACGTGGTGCAGCTGGCCCTCGCTCGCCCAGACCGACGGCAGCCCGGCCGGGAGCTTCTGCAGCACCTGGACGCCGCGGGTGCGGAACTCGTGCTCCGAGAGCAGGACGGCCTCGTCGAGGACCTTGGGGAGGTCCACGAAGCCCCGGGTCGCTTCCGAGGGGCGGGCGAAGCTTGCCAGGGCCTCGGCCAGGCGCTGGATCCTCTCCACGTTCCGGCCGACCATCTCCATGTGTTGTCGCTGGGGCCCGGTCTCGGGGGCCTCTCGAAGCAGGAGCTGGACCGCGAAGGAGATGCTGGAGAGGGGGTTGTTGAGCTCGTGGGCGATGCTGGCGGCCATCTCGCCGAGGCTCGCGAGCTTGTCCTTGTGGCGGATCTGCTCGTGGGAGAGCTTGAGCTGGCCGAGGCTCGACTCGAGCCTGTCCACCAGCTTGCGCGTGTGCTCCCGCAGGTAGCGGCGCTCCTCGGCCGCGGGTACCTTCTCTCGCCGGCCCTTCAGGTACTCCCTTATCCGCTGGGGGAACGAGTGGATGTCGATCGGCTTGGGGATGTAGCCGTCGCAGCCGGCGGCCAGGGTCCGTTTCCGGTCGCCCTTGAGGGCGTTGACCGTGACGGCGATGATCGGAATGGCCTCGAAGCCTGGGGTGGCTTTGAGCTTGGTCGCGGCCTCGTAGCCGTCCATGCCGGGCAGGTTGATGTCGAGGAGGATGAGCTCCAGGCGGTCCCGCTCCTCGATGGCCCGCTGGACCCCCTCGAACCCGTCCCTGGCGTGGAGGACCTCGAACCCCTCGTCGCGGAGGAGTCGCTCGACGAGGCGGTAGTTCGCGGGGTTGTCCTCGATGTAGAGGATCCTCCGAGTGGACTCCATCCCTTCCCCTCTCCGCCTCCTAAGAACTCGGCGTGGGCGGCATTCTATGGAGGACCGGAAATGTTGTAAAGATCAAATGTTGCCGCGCAAATGTTTGGTAAAGCCAAAGCGGTGTCTCGATGGGTGCGACGATCGTGTTTTCGTTTGACTCTCCCGGGGGCGGATGCTTTCATAGCGCCTCTTTCGCAAGCCGGTACCGAGCACAGCGTGGAGGAGGTCATGGGCAACGTCTATCGCATCGCCGTCGTTCCCGGGGACGGCACCGGTCCTGAGGTCGTGGAGCAGGGGCTCAAGGTCCTGGACGCGGCGGCCGGGGTGTTCGGTTTCGACACCGAGCGCAAGGCCTTCCCCTTTGGAGGCGACCACTACTTGAGGACTGGAGAAACCCTCTCGGATGGAGACCTCGAGGAGTTGAGGGGCTACGATGCGATCCTCCTGGGCGCCATCGGTCACCCCGACGTCAAGCCCGGCATCCTGGAGCAAGGTATCCTGCTGCGCGCCCGCTTCGCCCTGGAACAGTATGTCAACTTGAGGCCGGTGAAGCTCTATGACGGGGTGGAGTCTCCCCTGCGCGACAAGGGACCGGCGGACATCGATTTCGTCGTGGTGCGGGAGAACAGCGAGGGGCTCTATGTGGGCTCGGGGGGGTTCCTGCGCAAGGGGACACCGGACGAGATCGCGATCCAGGAGTCGGTGAACACCCGCAAGGGCGTGGAGCGCTGCATCCGATACGCCTTTGACTACTGCAGGCAGCGGAACCGTCGGAAGAAGCTGACGCTGGTGGGCAAGACCAACGTCCTCACGTACGCCTTCGACCTCTGGGAGCGCACCTTCAACGAAGTGGGAGCGGAGTACCCGGACGTGGAGAGGGACTACGCCCACGTGGACGCGTGCTGCATGTGGATGGTCAAGAACCCGGAGTGGTTCGACGTGATCGTCACCGACAACATGTTCGGCGACATCATCACGGACCTGGGCGCCATGGTGCAGGGGGGGATGGGCGTGGCCGCCGGCGGCAACATCAACCCCAACGGGGTGAGCATGTTCGAGCCCATTGGGGGCTCGGCCCCGAAGTACACGGGGCAGAACGTGATCAACCCCCTGGCCGCCATCGCGGCAACCGGCATGCTGCTGGAGCACGTCGGCGAGAAGGAGGCATCACGCCGCGTCGAGGATGCCGTGCAGTGGGTGACGTCCAAGAAACTCCACAGCCTGGCGGCGGGGCGGATGGGGTACTCCACCAGCGAGGTTGGGGACCTGATCGTGAGCCACCTGCGCGGGGCGCAGGTGGCGCCGAATCTCGGGGCTTGAAAAGCGCAGTGATTCGTGAGGGTTCGAAGGGACCGTCCCCGAGAGCCCTCACCTGAAAAACCCCGTGGATGGGGTTTTTCAGTACTTGCTAATGGCCCGTGACACTGGTCGACCCCGAGGAATGAAACGGTAGGGCGGGAGGTTCCCGCGAAGCGGGGCGCACTCGGCCCATCCATGGGTCTCGCCCTGCGGCGGTCCCGGCGTGCGGAGAGGGGCGGGTTCGTGGCGGTCCCATGACCCGCCTCGTATGCTCCTGCGAGGTGGGGGCCCCGGCCGCCCTACAGGCGAAGCCGGCTCTTCGACTTGGCCCGCTGGCGGGAGGAGGCGTAGACGTAGCCGAGCACCCATCCCAGCAGGAGCACGACCACGCCGGAGAAGAACCAGTAGAAGGTCTCCCGGGCCTTCAGGCTCCGGTTCTCCGTGCGCAGCAACTCCAGCTCCGCCAGGGCGTCCTCCTGGGCTCCCTGCAGCTCTGCCGCCCGTTCCCTCAGCGTCACCACGTCCTGATACGTCGCCTTCCAGTCGGCGAACTCCTTCTCCACTTCGCTGAGCCTGGCCTGGAGTCGGCTCGCTTCCGCGCCGCTCCGGTCCCGCTCCGTCCGGACCCCATCCAGGGCGCCCCTGTGCTGAGCGGCCTCGGTGCGCAGCGTCTCGAGCTCCCGCAAGGCCGCCTCGAGCCGGGGGCCCTTGGGCGGCTCGGAGGTGAGGTACCGGGCCACCAGCCACCCCTCCTCCCCCGCGGGCGTGCGCACCCGAGCCCAGCCTTCCTGCTCCTCGAGGCGCTCCAGGGGGGTCCCGCTCGGCAGCATCCGGATGATGCGGTGGGCCAGGGTCGGCCCGGAGCGCAAGTCCACTTCCAGTTGATCCGTCACGAAGAGCCTCGCCGAGGCTGAGGCTGCCAGGGCGACGACGAGCACGAGAACGAGCAGGGCGGTGCGGAGTGCGGGCATGGGGGGCTCCTGATGGGGGAGGTGCCTGGATACAACAGGAGCTTCCCCAGCGTCAAGGCGCAGGGCTGACAGTCGCAGGGCTGACAGGCGCAGGGCTAACCAGGATGCACCGGCTGACACGTGCCCGGGGCCGGGGAGCCCCTCCGCTCCGCCCCGCAATCCGCGGCCGTTCGAAGGGGAGACCCCCCAGCCCCCGGTACGCCGGGCTTCACCCGTTTGCGCCAGATTCGGCGGGTCGGTCGAGGCGGTACGAGGCTGCGCTCCAAGGCTCCCCGGCGCCGCCCGAAAATCTGGTGGTGGATCCTGGCTGACCTGGATCTGCCGGCTGGTCCGCAAGCGGAGTCCGGGAGCCCCTGCGTTTCACCCCGCAACCCGCGGCCATTCGAAGAGGTGTCGCAGCAGTCCGCGGTGCGTCGGGCTTCACCCGCTTGCGCCGGCCTCATCGACTCGGTGGAGGCGGTGCGGGGCTGCACTCCTGGGCTCCCGGACTCCGCACCACAACGTGGTGGTGGATTCTGGTCAAGAGGCGCCCGGGGTGCCTGGATCTGCTGCCGCGGCGGGGTCTTTCCGGGGCAACCCGATTCTGTTACCTTCTGGAGCCGACTGGGTGCCGCCGGACGCGGAGAGACGAGGAGAAGCAACGGGATGGCAGGGCACAGCAAGTGGGCGAACATCAAGCACCGGAAGGGCCGCGAGGACGCGAAGCGGGGAAAGGCGTTCGCCAAGGTGGCCAAGCAGATCATGGTGGCCGCCAAGCTCGGCGGCGGCGACCCGGAAGCGAACCCCCGGCTCCGGCTCGCGATCGACAAGGCCCGCGACGTGAACATGCCCAAAGACAACGTGGAGAGGGCGATCCGCAAGGGCACGGGCGAGGGCGGGGAGACCAACTACGAGGAGGCATCCTACGAGGGGTACGGACCCGGCGGGGCGGCGGTTCTCGTGGAGGTCCTGACCGACAACCGTAACCGCACCGTCGCCGAGGTGCGCCACGCCTTCAGCAAGAACAACGGGAACCTGGGGGAGAACGGCTGCGTCGCGTGGCTGTTCGAGGCGAGGGGGTACATCGCGGTGCCCCGGGAGGGGGTGGGCGAAGACCGGATCATGGAAGCCGCCTTGGAGCTGGGCGCGCTGGACGTGGCGGACGGCGGGGACCTCTGGGAGGTCACCACCGAACCCGAGGACTTCCACGCGGTCAAGGAGGGGCTCCTGGCGGCTGGGCTCCGGGTCGAGTCCGCGGACCTCACCCGCATCCCCAAGAACACGGTGCGGGTGGAAGGCAAGGAGGCCGAGCAGTTGCTCCGGCTGATGGAGATGCTCGAGGACAACGACGACGTGCAGCAGGTCTACGCCAACTTCGACATCGACGAGTCGGAGATGGAGCGGCTGGCCGAGGCGGGATGATTCGGGTCCTGGGCATCGACCCCGGCTCGCGCACCACGGGATACGGGGTCGTGGAGATGCAGGGCAACCGCCTGGCCCACGTCGCCCACGGGGCGATCTCCGGGGGTAGGGAGGAGAGCCTGGGCCCGAGGCTCGCGGCCATCTACCGTGGGCTGCGGGAGGTGCTGGAGGCGTACCGCCCCCAGGAGATGAGCGTGGAGGGCATCTTCCACGCCCGCAACGCCCAGTCGGCGCTGAAGCTGGGCCATGCCCGGGGAGTCGTTCTCCTGACGGCCGAGCTCGCGGAGGTCCCGGTGACCGAGTACACCCCCATGCAGGTCAAGTCCGCCGTGGTCGGCTACGGGAAGGCCGAGAAGCGCCAGGTCCAGGACATGGTCCGCCGGCTCCTCGGGCTCCCGGAGCCGGCGGGCCCCGACGCGTCGGACGCCCTGGCGGTGGCCATCTGCCACCTCCAGACCCGGCGCACGGTGCAGGCCTACGCCGTTCGGCGGGCGGCGCTTCGGTGATCGCCAGCCTCAACGGCCGCCTGGAACGCTCCTCCCCCGGCCAGGTGGTGGTGGAGGTGGGGGGGGTCGGGTACCGTGTGGACGTACCCCTGTCCACCTACTCCGTGTTGCCCGGGGTCGGCCGGGAGTGCCGCCTGCGGGTGGTTACCGTGGTCCGGGAAGACGAGATCCGCCTCTTCGGGTTCGCCACCGGCGAGGAGGAGGAGCTCTTCGGGCTCCTCCAGGGGGTCACCGGGGTGGGGCCGAAGCTGGCCCTCAAGGTGCTCTCGGGCCTCAGCGCCGGGAACCTGAGAGCCGCCCTGGCCAAGGGTGATCTGGGGGTACTCACCTCGGTGCCGGGGGTGGGGAAGCGCCTGGCCGAGCGCCTCGTGGTGGAGCTTCGGGACAAGGTGGGGCCGGCGTTCGAGGTGCCCGCGCCCACCCCGGCCGCCGGGCAGGCGGAGGCGGACGCCCTGGAGGCGCTGACCGCCCTGGGCTACCCCCCGAAGGTGGCCCGGCGTGCCCTGGAGGGCGCCCGGAAGGCCGGGGTCGAAGCGGTGGAGGACCTGGTGCGCGAGGCCCTGCGGGGGCTCGCGGGGAAGCGGCCTTAACCCCCCATGGACGACCTCACTCGCGCGGTGGCGCCCGATCACCTGGAGGAGGATGCCCTCGCAGGCAACCTCCTGCGCCCTCCACGTCTGGACGACTACGTGGGCCAGGAGCGCTTGAGGGCGAACCTGCGGGTGTTCATCGAGGCGGCCCGGCGGCGGGGGGAGGCCCTGGACCACGTGCTCCTGAGCGGCCCGCCGGGCCTGGGGAAGACCACCCTGGGCTACATCATCGCCTACGAGATGGGGGTCGACATCGAGACCACCTCCGGGCCGATCCTGGAGCGCCCAGGGGACCTGGCGGCCATCCTGACGAACCTGAAGAAGGGCGACGTGCTCTTCATCGATGAGATCCACCGGCTCAGCCCCGTGGTGGAGGAGATCCTCTACCCGGCCATGGAGGATTTCCAGCTCGACATCCTCATCGGCCAGGGCCCGAGTGCCCGGTCCATCAAGATCGACCTTCCCCGCTTCACCCTGGTGGGTGCCACCACCCGATCGGGGCTTCTCACGGCGCCCCTGCGAGACCGCTTCGGGGTGGTGAGTCGCTTGGAGTACTACACCCCGGAGGAGCTCCAGGTCATCGTGCGCCGCTCGGCCCAGATTCTCGACATCCGGGTGGCGGACGACGGCGCGTGGGAGATCGCCCGGAGGAGCCGCGGGACGCCCCGGATCGCCAACCGCCTGCTCAAGCGCGTGCGGGATTTCGCCGAGGTGCGCCACGGCGGCGTGGTGGACCGGGCCAGCGCGGACCAGGCGCTCTCGGCCCTCGACGTGGATGGGGCGGGCCTCGACCGGATGGACCGGCGGATCCTCCTCACGATCATCGAGAGCTTCCGGGGGGGGCCGGTGGGCATCGACACCCTCTCAGCCTCGGTCAGCGAGCAAAAGGACACCCTGGAGGACGTCTACGAGCCCTATCTCCTCCAGCAGGGGTACCTGATACGCACCGCCCGCGGGCGCATGGCCACCGAGGCGGCCTACCGCCACCTGGGCCGTCCACCGCCGGCCCAGGGCGCGCTCTTCTAAACGTCGGTCCCATGCCCGCGGGATGCTCCCGCCTGGCCCCCTGAAAGGCTTTCCCCGCGTGATCCCTCCGCCCCCGCCCCACCGAAGGTCCACCCGGCCCCTGCGCCTGGGAAGAGTCGCTGTCGGCGGGGGGGCCCCGGTGAGCGTCCAGTCCATGTGCTCCACCGATACCCGGGATTCCGAGGCCACCCTGTCCCAGATCCGCCGCTTGGAGACCGCGGGCTGCGAGATCGTCCGGGTCGCCGTGCCCGATGCCGATGCCGCCGCGGCCCTGGTCCCCATCCGCCGGGGGACGAAGACGCCCCTCGTTGCCGACGTGCACTTCGACCACCGCCTTGCCCTAGCCGCCCTGGAGGCCGGGGTCGACGGCCTGCGCCTGAACCCGGGGAACATCGGGGCCCGTTGGAAGGTCGAGGAGGTGGTGCGGGCCGCTCGGGAGCGGAGCGTGCCCATCCGGATCGGGGTGAACGCCGGGAGCCTGGAGAAGGCGCTCCTGGAGCGGTTCGGCGGGCCTCGCCCGGAGGCCTTGGTGGAGAGCGCCCTCGGCCACGTCCGGCTCCTCGAGGACCTCGGCTACCGTGAGATCAAGGTGAGCCTCAAGGACTCGAACGTGCCCCGGACCGTGGAGGCCTACCGGGTCCTCGCCGGGCAGTGCGACTACCCCTTCCATGTGGGTATCACGGAGGCGGGTACCCTGCTGCGGGGTGCGGTGAAGAGCGCCGTGGGGCTGGGAATCCTGTTCTACCTGGGCCTCGGCGACACCGTGCGGGTCAGCCTCACCGGGGACCCGGAGCCGGAGGTGGGGGTGGCCTACGGTATCCTGCGGGCCCTGGGGCTCCGGGCCCGGGGGGTCGAGGTCATCTCGTGCCCCACCTGCGGCCGCACCCGGGTCGGTCTCGCGGCCCTGGCCGAAGAGGTCGAGAGCCGGCTGGCCTCGGTCTCCGCGCCGCTCACGGTGGCGGTGATGGGGTGCGAGGTCAACGGCCCGGGGGAGGCCCGGGAGGCCGACGTGGGCGTGGCCTGCGGAAGGGGTGCCGGCCTGCTCTTCCGCCGCGGCCAGGTCGTCCGCAAGGTCCCCGAAGCGGAGATCGCCGACGCCCTCGTCGCCGAGGTGGAAGCGCTGGCAGGGGGGCATCGAGATGGTTGATCCCCAGCATTTCTTCCAGTTCGCCGCACCACTACCCCCTCCTGGTGGATCTCTACTACCGGGCCGAGGGG
Organism: Deferrisomatales bacterium; assembly: GCA_033551855.1. Lineage (GTDB taxonomy): Bacteria > Desulfobacterota > Deferrisomatia > Deferrisomatales > JACRMM01 > JBFLZB01. The sequence goes on from JAWSUI010000004.1 coordinate 44,899, forward strand.
GTGAACGACGCAGAGCTCTCGGCGCTGGTGGAGCGCCACCGGTCCGAGCGCCACCCCGCGCCCCACTACGTGGCCGACCGCCTCCTCAAGCTCGGTATCCTCGAGGCCGTGCCCGACGCCACCGCGGTCTGCGAAGTGGTCCGGCCGGTGCGCAGCCTTCTGGGCTTCCTCCCGGCGGAGCACCGGCTCACCTCTGCGCCCGTCCTCCAGGCCTACCTGACCGAGCTCGACCCGGCTGTGGGCGGCCGCCGGGGCTTGGCCGTGCGCCTCGGACCGTCACCTCGCCCGCAGCCGTCTTGCCTCGGCCCTGCGCTCCGATATCCTGGAGGCGGCCCTTTCCCGGCCTCCAGGAGGCGACCATGCCCGAGCTGCCCCGCCCCTTCCGCCGCTTTCTCTCTCGCTACCCGGCCGTGGAGAAGGCCCACATGGAGCTCTCCCTGGCCGTCAACCGCGAGGGGCCCCTGGACGAGCGGGCCCGCCGCCTCGTTCGGCTGGGCATCGCCATCGGCCAGCAGAGCCCTGGGGCCGTCAAGTCCCACGTGCGCCGGGCCCTCGAGGAGGGGCTGACCGCCGACGAGGTGCGCCACGCCGCCCTCCTCGCCCTGCCCACCTTGGGTTTTCCCCCGATGGTCGCAGCCCTCGAGTGGGTGGAGGCGGTGTTGGAGGAGGGCCCTTGAGGCGCCGGGATCAGGAGGAGCTGACGGAGGAGCTCCGGAGGTTGCGCGCCGAGTTGGAGGAGCGCCGGAGGAACCTGCCGGCCCACAGCGTGAGGCCCCACCAGCTCCTGGCCATCGAGCGCCTCGAGGAGCGCATCGCCGAGGTCGCGGGCCGCCTGGGGGCGGAGCAGTGACCCGGCGAGCTGCCGGAGGAGGGTTCCCATGAAGAAGGTAGAGGCGATCATCAAGCCGTTCAAGCTCGACGAGGTGAAGGAGGCTCTGAACGAGCTCGGGGTCCACGGGCTCACGGTCACCGAGGTCAAGGGGTTCGGCCGCCAGAAGGGCCACACGGAGATCTACCGGGGAGCGGAGTACATCGTGGACTTCCTCCCCAAGGTGAAGATCGAGGCGGTCATGGCCGACGACCTGGTCGGCAAGGCGGTGGAGGCGATCGAGCAGGCGGCGCGCAGCGGCAAGATCGGGGACGGCAAGGTCTTCGTCCTCCCCGTGGAGGAGGTCGTGCGGATCCGGACAGGGGAACGGGGGGAAGAGGCTCTGTAGTCGCCTCCGTAGTGGCCGGCGGCGTCGGGTTACCGAATCGGAACGCGGATACGCAGGGGGGGATGCCGGGGTCGGCCTCCGGTGCCTCGCCGCAGCCCAGGTCCTCCGGAGCCCTGGCCCGTGTCTTGCACGCGGGGGAGCGAACCGCAGTTCCCCGGACCCTTGCGCGCTGTGGAGGTGCCCTGTGGAGAGAGCCCTGACCGACTTCGACCGCCTCTTCGACTCCCTGGTGGGGGAAGCTCCGTCCGTGGGCGCCCCGGAGCCGGTACCCGTCCCCGGAGCGCTGGCGGCGATCGGGGACCTGGAGCGCAAGGTAAACCGGGCCGTGGCCCTGTTCCACCGGGGGGACTACGCCCGGTGCCACGCCCTTCTCCAGGCCTGCGGCGACGACGTCCTCCGGGACCCGAGGGGCCAAGCCTTCCAGGCGGCAAGCCGGGCGATGGTCAACGGCCGGTTCCGCGAGGGGGTGGACGCCTGCGTCCAGGCGATCCGCGGGGCGTTCTACATCCCGGATCTGTACTGTGCCCTGGGGGTGCTCCTGCTCCGGGCGGGGGAGCGGGCCAAGGCCCACGCTGCCTTTCAACGGGGTCTGCGCCTGGACCCGCGGCACCCGGGGCTCCGGGCGCGGGTTCGGGACATGGGGGAACGGCGTGCCCCCGTGCTGGTCTTCCTCGCCCGATCCCATCCCGCCAACCGCTTCCTGGGAAGGCTGCGGACAATCCTCCGGTCCCGCTAGAAGTACAGCGAGAGTTGTGACAGAGTCGGGCGCGGGGCCGTCCTGGAGCGCGGGCAGGCGGCGCTGGAACGATGCTCTGGGCGCACCGGAGGGGCGTAGGGCCGCTGGAAACGGCCTCGAGAACTGCACTTCGCGTCGGGATCCTGCCCGCCGGAGGGAAGGTTTCGGGTTCTTCCGGTAAACGACCGGGTGGGCCCGCCCACTCCGGCAGACGAGGCCGGGCTGCACGGTAGGTGTTCTCCCCCGCCGCGTCCGGAATCCTCGCGACATCGCGACTCCCGAAGCGGCTGCTCACGTCGAGCGGCCGTCCGCCTACGTGGTCGGGCCCACCCGATCGTCCCTGGACACCAGTACCCGGTCATTTCCCGGATGATCCAGGTTTCGCGCCGAATCCACGCGGAGAACCGATCCCTCGTTGTAGAAGTGGGAACCTGTGAAACGGTCTGCTGCGCGACCGGTCCGCGTCGTTGCACACGCGCGCACTCCTCGCCTGTCTACCGGAGATGTCACGTCGTTCGTTCTTGCGCGCCTCGCGTTCCGGCGGAACACCCAGGGGGGAGGGAGCCCGCGCCCCCCTGGCGTGAGGCAGGCGCCTCTGGTAGGGTGGCGCGGCCTCCCCCCGTTCAGCACCCGGCCGCGTGCCGTCCCACCGGAGCCTCCATGTGCGCGAAGACCTCCCAGGTTCCCACCACCCCCGGGGGCGGGGCCGGAACGACCGCGGGAACGGGGGTCCCCTCCTTCCCGGATTTCTGCGAGGTTTCCCTGGAGCTCCGGGACGAGGTGGCGGGGGTCCTGGGAGGCCTCCGCCCCGAGATTGCCGAGCTCACCTTCGCCAGTCTCTTCCTCTTTCGGAAGGCCCACGCCTACCGGTTGAGCCGCTGGGGCTCGCTCCTGCTCGTGATGGCGCGGTCATACGGCGGCGAGCCCTATGCCTTTCCTCCGCTGGGAGCGGGAGGGGCGGCGGAGGTCGAGGATGCCTCCCGTGGTCTGTGTGAGCACCTGCGCGGGCTGGGTGGGGCGCCGGTCCTCTTTCCGGTGCCCGAGGCCTGGGTGTTCCACCGCTACGGTGCCGGGTGGAGCGTCCAGGCGGACCGCGACCAGGCCGACTACGTGTATTCCCGTGAGGAGCTGGCCCAACTTCCGGGGAAGAAGTTCCACAAGCGGCGCAACCGGTTGGCGAAGCTCCTGCGGGAGGAGGCCTCGGGCTACGAGTACCGGCAACTCGGCCCGGAGCACGTGGACGGGTGCCTGGAGCTGGCTCAAGGCTGGTGCACGATCCGGTGCTCGACGGAGAAGCCGTCCACCTTCCTGGAGACGTCCGCCGCCACGGATGCCCTGGCCCACAGGGAGCGGCTGGGGTTGCGGGGCGGCGTGATCCTCCTGGGAGGAAGGGTCGCGGCCTTTTGCCTGGGCGAGGAGCTCAACCCCGAGACCTTCGTCGTACACTTCGAGAAGGCCGAGCCTTCGCGGGACGGACTCGCCCAGCTCATCAACCGGGACTTCTGCCTCCACTCTCTGCAGGGGTATCGCTGGGTCAACCGGGAGCAGGATCTCGGGGACCCGGGGCTCCGGCAGGCGAAGGAGAGTTATCATCCCGCCTTCCTGGCGGCCAAGTATCGTGTCTCCCCCCAGTGGGAGGGGCACCCGTGAGGGGGCGCGGAGAGCTGCTCGAGGCGGTCGGCGCAGCCCGAGCCCTCTTTGACGCCCTGCCTCTGGGGGCGTTTCTGGTGGACCGCGACCGGGTAGTCCAGGCGGTGAACGCGCGGGGGCGGCAGTTCCTGGGGTCCGAGGTGGAGGACGCCATGGGACTTCGGCCCGGAGAGGCCCTGCGCTGCGTCAACAGCCTGCACTGCCCCGAGGGGTGCGGGCATGCTCCCGCGTGCCAGGGTTGCGTCCTGCGGGAGTGCGCGGAGCAAGCCCTGGCGGGCGCCACGGCAGAGCAGCGGGAGGTTCGGCTCGTGACGCGGGGAACGAACCCTGCGGATCGGGCCTTGCTCGTCTCGGCGGCACCCATCTCGTGGGGCGGCCGGTCTTTTGCCTTGCTGCTCCTCCAGGACGTCAGCGCCCTGCACCGGCTGCGGGGCCTGCTTCCCATCTGCGCCGGCTGCAAGAAGATTCGCCGGGAGGATCAGGCCTGGGAGGCCGTCGAGGCATTCGTGGAGCGCCATTCCCTGGCGGAGTTCACCCACGGGCTCTGTCCCGAGTGTCTGGAGCGGCTGTACCCGGAGTGCGGCGAGGAAAACCCCACCCCGGAAGGCCGTCACGGTTCTGGGGGCTCCTCGAGAACCCCTGACTGAGGGCACGTCATGGACGTCCTCCTGATCGACGACGAGAAGGGAATCCGCGATGCCCTCGCGGCGTTCCTTCACTCCCAGGGCCACGTGGTGCGGGAGGCCACTCGGGGTGAGGAGGGGCTGTGGCTTCTCGAGACGCGCCCGGCGGACCTCGTCATCACCGATATCCGGATGCCCGGCCTCACCGGCATCGATGTGCTGCGCCAGGTGCGGGAGCGGTGGCCGGGGGTCGAGGTGGTCCTGGTCACGGGCTTCGGCACCCTGGACGATGCGGTGGAGGCCCTGCGCCTGGGGGCGTACGACTTCCTGATCAAACCCCTGCGGCTGGCGCACCTCGAGGTCCTGCTCCGGCGGGTCGAGGAGAGACTGCGCTACTCCCGCGACAATCGGGAGTTGCGAGAAGTGGTGGAGAGGCTGAAGGACCTGAACGACCGCAAGGAGAAGTTCATCGCCATCGCGAATCACGAGATCCGCACCCCCACGACCGTAGCCGCGGGGCTCGTCTCCCTGTTGGCCGGCAGTGGGACGGGTCTCCCGGAAGAGCAGCGCCGCCTCCTGGAAGTGGCTGACCGTGCCCTGCGCCGCCTCAAGGAGATCGTGGAGGACCTGGGGGACCTGGGGTCCGGCGGCCCCGCCGGGATGAGGGTGCAGCCGGCGCCGTACACCGTGGGGGAGCTGGCACGGGACATCGACGGCCTGTGCGAGATGTACCGGAGCCTCCGGGAGCTGGCTGTCGGCTCTACGTGCCGGTGCCCGGAGGCCGAGTCCGTCTGGGTAGATGGCCGGAAGCTCCTCCGGGCCGTCGGTGCGCTGTTGCAGAACGCGGTGAAGTTCACCCCCGACGGCGGGCGGGTGGCGGTGCAGATCGGCACCGAGACGGGGGCGCTCGTCGTGGAGGTCTCCGACACCGGCGTGGGGGTGCCCGAAGAGGAGCGGGCCAAGATCTTCGAGCTCTTCTATGCGTCGGAGGACGTGCGTCACCACCGAACCTCGGGCCACGCGTTCGGGGGGGGAGGCCTGGGTATCGGGTTGCCCCTGGCCCGGGCGATCGCCCGGGCCCACGGGGGGGAGATCGGCTACGCGCCCCGTCCGGGGGGTGGGAGCCTCTTCTCCATCCGGGTTCCGGCGGTCGCACCGGCGTAGGGGCCCGGGTCCGCGACGCGGCGGGCTTCACCCGGTCGAGCCGGAGGCGGCGGGCCGGTCGATGCGCTAGCGGTCTGCTCCGGGGCCCCGGACCCCGCCCCAGGGTGTGGCGGTGGAATCTGGACCGGCTCCGTCAGCGCCCCCCGATGCGCTCTTCCAGTTTCCCCACGAGCTCGGCCATGGCCGCCGCGGACCTCGCGAGGAGCTCTTCACCCTTCTCCCGGGTCGCCTTTCCCGGGTTTCCCCACACTCCCCCCGGCCAGTGGGGCCGCTTGTGCCGGGTGACGAAGGGGCGCGGGAACGAGGGGTATTCCTCCGGGCTCGTCCCCTTTACCAAGGTCGGGTCCAGGGCGAGGATCCGGCTGGTCTCGATCTCGCCCGCGTGGCCGTCGTCCGCGGTCTCCACGATGCCCTGCCGGCCGCTGGCCTGGGCCCAGTGGTACTCGCAGACCACCGCCACCTCGAGGTCCGGGAATGCCTCGACGAGTCGCTCCCCGGCTTCTTCCAGGGCGGCCATGTGCAGGCCCCCGGCGTGCCCCGAGGCGACCAACAGCCCCCGCAGCCCCTGGCGGTGCAGACTCGCACCGATGTCGAACACGAGGCAGCGCACCGTCTCGGGGGAGATCGACAGCGTGCCGGGGTGGTCGCGGGTGCTGCGGCAGTAGCCATAGTGCAACGGGGGGCAGAGGAAGGCAGGCGCGAGCTCCGCAGCCCGGCGGGCTACCTCCCACACCTGGTAGGTGTCGGTCCCGAGGGGGAGATGAAGGCCGTGCTCCTCCACGCTCCCCACGGGCAGGATCGCCGTGCGGGTGCAGGCGAGGCCCGCCTCGAATTCGGCCATGGTCAGGTCGGCGACGATCACGGTTCCTCCGGGGTCTCGGGGCCGCCCGTCCGGTAGGCGGCGCAGGGGGTGTCTCTGCAGTCGGGCCCTCTTCGGCGTGGCCCGTGCTCAGGGTCCGATGTCTCCGCGCCCTTCCCGGCGGATCGCCGCCGCGATTCCGGCGGCCCGCTCCCGACCGGGCCATGCCTCGAGCGGTACCGCGACGCGCCGGCGCCAGTTGGGGTGCTCGTCGAGGGTTCCGGGGAGGTTCTGCATCTCCCGCTCGCCGAGGAGGTCGTCCAGGTTCGCCACGAACAGGGCCGAGGGTGCGCGCGCCAGGTAGGCGTGCACGGCCGCGGCCAGGTCGTCGAGGCGGGTCTCGGGCACCTCGTGGGCGGGCTCGAGACCCGGGGGAAGCAGGTCCTCCTCCCGCAGGGCCTCCAGGAGACGGAGGCGGTCCCACCGCCGGGCCTCTGCGTCGCCCGCCTGGGCCTCGGGGGAGGGGTACTGCCCCAGGGTGGATTTGACCTCCAGGTCCCGCCCCAGCCAGAAGCCGTCCACCGTCGGCAGGTCGTGGGTGGCCACCGAGACGAGTGCCTGGCGCGGGTATTCCGCCGGCTGGCGGAACCGGCCGTCCCCGTGCTTCTCGAAGACGAGGAGTCGATACCCGTAGAAGCCCGACGTCTCGAGGACCTGCCGCACCTCGGGGGGCACGGTCCCCAGGTCCTCCCCCACCACGAGGCACCGGTGGTCGTTCCCCAGGCACCGCAGCACCGCCAGGAGCTCGTCGGCCCGGTCGGTGACGTAGGCTCCCCGGCTGGCCGGCAGCCCGCCGGGGATCCAGAACAGCCGCCACAGGGCCAGCACGTGGTCGATGCGCAGCGCCTCCCCCCGCCTGGCGTTGTGGGCGAGGGTGTCGCGGAAGAAGGCCCACCCCGTCCGCCTGTGCCGCTCCGGGACCGCGGGGGGGACTCCCCAGCTTTGCCCCAGCAGGCTGAAGGGGTCGGGAGGGGCCCCGGCCGAAGCCCCGAGGGCCAGTACGTCCTGGTAGACCCAGGCGTCCGCGCCGCAGGGGTCCACCCCCAGGGCAAGGTCCAGGTACAGCCCCAGGGCCATCCCGAGCTCCTGCGCTCGGGCCCGGCACCGGGCGAGCTGTGTCTCGGCGACCCACTGGAGCCAGGCGTGGAATCCCACCGCCTCCTGGGCTTCGCCGGCGAAGGCGCGCACCGCCGGGGAGCCGGGCCGGCGGAACCCCTCGGGCCACTCGGTCCACGGAAGGGTCGTCCCCTTCGGGGTGGCCAAGTGCTCCCGGAGGGCGCAGAACACGGCGAAGTCTTCGAGCGCCCGGCCCTGGGCAGCCCGCCAGGCGGCGAAGGCGGCTCTGCGACCCACCGCTTCCCCCTCCTGGAACTCGCGGTAGCACACCTCCAGGGCGCGGCGCTTGAGGAGCCAAGCGCCGCGATGGTCCACCAGCGGGGAGGCGCGGAGCCGGGCGAGCTCCGCTTGGACCCCGTCCGACTCCAGGAGCTCCTGCACGGGGGGAAGCCGGGCCTCGGGCAGGCAGTCCACGGCGACGTGGAGGGGGTTGAGCCACAGGCGGCTGGAGGGGTAGTACGGGCTCACCCCGTGCGGCGGTTCGTTGAAGAGGGCGTGGAGCGGCAGCAGCCCCACGAGGTCGGCCCCGAGACCGGCTGCCCACTCGACGGCGCGGGCCAGGTCCTCGAAGTCGCCGACCCCCCAGTTCCTCGCCGAGCGCACTCCGTAGAGGGGAAGGCTCACCCCCCAGAGGCGTCCTCCCCGTGCCAGGGCGGGGGGCTCGTAGCCCCTGGCCGGGGCCACCACGCACAGCAGCCGCGCGGTCTCCCGGGCGCACGGGCTCGCCAGGTCGAGCTCCAGGTCGTGGAGGCCGGCCGGCAGGGGTGATGCGGGTTCCAGGAGCAGGGTGAGCCGGCCCGGCCACCCGGGAGCCGGCTCGGTCCCCGTGCGCCGGAGCGGGACGACGCGGCCCCCGAGGCGAGCGGACGCCTGCCAGCTCTCCTCCCCGGACGGCACGGTCACCCGGAGCACCTGGGGCGCCTCCTCCCGCAACACGGCCACCGGTTCCGCCGCACACCGGGATGGGGCCGTCTCCCGCAGGGCCAGCTCGCCCTCCAGGGCCTCGGCGCCCGCAACGTCGAGACCCATGGCGCGAAGCACCGCCCGCAGGGTGTCGGGGTCGGCCCGGTGGTACCGGCCCCAGATGTCGTGGTAGCCCGGAAGGACTCCACAGACCTCGGCCAGACGGACGAGGAGGGCCTCCTCCCGGTCCATCACGCTGCGAAGACCAGCTTCATGCCGAAGGCGCGACACCCGTCGAGCTCGGCGTCCTGCACCCCCTGGCGGGCCCGGAGGGGCTCGGCCACCATTCGCATCCCGCACTCCCTCTCCAGACGGAGGGCCACGATGTGGGGCCCCTCCCCGCTCCAGCCGTAGGACCCGAAGGCCGCCGCGAGCTTGCCCCGGACGCCGCTGGCAGCGAGCCGCTCGAGAAACGACGTGATCTCGGGCACCTCTTTGGCTTCCTGGGTCGGGGTCCCCACGGCCAGCGCGTCGTAGGAGTCGAGCACGGACGGGTCGGGGAGGTCCTCCGCCCGGAAGAGGTCCGCCTCTCCGCCCATGGCGCGCACGCCCTCGCCGATGGTCCGGGCCATCCTTTCCGTCTCCCCCGTCCGGGTGCTGTACACCACCGCCACCTTTCTCATGGTTCCCTCCCTCCGTGCACGCCCGCCGCCCCACTCCCGCCGAGCCACGCCTGAACCATGAAGGACGCGACGGTGCCTTCCCCGACGGCGGCCGTGATCTGTTTGGCGCTGCCCGCCCGCACGTCGCCTGCGGCGTACACCCTCGGCAACGAGGTGGCCAGGGTGACCGGGTCCGTGCGGACGAATCCCGTCTCGTCCAGGTCCAGGGCGCCGGCCAGGAAGCGGCTGTTGGGCACCAGCCCGATAAACACGAACACACCGTCGCACGGGATCTCTCGGTGCTCCCCCGACGAGAGGTCCGTCACCTCCACCGCCTCGACCCCCTCTTCACCGAGGATCCGGGTCACCCGCTGGGACAGGAGGACCTCCACCGGGTCCAGGCCTCCGACCCGCTCCTGGAGGACGGCGCTGGCCGTGAGGCGGTCCAGGACCTGCACCAGGGTGATGCGGGCGGCGAACTCGGCGAGGTGAACCGTCTCCTGGAGGGCGGAGTTGCCCCCACCCACGACCACCACGTGCTTTCCCCGGAAGAAGGGTGCGTCACAGGTGGCGCAGAAGCTGACCCCCCGTCCGATGAGCCGGTCCTCCCCGGGAACCCCGATCCGGCGGTAGACCGAGCCCGTCGCCACGATGACCCCGCGGGCCCGGTGGGTTACCCCGTTGGACTCCACCTCCAGGAGCCCACCCCCCGGGCGCAGGGCGGAGACCTCCTCGAAGGTGCGCACCTCCGCGCCGAAGCGCTGCGCCTGCCGGAGGATGCGTTCGGTGAGCTCGGCCCCGGATACCGGGTCGGGGAAGCCGGGGTAGTTCTCGATCTGCCCGGTCACGGCGGCCTGCCCCCCGGGCAGCCCCCTCTCGAGCACGAGGGTACGCAGGCGCTCCCGGGCAGTGTAGATGGCGGCCGTGAGGCCGGCCGGCCCCCCGCCCACGATGATCACGTCGAAGAGGTCCAGGGCCTCCGGAACGGGAACTCCCAGGGCCTCTGCCAGCTCCGCGTCGGAGGGGTCTGACAGGAACCGCCCGTCCACCTCCACGGCGGGCACGTCCAGGCTGCCCTCCCCGGCGGCGCGCAGGCGCTCGGCTCCCGCAACGTCCTCCTCGGGATCCACCTCCCGATACGCCCGCCCTGCCGCCTGGAGGAATCGCCGCACCCGGTGACACTTCGGGCACCAGGGCACCACATAGAGGACCGCCGGGTCCTTCCCCATCGCTTTCCTTCCGGCTGCGCACGGTCCTCAAGCTACCAGATCGCCGGGCCTGCGAAAACCCCGGTCCCGGGCTTCGAGCGCCCGCACCCGGGGGCGTCCCCAAGACGCGCGCCGATGGGGCGGCCGCCGCCGGCGCCCGGGATTTCCTGGGTTGACAGGGAAAGCTCTTGTGGCAACCTCCCCAAAACAGGTCCAAATGGGAGCCGGGAGGTGGGAGACGATGGAGAACACGCATCCGGTGCGGTTCGCGGTGATCGCGGTCTTCTTGGTGCTGGGGGCGGTCGCAGCCCTGGCGTCCGCCCGCCAGGGGGGCGAGGACTACCCTGGGGGGCGGTTCCTGGCCACGGGGACGTGGCTGCGGGCGCACCTGAACGACCCGAATCTGGTCGTGGTCGATGTGCGTACCGACCGGGACTTCGACGGCCGCGCCATCCCGGGCGCGGTTCGGATGCCCTGGACGCTCTTCCGCTACGACGACCCGTCGCGTGGCCACGGGGACATCTTCGTGGGCACCGTGCGGGCCCAGGAGATCCTGGGGGCGCACGGCATCGCCCGCACGGACACCGTGGTGCTGTACGACACGGCAAAGAAGGACGGCGGGGCGCTCTCGTCCTATGTCTTCTGGGTCCTCGATCTCCTGGGCCACCGGGAGATGAAGGTCTTGGAGCGGGGCCTCGACGGGTGGCTCGCGGCGGGGGGCGAGACGGCCCCCGAGCCGCGTACCCCCGAGCCGCTTCTCTATCAGGCACCGGCCACCGAGATTCGACGGAGCCGCATGGTGGACGCGGCGTTCGTGCAGGCGCGGCTCGGCGATCCCTACTACCAGATCCTGGACGTGCGTTCCCGGGAGGAGTACCTGGGCGAGCGACCCAGTGAGGGTCTCGGCGGGGAGCCCCTGCGCCTGGGGCACATCCCCACGGCGGTCAACGTGGATTACCGGCTCCACTGGGCCGATTCCGAGACCAAGGCCCTCATGAGCTACGGGGAGCTCCAGGAGCTGTACCGGGGCCTCGACCCCTCGAAGACCGTCATCACCTACTGCCATTCGGGCCGCCGCGCGTCGTTCAGCTACTTCGTGCTCCGACTCATGGGGCTCGAGGACGTGGCCATGTACGAGGCGTCGTGGTTCGAGTGGGGGAACCCCCGGACCTTTTTCCCCATCGAGCTCGAGGAGCGCGTCCTGAGCGGAGAGCGCCCGGGAACACCCCTTCGGAAAGCCGAGGCCGGCCGGTCCGCCCCGCCCCGGCCCGAGGCCGCCCCCGTCCGGGGCGGGTACGTCTCGTGCGGCGGGTGAGGAGAGCCATGCACACGCCACGGCCTGACAACGTGTACTGGGGGTGGGTGCCTTCGGCCTTTGCCCTGGCCGGGATCGTCCTGTTCGTCTTCGCCACCTTCGGGCCACCTGCGTCGTCGAGTGGGTTCGTCACGTCCTTGAAGGGCGCGCTGTCCCAACTCGCCCCGGACTACGCCGAGTCTCACGAGCACTACCGCATGATGCCCGGCCCGGGATCGTGGCTCATGGCCTTCGTCCTCGGCATGGCCATGGGCGGGTTCGTCGGGGGCCGAACGCTTCGAAAGCCGATGCGTGACGTGCCGGTCCTCTGGGAGAGGCGCTTCGGGCAGGACCGGGGAGGCCGGGTGAAGCGGTACCTGGCGTGTTTTGCCGGGGGGTTCCTGATCCTCTTCGGCGCCCGCCTGGCGGGCGGCTGCACCCTGGGGCTCTTCATCTCCGGTTCCACCCAGCTCGCCGTGAGCGGGCTGTACTTCGGGGTGGTGATCTTCGCCGTGGCCATGCTGGTCGCGCGCCTCGTCTACGGGAGGACGGTCCGGGAGGTGTCGAGATGACGCAGGTCTGGCTGGGACTCTTCTCGGGACTCGCGTTCGGGTTCGTGATCCAACGGGCGGGGGCCACCGATCCGGATCAGATGGCCCGCGGACACCTGATGCTCGACGGCCGTCTGCCGCGGTTCATGGTGCTGGCCGTGGCTCTGGCGGCGGTGGGCCTCCTGGGCCTCCAGTCGGCCGGCGTGGGGCGCACGATGGTCCTGCCCGTGAGCCTGGTGGCCACCGGCCTGGGGGCCGTGATCTTCGGGGTCGGTTGGGGCCTTTCCGGGTACTGCCCCGGCACCTGCTGGGCCGCCGCCGGCGAAGGGCGGATGGACGCACTCTTCGCCCTCCTGGGGGGCTTTGCCGGGACCGCGGTGTTTGCCCACTTCCACGAGGTGCTGGTGCCGGCCCTGTACCTGCCCACGAGCCTCGGTCCCCTCACCCTGGCCGACTGGCTGGGGTCTCCAGCCCTCGCCACGGGCGTTCTGGCGGTGGGATTCGGCCTGTGTGCCTGGCTGATGGGCTATGTCTGGGGCCGCGGTGAGGAGGGCTGACGCAGCCCTCGGCGCCGCTTTGCTGGTTTGTGCGTTCGGCGTCAGCCTGGCGGCGGGGTGCTCGCGGGAACCGGGAGAGGTGCCCGTCTCCGTGCCCCGGGGTTACGTTCCCCGGCTCGAGCTCTCCTTCGAGGGGCACCAGTACGGCTTCGGGCCCTTCGTGGGGTACTACTTCCGGCCGGACGAACCAGCCGATCTCACCCGCCTGCGCTTCGTCTGCTACAACGAGCGGGGCTTCTACGCGTCGGATGCCCCCGTGAACGCCCTGCTCTACGAGGGGGAGGCGGTGCTGGCGCGGCTGCCCGAGGGGCCCCAGGCGTTGCTCCGGGGCCCCGGGGACCGGATCGAGCCCCTGTTCTTCGATGAGGCGCCCCCGGAATGGCTCGCCACTCGGCCGGAGCCCCAGGAGGAGTTCGTGCACTTCCACTCGGCCTACGACGCCGTCGGCCCGGCCCTGGTGGGGTACTGGCTCCGCCACGTCGCGGTGAGGGGATTCACCTATGACATGGGGGGGCGCGTGGGTCCGGGGGGGCCCTTGTACCATGCGGTGCCGCCGGGGCCGGACCTGGAGTTCCCCCGCATCATCGAGTTCGACCGGGGGCCGTGAACCCCGCCCCGTTCTTCTCCGAGACGGGGGGTCCAGGTTGGTCACGATCCGCCACCAGGTGTTCGGGCGGGGCCGGGGAGCGGAGGGGCTCCCCGGCCCCGGCACGTGTCAGGCGATGGATCCCGGCGCACCTTGCCTCTTGCGCCGGTGACCCGTCTCCAGGACACTGGCCGCGCCCATGACTGCCCAGACCCTCCTCACCTTCGGTATCCTGGCGGCCGCCATCGTTCTCTTTCTGAGCGAACGGGTCCGGGCCGATCTGGTGGCCCTGTGGGTGGTGGCCGCCCTCGGGCTCACCGGTGTCCTGAGCCCCCAGCAGGCCTTTTCCGGTTTCGGCAGCCCGGCCGTGGCCATCATCGTCTCCATCTTCGTGCTTGCCGAGGGGCTGCGGGTCACGGGCCTCACGGATCGGGTCGGCGCGCTTCTTCTCCGCCTCGGGGGACGGGGCGAGGGCCGGCTCGCCTCGGCGGTCATGCTCTCGGGGGCGTTCCTCGCCCTGTTCATGAACAACACTGCCGCCGCTTCGCTCCTCCTCCCCGCCGCCACCAGCGCGGGACGGTGGGCAGGCGTCTCGGTCTCGCGGCTGCTCATGCCCCTGGCGTTCGCCACGATTCTCGGGGGCACGGCGACCCTTCTCACGACCAGCAACGTGGTGGTGAGCGACATCCTGCGGGAGCGGGGCTACCGGGGGTACGGGCTCCTGGACTTCCTCGCCGTGGGCTTGCCCCTGGTAGCCGTGGGCGTGGCCTACATGGCGGTGCTCGGGGTGCGGCTGCTGCCCCGGCACTCCCCGGGCGAGGCCGAGCGGACCGGACCGCAGGGGGACTTGCTGCAGGTCTACCGCCTTGGCGAGCGGCTGTTCCGCGTCCGCGTCGAGCCGGGTTCCTCCCTTGACGGCAAGTCCCTGGCCGCGTGCAGCTTTCGGGAGCTCTGCGGGGCCACCGTCGTGGCCGTGGAACGAGGCGGTCGCGTATCCCTCTCCCCGGAGCCGGGGGAGGTGCTCCGAGGGGGCGATGTCCTTCTCCTGGAGGGGAAGCAGGAGGAGCTCGAGCAGATGGACGGCGAGCATTGCCTCCTCTCCCTGGAGGCGGCCGCACCCCCGGCGGAACACCTGGAGTCCTCGACCGTGGCGGTGGTGGAGGCCGTGCTCTCCCCCCGGTCCGCCCTGATCGGCCAGACCCTGGCGGGGGCACACTTCCGGGAGAAGTACGGCATGACCGTGCTGGCCCTCTGGCGGGCGGGCAAGCCCACCCGCACCGGCCTCCGGGACCTGGAGCTGCGCTTCGGCGACGCCCTCCTGCTCCAGGGCCCCCGGGAGCGGATCCCGGTGCTGCGGTCGGACCCGGACCTGATCCTCCTGGAATCGGGGGTGGCCGAGCCCCGCAGGCCCGAGAAGGCCCCCCTGGCCCTGCTGATCATGGGCGCGACGCTGCTCTGCCTGCTCCTGGGGTGGCCGTCACCGGCCCTGGCGGTGTTGGCCGGGGCCCTGTGCATGATCCTGGCGCGGGTCCTCCCGGCCGACCTGGCGTACCAGGCCATCGAGTGGCGCGTGATCTTCCTGATGGCGGGGATGTTGCCGATCTCCACGGCCATGGTGGAGAGCGGCGCTGCACAATTGTTGGCGGAGGGGATCGTGCGGGGTCTCGGGGGCGCCGGCCCCCTGGCAGTGGCAATGGGGGCGTTCGGCCTGTCGGCCCTCCTAGTGCAGACCATGAGCGGGGTTGCGGTGGCGGCGGTGGTGGCCCCCGTGGCCATCCTCGCGGCGGACACCCTGGGGCTGGACCCTCGGGCGATGGGCATGGCGGTGGTCCTGGGAAGCTCCATGGCCTTCGTGACTCCCCTCGGCCACCCGGTCAACCTCCTGGTCATGGGCCCCGGAGGCTATCGGTTTCGTGACTTCCTCAAGGTGGGGCTCCCCCTGACCCTGCTGCTGTTCGCCGTGGTGGCGGCCCTGCTGCCCGTCGTCTGGCCCCTGCGCGGGGCACCTTGACCGACACGGGCCGGGGGCTCCCCGACCCCGAGCACGTTCCAAGTGGTGAATCCAGGTTCATCCCTCGGGTTGACCCCGGGTCAGCACCTCACACGATCCAGAGTCCTCGGGTGAACCGGGGGTCAGGCACCTCGTCCACCGCCAGGTGGCCGAACTCCTCCTCGAGAAGCCAGAAGCACCCGCCCACGAATTCCCGGAGGTGGCCCTCTTCCGAGGGGGTGAGGTCGCCGGCCGCCTTCGCCCACTCCACTGCCGTGTCGTCGAGGCCGGGCTTGACCCGGCGAGGGGGGGTCTCCGAGGCCCACACCCGGGAGAGCCCCTGCCGTACATCGTTCCGGGGGATGGGAGCGAAGCGGAAGGAACGCTCCAGGGCGGCATTCACGAGCGCCGTCAGGAACACCGTGCTGCCTTTGAGGTTCTCGGTCTCGACTCCGACCCGGGCCTCCTTGAGGTCGCCCAGGTGCAGCTCCACGATGCTGAGCAGGAAACGCCCCAGAAAGTCCGCCTGGTCTACGGTCCTCTCGGCCCGCCGCACTTCCCCGAGGGCCCGGAAGGGTCTGTAGGGCGGAGTCTCTCCCTCCCCGGCGTACCAGAGGGGATGGACCCGGAGCAGTCCCTCCAGCACCTCGGGCAGAGGGGAATCCAGGAAGAGAAGGCGCTCCTTGTGGCCCTGGGGCCAACCCTTTTCGAACAGGCCCCGGGCCCTGCCCCTCAGCGCCCGGATGGGGCCCCAGCCGGCCTGGAAGAGGTGCTGGAGCCAGTGTTCCTCCAGGGCCCGGGCGGCCGCTGCCTCGTCGAGATCGCACAGGGACTCCAGGCCGACGGAGACATAGGAGCTCACCTTTCGCAGCGCCGCCTGGAAGGAGCCCAGGTCGTCCAGGTCGAGCCGATCCGCGACCGCCACCTTGTTGGTGAGATAGGCGAGATCGGACCAGAGGCCGTCCAGGGTCGGTCCCGGGGGGACGTGCCGCAGGGCGTGCAGGAAGACGTCGGGTGTCGCGTCGGGAAGGGCGACGGGATACCGGGGGGGGGCCGCCGGCGGCTCGTCCGAGTCCCGCTTGGGGTCCCTGGGGCGACGGGGCAGCTCGTCGGCGGTCGACGCCCGGAGGGGGGCGTAGACCTCCAGGGCCTCCTCCCGCGGAGGAAATCCTCGAAGGGCCAGCCGCCGCTGGCGCTCCTGGTACTCCGCTTCCTCGAGCTCCGAGTCCAGGTCGCGCATGAGCGCCTCCACCAAGCGGGCATAGCGGTCGGGATCCGTATCGCGGACGATTCGCAACAGGTCTCGCACCAACGGCTCGGCCTCGGGGGACGTGGCAATGTAGTACCGGCCCTCCAGGGTGAAGGGTGCTCTGCCCGGCAGCTCCTGAAAGGGATCCCGCTCCTCGTCCGCGAGGTGCACGGCGGCGACGCTGCCCAAGAGGAGCACCCACGTGGCGAGGTCCAGGCGCTGGAGCCATCGGCCCAGGGCTTCCTCCCCGCAGGAGTGGAGGCGCCCGAGCCACGGGAGGACGCGCTCCCTGCGGATCCGATCCCCCTTCCAGAGCTCCAGGTCCAGGACGAGCTCCACCTGTTCGGTGCGCGCGTGGCGCAGCACGTCGGGGACGTTGTCCGCGTCGAGCTCCTTGAGGGTGAAGTAGAGCTCCTCGGGGGGCATGAGACCGACCACGGCTCCGAGGTTGCTCGAAACCAGGAGGCGGTCTTCGCGTTCGTGCCCGCGCACCGAGAGCACCGCGTCGATCTCCCGCCGCAGCGGCGTTGGCGTGGGCGAGGGGAAAACGGGTCGGGGCCGGGGGTGGTGAGGCATGGAGCGGGCCTCCGTCGGATGGCGGGTTGGGCGGGGGGCGCCGCAAGGGTAGCACGGCTTCCGCGACTCCTTCCAGGCGCGGAAGCCTCCCGGAGTCCCCGCCTGACACGTGGTCGGAGCCGGGGAGCCCTCGGCTTCGCCCCGCAATCCGCGGCCTCTGGCCTCCCACTCACCCGCTTCCCTCATCTCCCTCCCCCATCGGGGGAGGGCCGGGGTGGGGGCCTCCCACTCATCCCGCTTCCCTAGTCTCCCTCCCCCATCGGGGGAGGGCCGGGGTGGGGGCCTCCCGGTCCCGCCCGAACAGTTGGTGGTGGATCTTGGGCCTCCTGGAAGGTCCGTTGCGCAAGGGAACGGCAGAGCGCTGCGGTTGCGGGCAGGGAAGCCTGTTGCGTAGGATGGGTGCCGACCCCGGAGAGGAGGTGTGCGGTGATCCCAGGGAGGCGACTAGGTGCGTCAACCGTTCTAGCGCTCGCGGCGGCGTTCGGTTTCCTGCTGGAAACCGGCTCGGCCGGCGCATCGCCGGCCCCGAGTCTGGAGGGTCGGGTCGCGGAGCGGCGGCTGGCCAACGGCCTGACTGTCCTCGTGCTCCCCCGTCCGGCTTCCCCGACGGTCAGTCTGCAGATGACCTTCCGGGTGGGGGGGGTGGACGAGCCGGCAGGCCAGACGGGTACCGCACACCTGCTGGAGCACATGCTCTTCAAAGGAACCCGGACCCTGGGCACGGTGGACTGGAAGCGCGAGGAGCCCCTCCTGGCCCGGATCGAGGCCGTCGGGCGGGAGCTGGACGCCGAGCGCCGGCGGGGCCGTGCAGCGGACGCCTCCCGGCTGGAGGAGCTCGCCGCCCGGCTGGAGGAGCTCCAGCGGGATCACCGGCCGCTGGTGGTGAAGGACGAAATCGACGCCATCTACGCGCGCCACGGTGCCGTGGGGTTCAACGCGTCCACGAGCGCCGACCTCACGAGCTACACCGTGAGCCTGCCCTCGGACCGGCTCGAGCTCTGGGCCGCCATCGAGGCGGCGCGCATGGGGGACCCCGTGCTGCGGGAGTACTACGTGGAGCGGGAGGTCGTGCAGGAGGAGCGGGCCCAGCGATTCGGGGGGGACCCGGGCGGCCGCCTCTACGAAGCCCTCCTGTCCGCGGCCTTTGCCGCGCACCCCTATGGAAATCCGGTGATCGGGTGGCCCTCGGATCTCGCCGTGCTCGACATCGAAGACACGCATTCCTTCTATCGGCGGTACTACGGGCCCGACAACTGCGTGATCGCCGCCGTGGGGGACGTGGAGCCCGACGGGTTCTTCGCCCTGGTGGAACGGTATTTCGGGGGGATTCCGGCGCGGGGAGTCGGCCGGGCGCACCGGACCGAGGAGCCGCCCCAGACGGGACCCAGGCGGGTGGAAGTCACCTTCGATGCCGAGCCGCGCTTGGCGGTGGGGTTCCACAAGCCCACCCTGCCGGAGCGGGACGACTACGTCTTCGACGTCATCGCGGGTGTGCTGTCCGACGGGCGCAGCTCCCGCCTGGTGCGCGAGCTCGTCGACCGCAAGCGCGTGGCCGCCGCGGTTCGGGCCGTGAACGGGATTCCCGGCGCTCGCTACCCGAACCTTTTTGCCGTGTTCCTGACCCCCCTCGCCCACGTGACCCCCGAAGAGGCCGAGGAGGCCCTGCTCGAGGAGCTCCGGCGGCTGGCGGAGGAGCCGCCTTCCCCCGAGGAGATCTCCCGGGTCGTCCGCCGGCTCGAGGCCGCCCGGGTGCGGTCGCTGGTGTCCAATGCGGCCCTCGCGCGGCAGTTGGCGTACTTCCAGGCGGTGGCGGGGGACTGGCGCTACCTGGAGGAGCACGCGGCGGTCTTGGCCGGAGTGACGCCCGAGGAGGTGGCTGCGGCGGCCCGGACCTACCTGACGGCGGCGAACCGCACCGTGGCCGTTCTCCGGGGCGAAGGGGGCGGCTCGTGAGGCCCCGGCGGGTCGCGCCGCGGGCAGGGGGGGTGCGCCTCGGGGCGGTGATCCTCGCCCTGGGGGTCCTGGCCTGGGGCTGCGGTGGTGGGCGAGGCCTGGATCCACGGACGGCGCGGTTCCCCGGGCCGGAGCACCGCTCCCCCCCGCTGGTGGAGGCCGTGCTTTCCGGGGGTGCGCCGGTCTTCCTCCTCGAGGATCGAGCCGTGCCCCTGGTACGGGTCTACGCCGTGTTCCGGGGTGGGAGCCTCTACGATCCCGCGGCCCGGGCGGGGCTCGCGGCCGTTGCGTCCCTCACCTGGCGGACCGGCGGTGCCGGGGAGCTCTCCCCGGAGGCGGTCGACGAGGCCCTCGAGGACCGGGCGATCGCTCTCGACCTCGGGATGGGCCGGGAGAGCGGGTGGGCAACCCTGTCGGTCCTGCCGGGGGACCTGGAGCGGGGCTTGGAGCTCCTCTCGCTCCTCCTTTTCGAGCCCGCCTTCGCGGAGGAGCGGTTTGCCTGGGCGGTGGGCCAGGTCGGCGAGGGCATTCGTCGGGAAACGGACTCCCCAAGGGAACTGGCCTTTCGCGAGCTCCGTCGTGGCCTGTACCCCGGCCACCCCCGGGGAGTGGTCCCCACGCTGGAGACCATCGGGCGCGTGACCCGGGACGACGTGGTGGGCCTGCACCGGCGTCTGCTGGGGGAGGGGGCCTGGGCCCTCGGCGCCGTGGGGGACTTCGAGGGGAGCGAGCTGCTGGGGCGCCTCGAGGCCCGTCTCGGGTCGCTTCCGGGGAGCGGTGGGGGGTTCCCCCCCGTACCCGTGCCCGCGGAGCCGGAGCCGCGCACCGTGCTCGTGCCGCGGCCGCTGCCCCAGGCCACGGTCCTCTGGGCCCGCCTGGGTCCGGGGCGCCTGAGCCCGGACTTCCATCCCCTGGACCTGGCGGATCACCTCCTGGGGTCCGGCGGGTTCTCGTCGCGGCTGATGCGGGACGTGCGCTCGGATCGCGGGCTGGCCTACAGCGTTGGGAGCTTCTACCAGGCCCTGCCCGATTTCGGCGTGCTCGGCGTTCACGCCGCCACCCGGGTGGCGGCGGTGGGACAGGTCGTGGACCTGCTCCGCTCCATCCCCCGCGAGGCCTCCCGGGAGGGGTTCCCGGACGAGGAGGTGGCCGCGGCGCGGGAGGCCCTGGTGAATCGCCATGTATTCCGGTACGAGGATCCCGCGAGCGTCGTCCGGGAGCGTCTCGGCCTGCTCCTGGACGGCCTCCCCCCCGACCTGCCGGCCCGCTACCCGGAGGGGGTGCAGGCCGTGGAGGCGCGGGCTGCGAGCGCCGCGGCGGCCGCCTTCGATCTGGACGCGGGCGTGCTCGTGGTGGTGGGCGATGTGGACCCGACGGACCCGCGGTGGGCCGGCAGGGGTCCGGTGGAGGTGGTGACGGTGCCGTGAGGGGGGCCTCGTCCGCTGTCGGCGCGGGAACGACGTGGCGGTGGCCGCGAGCACGAAGACCCACATCGGGATCTGGCGGCCGGCGATGAAGTAGTCCGAGGCGGTCTTGGCCTTGAAGTAGCCCTTGATGCCCCAGAACAGGCAGTAGGCCCAGTAGATGGCCACGAAGACGAACAACCAGAATACGCTAGCTTCCATGGATGGGTTCCCTCCTCAAGCGTCGGTTTGCCAACAGGGGCTGCGCCTGCAGGGCTTCTCCTTTCTCCCCGGCGCCTCGGGCATGGGCGTTTCATCGTACGAAAACGCTTCGCGCCTCCTGAAAAAACGAACGCGTATGATCCGAAAGACGTAGGCGCGAGTGCGCGGAGTCTAGAACACGGTCTCGGTGGCGTCAAGCAACATTTCTCGACGTCCTCCCGGGGCCTGCGCGCCCTTGGTTTCCGTGCCCGGCGAACCGGCGTCAGAGGCCCGCTCCTGCCGGCAAGAGAACGCCGGGGTGCACGGGGGGCGCTCCCGCGCCGCGTCCGGAATCCTCCCGATATTTCGGCTCCCGAAGCAGCAGTGGTTGCGGTGGGCGGTGCCCACCCTACGGGTCCTCGTCCCCCGTCGGCGCGGTGCGGGTGCTTCACGGGGTCACGGGGGTCGACATGCCCTCCGGGGCGATTCACGCCCCTTCTCCGCTCCCCGCTCCCCGCTCCCTGCTCCCCGACCCCCGACCCCCGTCTTCGCACGCAAAGGGAGAGGCGGCCCCGAAGGGCCGCCTCTCGACGTGCTGCGCTCGAAGTGCCGGATGCCGGGCTACACGCCGGGCTCCTCCAGGTCGAGGCGGATGGGTGACTTCTCGCTGTAGGTCACCTGGAAGTCCTCGCGGAGCGACTCCACCTCGCCGAAGTGGGTGGAGAACTCCAGCTTGTAGGCCAGGAGCCACATCATGTAGACGCCGATCAGCCACCAGACGATCTGCCACAGCCAAAGCGGCGCCATGCCGAAGGGCCAGTTGCTCGGGTCGGCCGCGTTCCAGAAGAAGAAGTTGTTTCCGAGCACCGCGCCCGGGCCGATCGCGAAGAAGAACCACCCGATGGTGACGACCCACGCCCAGGGCTTGAGCTTCTCCTTCTCGGGCGGGAGCCGGGTAAGGGACCGGAGCCAGGTGTGGTAGCTCATGCGCCGGTCGTACTCCTTCTTGTCGGGCTGGGTGAGCGCGCTGACGATCACCGCCACCCCGACGTTGAAGAAGACGCCCCAGCCGGCGCAGTGGATGGTGAGGGGGTAGTGGCCGAACCCGAGGGAGTCGCGGAAGGCCTTGAACCACGCGTACCCGAAGGGGTAGGTGATGGTCACGGCGAGGAGACCCGCCACCAGGCCCCAGGTGACGCCCTGGCGGGTGAGCCAGGGGAAGTAGAGGACGCCCGCGAGCGGGATCCACATCATGGTGCCGTAGGAGACCGCGAGCCCCCCGAGCATGACGAGCGCGTCGGTGGAGAAGGTCGCCACCAGGAGCGCCATGATCGTCACGCCCGCCACCCACACGCGGCCCATCACCTTCTGCTGCCGCGCCGTGGCGTTGGGGTTGATGTGGCGCAGGTAGATGTCGCGGGTGATCATGCCCGCGGCGGTGGACATGTAGGCCGCGCCCGTGGACTGCATGGCCGCCAGGGCGCACACGGCGAGTATGCCGACGAGCACGGGCCAGGCCTCCGCCAGGAGGTCGATCAGCGCCGGGACGATGGCCGCCTGCTTGCCGCCGCCCAGGAGCTCGGGGGCGAAGACCCCTTGCTTGATCAGGACCCAGCCGCCAAGGCCCTGGAGGGCCGTGAAGACGAACAGGCAAAGGCCCACGCCGAAGGAGCTCGCCCACACCTGCTGGGGCGCAAACGGCCGGGGGTTGGTGTTGGAGAAGCCCCACATGGTGAACGCCGGGGAGGACTGGATGCCCATCAGCGCCCACATGTAGGTGAGGATCATTACGCCCGTCCAGATCCCGCCCTGGGCCATGGCGGCCGAGGGCACCCACTGGATCGCCCCCGGTATGGCCACCAGGAGGTGGTTGCCTGCGGCCGAGAGGACCGGCGCCCCGTACAGGTTGGTGCCCCGGGCGATGTCTTCACTGATCATGGCGTTGAAGATCGAGGTGAACTCGCCCCAACCTCCGACCTTGACGATGGCGACGATCCCGAGGGCGATGATGCCGCCCATGAGGAGGATGCACTGGGCCGTGTCCACGTAGGCCACGGAGCGCAGCCCCCCGAGGGCCACGTAGAGGAGCACCACCAGGGAGAGCGCCCACATGCCGAACTCGGTGGGCACCAGCCCGTGGCTCAGCACGTTGAAGAGCACGCCCGAGGCGCGAAGCTGCAGGCCCAGGTAGGGCACCGAGAAGAAGAGCGCCACGACCACCGTGAGCGCCCGCATGGCCTCGCTGCTGTAGTAGTCGGAGTACATCTCGCCGGGCGTGATGTAGCCGTAGCGCTTGCCCATCATCCAGACGCGCTTGAGGAACATGGTGCCCGTAAAAGGAATCGTGACGACGTAGAACGACGCGAACGCGTACTGGAGCCCCTCGCGCCAGACGAGGGCGGGGTGGCCGACGAAGGTCCACCCGGAGAACGACGTGGCGGTGGCCGCGAGCACGAAGACCCACATCGGGATCTGGCGGCCGGCGATGAAGTAGTCCGAGGCGGTCTTGGCCTTGAAGTAGCCCTTGACCCCCCAGAAGAGGCAGTAGGCCCAGTAGATGGCCACGAAGACGAACAACCAGAGTACGCTTCTTTCCATGGGTGGTTTCCCTCCTCAAGAAGCCGATGATTCCGGGGAGAGCCGTTTTGGACCGGCTCTCGTGCGATCTCCACCGTTCGGCAACCTCTCTCACCTCCTCTCGCTCGATGGTCTGCGGCGCCGACGTCCCAACCGGCGTGATGGCTCCCGAGCCGGCCGGAATCTCCTTCCAGTGCGGTCTCACCTCCTTCCTGGACCAACGATTGTCGGCGCACGGTGGCGCACTTTATAACATCATTTCAAAGATCACAAGCCCGAGAATCGATTTATTCGGCCGCCTATCGAAGTACGTGTGCGTAGTATTATGGTACATAGATGCTGTTACCACTAGTACATGCATAAGCGCATTTTAGTACCCAGGATAGCGCGGTGCTCCCCGCAGGACCGCCCCTTGACATGCCTTCCGGGCGCACGTAGCTTACCCGTCTGCGTCGGGCATCCCCCTGCGCCGTTTCCGCGATCGGAGCCGCTGCCCCGCCTCGAAACTCGGCGAGGGGGAGCACCCGTCGGGAGCGCTCTCACCGAGGAGAACCAATGGTCAGAATGTTCGGGACGCTTGGCGCCTGGCTCGCCGTCGCAGGGGCGACCCTCCTCCTGGCGGGCTGCCCGCCCCGACTGGAGGAGGGAGAGCGGCTCGTCAAGGACGGCAACGAGTACTTCAAGGCCGGGAGTTACCAGCGGGCGGACGATGCGTACACCCGGGCCCTGGAGCTCCGGCCCGGGGAAGCGGGGGTGTGGGTGAACCGGGGAAACACGAGGATGATGATGGGCAACCCGGATGGGGCCCTGGCGGACTACGAGGCGGCCCTCGCTCTCGATCCGGGCTTTGCGCAAGCCTGGGCGAACCGGGGAATCCTCCGGGACGAGCTGGGTGACGCCGAGGGGGCGATGGAGGACTACCGGAAGGCCTTGGAGCTCGACCCCAAGCTGGGGAAGCCGCCGAGCATCTGGCGGCGGATCGTGTACAACCCGCCGCTGGAGACCATCAAGACCCGGCTGGAGTACCTGGAGGCATTGAAACGGAGCCGGCGCTGACTGCGGGGAAGGGACGTCAGGAGCCCCTCAGCCAGATCAGCGCGAAGAGGAAGGCGCCCTGGAGGATGAGGATGATCCCCAGGACCCTCAGCAGGCGGTTGCCGCCTTTCGCCGACAGCAGGAATACGACTCCTGTCAGGGCGAAGATCGCAGCCAGAGTCTGAA
This sequence comes from Deferrisomatales bacterium, assembly GCA_033551855.1. Lineage (GTDB taxonomy): Bacteria > Desulfobacterota > Deferrisomatia > Deferrisomatales > JACRMM01 > JBFLZB01. The sequence goes on from JAWSUI010000004.1 coordinate 69,195, forward strand.
CCGCTCCCATCGCGTGCTCCTCTCCTCCCGGTCAGGGCCCTGGTCGGGGGTAGTTCCAGATCAGGGCCAGGAGCACCACCGCCACCAAGAACAGGACGAGCATCAGCGCCCGCAGGACGACCGCGAGCCGGCGCCCCACGGGCACGGAGACTTCGCCGTCCGCGGCCTTGCAGGCCGGGCACAGGTACTTGCGGCCGAACAGCCGCCACAGGCTGTAGACGAGGCCGGGGACGAGAAAGGCGATCCAGAACACTCCCTCCAGCCAGGTCTTCCCAGGGGCGTATGGCTCCGCAGGCCCTTCGTAGCTGCAGCGGCGGCATCGCACGATGACGTCGGGCAGGAGGAGGGGCGCCTCCTCCTGCTGCGGATCCTGGGGGGGTGTGCTCACGATGTCTCCTCGAAGGATGGATGCATCCCTGTGCCGTGGTGCGCCGGGGCGTACCGGGTTGTCTGTGCGGCGGCCCCTCGCCGCACCCCTCAGTGGGCTCCGGCGGTCAGCTCCCGGATGGAGAAGGCGGTCAGGGCTCCCACGTTGTGGATGTTCAGCTTCCTCATGATGTTCGACTTGTGCTTGTCGGCCGTGCGGGAGCTGATTCCCAGGCGGTCGCCGATCTCGCGGCTGGTCAGTCCTTCGGCCACCAGAGCCAGGAGCTCCCGCTCCCGGTGCGTCAATTCCCGGAGGGGGGCCGGGACCCCCGGGAGCTCACTCTCGGCGGCGAGGTAGACCTCGAGCACTCGGGCCGTCACCTCGGGCCCGAGGTACGGAGACCCCCGGGCAGCCCGAACGACGGCCATCCGGATCTCGTCGGGATCGGCCTGTTTGAGCACGTAGCCGTCCGCTCCGGCCCGGAAGGCGGCCCGGACGCTCTTGTCGTCGAACTCCTCGGTGAGGATCAGGACCCGCGTCTCGGTCCTCCGGTCCTTGATCTGTCGGGTCGCTTCGTTCCCATCCATGTCCGACAGCTCGGTTTCCACGAGAGCCACGTCCGGTCCCAGGTCCTCCACCAGTCGGATCCCCTCTTCCCCGGTCGCGGCCTGCCCGACCACCTCGATCTCCGGGTGGGCATCCAGCAAGATGCTCAGCGCCTCCCGGATCATGCCCCGGGGGTCGACGATGATGATCCGATGTGCGAGCGCCAAGCGCGACCCTCCCCTGCCACCCGTCCGGTCTTCTGCGTGTCCCGCTCTGGATACAAGCTTCACGGCGTGGCGTCAAGCGGCGATCTGCCTCGATCAGCCGCGTGTGGGTTGCGAACGCGTTCGCACAGGGAAGCCAGGGGTGGGGTCGCGGTCCTTGCGACGGCTGTCGCACGCCGGCGGCGGGCTGGGGGTGCCTCCGGACGTCTCGGGGGCGCTTCCGCTGGGGGCCCGGAACGGTTCAGCGGAGAGATTCGTCCACCAACCTCCGCAGAAAGTCGCGCAGGAGGTGCAGGTCTGCGAGGCTCAGGTCGAGGAACTGCAAGCCGACGCCGGGGGGGAGATTGGACTTCAGGAGGTATTCCGGGTGGTTCGCCCAGGCCACGCGGGCAGAGCAGCGCAACGGTTCCCCTCGGTCGGGGAGGTTGATCGACAGGGAGAGCGGGGTGCCGACCTCGAGGGGCTGGGTGGTCTCCAGGAAGAGCCCCCCCGTGCTGATGTTCACGGAGTAATTGGTCAACTTCTGCCGGCCCTCCCGGGAGGTGTACGAGATCTCCAGCCGCGCGGGGTAGCGCAGGGCCGGGAAGTCGCCGGCATTCCGAGGTCTGCCGATCACCTCCGCGAGCTTCGTTGGGGTGACGGGCTGGAACACCACGTCGTCACACCCCGCCGCGCGACAGCGCTCGAGGTCACCGGGCCGTCCGGGCTCGACGACCACGACCACGGGGGTGGAGGCGAGCTCCGGGGTTCCTTTGACCTTGCGGCAAATCTCCTCCCCGTCCATGTCCGGCATGGAGAGCTCGGTCAGGATGACGTCCGGCTTGTGCGTGCAGGCGAGGTCGACCAGCTCGCTGCCCGTCGAGGCCTCGATCAGCTCATAATCTTCCTGGAGCAGGCTCTTGTCGTCGAAGAGGCGCCCGAGGGCCAGGTCCTTCATGCACAACACCTGATTCCGTTTCATCGATGGACGCCCCTGTGGTGGTAGTGGCCGTTCTGATCCGCGGCTCTATCCGTATCGGCACGTTCCACGGGCTACCTTACAAGAAAATTGGATCATCCGGGGAATGACCGGGCGCTCGTGTCCAGGGACGATCGGGGCGGCCCGACCACGTAGGCGGACGGCCGCTCGACGTGAACAGCCCCTTCGGGAGTCGCGATGCCGCGAGGATTCCGGATGCGGCCGGGGAGAACACCTGCCGTGCAGCCCGGCATCGTCTGCCGGGGTGGGCGGGCCCACCCGGTCGTCTGCCGGAAGAACCAGGAAATTGCCTGGCGCCCCGCGTCGCGCGCTGCCCGGAAGCACCCCGGCCGCACGGGATCCGCGTGTGTTCTCGGGTACTTCTCGCCCCTGCCGCGCCTCCTGGCCGGCGGCGAAGGCCAAGGAGGACGGAACCCCCCGCCTCCCATGGGTTGCCGACTTCCTCGGGGGGTCGGATACTTCGCACCTCCACGGAAGCCTGCCGACTGGGAGGAAGGGACGTGAACGTGCGCTTTCTGGGGGCGGCCGGAACGGTGACGGGAAGCTGCTCCCACCTCAGTGCGGGGGGGCTGCAGCTTCTGGTGGACTGCGGCCTCCACCAGGGCCCGGGGGCCGACGAGGCAAACCGCACGCCGTTTGCGTTCCCGCCGCCGGCTCTCGACGTCGTCTTCCTCACCCACGCCCACATCGACCACTCGGGCCTCCTGCCCCGGCTCGTCCGGGAGGGGTTCCGAGGCAGGATTCTCGCCACCGCCGCTACCGCCGACCTCGTGGAGGTCATGCTCCGGGACTCCGCCCAGATCCAGGAAAAGGATGCCGAGTGGCTCACCCGTCGGGCACAAAGGGCCGGCGACGAAACCCGGCGCGAGCCCCTGTACACCCCGGCGGACGCGGAAGCCGTCGTTCCCCTCGTCCGAAGACAGCCCTACGGGCAGGTCACCCCGCTCGGCGGCGGTCTCGAGTGCCGCTTCCTGGACGCGGGGCACATCCTGGGGTCGGCGTCCCTCGAGCTCTGGTACCCGCACCAGCGGGGGAAGCGGAAGATGGTCTTCTCGGGGGACGTGGGCAAGCGCGACAACCCCATCGTCCGGAACCCCCAGACCGTGGACGCGGCCGACTACGTGGTGGTGGAGTCGACCTACGGCGACCGGCTCCACAAGGGCCTCGCCGAGAGCATCGACGAGCTGGCCGAGGCGGTGCGCGACACCGTGGCCCGCGGCGGCAACGTGCTCATCCCCTCCTTTGCCGTAGGGCGGACCCAGGACGTCGTGTACCTGCTCAACCGCCTAGTCCGGGAGGGGCGGCTCCCCCGGTTCGACCTCTACGTGGACAGCCCCCTCGCCCAGGAGGCCACCCGGGTCTATCTCGCCCACCCGGAGGCCTTCGACGAGGAGGCGCAGGCGCTGCTGCGCCGGCGGACCACCCGGGGACTCCGGCTCCACTTCACGACCACGGTGCGGCAGTCCCAGGCGCTCAACCGGGTCCGTTCGGGGGCGGTCATCCTGGCGGGCAGTGGCATGTGCGAGGGGGGCCGGATCGGGCACCACCTGAAGCACAACCTCTGGCGCCCGGAGTGCAGTGTGATCTTCGTCGGCTACCAGGCCGAGGGCACTCTGGGCAGGAAGATCGTGGAGGGCGCCCCATTGGTGCAGATCCTCGGGGAGGACATCGCGGTCCGCGCCGAGGTGCACACCATCGGGGGGTTCTCCGCCCACGCCGACCGAGAGGAGCTCCTCGACTGGCTCGACGCCTTCACCACGAGCCCCGAGGTCTTCCTCGTGCACGGGGAGCCCAGGGCCGCGGCCGCCCTCGAGGACGCGATCCGCCGGCGCCTGGGGCTCGTCACGCAGCGTCCCGAGAGGGGGCAGGCGTTCGAGGTTTGACAGACAGGCGGGGGTGTGGGGTGCACCGGTTTTCGAGAAGGCAGGTCCTCAGCGGCGCAGGAAACGGTACGGGGCGCCGGGCAGAGGGAGGCGACGGGGGGCAGAAAAGAAAAAAGCACCCGGATTTCGGGCGCTTGCAAGTGCGATGGCGGAGGTGTATGGGAATCGAACCCACCTACGACGCTGTTCACGCCGCACACCGGATTTGAAGTCCGGGAGAGCCACCAGTGCCCTAGACACCTCCGCCGCGCATTCTAGACGGCGGGTTCGCCGGGCGTCAATGCGTGGCAGAGCGAGACACGCCGTCCCTTGTGCGCTCCCCTTCCGGTTGAAGCCCATGCCGGGCCGGGGGTAGGCTGCCGGGGCACGATCGCGACCGTCGGGCGTCGAGGGAACGATGCCGCCTTGGATGCAGGTTTTTCTGGGTTTTGCCGCCTACGCCGCCGTCCACTCCGCCCTGCTCACCCGAGGGGCGCGGCGGGCGCTCGAGGCCGTCCTGGGGGCCCGGGCGTTCCAGGGGCTCTTCCGGGTCCTGTTCAACGTCCAGGCTGTCGCTCTGCTTGCCGCCTTTGCGGCCTGGGCCGTCTCGCTGCCGGACCGCGAGCTGCTCCGGGTGGGCGGGGCCGGCGCGGCCCTCTTGTGGGGCGTTCGCCTCGCCGCACTGGGGTTCATCGCCCGCTGCGCCTCGTCCCTCGGGGTGTCGGGGTTCCTGGGGCTCGACGACCTGCGGGCCTGGCGGGCGGGACGGCCGCCGCCTGGGGACGGAGTGGAGAGCGGCACCCTCGTCCTCGACGGCCCGTACCGCTGGGTGCGCCACCCCATGTACGCGGCGGGCTTCGTCGCCCTCTGGGCCGCACCCCGCTGGACGGCCAACGGTCTCGCCTTCGCCGTGGCGGCGAGCCTGTACCTGTGGATCGGCTCCCTCCACGAGGAGAGGCGGCTGGTGAGCTATTACGGGGAGGGCTACCGGCGGTACGCTCGGGAGACGCCCCGGTTCGTGCCCCGGTGGAAGGGTCGATGACCCGGGGCGCCGCCGCTCGCCCCGCCCGCGAACCGGCCGGACGGAGGAGCCCGGCCCCCTGGAATCCGCTCGTCGCAGTGTCGCGGATCGAGAGGCGAAACGCAGGGGCTCCCGGACCCCGCTTGCCGAGCAGGCGGGGGATCCGGGGCCCCCCGGGCGCTTGACTTCACCTCCGCCTCTGATAGGCTGGCGCCCTCCGGGTGGGCCCCCGATCGCTGCGGGCTTTCGGCACCCGGCACATACCTCTTGGGGAGGGCAGATGTTCAATTTCGCGGTGTACCGGAAGTTCGTGACCCTCAACAACGGGAAGAGGGTGCTCTTGCGGCCCTTGCTGGCCGAGGACCAACAGCGCCTCTTCGATCTCTTCGCCAGCGCCTCGGAGGAGGACACGAAGTTCCTCAAGGACGAAGTGAAGAAGCCCCAGATCGTGGAGCGCTGGATCGCCCACCTGGACTACGACCGGGTGATGCCCCTCGTGGCGTACTGCGACGAGCGGCTCGTGGGGGACGTGGCGCTGTATCGGGGCACCAAGACCGTTCGCCACGTGGGCGAGATCCGCATCTTCCTGGCCTCGGATTTCCGCGGCGTGGGGCTGGGAAGCAAGATGCTCCAGGAGACCTTCGAGATCGCGAAGAAGGTCAATCTGCAGTTCCTCAAGGCCGAGGTGATCCTGGACCACGTGAAGGTGGTCAAGGCCTTCCGGCGGCTGGGGTTCGATCTCCGGTGCACCCTGGACGACTACTTCCTGCGCCGGGACGGAGTTAGCCACGACATCGCCCTCATGATGAAGCGCCTGACGAAGCCCGAGGAGTACACGTTCTGACCCCGACGGGACGCCCCGTGACCGAGGTGGCGATCCGCACCGATTTCATCCGGTTGGACCAGTTCCTCAAGCTCGCCGAGGCCGTCGCCGGGGGCGGGGAGGCCAAGGTGCGGGTGCAGGCGGGCGACGTCCAGGTCAACGGCGAGGTCGAGACCCGCCGGGGGAGAAAGCTCCGGCCGGGGGACGAGGTGGTCCTCGACGGCCGGCCCTTACGGGTGAGCCCGGGGCGCTGACGGGCGTCGCCCGGAGGGCGTCACAGTGAAACTCGCCCCCTCCCGGGTCTCCCCAACGTCGCAGGACGGGGCTTGCCCCGCCGGACCCGGCGGGCAAACCGCGGGCCGCAGGAACCGGCCGCCCTACCCATCTAGCCTGCGGAGCCACCCGACGTCATGGGCGACTCACTCCCCCGACACCTTGCCCCTCCCGGACTTCACCTCGGCGTGCCGCTTCTTGGCCAGGAGCCTGCGCTCCTGGGAGGCCCGCGTGGCCCGCGTGGCGATGCGGCGCTTCTTCTTTCGGTTCCGGCGGGCCAGGGCGTCGATGAGGCGTTCCAGGGCTGCGGCCCGGTTGTCGGCCTGGGACCGGCGTTCGGTGGCGCTGACCACGATCCCGGTCGGGAGGTGTCGGATCCGCACCCCCGTCTCCCGGCGGTTTCGGTGCTGCCCCCCCGGGCCCGACGCCCGGAAGAAGGTGATCTCCAGGTCCTCTTCCCGCAGGGCTTCGCTCATCCCTTCACCCCGTAGCCCCGGCCGGCCAGCAGCGGGCGCAGGCGGTCGCGGTGCTCCCCCTGGAGCTCGGCCTCGGCCCCCTTGAGGGTGCCGCCGGTGCCGCAGAGGCCCTTGAGCTCGCCGAGGAGGGCCTTCAGCTCCGCCGGCGGGAGCGCCTCTGCGGCGAGCACGGTGACCGGCTTGCCCCGGCGCTTTTCCATCCGCAGGCGGATCGTGGGTTTCCCGGCCGGGGCCGAGGAGGGCATAGGTGAGGCGCACCGGCAGCGGTCCCCGGGGTGACCGCACCGGGCGCACGCTTCCACGAGGGACCACCCCTGCCCACCGGATCGGCCGAGCCGCCGCGGCACGGTCATGATCCCGCCGCCCCTTCCCGCGGTTCCCAGAGGACCCGGGCCGGGGCGCCGTCCCCCGCACCGACCGCGAGGGGGAGGCAGTAGAGGGTCCCCTCTCCCCGGGGCACGCCCGCGAGACGCAGGTTTTCCACGAGGGCAACGCCCGCGCCCAGAAGCGCCCGGTGACAGGGGAGGTCCCGGGAGTCCACGAGATCGACGCTCGGGCCTTCCACCCCCACCAGCCTCACGCCGCTGGCTGCGAGCGCCCGGGCCCATGTCAGGGTAAGACCGTCCGGGCAGCCGGCGAGGAGCAGCCGCTCCGCTCCCAGGGGCGGCCCCCCCAAGTCTCCGGCGTCGAGGAGCACGGCCGGGCCCACCCATAGCTCCAGGGGCAGGGTGTCGATGGTGCTTCCGTTCGGCAGGAGGTGCGCCGGGGCGTCCACATGGGTGCCCGAGTGGGTCCCGAGTTCCAGGCGGGTGGTCCGGAACCCGTCGGCGTCCAGGGTGGCGTTGGTGCGCGCGCGCACCGGCTCGTCCCCCGGAAACACCGGGGTTTCGGGGCCGAGGGGGTGGGTGAGGTCGAAGAGGCGCATGGGGTCCCGAGAGTGGATCGGTTCGAGAGGGCCCCATCGTACACGAACCCCAGGCCGGCCTCCATGTTGCTTCCGCCTTGGTCCCGGAACCAGGAAAACCAGACCGGATTTCGCCTTCTCAAGCCCTTCGGCCGCCCCTATACTCGGGCCGTCCCGCTCTCCCGATTCTCCGGGGCCGGCCATGGGCAATCTACTCGCTCTCGTTCTGGGCGCCGCCATTGGGGCCTGGGGCCGCTACGCCCTGGCCGGGTGGGTGTCCCGCGCCGCCGAGACGGCCTTCCCCTGGGGGACCCTTGTGGTAAACCTCGCCGGGTGCCTGGCGATCGGGCTGACGTGGGGCCTGGGGGAGCGGCTCTTGTGGCCGCCCGCCTTCCGGGTCTTTCTTTTCGTCGGGGTGCTGGGTTCCTTCACGACGTTCAGCACGTTCGGGCTGGAGACCCTGCACCTGCTCCGCGCCGCCGAGTACGGCCGGGCGGCGTGGTACGTGCTGGGGTCGAACCTGGGGGGCCTTGGCTTGGTCTGGTTGGGGATGGCCGTGACCCGCGGGTGACCGGCGGGTCAACGGGAGGAGGCGATGGGATGACCCTGCCCGAAGAAGGGATGCTGTTGCGGGTCTTCGTCGGCGAGGCCGACCGCTGGGAGGGGAGGCCCCTCTATGAGGCGGTGGTGCTCAAAGCCCGGGAGGCCGGTCTCGCCGGCGCCACGGTGCTGCGGGGGCTCATGGGGTACGGGGCGCACAGTCGCCTGCACACGGCCAAAGTGCTCCGGCTGTCCGAGGACCTGCCCATCGTCGTGGAGGTCGTCGACACCGAGGAGAAGCTCACGGCGTTCCTGCCCTGGCTGGACCGGGCAGTCGGAGAGGGGATGGTGACCCTGGAGCGGGTCCGTGTCCTGCGGTACCGTTCCCGGGAGGGGTGAGGGCTCAGCCGCGGCCCGCCAGGCGGCGCAGCTCAAAGAGCACCTGGTGGCAGAGCCGCTCCCGCTCCGCCTGGCCGCCGTAGGCGAGTGGGAGCGCACGGGCGAAGGAGCCCGCCGGCGTCCACACCCCGGCCCACCCTTGCCCCTCCCCCGTGCCCGGCTCCACCTCGGACCGGAGGCACGCCGCGACCCCCGCCGATGCCCCGTGCGCCTCGGCGGCGCGCCGGGCGAGGGCCTGGACCCCTCGGGCCGCCGCCCCTTCTCCCCGGGGCTTTCCCGCCCAGTCCCGCACGGCCGAGGGCGGGAGGACGGTGCCTCCGCGGTAGGCCGGGTTTTCTGCGTCCCGGAGCCACTGGGCCAGTGTTCCCGCCGTGAACCCCTCGGCGGACGCAACGGTCCACCCCGCGGCGGCGGCTGCGGTCAGGGCGACCCGGGGGTGAGTGTCCTCGTCGGCACCGCAGAGGTACTTGGCCAGGCGGGCCCGGACCAGGGCTTCCGCCCCGGCGAGGAGGGCGCGGGCCTCGCCTTCGGCCGTCGCCCGGGCCGTCAGGACGACCCGTACCTCTCCCGGTGAAGACAGGGTTCCCACGTAAGGGTTTTTGCCGGGGCCCATGAGGTCGACGATCGCCTCGCCGGCTCGACTCTCCCCGATCCCGGAGAACCGGAGCACCCGGGTCAGCACGGTGCCGAGCCCAAGGCGCGCACGCAGGCGCGGCACCACCCAGGTGTCAAGCAGGTGGCGCAGCTCCCGGGGCACACCGGGCAAGGCGACGAGGTACGCGGCGCCGATCTCCAGGGCGAAGCCCGGGGCAGTGCCCACGGGGTTGGGAATGGGCTCTGCCCCCGCCGGCACGAGGGCCTGGACCCGGTTGGAGGGGGACATCTCCCGGCCGAAGCGCCGGAACGCGTCCCGGATGTCTTCCAGGAGCTCGGGCCGCAGCTCCAGCTCCCGCTTCGTCACCCGGGCGACCGCGTGGCGGGTGCGGTCGTCCTCGGTGGGCCCGAGGCCCCCGGCCACCAAGACGACGGCGCTGCGGGAGGCGGCAGCCGAGAGGGCGGCCTCGAGCTCGGCGTCCTCGTCGCCGACCACCGTGGTGTAGCGCAGGGGGCAGCCCAGGGCCGCCAGTCGGCGGGCGAAATCGGGGCCGTTGGTGTCGGCGGCCCCCAGCAGGAGCTCGCTTCCCACGATCACCGCTTCTGATCGGCAGTCCACCGTCCCTCCTCTCGCCGGGAATGTACGGCACGCAATCATACCAGCCGCCGCACGCCGGGAAAGAGTGCGCAGGCTCCACCGGAATCCCCCGTCTTCCACGTCCTCGGAGCCGGAGAGCCCCTCCGCTCCGCCCCGCAATCCCCGGCCCTTCGAAGAGACGACCCCAGGAGGGCGTGTCTCTCGTCTCACCCCATTCCCAACCGTCGTCGGAGCTTCCGGCCATTCCATGGGTGCGAAGAACCATCGTGTTCTCGCGCAGAGGCGCCGGGAAGGAACCAAGCCAAGGCTCCTCTGCGTCAGAGTCGCCGGGCGAGGGAGAGCGCTTCGTCCGAACAGGGACGCGCCCCCGCAAGAAAACCAGATCGGCACAGAAATCGTAGGCGCAGCGGCTCTCGGCCATCGGGAGCCAGGTCCCGGACTTCTCGTGCCCGTCTACGAAAGGGCGCCGCGAGAGATCTTCAGGGCGCACGCGGCCCCAGGCTTCCCTCCCCTTCACGCCCTCCCCCTCCCGACCTCCCCCTTGAAGGGGGAGGGGCAAACAGGGGGCGGATGCCGCTCACACAGATCGCAACGGAACCGGAATCCCTCACGCGGCATCGCGCCACGCCTCCAGGCCCTCGATCGGGGCGTTGCCGAGGTTTCGCCTGAGCGGGGGCGATGGTAGCATGGGGATCCAGCGGCTCGGGGGGCGGGCCGGGGAAGGGGATGAGCCGGTGGGAGGCGACAAGGTCATCCGGGTGGACTTTCGCAGGGGCCGTGGCCGGGCGCCCGGGGGGTTCGGCGGAGGCCCGCGGCTTCTCCTGGGCGTGTTCCTGGGGGTCTTGACGGTGGAGCTGCTCCTGGTGTCGGCCCTCTTCCCGGAAACGATTGCGTCGTTCTTCTTCGGCCCCACGGTGATCGCGGTGGCCGTGATCGCCACCCTCTGGACCCGGCGGGTCATCGCCCGGGCCCAGGTGTCCCGCCTCCACCGTCGGACGGTCCGGCGGGCCCGGGACGTGGACGGCCCGGACGACCACCGAGGGCACACCCTACACTGAATCGGGAGGGCCGATCCGCCGATCCCGGTGCACCGGATCCCGGATCCCGGGAACCGGGGGAGACGTGCGGGCCGGGCTTGCCGGCTGCCTGCCTCGAGGGGCACCCATGAGACTTCGTTTCACCCGGACGAACGGGCCTGTAGACGAGGCCATCGACAGGCTTGTCGAACAGGTCGGGCCCGTGCACCACCCGGACCTGGTGCGGGAGATGATCCTGGCCGCCCTCAAGGCAGGCCAGGAGGACGAGGAACGGGCCGACCTGCGGCTGATGAACATCTCACTGAAGGAGATGCGGTTCACGGCAAAGGTGTTCGGGCCCTACCGGCACGTCCGAAAGGTCACGGTGTTCGGGTCGGCGCGCACCCGCCCCGAGGAGCCCATCTACCGAATCGCCCGGCTCTTCGGCAGGCGGTTGGCCGAGGCGGGGTACATGGTGATCACGGGCGGGGGCGCGGGCATCATGCACGCCGCCAACGAGGGGGCCGGCGCGGAGCACTCCTTCGGGGTGAATATCCAGCTCCCCTTCGAGCAGCACCCCAACCCGATCCTCATCGGGAACCCGCGGCTCATCAACTACCACTACTTCTTCAACCGCAAGGTGGCGTTTCTGCGGGAGGCACACGCGGTGGCCCTGTTCCCCGGGGGGTTCGGCACCCTGGACGAGGCCATGGAGACCTTGACCCTGATCCAGACCGGAAAGAGGCCGCCTCTCCCGCTCGTCTTGGTGGACGAGCCGGGCGGCACGTACTGGAACCGGTGGATTCACTTCCTGGAAGAAGAGCTCCTGACCGAGGGGTACATCGGCGAGTCGGATTTTCGTCTCTTCACGCGGGTGGACTCGGTGGATGACGCCGTGCGCGAGATCGACCGCTTCTACCGCAGGTACCACAGCCTTCGCTGGGTCAGCGGGCGCCTGGTGGTGCGGCTCACCTCGGAGCTCGAGCCCGCCGCCGTGCGGGACCTGGAGGGGCGCTTTGCACCGATCCTCACCCCCCAGGGGGGCATCCGCCCTTCCGGGGCCCTGGAAGCCGAGGCCGACGAGCCCGAGATCGGCCACCTCCCGCGCTTGGTGGTCGATTTCGCCCGCAGCGACTTCGGTGGTTTGAGGCGGCTCATCGATGCCATCAACGAGTACTGACCGGTCATGAGAGACCGTTGGAGAGAGCTCCAGGAGGGGCTGCAGGCCGCCCGGGGGCGTCGACGGGCGCGGCGCCGGCTGGCGGCCGTCCTCCTCGGCCTCCTGGTCCTGTCGGGGTACGCGGCCGGGCGACTGGCGCCGCGGTTCGAGGCGCCCGGGCCCCGCCCCGAGGCGCAGGTGCCGGAGCTCCCCCTCCCGGGCCCGACCTTTCGCGAGCTTCTCGGGCAAACGACTTGGCCCACACCCACCTTGGGCGCGGACGGGGGCTACGAGGAGTGGATGGAGGGGCACCGGGTCCGCTACACCCTGGACCCCGAGCTCCAGGAACAGGCTCTCTCGGTGTTCCGCCGGTATCGGGTGCCCTACGGTGCGTTGGTGGCCATGGAGCCGGCTACGGGGAAGCTCCTGGCCCTGGCGGAGTACTCCCACCAGGAGCCGGACCTTCGGGATTTCTGCCGTCGGGCCACGTATCCGGCGGCGAGCCTGATCAAGATGGTGACGGCCGTGGCAGTGCTGGAGGCGGAGGTGGCCGAGCCCGAGACGGAAATCCGCTTCGAGGGAAATCCCTACCGGCTCTTCCCCCGGAAGATAGAGCCAGGTAATCGGGCGCGGGAAAACAACGCCAGCACCGTCGCCGAGGCCTTCGGTACCTCGAACAACGTGATCTTCGCCAAGCTCGGCGTGGAGCTGGGGCCCGAGTTCCTGGAGGACGCCCTGGAGCGCTTTGGTTTCAACCGGTCGATTCCCTTCGAGTTTCCCCTCCAGGAAAGCAGGGCCACGGTGCCCCGGGACCGATACCCCCTGGGCCGCACCGCGGCCGGGTTCGGGGCTGTCTACCTGAGCCCGGTGCACGCGGCGCTGATGGCCGCCGCCGTGGGCAACGGCGGGGTGATGATGCGGCCCTACCTGGTGGGGGCCGTGGAGGACGGCAACGGGAGGCTGCTCTATCAGGCCGCACCCGCGCCCCTGCTCCGCACCACCAGTCCCGAGGTCGCCCGCCGCGTGCGCGAGATGATGGTGAAGACGGTCACCCGGGGCACCTCTTCCCGGGTGTTTCATCGGTATGCCCGCCGACTGTCTCGGGACGTGGGGGTGGCCGGCAAGACCGGGAGCCTCACGGGGAACGACCCGCCGGGCCGGTACGAGTGGTTCGTCGGCTTCGCCCCCCTGGAGGACCCGAAGATTGCGGTGGCGAGCCTGATCGTCAACCACGACCTGTGGCACATCAAGGGCACTTACGTGGCCCAGGCCGTCATGAAGGAATTCTTCGGGATGTGAGGATGAGCGACGGCGTGAAGCTGCTCAGGTCCCCGCGGCGGCCCGAAGTGGAGATCCGGGAGATGGAGATCGATGATCTCGCGGTGGTCTTCCACATGGGCGACCGCACCTTCACCTCGGAGACCCCGAACCTGTACCGCACGTGGGACGAGTACGAGGTCACGGGGCTCTTCACCACCGAGCCGGGGTACTGCCTGGTCGCCGAGGACCGGGAGTCGGGCAAGGTCGTCGGGTTTGCCATGGGAACGACCGTGACCAAACCGCGCTCCCCCTGGAAGTACGGATACCTGGTGTGGATGGCGGTGCACCACGAGTTCCGCAAGCTCGGCATCGGCGACCGGCTCGTGCGCCGGCTGGCGGATCGGATGGTGGAGCAGGGGGTGCGGATCCTGCTCGTGGACACCGATGCCAAGAACCTCCAGGCGCTGGCCTTCTTTCGGGCTCAGGGCTTCGAGCACCCCCACCCCCACGTGTATCTGAGCATGAATCTCGATGACCTTCGCCGGAAGCGGCAGAAAAAGGGAGCCTGATGCCGGAGGTGCGTCCGGAGCGGGTGCAGGAGGTCTTCTGGGGGCTGGTAGAGCGCTACAGCCCCTCGGGGAAGGAGCAGGAGGCGCTGACCTACCTCGAGGAGGTGTGCGCCGCCCACGGCTGTCCGTACGGGGTGCAGCCGGTGGACGAGGACCGGTACAACCTCGTGCTCGGCAGGCCCGATGCGCCGCTGGTCTTCGTGGGGCACGTGGACACCGTGGATGCCTGGGACCTGGAGGACTTTGGCCCGGCGGAGGTCGGCGGGGGGTGGGTGCGGGGGCTGGGCGCGGCGGACATGAAGGGTGGGTGTGCCGCGCTCCTGGAGGCCTACCTCGTGCTGCGGGAGGCCGGGCTCGGGCGGGAGGTCGGCCTGGCCCTGGTGGTGGGGGAGGAGGAGGAAGGGGACGGGGCCGCCGCCTTCCTGCGGGAGGCCCGGCCGGGCCGGGTCGTGATCGCCGAGCCCACGGGGCTGCAGTTGTGCACCGGTCACTACGGGTACGTGGAGGCGGTCTTGTCGGCCCGGGGCCGCCGCGCCCACGCGAGCGTTCCCGAGCTCGGCCGGAATGCCGCCGAGGCCGTCCTCACCGTCCTCCACGGGCTCCTCCAGGAACCTTCCCTGGCCGCCAAGGACGGCCCGGTGCTGAGCATCCGCCATCTGGAGACCTCCAATCCGGGCTTCGCCGTGCCCGCCCGGGCCGCGGCCTGGGTGGATCTCCACGTGCCCCCCGCCTATCGGGTGGAGCGGGTGATCGGCGTCGTGGACCGGGTCGTGGCCTCGGCGGGCGGCGACGCGGTGACCGTGAATTACCCCTGCCGCCACGAGGGGTTCTCCCTCGACGACGACGACCCCACGATCCGCGCATACCGATCGGCCGGGGGGCGGGATTTCGGCGTGTTTCGCAGCCACAGCGACGGGAACCTCTTCCACGCCGCGGGGGTCCCCGCCGCTCTCCTGGGGCCCGGCAGCCTCGACTACGCCCACACGGAGGAAGAGCGGGTGGAGTTGGCCGAGGTGATCGAGGCGGCGTGGGTCTTCGTGCGCCTGGCGCGCTCCTTCCCGGGGGTGTGACGGTTCGCCGCCTCCCGGCCGTGCCGAGGAGGTGTGGCCGGGGTCCCGGCGCCGCCGGCGCGGCCGCTTGCAGCATCCCCCGGCAGTGTTACTCTTCGGGTCCGCCCGCTGCCGCACGGTCGAGAGGAGACGATTCGATGGAAGAGGACGTGGAAGTCTACGACGTGGAAGAGGCAGCCCGCGTGGTGTCGGACCGGACCGGGATGGAACGGGACGCCGTGGAGGAGATCCTCGAGGCCGAATTCCTCTTCCAGGCGGCGTTGGGAGCCATCGAGATCCCGGAGGACGACGAGGGCGAGGAGTTCATGGAGGAGGTCCGCCAGCTTCGGGAGGCCCACGGGGACCTGATTCCCGCCGTCGATGCGGACCTGGACGAACTGGACGACCTCGACGACCGCCTCGTCACCTTCGTCAGCCGGCTCACCGGCGCGGAGCCCGCGGCCGTCGAGGACGTGCTGGACGAGCACATCCTGTACCTGGAGGAGCAGGGGCTCCTGGAGCCGGCCGAGGAAGAGTGAGCGGAAGAGGGTCTGGTGCACCGACCGGCCCCCCGGGGCCTGGCAGCCGCGAGGGTGGGGATGGCCCTTCAGGCCTCGGTGCGGCGCACTCCGCCCCGAGGGGTCCACGGCGGGGGGCCCTCGGGGGGTAGTGGTTCGAAACACTCCACCCAGTAGCCGATGCGCGCTTTCTGGAAGCCCTCCACCTTCAGCCCCACCTGTTGCCCCGGTTTCGCTTCCCGCACGGCATCGGGCCCGATGTGCAGGGAGGCGATCTTGCCCTCGTGCATCGGCCCGGCCGGCCCGATCACGCGATAGCGCTTCCCCAGGGCCAACGTGCCCTCCAGCACTTCACAGCCCAGGATCATCCCTCTTCGGCTGCCCTTGAAGAGGGCGATCACCTTGGCCCGGGCGGTGACCCGTTCCCCGGGGGGACTCGGGACGAGGCTCCGGGCGATGCGGCGCGCGTCCTCCGAGAGGTGGTAGATCACCTCGTAGAGCCGCACCTCCACGCCCTGCTCGCGCGCGTGCTCCTCCACTCGCGGGCCCGCCGGCACCTGGAACCCCAGGACGAGCTTGCTGCCGGTGGCCGCCATGAGCACGTCCGACTGGGTCACTTCCCCCACTCCGGCCTGGATCACGCGGAGCTCCACCCCCTGCGGCGCGGCGCCGGCCAGCGCTGCCGCGGCCGCCTCCAGGGTGCCTGCGGTGTCCGCTTTGAGGACCAACTCCAGGACGGTGGCGGCCGAGGCGCCCGGTAGGGGGGCGGCGGCAGGCGGCGGGGGAGGCGGGTGGCGCTTGCGGTGGGACACCGGGTCACTCCGGAGTGCGGGGCGGCGGCCTCGGGGAAACATACCCCCGTGCCGTCGCTCCCGCCAGTGGCCCCCGATCCTGGGAGGCTCGGCCTCCGGTGCCCGAAGGGCTCTCGGCCGGCTTCCCGGCACCCGGCGACGGAGGACGGGGCCTCAGGCCGGGGGTGTCCTCGCCGCTTCGGCGAAGCGGAACCGGGGAAGCGTCGCGGCCTCCCGGGCGACCGGCTCCAAAACTTCGTCGGTGAACAGCAACGCGTGCCTCGACCCGTCGCTGAGCAGCACAG
Source organism: Deferrisomatales bacterium (assembly GCA_033551855.1). GTDB lineage: Bacteria > Desulfobacterota > Deferrisomatia > Deferrisomatales > JACRMM01 > JBFLZB01. The sequence goes on from JAWSUI010000004.1 coordinate 85,468, forward strand.
CCCCGCCGGGCTCGCGGCGCATGTCTCCGTCCTCCGGGACGAGGCGGAACTGCAGGCTCCGCAGCTCCCGGGCCTTGAGCCGGGCGAGGGGCCCGGACAGGTCGCGCTTCAAGGACCGAAAGGGCCGCCGCAGGTCTTCCAAGGTGGCGTAGCCCCGCTGTCGAATCCGGTCCGCCACCCTTCCGGGAAGGGGGGCCGCTCGGGCCACGAGGTCGGGCGGGATGGCCAGCACGGATCCCGCCACGGAGGCCAGATAGGCAGGAGACGGCGCCGGCTCCTGTGGTTCCGGACCCTGGCTCTGGACGTCGCCGCCGCTGGCCGACGCTCCTCCGGAGGACTCCCCCTGGTGCGGGTCCAGGGCGTGAACGCTGGCGGTGAGCGCTTCCAGGGCGTCGTAGACGCGCTGGAGCTCCGACTGCCGGAAAGGGGAGGGGAGAGTCGGTCCGGCCCGTGCCTCGTCCGCCCCACGCTCCGCCTCCGGCACGGCGGCGAGGCGGCAGGCCAGCTCCAGCGCCGAGGTGAGCTCCCCCTGCACCACGTCGCAGAAGCCGGCGCCGTCCATTCCCGTGCCGGACGGCGCGTCGGGGGAAGACTCGCGCCACCGCTCTGCCTGGGCGCGCACCGTGCTCTGCAGGCCCTGGAGGCACGCCAGCAGCCGTTCGGCCGTGCCGCCGGAGTGGTCCGCCGGCCGCTCGGGCGGCGGCTCCGGCCTGTCGGCGCCGGCTTCGGGTTCGGCATCGTCCGCTTCCCGGGGGCCGGGCGGGTGCCCGCCGGCGTCCCGTGGAAGCGCCGGGTTGGCCTCTTGGCCCAGGGAGCCCGCGCCCTGTTCGAGCTCTCCCCCAGGTGCGGGTGGAAAGCCCAGGGCTTCCGTCTCCGGTTGGGCCTGGTGTCTCTCCCAGGGGATGGGGGCCTCCTCGGGCTCGGCAGCGCCCCGAACCAGGGCTTCTTCGGAGACCGGCTCCTGGGCAGTTGCCGCCACGGGGGTGATTCCCTCCCCCCGCCTGCCCCCGGCCGGAGGCGAAGGTCGGTCGGCGGCCGCGGGCTGCGGCTGCGCCTTCTCGTCCGGCCGCCTCCGCACCTCGGCCTGGAGTCGTCGGTACTCTTCCAGGATCCCCGCCACCGCGGTCTTCTTCTCGGAGGCGGACGGCGGCGGCTCTGCGAGCAGGGTCTCCAGGGCGCTCAGGGAGGCCGTCGGGAACCCGACCGCGAGGGGGTTCGCCCCCTCGCCGGCGGCACGGAGGTACTTGCCGACCTTCCCGGCCATCTCGAGTACCGCATCGACGTGCCGCTCCCCCCCGAACCCCTCCCGCAGCGCGGATACCTGGTGCTCGAAGGCGCGGATCCCTTCCTCCTCGACCTCCCATTCCAGGGAGAGGACCGCTTCCCGCAACCCGTTGAGGACGGGGGAGCCGCCGAGCGGCCCGCTGCCGGCGTGGGCTTCTTCGCCCACCTCTTCCCGGGCCGCCCCGGTCATCTGCATCGTCGGGAAGGGGGAGTTGGGCACGAACAGCCGGTCAATGGCCTGGTCGATGTAGGCGTCGATCTCTGCCGCGTCGATGGTCTCGAGCGACCGGTCGGTGGTGTCCATGGCGCCTCCCTTCGGGGAACGGCTGTCAGCGGCCCAACAGTTTTCGGGTGACGTGCTTGACGGTACGCTTGCTGATCTCCCGGAGGGTCTCGAAGACTCCGTCCCCCTGGAGGGCGCTCGCCGGAAACGCCCCCGCACGGAGGTCCCGGTTGAGGCCCCGGTCGAGCTCCTCGAGGGGGATGAGGGGCACGCCCTCCCGGTCGAGATCCCGCTTGTTGTACTGGAATACGAGGGGCAGCTGGGCGAGGTCCATCTGCTCCTGTGCGAGGTTCTTCCGGAGGTCTTCCAGGCTCTCCAGGTTCTGTTCCCACTGTTCCGCCCGGGAGTCCGCCACGAAGACGACCCCATCGACCCCCCGTAGCACGAGCTTGCGGGTCGTCGTGTACATGATCTGCCCCGGAACCGTGTACAGCTGGATACGGATGTTCATCTTGTGGATCTTGCCCAAGGCGAGGGGGAGAAAGTCGAAGAAGAGTGTGCGGTCGCCTTGCGTGTCGATCTTGATCATCTTGCCGCGGACGGCTTCGGCCATTGCCTCGTGCAAATGCGCCAGATTGGTCGTCTTGCCGCAACGACCTGGGCCGTAGTATACGATCTTGACTTGTATTTCGCTGCGCGCTAGATTTACGAATGACACGTCGCGGCTCCCACGTTCAATATATTCGTGATCTCTTCTGTTATTGTTGCAATGCGCAGGCGGATGAGTCCCAGTGGAACGTTCTTTCCGAAAATAGTTATGATAAAATAATTCTCGCCCAATTTCGTATAGTGAACATTTTCATTCTTCCCTTTATGGAAAAGGAGAGCGAAGTCCTTTTCTCCTATGAGCTTTGCGATCTCCTCCGTGGCCCCGTAGTTGGCTGCGGAGAGCGCGGCCAGGGCCACGATGTCCAGGGTCGACGGGTCCCCCCGGTGGACCAGCACGTGGCCGGCCCGGTCCACGAGCAGGACGCAGTCGGCGCCGGCGCGCAGGAGGTTCCGGTCCAAGAGGGAAGCGATGTCTTCCAGTGCATCCCTGCACAGGACGGTGTCCACAGGTCTCACCCCTCCGGCGGTGGGAGGCGGCCGCGTGCTGCACGCCGGGCGGCCCTCGGATTCGTTGCTCGCACGGCGTTAGGTATCGTCCGACATTTCCGACACCTTGAGCGGTCTCCCCCCCGCCAGCCGCCCAGACCGCGCACGTCTTCTGCCTCGCCCGCAGCTGCGCACACCTCTCGAGGCGGGAAGGCTCGGGGGCGCGCCTGTCCGGATTGCCCCCCGTCTTCTGCCCAGGTGGGCGGTCCAGCCGGTCGTCTCCCGGCCGGCCTCCGCGCCCGATACGGGGGTGTGACGGCCGCCTCCCGCGTCAAGATCCACGACCAGATTCTCGGGCGGGGCCGGGGAGCCGTGGAGCGCAGCCCCGCATCGCCTCGACCGACCCGCAGAAGCCGGCGCAAGCGGGTGAAGCCCGGCGTACCGGAGGCTGCGGCGCCTCCCCTTCGAATCGCCGCGGATCGCGGGGCGGAGCGGAGGGGCTCCCCGGCCCCGGGCACGTGCCCGGTGGATTCAGGCGCGAGTCCTCCCTTGTGTCGGAACCCGGTCGTGTCGCATCATCGCGAGCCTTGGGCAGTACGATGGGAACGTCGCCGGCCCCCCGGGAGCTCGCCGCCGAAGGCCGGCGTGGCGGGATCCTCCGGCACGGTGCGCATCCAAGGCGGTGAAGGCCCGCCCCTTTCTTCGACTCTTCGTGAGGAATCTCTTCTTGACGTCCGATCTTCTCCCCTCCGGGAAGGACCCTGCGCCGGTCACGGTCCCCCGGCTCTGGATGGCTCCGATGGCCGGGGTCACGGATGCGGCCTTCCGCCAGCGGCTTCGCCGGAACGGCTGCCGGCGGCTGTACACGGAGATGGTGTCGGCTGCGGCGCTCCACCGGGGCAACCGGAGGACTCGAGGGTATCTCCAGGTTCCGGACGGGGGCGAGGACCTGGGCGTACAACTGTTCGGGGCGGTACCCGAAGAGCTCGCGTCCGCGGCGGAGCTGGCCCAGGAGGCCGGATTCCGTCACGTGGACCTGAACATGGGGTGCCCGGTGCGCAAGGTGGTCCGAACGGGCGCCGGCGCGGCACTGCTGAACGACCTCGGGCGCGCCGAAGCCTGCCTGAGGGGCCTTCGCCGGGTCGTCAGGGGGATTCTCTCGGTCAAGATCCGGGCGGGTTGGGACGAAGGGAGCATCAACTTCCTGGAAGTGGGGCGTCTGGCGGAGGCTAGCGGGGTCGACCTCGTTACCTTTCACCCCCGGACCCGGGCCCAGGGGTATGGGGGGCGGGCCGACTGGGGGATGGTTCGGGCCCTGGCCGCGGACCTGTCGGTGCCGGTGGTGGGAAACGGGGACGTCACCTCTGCACGAGAGGCCGCCGCCCGGCTTTTCGAGAGCGGCTGCCAGGGCGTCATGGTGGGCCGCGCTGCCCAGGGGGCTCCCTGGCTATTCCGGCAGGGGGAGCGGCTCGCGGGAGGGCTGGAGCCCGGCCCAGCCCCGGAGCCGTGGGAGATCGGCCGGGACCTCTGCATGCAGCTGGAGGACCAGGTGCGCTGGAAGGGTACCGCCGTGGCAACCTTCGAGATGAGGAAGTTTGCCGCGTGGGGCGCCCGGGGCCTGCCAGGGGCTGCAGAGTTTCGCCGCCGCCTGCAGACGGCGGCGGACGTGGAGGCGTTGCGGCGGGAAGTCGAGGGGTATTTCGGAACGGCGGGGGGGAGTCCCGGGGGAGCCGCCCGGGGGAGGGCTGAAGGTCGTGTCGGACTTGCCGGGATCCCCTGAGCCCATCGCGGTGGTGAGCGCAAGCCCGTGCCTCCGGCTCCGGGTGCGGGAGGCCCTGGAGCCCCTCGGGCTCCAGGTGGAGCCCGCTTCGGACGCCGCAGAGTTCGCCAGGCACCGGCGCCAGCGCCCCTTTCTCCTGTGCTTCGTCGATGCCCGGGGGGCCCACGGGGCGGAGGAGTCGCGGACGTGCCTCCAGGCCCGCCCAGCGGAGCGCTACGTGCGGATTCTCGGCCCGTGGCAGGGGGCGACGACGGATGGGGAAGCGGAAGGGATCGGCGTCCCCTTTGGGTTCCTCCGGGAGCCCTTCGGGGAGGAGGAGGTACGGGCGTGGGCCCGCCGGGCCGCCGCAGAGGCTCGGCTTCTCCACGGGGACTGCTCCCTCGAGGATCTCCTCTACGGACGCTTCCGGTCGTTCCTGAGCAATCTGGGCACGCAGACCACCAGCCCCATGCACGCCGTGGTCCTGGAACGGGTGGAGCGCCCTCTCCTGCGGGCGGTGCTGGAATGGGCCGGGGGCAACCAGACCCGTGCTGCCGAGGTGCTGGGCATCCACCGGAACACCCTCCGGGCCAAGGTCCGTTCTTTGGGGGTCGAGCCCTCCCGGCACGGCCGCTGAGCCCCCGCTTCCTTCCGGCTCATCCGGGAAACGGCGGGGGAGAACACCTACCGTGCAGTCCGGCCTCGTCTGCCGGAGTGGGCGGGCCCACCCGGTCGTTGGCCGGAAGAACCCCTCTTTCCCCCCGGTGCCGATCCTTCCGTCCTCTCGCGCCCTTCTCAGGCGCCGGAGCCCGGCGGTATCCCGATGTCCCGAATCTCGCGGATCTTCGCCTGGATGCCCCGGATGACCCGCTCCAGGTGCTCCTGCTCGCGGCGGTCCTCCAGGATCTCCGCCTCCTGCAAGGCCCGCCGCTTCTTCTCCAGCAGGGACTGGAGCTTGAGCAGGGACTTGCGCAACTCCCGGTTGATCGCGTCCAGCTCTTCTCGAAACGATGCGGGAAGACCCACGGTATCCTCCTCGGAGCACGGTGCCCCCGTACGCTATCACACGCCCCGGGGCCGGACAACGCTTGCCAACCGCCGTGCCCACGTACTGGATTCCCCGCCCGGCGGTTGCTCAGGGCCGGGGCGCGCGTTAGAGTTTTTTCCCGTTGGGTGCCGTTCTTGACTGCCTCGGGCCGCTGCCCTATAGTCCGGTGAGCCCCCGGGGAAAGTGCCCACATCGCCAGGGGTTGCCCTCGTCGGGCGGTGGTCCGGTGTCGAGGGCCTGCGAATCGGTGCCCTGGCGGGGGAGAAGAGGCCCATGGAGATCTGGATCCGCGACGACTGCCCGGAGGCGGGCATCGACGAGGGCACCTTGCGGGGGAGGCTGGAGAGGGTCTTGCGTGCCCTGGGGTGTGAAGAGGCCGAGCTTTCGGTCTGGCTGTGTGACGACCCCACGATCCGGGAGCTCCATCGGCGGTATCTGGGGGAGGACACCCCGACCAACGTCATCAGTTTCTCGCAGCGGGAGGGGGAGTACGCAGACGTAGACCCGGAGCTCTTGGGCGACGTCGTGGTGAGCGTGGAAACCGCGCGGCGCGACGCGGAGGAGGGCGGGGGCCGACTGGACGAGGAGGTGACGTACCTGTGCGTACACGGCGTCCTCCACCTGCTGGGCTACGACCACGAGGGAGACCAGGCCCACCGGGCGCCGGAGATGGAAGCCAGGGAGGCCGAGCTCTTCCGCCTAGCCCTCGATGAAGCCTGAGACCTGGCTCCAGACGCTCAACTGTGCCGTGGAGGGGGTCGTCCACGGGGTGCGTACCCAGCGCCATCTGCGCTGGCAATCCTTGGTCTGCCTGGCCGTTCTCCTCGTGGCCCCCCGCCTGGGTGTGACCCCCGCCGAGTTCGCGCTCCTCTGCCTGGCGGCGGCCCTCGTGCTCGTGGCGGAGCTGACGAATACGGCTGTGGAGGCCTCGGTGGATCTCGCCTGCCCGGACGTCAACCCCTTGGCCCGGGCGGCCAAGGATGTGGCAGCCGGGGCGGTCTTGGTGGCCTCCTTCGCAGCGGTGGCCGTGGGTTGGGTGGTGCTCCTGCCGGCGATGCAAGGGCCCGCCGGAGCGCTCCTTCGAGAGGCGAACGCCCGGAAACCCGTGGTGCTTGCGGCTTCGCTCCTGGCGGTGCTCGTGGTGGTGATCCTGATCAAGGGTGCCGTGGGGCGCGGGCAGGCCCTTCGAGGGGGGTTCCCCTCCGGACATGCGGCCGTCTCCTTCGCGGTGGCCGCGCTCCTGACACTCCACACCCAGGACCTGATCGTGGCCGTGCTCACGGCGATTTTGGCCCTCATGGTGAGCCACAGCCGCCTGCTCCACCGCATCCACACCCGAGCCGAGGTGGCCGTCGGAGCGGTCCTGGGGACGCTGCTCGGGGCGGCCCTTTTCTGGATTCTTCACTGAGGGAGCACATGGGCACCGACGGTGGAGGCCCGCTGCGGGCACTGTTCCGGGACCTCCTGGGCCGGCGTCCTCGCCCCAAGCGGGACCTCGTCAAGGAGATCGAGGGGCTCATCGAAGCGGGCAAGGCGGAGGGCCTCTTCAACGCGGACGAGGAGGACATGCTCCTCTCGATCCTGTCCTTCCGAAAGACCTTGGTTCGCGAGGTCGCCGTTCCCCGCACGGAGATGGTCACCGTGGAGGTGGGGGCAGCCTTGGAGGACCTGGCCCGGACCATGGTCCAGGAGGGGCACTCCAGGGTCCCGATCTACGAAGGGGACGTGGACCACGTGGTGGGATTCGTGACGGCTCGGGACGTCCTGCACTTCTGGGGGGCCCCTCCTCCGTACCCGCCCCTGCGCACCCTGCTCCGTCCGGCCTATTTCGTGCCGGAGACCATGAGCCTCGAGGCCCTCCTGGCCGAGTTTCGCCGCCGCCGGCTCCAACTGGCCATCGCCGTGGACGAGTATGGGGGGGTCTCTGGTTTGGCTACCCTGGAGGACGTGCTGGAGGAGATCGTCGGGGACATCCAGGACGAGTATGACGAGGAGGACGCGGAGATCCGGGAGGCGTCGGACGGGCTGCGGGTCGATGCCCGCACCGAGCTGGAGAAGCTGGAGGAGAGGCTTGGGATCGAGCTTGGGAAAGACGTGGACTACGAGACCGTGGGGGGGCTCGTCTTCCATGCCTTGGGTCGAGTGCCCAAGGCGGGCGAGACCTTCCGCTACGGAGGGCTGGAGGTCGTGGTCCTCGATGCGGACCGGCGGCGGGTCAAGGAGGTGAAGGTCCGCAGGCTTCCCCAGGAGGAGCCCCGTGGCGATCGGCCAGACACCCCGGTCGGGGACTGACGCGGTCCCCGGAAACCGGGAGGTGCAGGAAGCGCGGGGCGGGTGGTTCCGGGACCCGGTCCTTTGGGGGCTCTGCCTCTGGGGGGCCTTCGTGGCGGCCCTGGGGTTTCCTCCCGGCCCGGTCTGGCCCTTGGCCCTGGTCGCGCCGGCGCCCCTTTGGGCCTCGTCCGTGGGGGGCTCCCCCGGGCGGGCCTTTTCCCGTGGCTGGGCGTACGGGGCAGGCTTCTTCGGCTGTCTTCTCTGGTGGATCGTCCCGACCGTGGTTCGGTACGGGGGGCTCCCTTGGGCCGCCGGGGGAGCGTGCCTGGTCCTCCTGGCGGGTTACTTGGCGCTCTATCCCGCCGCCGGCGCCGCCGCGGTGGCCGCGGCCTCCCGGCGGAGTCCCGCCGGCGCCCTGGTACTTGCCCCGTTCCTGTGGGTCGGCCTGGAAGGGCTGCGAGGATCTCTGCTCACGGGTTTCCCGTGGGGAGACCTGCCCCAGGCGCTATGGCAGCAACCGTGGGCCCTGGCACTGGCCCCCTGGGTCGGGATCGAGGGCGTGCGGCTCTGGACCGCGACGCTCGCCTCGGCCTCCGCTTGGGGGCTTCTGCGGTGGGGAAACCGGGTCCCGGCCGGTGCCGCCCCCCTGGGGTTGGCGGTCGGGACGTGCGCCGTTTCGCTCGTGCTCTGGCTCCTCCCGCCGCCGCTCCCGCCGGAGCAGGGGCGTCTGCGGGCCGCCGTCATCCAGGGCAACATCGAGCAGGCCCAGAAGTGGGATCCCGCCTTCCGCCAAGCCACCCTCGGGACCTACGCCGAGCTCTCCCGGCTGGCGGCGCGCTCGGAGCCCGACCTGTATGTGTGGCCGGAGACGGCGGTCCCGTTGTACGCGCAGGATCCCAGCCCGGAGCGGAGCGGGCTTGAGGCGCTGGCTCGGGAGTTGGGCGCCCCCCTGATCTTCGGGGCCCCGGCCTATGAGAGGGGGGAGGACCGGGTGGAGTACCGCAACGCGGTCTTCGTCATGGCTCCCTCGGGGCGCCTCCTGGGGCGTTACGACAAGGTGCACCTGGTTCCTTTCGGGGAGTACGTGCCCTTCGGGAGGTACCTCCCCTTTCTCGACAAGCTCGTCGCCGGCGCGGGCGACTTCACCTCGGGGCGGGCGGTGGAGCCCCTTCCCCCGACGGAAGGGCTCCCGACCCTCGGCGCCCTCGTCTGCTTCGAGGTGATCTTTCCCTCCCTGGCGGGGGAGCTCGCGCGGCGGGGCGCCCAGGTGCTGGTGGTGGTCACCAACGACGGTTGGTTCGGCCGGACGCCCGGTCCCTACCAACACCTGGCCTTTGGGGCGTGGAGGGCCGCCGAGGCGGGGGTGCCGCTGCTACGGGCGGCCAACACCGGGGTGAGCGCGGTCTTCGACGCCAGGGGGCGGCTGCTGCAGGCCTCGGCCCTCCAGGTGGCCGATGTCCTCGCGGCGGAAGTTTCCTACGGCGCCCCCCACCGGACCCCCCAGCACCGGATCCGCCCCTTGGTGTGGCCCGGGTGTCTCGTCTTGGCTCTCCTGGCGCTTTTTGCTATGGTTTGGAGTTTACGCGCCCCGGGGGGGCCGGATCCACATAGGTGACGCCGACATGGACATCCACGACAAGATCGAAGAGCTACAGGAGCGCCTCGCAGACTTGTGGAGGCATCTTTGACCTCGGCGCCAAGGAGAAGCGCGCCGAAGAGCTCGATGACCGCATGGCCCAGCCGGGTTTCTGGGACGAACCCGAGGCGGCTGCCGCGGTGGGCCGGGAACGCAACCGTGTGCGGGCCGAGGTGGACGACTGGCGGCGGCTGCAGGGGCAGCTGGAGGACTCCGCGGTAGCCTTGGAGCTCCTCGACGAGGAAGAGGACGCGGCGCTGCGCCGGGAGACCGAACAGCGGCTGGAGGCCGTCGAGGCCGGCGTGCGGGCCGTCGAGCTGCGGAAGATGCTGTCGGGAACCCACGACGATGGGCCTGCCATCGTGGCAGTCAACGCCGGTGCCGGGGGCACCGAGGCCCAGGACTGGGCAGAGATGCTCCTGCGGATGTACCTGCGCTGGGCCGAGAGCCGCGGCTACGAGACCGAGGTGGTGGACCTCCTCCCGGGAGACGAGGCCGGGATCAAGAACGCCACCTTCACCGTGGCCGGGCCGTATGCCTTCGGGTACTTGAAGGCCGAAGAGGGGGTCCACCGCCTGGTCCGGATCAGCCCCTTCGACGCCCAGGCGCGCCGACACACCTCCTTCGCCAGCGTGAGCGTCTACCCCGAGGTGGCGGAGGACGACGAGGTGGAGGTGGACGAAAAGGACCTGAAGGTGGATCTCTACCGGGCGAGCGGGGCAGGGGGGCAGCACGTGAACCGGACCGAGTCGGCTGTGCGCATCACCCACCTGCCCACCGGGATCGTGGTTGCCTGCCAGAGCGAGCGCAGTCAGCACAAGAACCGGGCCAACGCCCTGCGCGTCCTGCGGGCCAAGCTCCTCGACCTGCAGCGTCAGGAGCGCGAGAGGGAGCGGGAGGCCCTGGAGGCCGAGAAGAAGGACATCTCCTGGGGCAGCCAGATCCGCTCCTACGTGCTCCAGCCCTACCAGAAGATCAAGGACCACCGCACAGACCTGGAAGAGGGGAACGTCCAGCGGGTTCTCGACGGGGATCTCGATGAGTTCATCGAGGCCTATCTCCTGATGACTGCCGAGGCCCACTGACGGAACCTCCCGTCCCTCGGCGGGGAGAGCCGCGGGCCGGACGTGCCCGGGCTCCCCCTTGCGCCCTCCGGGTCCGGACCCCCCGGCCTCACGCCGCGAGGGCCTGGGTGGGCGCGCGCACCGCCGAAATCCGACGCTCGTAGGCCTCCCGACAGATTCGGACGTCCTCGAGGAAGGCGTCGAGCTCTTCGAGCCGCAGGGCCTGGGGACCGTCGCACAGCGCCGCCTCGGGCCGGGGATGGAAGTCCACCAGGATCATGTTGGCTCCGGCGATGACCCCCTGAGCCATGGCGTGCCACACGTCCAGGATGCCGTCCGTCGCCACGAGGCGGCGCCCCACCGAGTGGGACGGGTCGATGCACACGGGGAGTCTCGTCTGGCGCTTCACCACGGTTACGTGGCTGAAGTCCACCAGGTTCCGGTGCGGGTCCCCCAGGTTCGTCTTCACGCCCCGCAGGCAGAACACGATCCGGTGATTCCCGTTGGTCGCGATGTACTCGCAGGCGTTGAGGCTCTCCTCCAGGTCGATCCCCATGCCCCGCTTGAAGAGCACCGGGAACTCGGTCTGGCGCCCCACGTGTTTGAGGAGCTCGAAATTCTGGGCGTTGCGGGTGCCGATCTGCACCATCACCCCCGTGGGGTGTCCGGCTTCCCCCAGCGCGTCGGAGATCTCCTCCAGGTGGGACTCGTGGGTCACCTCCATGGCGAGCACCTCGATCCCGTACCGGCCAGCCAACTCGAAGACGTAGGGCAGGCACGCCCGGCCGTGCCCCTGGAAGTCGTAGGGGGAGGTGCGAGGCTTGTAGGCCCCCATGCGGGCCGTCCGCAAGCCGGCCCGCTGCAGGGCGGCGAACATGGTCTCCGCGTGCTCCGGCGTGTCCACGGCGCACAGGCCCGCGAAGACGTGGAGGTTGTCCTGGGAGAAGGTCAGGCCCCGGTATCCGAAGCCCACCGCGTGGGCCTGGCCGTCGTGGCGGCCGATGACCCGGTACTTGGAGCTCACGCGAATCACCCGCTGGACGAAAGGAAGCTCCTCGAAAGCCGCCGTCGGCACCTGGCGGGTCGGCCCGAACACATAGACCTCGCTGATGACCTGGAGGGAGCCCTCCACGTTGTGGAGCCGCAGGGCGAGGTCCGGGTAGCGGCTGGCCACGGCCTCGAGTTGACGCAGCTCCTCCGAGTTGCCTTGGATCTCGTTCTTCAGGACGACGATCATGGGGGTCCTCCTCCCCGGGGTGCCCGGGGAAACGAATGGGGCCGTGGGTGCTTGCGCCCACGGCCCCAGACGGTAACGGCCACGGGCGCTCTCGCTGCCCGTGGCCGTGTGGGGTACTGTCTGTGCTCGGCTCTACTTCATACCCCGGCCCGCGGGCAGCTCTCCAAACGGAAAGCCCCAAAAAGAAAAGCCGAAGAAGAAGGGGAACCGGGTGGCCATCGTTGTCTTCCGCCCTCCACGCCGGGATGTGATCGGCGCGACAGGGCTACCTGTATAGACCGGCCGGCTCCCCGCTGTCCAGGACAATCGCACCCTGTGGCCACCTAGGGCCCGATGCCGGCACCGGCGGGTGCGGCCCCCGGCCCCGGGTGCCTGCTGCACGGCGCCTGCTATACTGGGACCGTCCGCCATCCCGCCGGAGGAGGCCCATGTGGAGAACCCGGAAGACGAGGACCCCGTTCGGGGGGGGCTTCCCGCCGTCCCGAAAGCTGCTTTGCCTGTTCGGTGCGCTTCTGTGGGTCGGGTGCGCCGGGGCTCCCCTCGACACGTCCCGGGTGGACCCGTCGCTCCTCCCCGGGGAGGTGGTCGCCGCGCCGGCCCGGGCCGCCGGTCGGACCGTCCAGTGGGGGGGATTGGTGGTCCAGACCACCAACCGGGTGGGGGAGACCGACCTCGAGATCCTGGCTTACCCTCTTGCCCGAGGAGGGGAGCCCCGCACCGGTCGCCCTCCCCTGGGTCGCTTCGTGGCCCGCAGGGACGGGTACCTGGATCCCGCGGAATACGCACCCGGGCGGGCGGTCACGGTGGTGGGCGGCGTCCTGGGCACTCTGCAGGGTCGCGTGGGGGAGGCGGAGTACACCTACGGGCTGGTGGCCGCTGAGCAGCTTCACCTCTGGCCCCCCGGTCGCCTCTCCCGGGAGCCCCGTGTGCAGTTCGGGATCGGCGCGATCTTCAGCCGGTAGAACGGGAAGGGCCCTGCTCCGGGGCGGTGGGGGAGCTCCCCCGGGTGGCTGGGTCAAGCGGTCCCGTCCCGCCCCGGACCCGGAACGCGGCCACGGCCAGCAGGATCGCGAGCGCCCAGAGGGCCGGTGAGAAGCTCCCCCCCAGGTCGTAGGCCAGGCCTGCGCCGATCGGCGCCAAGGCGGCAGGAATGTTGGCGGAGAAGAGCCAGCCATACACCTGGCCCAGCCGCTCGGGGCCCCACAACCGGGCCGCCGAGGCGGCGTAGAGCACCAGGACTCCGCCGTAGTTGAACCCGGCGGCCGCGGCGAAAGCGAGGAATCCGGCGGCGGATCCCGTGAGCCAAGGAGCGGCCGCGAGGAACCCGGCCTGACACAGGAGATTGGTCCGGATGGCGGTCGCCGATCGGAGCCGGTCGAAGGCTAGGCCCCAACCGACGCGGCCCCCGGCGTTCCCCAGGGCGAACAGGGAGATCGCCGCGACTCCTGCCCGCGGGCTCTCCGGGAAGAGTTCCTTCAGGTTGGCGTTCACGGCGAAGCCTGCGGCCAAGCCGGCGAACATCGCGAGGTACAGAACACGGAAGGCCGGCCGGCTCAACACCTGCCCCACGGGGAGTGGTCCCTGCGGTCGCGCCGTGGCCCCCGGAGGACTCCGCAAGGCGGCGCCCGCCGCACCGGCGACGAGCAGAAAGACCAGCCCCAGCACGCCGAAGATCTGGAACGGAGTCGCCCCGCGGGATGCCATCAGCAGCCCGGCCACCTGGCTCACCAGCGCGGCACCCCCTCCGAAACCCGCCACGGCGAGGCCGGTGACGACTCCTCGGTGCCTGGGGAACCACTGGACGCAGGTCGCGATGGGAACCAGATAGGCCAGACCTGCCCCCACGCCCGCGACGACGCCGATCCCCAGCACGGTGAGGGAGAAGTGGTGTGCACCCAGGCTCGCCACCATCCAGCCGCACCCGAAGAGCACGCCTCCGGCGGCGGCGCACCTCCGGGGCCCCAGGCGGGGCAGGAGAGTGCCTGCGAGCACGGCAGTGGCCGGGAAGACGAAGTAGAACACCGAGAAGGGCACCTGGACCGGACCCTGGAGGAGCCCCGTGAGCTCTTTGAGCCCCTGGACGTAGACCGACCAGGAGTACGTTGCCCCCAGGCACATCTGCAAGAGGACCGCCGCCGCGAGGATTCCGTAACGGTTCACGTCGGCTCCGCCGCGCCCTTCCCGAGCCCCCCGTGGGCGCGGCGAAGGTACTCCACCTCTCGCCAGTCGATCCCGAGGAGCCGTGCGCCCTCGGCGTCCACCGCCACCGGGTCGAAGCCGGCGAGGATCCTGCCCAACGGCGGCTCGCAGGTGCGGCCTCCCAGGTGGTGCTCCGCCAGGCCGACGCTGGCGTCCACCAGGGCCAGGTCGGGTCTTCGGTAGCGGTTGAGCTCGTACACGGAGGCGTGCATGTGCCGGTGGAAGGCGGACTTCTTCCACGTCCCCCCGTGCCCGTAGCGGCTCGGGGGGGCGCACCCCATCATGTTCTTCAGGCTCAGGGTCACTCCAGCCAGGCTGTGGGCCTTGAGCACCGCGAAGGACACCACGAAGGACTCCACCACCACCCGGGGCAGCCAGAGGGAGAGGAAGACAGAGCACTGGGGGTCCGAGAGCTCGACGAGGGGCGCCTCGTTGAGGTCCACGAGCTCGACGCCGAGCTCCCGGGCCACGCGGACGTAACCGAGGCGGCGGAAGACTTCCCCCGTGTCGAGCGCCGCGTCCCCCGTGCCTTCCCCGATCCGGATCTCGGCGGCCGACCAGCGGCGAATGGCGAGGACCAGGGCCTTGACGGCCTCGCACGGCAGGGTGACGGGGGGCGGCGAGGCGTTGACCAGATTGGGCTTGACGAGGATGCGTCTCTGGCGGGCGAGGACCGAGGGGGCGCCCACGGCCTCCAGCGCCGCGGGAATGGAGGCGGCGCAGGTGGTGAACGGCACCCAGTGCAGGGGCTTCGGCATGGGATGCCCTTGGGGGTCGGGCCGGCAGGGTCTGCAGGGTTTCGAGGGATCCGCAAGATGGCCGGGCGGTTCCACCGGACCGTCCTCGGGAACGTGGACCCGTCCATGGTCTGGAGAAACATTGTTTCGCGGTGGCGGGTTCCTTGTCCAGAGGGGGGGCGCGCCTGGACTACCGTCTCGGAGGATAGCGGGGTCGGGCCGCCCGTGCGTTTCGCCGTCAAGATCGAGGGTGTTCGAGGTGTTGCCCACCAGGGGACCGGCTGCACCGAGCTGCCCCGGTCTTGATGGGTCGCAGCGCCGCGGCCGATGCGGATCGCAGCCGCATTCCCGGACTCGCGGATCCCGCCCAGCCCGCGGCGGTGGAGGTGGGCTCCGGAGAAGCCGTGGCCCTTGCGTCGGTCTTCCGGTGGGTGGGTCGGCAGGGCGCGTCGGGCAAACGCGCCCTGCCCCCCGGGGTGCAGGCTGGAGCGAATTCTCCCGCGAGGCGCCCCCCCCGGCCGCGCCTCGCGCTCCCATGCCCGGAGGAAGTGCCGGCGGAGCGGTTTTCCGTATACTGGGGGGCCGGTGATTCGGGCCGTTCGGGGCCGGCGGGAATAGCGGAGGCGGCATGGCAGGGGACGGGAAGCGGGTAGGCGTGGCGGAGCTCATGGCCGCCACCGGCGTCCCCTTCGGGACCAGCGGGGCCCGGGGCAGGGTCGCGGATATGACCGACCGCGTCTGCTACGCCTACACGGCCGGGTTCCTGCAATACCTGGAGGCGCAGGGGCAGCACCCGCCGGGGGGGCGCGTGGCGTTGGGGGGGGACCTGCGGCCCAGCACCGGCCGGATCCTGCAGGCCGTGGCGGCCGCCGTGCGCGACCGGGGGGGCGAGCCGGTCCACTGCGGCCGGCTCCCGTCGCCGGCCCTGGCCCTGTTCGGCATGGAGGAAGGCATCCCCACGGCGATGGTCACGGGAAGCCACATCCCGGACGACCGCAACGGCATCAAGTTTACGCAGGCGGCCGGCGAGATCCTCAAGGACGACGAGGCGGGCATCCGTGCCCAGAGGGTGTGGCTGCCGGCAGACCGCTTCAGACCCTCGGGGGCACTCCGCGTCGGCACCCGAAGGGTCCTCCCGCCCCCGTCGGAGGAGGCATCGGAACGCTACGCGCAGCGCTACCTGCGGGGCTTCCCGCGCGGGTGCCTCGAGGGACTGCGCGTGGGGGTCTACGAGCACTCCGCCGTCGGCCCGGACCTCCTGTGCCGGGTCCTGGAGGGGCTCGGTGCCGCCGTCGAGAGGCGGGGGCGCAGCGAGCGGTTCGTCCCGGTGGACACCGAAGCGGTCCGCCCGGAGGACGAGGAGCTCGCCAGACGGTGGGCGGCGGAGGGCCGGGTCGACGCCCTGGTCTCGACGGACGGGGACGGCGACCGGCCCCTGGTCGGCGACGAGGCCGGTCGGTGGCTGCGGGGGGACGTGGCGGGTATCCTCGTCGCGCGGTTCCTGGGGGCCGACGCCGTGGCGGTGCCCGTGAGCGCGAACACCGCCGTGGAGCTCTCGGGGTGGTTCCGGCGCGTGGTGCGTACCCGCATCGGGTCCCCCTACGTGATCGAGGGGATGGCCCGGGCGCGGCAGGAGGGCTTCGCGACGGTGGTGGGGTACGAGGCGAATGGCGGGTTCCTCACCGCTTCCTCCGTTCGGCGCGCGGGCGTGGCCCTGAGCCCCCTGCCCACCCGGGACGCCCTCGTCGTCATCCTGTCTCTCCTGGTCCAGGCTGCCCGGGCCGGCGTGCCGGTCTCCGGCCTCGTCCGGGAGCTGCCGGCGCGGTTTACGGCAAGCGGCCGGGTCGGCGACTTTCCCACGGCCGCGAGCGCCGCCGCCCTGGAGAGGATCGGAGGACGGCCCGAGGGTGAGAGCCGACGGGCCTTCGCCGAGGCCTTTGCCGAGGCCCTGGGCCGAGAGGCGGGGGAGGTGGCGGCTCTCGACCGGACCGACGGCCTGCGCGCGATCTTCCGCAACGGGGAGATCCTGCACGTGCGCCCCTCGGGCAACGCCCCGGAGCTCCGGTGCTACGTGGAGGCGGCCTCGGAGGCCCGGGCGCGGGAGCTGCTCCGCGGGTGCCTCGCGGTCCTGGAGCGCTGGAGAGGGGGTGCGGTGTCCTTCACCCCGCCGCCACGGCCCGGCCGCCGGCCGAGCCCAGGTACTCCGTGATCTTCTCGGCGAGGGTGCGGAAGATCCCGGTGAAGCGATCCCGGTCGGGCTCCAGCAGGGTCACCCGAAACCCCAGCTCCTGGGTGCAGAAGGACGAGAGGGGGACCACGCAGATGCCGGCCGACGCCAGCAGGTAGTACACGAACCGCTTGTCGGGGGGCAGGCCGGGGGGGGCCACCAGCCTCTCCACCAGCTCCCGCACCTCGGGGTTGGCCACCGGCAGGCTCTGGTCCTCCCGGAGCACACCTTCCTCGAACGCCACCGCCATGTAGAAGGCCCCGTTGGTGCGGTTGACCTTGAGGCCCGGCACCTCCCGCAGAATGCGGTAGGCGATGTTGGAGTGCTCCTCGTACCGCCGCTTGCGCTGCTCCAGATACGCCGGGTACTCGGGGTGGGTCAGGATCGGGGGGATGGCCTTCTGCGGAAGGGTCGTGGAGCACACCTCCACCATCTTGGAATCCACGATGCTCTGGACGTAGCGCCGGAACACCGGGTCCTTGTCCCCGTTGTACACCTCGATCCACCCGCACCGGGCTCCCGGCCAGGGGAGCTCTTTGCTGATCCCCTTCATCGCGATGGCCGGCACGTCCCCGATCAGGTCGGAGAGGGGACGGGTCTTCCGGCCGTTGTACACGATGTTGTTGTAGATCTCGTCGCAGATGATGAAGAGGTCGTGCTCCCGGGCCAGGGCGATCATCTCGCGCAGGATCTCCTCGGGGTAGACCGCGCCGGTCGGGTTGTCGGGATTGATGATGAGCAGCCCGGAGATGGAGGGGTTGTACTGGATGGAGAGCCGCAGGTCCTCCAGGTCGGGGTACCAGTGGTTGCCGGGGTCGAGCAGGTACGAGACGGGGGGCTGCCCCGCGTGGGCTGCCTCGCCGGAGGAGTGCGTGGAGTAGGTGGGCGAGGGGCCGATCACCCGGGCCTCGCGCCGCAGGAGCCCGTAGACCTTCTGGATGGCGTCGCCCAGACCGTTGAAGAAGATGACGTCCTCCGGCGAGATCTGGATCCCCCCCCGGGCGTTCGTCCGCTGCGCGAGAAACCGCCGGGTGTCGTGGTCGCCCTTGGTGGGGCAGTAGGCGTAGGAGCAGTCCTGCATGGCCAGGTCGGCCACGATCTCCTTCATCCAGAGCGGGATCCTCTCGCCCTTGGCGACGGGGTCGCCGATGTTCTCCAGGTTCACGGAGACGCCGAGCCGCTGGAGGCGTTCGGCGATCTCGACGATCGCCCGGATCTCGTAGGTCAGCTCCCCCGCCCCGATGTGCACGATATTGTTTCTCATCCCGGTCCTCTCCGCGGGGCGGAATTCTCTGCCCCAGGTGTGAGCCTCGTACCCGCAAACGGCGAGAGGCCGCGAGCGCTCTGCCCACGGCCTCTTCCTTCGTCCCTTTTGCGGGAGGTCTTTATCCCCCGCCCCCGACGAGGCACCGGGCAGCACACGAGCGCTCGGCAGCAGCGGCTGCCGCGCCCGTAGCTCGGGCCGAGCGATCCATCCGGGGGCAAGTGCCAAATACACAACCCATGGGGTCTCCTCCGCGGCGCCTTTCCTACCACGGCGGACGCGCGGAAGTCAACGCGCGCCAGCCAAGCCATGATCCACCGCCTGACAGTTGTCCGGGGCCGGGGAGCCCCTCCGCTTCGCCCCGCAATCCGCGGCAATTCGAAGGGGTGTCCCAGCAGGGCCCGGTGCGCCGGGCTTCACCCGTTTGCGCCGGACTCGGTGCGTTGGTTGATGCGGTACGGGGCTGCTCTCCGGGGCTCCCGGTCCCCGTCCCACGATGCGGTGGTGCATCTTGGCCTCTGCGATGCGGTGGGTAAGGTAGCGGCGGCGAAAAAGGAAAGGGCGGACCTCCGTGTCCGCCCCGCCCGGCGCGGGAATGGGGATCGTCCGTGTTCCCCTCTGGGGAACCTCCCGCGAACCTATCCGAGGGCGGCCGGGAGCTGCCCGGTGTCCGATCTCCCATCGGCCGGCCTTGGTGGGATCTTGAGCGGGGGCCCGGCCAGGGGCCCGGCCGAGGCCTCGGCGGGCACCTCGGCTCTTCCGGGAGACCGGCCGTGTTACGGGAGAACGATCTCCTCCAGGCTCCGCTTGGGCACGTGGTGCACGCCCTGGGGGTCGCGCCAGTAGCGGATGTCGCCGCCCGGGGGCAGGGCCTCCAGGACGACGGTCTCGGCCGGTCTGCCGAGGGCCAGGACCAGCCGGATCTTCAGGTGGATCGGGATGCCCAGGGCGTTCCGCAACCGCTCCCGCTGCACGTTGCCGATCATGCACCCGCCGAGGCCCCGCTCCACTGCGCCCAGGTAGATCGTCTGGGCGGCGATGCCGTCGTCGCACCACCAGTCCTTGGCGATCGACTCGTCCACCAGGAGCACGACGTAGGCGCTGGGGCGCTCCCCCGGGACCGGCCCGGGCCAGTCCGTCAGGTACCCCGCCCACCCCAGGCACGGAAAGATCGCGTCGTTGGTCTGCGGGTCCGTCGAGAGAAAATACTTGAGGGGCTGGCGGTTGGCGGCCGAGGCGGTGTGCCGCGCCAGGTCCACCAGTTCCAGCAAGACCTCGCGGGGGACCCGGTGGGACTCGTCGAAGCGGCGGTAACTGCGGTTGCGGAGCACCAGGTCGCGCAGGCTCTTCAAGGGGGGCTCGCTTTCTTCTCGAGTGGGGAGAAGGGAAGGTGGGGGAGCACCATCATGGTGCCGGTGCCGTGGCCCACGAGATCCTCGGCTCCGTCGTAGAGGTGCATCTCGACCACGTCCTGGCGCTTGCCCCGCTTGAGGATCCTCCCCTCGGCGCGGAGGTCGGTGCGGGCCGAGGGCTTGAGGAAGTGGATCGACATTTCCGAGGTGGCGATCCAGGAGGACTCGCCGTGGGCGACGGCGGCGGCGAACCAGCCGGCGGTGTCCAGGAGCGCGGCGTAGACGCCGCCGTGCACGCCGCCCATCGCGTGGTCGAGCCCCGGGTTGTACGGCAGGTCCACGACGGCACGGTCGTCGTCGGTGAAGGAGAGCCGCATGCCGAAGGTCCTGGCGATGGGGGCGATCTGGTTGAAGCTCCGGAGCAGCTCCGCCCGGCGCTGGGCCTTGCTCATGGGTGTCCTCCTTCCCCCCCTCGGCCGGCGTCGAGCTCGGCCCAGACCGGCGCGTGGTCCGAGGGCTTCTTCCACTTCCGGGGGCTCTCGTCCACGTCGCTCCCGCGGCAGTGCTCGGCCAGGCCCGGGGTCGCCCAGAGGTGGTCGATCCGCAGTCCCTGGTTCCTCCAGTACGCCCCGCCCCGGTAGTCCCACCAGGAGTACCGGCCGCCCTCGCCGTGATGCCGGCGGAAGCAATCGACGAAACCGAAGGCCCGCAGCTCCTCGAGGGCGGCCCGCTCGGGGGCGGAGAAGAGAACGCGGCCTTCCCAGGCCTCCGGGTCGTACACGTCCCGGGGCTCGGGGGCGACGTTGAAGTCGCCGCAGAGCACGAGGGGATCGGCGGGGCTGCAGGTCCGGTCGAGATACTCCCGCAGGGCCCGGAAGAACTCCAGCTTGTAGGCGTACTTCTCGCTCCCGACGGCCTCACCGTTGGGCAGGTAGGCGGAGACGACCCGGATGCCCGCGACGGTCACGGCCAGGAGGCGGCGCTGGGCGTTCAGGGGGTGGTCGGGGGGAAGGTGGGCGAGGCCGATCACGGGGTCGACGGGTTCGTCCCGGGCCAGCACCGCCACCCCGTTGTACGTCTTCTGACCCGCCACTACCGCGAAGTATCCCGCCTCGCGGAGCGCGTCGGCCGGGAAGTCGGCGTCCTGCACCTTGAGCTCCTGCAGGCAGAGCACGTCGGGGCGCGCACGCTCCAGCCAACGCAGCAGGTGGTCCAGCCGGGCCCGAACGGAGTTGATGTTCCACGTGGCGATCTTCACGGGTCAGAGAACCTCCACTCCCCGCGCTTCGGCCAGCCGGCCCTGGACCCTGAGGAACTCCGTCTCGGCCTTGCGGGCGTCGCTGCGGGCGCGGTGCCAGTTGAGCTCGGCCTCGCGCTGCCGGCTCTCGGCTTGCAGCACGTCCCCGGCGGTGGCCCGGCCCGCGTCGAAGCGGGCTTGTTCGGCCCGGGTCTCGTCGGCCCGAGCCGAGGCGGTCACCTCGGCCAGTTCCACCTTGCGCCGTAGTCGGTCGAGCTCCACTGCGGCCCGCCGGACTTCGGACTGGATCACCAGACCCAGGTTCTCCACCGCGGCCTCGGCCCGCTGGACTTGGAAGTCGGCACGCCGGGCCCGGGCGCCCTCGGCCCTCCGCCCCAGGGTCTGCTGCACGCTGAGGCCCACCCTCCAGTCCTCATAATCCTTCTCGAACATCTGGCGCCAAGTGCTCCCCAGGCGGGTCTCCCGTCCGTGGCGCGCGTAGGAGGCGAAGAGGTCCAGGCGGGGCAGGAGCCCGTCGCGGGTCTCGATGACCTCGAGCTCGCCGTTGGCGAGCTCGAGGCGTGCCTGCAGGAGGTCCGGTCTGCGGGTCAGGGCCTGGGCGGCCCAGGGGGCCGGGTCCCCCGGTGCGGCGGCGGCCGAAGGCTCGTCCACCGGTTCCAGTGCGGCGGTCCAGGGCAGGTCGGCGCCGGGCCCGAGGCGGCGGACAAGGTCCAAGCGCGCGGTGTCCAGGGCGGCGCGGGCGTCCTCGAGAGCCTCCTCCCGGGCGGCCACCTCGGCCCGAACCGCGGCGAGCTCCACGGCGGGCCTTCTGCCGGCGGCGACCAGCGTCTCGGCGTCGGCCAGGAGCCGGCGGCTCGCGTCCAGGGACTGCCGGCGCACGTCGAGGGCGCGACGGGCGAAAGAGAGGTCCCAGTACGCCCCCTCGATCCCGGCGAGAAAGGCTTCCATCGCACCCACGAACGCGTACCGGCCCACGGCGGCGAGGTTCTCGGCCCGGCGGAGGCGGGCCAGGTTCACCGACGGCCGAAGCCCCTGGAAAAGGGGCTGGGTGAGCCCGAGGGCGAGCCGCGACCCATACTCCTCGGGGGAGAAGTTCGTGCGGGTGCGGCTCGTATCGGCCCCCAGGGTGAGCTCGGTGCCGGTGGGCAGCGGTTGGGTGAGCTCCGCGCTCGCCTGGTCGTCCCGGGACCGCCGCACCCCCTCCCCCGCCACCTCCAGGGCCCCCTGGCGCGCAGTGGTAGGCAGGGTCGACTCCCCGCGGCTGAGGGAGGCCGATACGGTGGGGTCGAAGGCGGCCCGGGCCTCGTCGGGCAGGGTGGACTGCACCGCCGCCCCCAGGCGCTCCACCCGGAGCTCCGGGCTCCGCTCCAGGGCCAGGAGAACGGCCCCTGGGAGGGTGAGGGGCACGGGCTCGGCCGCCGGGGCCGGCCCCGCCACGGCGAGGAGCACACCCACCGCAACCAGGGATGCCGCCCCCGAGGCTCTCGGCCCCCACCCGGCCCTACTCATACCGGAGTGCCTCCACCGGGTGGAGCCGGGCGGCTTTCCTGGCCGGGTAGTAGCCGAAGAAGACGCCCACCCCGAGGGCGAAGCCGACGGCAAGGGCGGGGGCGCCCGGGGTGATCACGGTGTGGAACGCCCCCGAGCGGTCCACCAGCACGGTGATGGCCACCCCGAGGCCGAGGCCCAGGAGCCCCCCGAAGGCGCTGAGAACCAGACTCTCCAGGAGGAATTGGCGCAGGATGTCGCGCCGGCGCGCGCCCACCGCCTTTCGCACCCCGATCTCCCGGGTTCGCTCGGTGACGGCCACGAGCATGATGTTCATGATCCCGATCCCGCCCACCAGCAGGCTGACCCCGGCCACGCTGGCCAGGAGGGTGGTGAACGTGCGGCTCACCCCTTCGAGGGTCTGGAGGTACTCGGTGGAGCTCTGCATGTAGAAATCGTCGGGCGAAGCCTCGCGCAGGCCGTGCCGGGCGCGCAGCACCCGGCGGATCCCCTCCTGGGCCTCGCCCAGTGCGTCCTCATGGGCCACCTGCACGTAGATCGCCCGCAGGTGTTCCACGCCGAAGAGCCGCTTCATGGCCGTCGTGTAGGGGATCAGGATCTGGTCGTCCGGGTTGAACCACCCCTGGTCTCCCCGCTCCCGGAATACCCCGAGCACCGTATAGCTGTGGCCCCGGACCTTCACTGCCGCGCCCACCGGGTTCGCGCCCCGGTCGCCCCAGAGGTCCTCCACCACCTTGGAGCCCAGGACGGCGACGCGGGCCATGCGCCGCTCGTCGGACGAGTCGAAGATGCTTCCCTTGGCCAGGGGGAAGTTCCGGACGTCGAAGTAGACGTCGGAAACCCCTCGGACCGTGGTGCGGGTGTTGCGGTTCTCGAATTTCGCCTGGACGGTGCCGGTCACCTCCGGGGTGACGGCGACCACGCCCGGGACCCCTTCCAGGATAGCCTGGGCGTCGCCCACCGTGAGGCGCTGGAGGGCGTCGGTGCGCACTCCACCCAGCCCCCGGGTACCCGGCCTCACCGTCAGGACGTTGGTGCCCCACTGGCGCACGGACTCGGTGACCTCGACGCGGGCCCCCTCCCCGATGGCCAGCATGGCCAAGACCGCCGCCACGCCGATCACCACCCCGAGCATGGTCAGGCCGGAGCGCAGCTTCGACCCGGCCAGGCTCTTGAGGGCGAGCTTCGCCACCGTCCACCACAGCATCACGAATCCTGGAGGCGCCCGTCCCGGAGCACCAGCCGGCGCCGGCAGTGCCGGGCGACGATGTGGTCATGGGTCACGATGATCAGGGTGCGCCCCTGGGCGTTGAGCTCCTCGAAGAGCTCGAGGATCTCCTCCCCCGTGCGGGTGTCGAGGTTGCCCGTGGGCTCGTCCGCGAGGAGGATGCGGGGTTCGGTCACCAGCGCCCGGGCAATGGCCACGCGCTGCCGCTGGCCTCCGGAGAGCTGCTGGGGAAGGTGTTGCAGCCGGTCCGAGAGGCCCACCCGGTCCATGGCCCGGAGCGCCTGCTGCCGAAGGTCGCGGCTGCGCAGCCCCCCGGCGTACAGCAGCGGCAGCTCCACGTTCTCCAGGGCCGTCGCCCGGGGCAGGAGGTTGAAGGTCTGGAAGACGAAACCGATCTTGCGGTTCCGCACCGCCGCCAGGTCGTCCTCTCCCAGGCCCGCCACGTCCCGGCCGTCGAGGTGGTAGGAGCCGCCGTCCGGGGCCTCGAGGCAGCCGAGAATCTGAAGGAGCGTCGATTTGCCGCTGCCGGAGGGGCCGGTCACCGCCACCTTCTCCCCCTCCTCGATCTCGAAGGACACGCCGTCCAGGGCCTGCACCGCCTGGTCTCCCAGGTGGAACACCTTTCGAATCCCCGCGCACTCGATCAGGGCGGCCATCGGGCTATCTTCCCCCGAGCCGCCGGAGGAAACCCGCCCTGGCTCGGGTCTCGGCGGCACGACTCGGGGCCGCGTCCCGGCGCCAGGCGCTGGGGGCCACGGGGCCCAGCAAGACCACCTGCTCCCCGCCCGAGAGCCCCTGGCGGATCTCCACGCGGTGGGAGTCCCGCAGGCCGATCTCGACGGTTCGCTCCTCGGCCTCGGCCCCCTCCCGGACCACCCGAACCCGGGATGCGGTGAGGTCCACCGCTTCGCGGGGCACCCAGTGGGTTCCTGCCGACCGGGCGACCTCCACCTCCACGTCCGCGGTCATCCCCGGCCGCAGCAGGACGGTCTTCTCCCCCTCCACCGAGACCTTCACGTCGAAGAGCACCACCTGTTGTTCTTCCCGGCCCACGGGCGCGATCTGGACCACGCGGCCCTCCAGCACGTGGTCCCGGAACGCCTCGGGCCGGATCCAGGCCGTCTGCCCCAGCCGCACCTGGCCGATGTCCACCTCGTCCACCGCCAGGAGTACGTACAGCCGGGAGAGGTTGGCGATCTTCAGGAGGGTCGTCCCGCCCCCGACGTTCACGAGGGCCGAGGAGACCACCTGACCGGCCTCGACGAGGGTCTCGGTGATGACCCCGGAGAGGGGCGCGAGAATCCGGGTTTCGGCCAGCCGGCGCTCGGCCTCCTGGAGGCCCAGTCGCGCGGCCTCCAGGTCGGCTTCCGCGCGCCGCACTTCCTGGCGGGACCGCTCCACGTCTTCGTCCCGGGCCCTGGCCCTGGCCCGGGCGGCCTCGGTCCGTTCCACAGAGGCACGGGCCTCTTCCGCGCGGGTCCGGCTCGCCTCGACATCCTCCTGGCTGACGACGCCGGCGAGAAGGAGCCCCTCGTCCCGGGCCAGCCGGGCCAGCGCCTCCTGGAGGCGGGCCCGCACTTCGCCCGCGGCGGCCTCGGCGTCCCGCAGGGCGAGGGCCCGCTCGGCCTCGGCCACCCGAAGGGCCGCCCGGGCGGCAGCCAGGCGCGCTTCCGCGGCTTCCACCTCGATGAGCTGGCGTTCCCGGTTGCGCTGCTCGTCCACCGGGTCGAGGGCGCACAAGAACTCCCCGGCGCTCACGACGTCCCCGGCCTGGAAGGGGAACTCCACGATCTCGCCCGAGGCCTTGCTCTTGACCTCCACCTCGGTCTCGGGCTCGACCTTGCCCGTGGCCGAGACGGTGATCACGAAGTCGCCCGCTTCCACCGCGGCCGTCTGGGGCGCCTGGGGCTGAGGTCGAGCCCCGAGGTCGGAGCAGGCGACGAACAGCAGGAAGGCGAGGACGCAAAAGGGCAGGAGTCGCTTCATCGCTTCGGGGAAGGAAGGGGGGGGGGCGCGCTCTCGATACCGTAACAGACCTGTCCCCGAGACGCCAGCGGGGTGCCGCCGGCATGCCGCGACCCTGCTCGGCGAGCGGGGTCCGGGCTCGCCGCGGAGCGCAACGGCGGCGGCGGCGGATGGGGGGCTGCCTTCGAGGTCCCACCTCTGCCGCAGGCGGTTCGAGGTGCCGCGGGCCGAAATTTGGCGTTTCGGATTCGCCCGGTCCCGCTATACTGCGTGGATCATGCTCAGGCGCACGAGGTGGCGGGTCGTAGAGGAACCTTCCAGCCCCGGGGAAGCGATCTCCCGGTGGGTCGAGGCGCGGGCGCGGGGTGCGGCGGGGGCGGTCACCTCCTGGGGTTCCGGGATCTCCGGCCGGGAAACGCTTCGGCTCTTCTGGGAGCGGGACGGGGAGGAGGTGCCCCCCGGCGAGGATCTGGAGGAGGAGAACTGGACGCCCTTCTGGAGGGAGAGCCTCCGGACGACGGCCGTCACCGAGCGGATCTCCCTGGTGCCCGCCTGGGAGGACGTTCCGACCGGGATCGCCTGCCCCCTTCGCATCGACCCGGGCATGGCATTCGGGGCGGGCGACCACCCCACCACTCGCCTGTGCCTGCGGGTCCTCGAGGATGTCGCTTCCGGGGAGGGCCTCCCCGCCCGGGTCCTCGACGTGGGGTCCGGCACGGGGGTGCTGGCGCTCGCGGCGGCGTGCCTGGGTGCGGCCGAGGTCGATGCCCTGGACATCGACCCCTTCGGCTATGCGGCCTGCCGCCGCAACGCCGCACTGAACGGGCTGGAGGAAAGGGTGAGGCCCCTGCTCCTCTCCCTGGACCTGCTGGACGGCGCCTACCCCCTGGTGCTCGCGAACGTCGTGGTCGGCCAGATCGAGGTGCTGGCCCCGTTCCTGCGCCTGCGCCTCGCGGCGGGGGGAACGGTCATCCTCTCCGGCTTCGAGTCCGAAGCCGCGTCGCGGGCGGCCCAGGTGCTCGGGCTGACGGTGCGGAGGACCCTGGAGGAGGGGGGCTAGGCGGCCGTGGTGCTCCGGTCTCCGGAGTGACGACCCCGGGGGGGGCTGTTGCGGACGGCGCCCCGGCCGGACGCCCCGGGCCGGGCTGGGGGGTCCTGGTCGCCCGGCTGGCCGTCGCGGTCCTCGGCCGACTGCTGCTCAACACGGCCCGCCGCTTTCCCTATCCCTTCGCTCCGGTCCTGCAGCGGGGCCTGGGGGTGTCCCTCCCGGCGGTCACCTCCCTGATCGCGGTCAGCCAGGCCACGTCGTTCCTGAGCCCCCTCTTCGGCCCCCTCGGGGACCGCTGGGGCCAACGGTCCCTGATGCTGGGGGGGCTCTGGCTCCTCGCGGCGGGGATGCTCGGGGCGGGGGCGATTGCCACCTATGGGGCGGTGCTGGCGGGGATCTTCCTGGCGGGGCTCGGCAAGAGCATCTTCGACCCGGCGGTGCAGGCCTACGTGGGTGAGCAGGTCCCCTACCGGCGCAGGGGGTTCGCCATCGGCCTGGTGGAGCTCGCCTGGTCGGGAGCCGCCCTCCTGGGGATACCCATTGTCGGGCTCCTGATCGCGGCCTGGGGGTGGAGGGCCCCCTTCCTGGTCCTGGGGGCGCTCGCCCTCGTCGCCGCCCTTGCCCTGGCGCGGGTCCTTCCCCGGTGGGGGCACCGCCCCGGTCGGTCGTCCCCGCGGGGGGTGTGGGCGGGGTGGGGAGCCCTCCTCCGGGAGCCTGCGGCATGTTCCGCCCTCGGATTCGGGTTCTTCCTCAGCGCGGCCAACGACAACCTGTTCGTGGTGTATGGGGTTTGGCTCGAGGGGTCCTTCGGCCTCGGGGTCGCGGCCCTGGGGGCGGCCACGGTCGCCATCGGGGCCGCAGAGGTGGGGGGAGAGCTCCTGACGGCCCTGGCGTCGGACCGGATGGGGCTGCGCCGAGCCGTGCTCGGCGGCACGGCCGTCGCGGCTGTGGGCTATGCCCTGCTGCCCCTGAGCGGGGCCTCGTTGCCGGCCTCCCTGGGTGGCCTCTTCCTCGTCTTCCTGGTGTACGAGTTCGCCATCGTCACCTCCTTCTCCCTGATGACCGAGGTGCTCCCTCGCGCCCGCGCCACCATGCTCTCCGCCTACGTGGCGGCCCTGGGGGCCGGCCGCCTGGTGGGGGCGCTGGCCGGAGGCCCGGTCTGGCTCGCGGGCGGCCTTCCCTTGACCGGGCTCGTCTCGGCCGGCCTCACCGCCGCAGCATGGGTGTGCCTCGCCCGGGGGATGCGGGGCTGGGCGCCCGCCGGCGCCGCGGGGGACCCCCTGCCCCCCATGGAGTGAGCGCCCGGCGCTCGTGAGGGGGCGGTCCGCCGGTCCCCGGTCCCCGCTTACGGGTCACCGATCACCGCTCAGGCGCCCGCGGCGCAGGCTCGGTGTTCAGGGCCCCCCGGCCGGCTCTCCAGGTAACGCCGGAGGGCCTCCAGCCCGTCGGGGGTGAAGGGGCTGGTCTCCGCGGCGGCGAGGACGTCGGCCAGCGGGAGGAACCGGCCGCTCTCGACTTCCTCCTCCTGGAGGGTCAGGGGAGCGTCGGTGACGCAGGAATACACGCGCCCCCACACCCGGTTCCCCCCGTCCTCGTGGTAGAAGTCCAGGTGAGGCACGAGGGGCACGCCGCGAACGCCCAACTCCTCCTCGACCTCCCGCGCGGCCCCCTCGTCGTACTCCTCCCCGGCGAGGACCACGCCCCCGGCCGCGACATCGTCGTGGGACGGGTAGACGTCCTTGGAGGCCGTGCGCCTCTGGACGAAGAGCTCCCCGCGGGAGTTGAAGACGAGCACGTACGTGGCCCGGTGGGGCAGGCGACGGGCCCGCATCTCCCGCCGCGTCGCCGAGCCTGCCACCCGGTTTTCGAGATCGACGATCGTCACCCGTTCTTCGGGAGAACCCACCGCGGCGCGCTCCGGTTCGAGGGGCGGTCACGGACCGCCGGGAAGGAGGCTCAGGGTAGCACGGGGGGGCGATTCGCGCGAAGAGGCCGTCAGTGGGTGGCGGTGCGGGTGCCGCCGGCGGTGCCGAAGGATTCGAAGGCCTCCGTCACGAGGTGCTGGGCGGCCTGGCGAGCCATGGCCTGGTGGAGGCGGTCGATGTAGTGGAGAAGCGCTTGGATGTCCGCGCGCATCTGGCGTTCCGTGAACCCACACGGTTCGTCCGCGTATCGGTCTCGGATGTCCCGGTAGCGCATCGACATGGAAGGCCTCCTTGCCGCGGTGTCGCCAGCGTCCGCACTGGCCCCCGGTCGCTGGGCACTGATCGGGCCAGGGGGCGGCCCACTTTAGCCCCTGCGCGGGATTGCCGGGTCGTCTCTCCCTCCGGCGCATGCCTCGCCCGCGTGCCGCCCCGGAGGGCCGCGCTTGACGCACACCTCCCCCCATGCCACTATCACCCCCTCTCCCGCGCCCGTAGCTCAGTTGGATAGAGCGTCGGACTTCGAATCCGCAGGTCGCACGTTCGAGTCGTGCCGGGCGCGCCAATAAAATCAAGGGGTTACGCGGTCGTCGCGTAGCCCCTTTTCGGCCTCTTCTGCCCTGTTTCTACCCACGGCGCGGGTCTCGGCGGCCCAAACTTCCCGCTACGGAAAGGGCTCTTCAGCAGGCAGCCGTAGGACGCGAAGCGGGGGAAGCAGGGTAGGGGTAGGGGGCGATCGGATGCCGAGGGCGAAAGGGGATGAGACCGGTCGCGCCGTGGGCTCAGCCCAAGCCCCAGGATGGGTCTGGCTTTCCACCGAAAACCGAGGTAGAAACGCCCCCAAGGGGGTGCTCGTGCGATCGACTTCCGGAGCGGTCTCGAGCTGGGCTCATCCTGGGGAGGCGTTCACGGCCCTCTCCCGCACTCTCTGTCGCCCTCGCTCCCCCGTCCCGGCCGCCGGGGTCTGCCAGACAGACCCCACGAAAGAGGTTCCTCCGGCAAACGACCGGGTGGGCCCGCCCACTCCGGCAGACGAGGCCGGGCTGCACGGTAGGTGTTCTCCCCCGCCGCGTCCGGAATCCTCGCGACATCGCGACTCCCGAAGCGGCTGCTCACGTCGAGCGGCCGTCCGCCTACGTGGTCGGGCCCACCCGATCGTCCCCGGAGACGAGTACCCGGTCATTCCCCGGATGAGCCACAAGAGAACCCCCGGAGACCCGAGCGCCATTGCCGAAGCGGCCCCGCTCAACAGGTTGTATCCGGAATGCCGGCTCCTCAGCACCCTGCACCTGGCCACGGTCGCCGACCGTCACGGCCCTCCCTCCGTGTCCGCGGAACGGCACTCCGGATGGAGCGCTATCCGTTGATCCAGTAAGATGAACGGCGCAGAACCATAAAGGAGAGAGCGGATGAGAACCTACACCGCAGTGGTGGAAAAGTGTTCAGACACGGGTCTGTACGTCGGGTACGTGCCTGGTTTTCCGGGCGCACACTCGCAAGGTGAGACCATGGACGAACTAGGCGAGAATCTCAAAGAGGTAATAGAGATGCTGCTCGAGGAGGGCGAGCCGAGGCTGGAGGCCGAATTCGTGGGCACCCAGAACGTCGTGGTCGCGTAGCCATGGGCGATGTTCCCGTCCTCAAGCCATCAGAGGTGATTGCGATACTCGAGCGCCTGGGGTTCCATGAGGTGAGGCAGAGGGGCGGTCACAAGCAGTTCAGACACGTGGACGGTCGGGGAACCACCGTACCCTTTCACCAAGGGCGTGACATCTCTCCCATCCTCCTCCGCCAGATCGCGCGAGACATCGGCATGACGGTTCGCGAGATGCTCAAGCATGGGTGAGAGGGCGAACCCCGGCACTCAGGCGGACAGGCGCTGGCGCGCGTGTCCCCCGGATGACGCACGTTAAGTGTGAAGAACCTGAAGACCTCATCATAGCTGCCCGACAGACTGACTGCGATGGCGTACAGAGTCCGCTGCGCTGGAGACCCGACGTCACCGAACGTGGACCTGCTCCGCCCAGTGCACAGTTTCGGTGGTGCCGGCGCGCCAATAGTTACGAGATTCGCCCCTGCCTCATGTAGACATCTTGTAGACGGGGAGGGTGATACTCGGCAGTAAAGGGAGCATCCCAGCTCCCACCCCTTCGGCTCCCTCGCGCGGCAAGGCTGCCCCCCCGGCCTGCCCGCTTGGGGGCCGATCTCTTCTCGGGGACCAGGCGCACCACGCGGCCCGATCCTTCCCGCTACGGAACGGGCTCTTCGGCCGGCCAACCGGGGGACACCAGGGGGGGTTACCAGGGCAGGCGAGGGGAGAAGCCACGGAAGGAGATCGGGGTCGCGTGCGTCCCGCGAGGACCCTCCCGGGGAAGGGGGAGTGTGACGCTCCCTCTTGCTGCGTTGTATAGGCTCCGCAGAGGGCAAAGGAAACTGCCCTGCACGCGGCGGTCGGCCGGTTGGGGAAAGGGAGCCGCTTCCCGCCACCTCGCGCCTCCCGGTGCCGAGGCAACCGTCGGACAGGGCACGGCGCTCCATCCCCGTCACCCTCAGGGAAGAAGGAGGAACCATGAACGGACCTTCGCGGCCGACGATTTGGGAACCGAAGTACCATCTCTCCCGGCCGGGGCGGGGTGCGGAGCTCCCCGGGTGCGCGTTTGCGGCACCGTGCGGGGCAGAGGGTTAGGCACGGACCGTGCAGACCCCTCTGGCCCATCATCCGCGTCCCACCGGGGCGCGCGACCAGACGATGTTTCGAGTGCCGCCACGGCAGCGAAACCGCCGAAAACCGGCCTTTGGAACTGGTGTGCCGAGATCGTCGACGGAAGAACACAACCCTGTCACTCATGGAGGAAGACGATGAAACGCTTCAAGACTTCGTCTCTGTTGATTCTCGCGGCCGCCCTGGCGGCTCTCGTCGCGTGCGGCGTCGACAGCGGCAGTGACGGCCCGACGGGCACCGTGCAGCTGGCCTTGACCGATGCGGTGGACCACAACTTCAGCGAAGTGGTCGTGGCGATCAAGGAGGTGCGTGCCGTCCCCGCCGGCGCCGAAGGGGCCGGGGAAGGGGGCTTGCCCCTGATCGTCGCGTACGAGCCCCCGCTGATCGTCGACGTCCTCGAGCTCGCCTACCAGCAGCAGTTCTTGGGGGAAGCGGTCGTGCCCGCCGGGGACTATTCCCAGCTCCGGTTGGTTCTGGAGGCGAACGGCCCACCGTCTCCGGTCAACTATATCGTCCTCGCCGACGACCCCACCGGGGTGAAGATCCCGATCGACACGCCCAGCGGCCAGCAGTCCGGGCTCAAGGTGGTAGGGAAGTTCACGGTCGGCGCGGGCGAAATCACCGCGGTCGTGCTCGATTTCGATCCGGCGCGGGCGATCGTCGAGGCGGGTCAGAGCGGCACGTGGGTCTTCAAGCCGACGGGGATACGGGTCGTCCAATCCGTCGAGATCCTCTCCGCTTACGGGGCGATCACCGGCGTCGTGGCGCAGGCGGTGGAGGGTGATCCGGGTGAGCCTTCCCCGGCCCCGGCCCCGGTCACCGAGGCGACGGTGTACGCGATCCCGGTCGGCGGCACGGCGGCCGTCGCGGCAGGGCAGGTCAGCACCGAGGACGGCTCGTTCCGCCTCCTCCTGCCGCCCGGCGCCTACGAGTTGCAGGCGACGGCCCCCGGTTTCCAAGAGTTTGTGTCTTCCAGTAGTTTAACCGTAGTGACCGGGGCGGACACCGACGCCGGGGTCATTCTCCTCGAACCGATCCCCACCACCCCGTAGAACCTCCGGCGAAGGCGGACCGCCCCGCGGCGGTCCGCCTTCGCTTTCCCGCGCGGGATCGATGCCCCCGACGGTCTGCGCTCTCTCTCCGCCCGCGTCCCCGAGGTGCCCCCCCGCAGAACGTCACCGCGATACGGGACCGGCGGGACTGCCGATCTACCTCCGGTCAGGCGAAACACCCTGCCGTGGTTCTGGCTTGCCGCAATCCGTTTCCGCGCGCACCCGCGACAACGCCGCCGCCGCGGGGGGAGGGCCCGTTGCGTCCGGCTACTTCCTGCGCGTGTACGCGAGCTCCATGGTCCGCGCGCCCTCCGGCCGCATCCCGTAGTCGCGAATCTCGAACCGGTGGTGGTCGGCGTCTTCCAAGTGGGTGAGGTACCCCATCAGCTTGTCCTGCTCCCCCGTCACCGGGTCGTTGGCCACCCCGAAGAGCGCGAGGGTGCCGCCCTCGGCGTCCAGGTTGCCCTCCATGGTGAGGAGCGCGGTGCCCAAGCTGTCGCACCACACGGCCACGTACTTCTTCTTGAGGTTGTCGTACCCCGTGACACCGTAGCCCTGGAAGGGCCTGCCCATCATCTCCATCCGGACCTCGTCCTGAATCCACAGCCCCGGCAGCAGCCAGCGGGTCTCCACGGTGCCGCGGCTCTCCGAGATGGGGCCCTCGGGGCCCTCCATCCAGAGGCGGCCCTGGACGTCCCAGCTCCCCACCATCCGGCCCAGGAGCTCGTGGGGCTTGCCCGGCGTCCCCGCCGCGACCCACGCTTTCATCATGGCCTCTCGCTGCTTCTCGTCCATCGTCGCCCCTTTCGCTCCCCCTCGGTTCCCCCCGCCAGGGGGATGCGTCAACCCGGAGGGGCCGGACCGCGGTCCGGCCTCCGGCCCTTGTGGCGGCGGGGCTTGGGGGTATCTTCTCCGGCATGCCTGGGAGGGCGCTTTGTTGCCGGGGCGCAAGGGCCACGCCCGCCGGAGGAGACGCACATGATCGGTATCGTCCGCTTCACCCTCAACGGCCGCGCCGTGAACCTCGAGGTCGACGGCGAGAGGCCCCTCCTCTGGGTCCTGCGCACGGACCTCGGGGCCACGGGCGCCAAGTACGGCTGCGGCGAGGGACACTGCGGCTCCTGCACGGTCCTGGTGGACGGGGCGGCCGTGCTCGCCTGCCAGACCCGCGTGCGGGACGTGGCGGGGAGGCAGGTGTTGACCATCGAGGGCCTGGAGGCCGACGGTGAGCTCCACCCCCTGCAGCGCGCCTTCGTCGAGCACGGCGCCCTGCAGTGCGGCTACTGCACCCCCGGCATGATCCTCAAGGCCCACAGCCTCCTCGCCGCCAACCCCCGCCCCACGCAGGGGGACGTGCGCCGCGGGCTGGAGGGGAACCTCTGCCGGTGCGGGGCGCACAAGCGGATCGTGGAGGCCGTCCTGGCGGCTTCCCGGGAGACGGGAGGGTGAGCGCCATGGGAGACGGCCGAGAGCGGGGCGGCGCCGGAACCTCCGGGTGGTCGCTGCCCCTCGACCGCCGGGAGTTCCTCCTGCGCGTCGGCGTCCTCGGGGGCGGGATCCTCGTCTACGCCTCCCTCGGCGCGCCCCCGGCGCGGGCCCGGTTTCGGGAGCGGCGACGCCTGACGGGGCCCCTGCCGGGGGACTTCAACGCCTTCCTGCGCATCGGCGTCGACGGCAGGGTCGCCTGTTACACCGGCAAGGTCGAGATGGGCCAGGGGATCGACGCGTCCCTCGCCCAGATCCTGGCCGACGAGCTCGACGTCGACTACGGGTCCATCGACATGGTGATGGGCGACACCGACCTTTGCCCGTACGACCGGGGGACCTTCGGATCCCTGTCGATCCGCTCCTTCGGGCCCGTCCTGCGGGCGGCCGCGGCAGAGGCCCGGGCGGTCTTGCTGGAGCTCGCCGCCCGGCACCTCGGGTCGCCCTCCGGCGACCTGACCGTTCAGGGCGGTCTCGTCGTCGACCGGACGGTCCCCGGCAAGCGGGTGACCTACGCGGAGCTCACGAAGGGGAGGGTCATCGAGCGGCACGTGGAGCACCGACCGGCCGTCAAGCCGGAGGAGGAGTACCGCGTGGCCGGTACGTCCCCGCCGAGCCGTGACCTCCTCGACAAGGTCACGGGCCGCGCCCGCTACGGCGCGGACACGCGGTTGCCGGGGATGCTCTACGCCAGCATCCTCCGGCCTCCGGCCCACGGCGCCCCGTTGCGATCGGTGGACACTTCGGCGGCAGCGGCGATGGAAGGCGTCCGGGTCGTCGAGGAGGACGGACTCGTGGCCGTGCTGCACGCGACACCGGACGGCGCCGCCAAGGCCCTCTCCGCGATCCGGGCCGAGTTCGGGCCGGTTCCCGATACCCCCGACAACCGGGGGATCTTCGACCACATCCTCAGGACCGCTCCCGCCGGGAACCTGCTGACCGAGAGGGGCTCCCTGGAAGAGGGGAGGAGGCGCGCTGCGAAGGTCTTCGAGCACACCTACCTCGATCCCTACCTCGCCCACGCGCCCCTGGAGCCCCACGCCTCGACGGCGGTCTTCGACGGGGACCGCGTCACGGTGTGGGCGTCGACCCAGAGCCCCTTTCGGGTCCGGGACCGCGTGGGCGAGGCCCTGGGCCTGCCCCCGGAGAAGGTCCGCGTCATTCCGACGGCGGTCGGCGGAGGCTACGGCGGGAAGAACACGAACATCGAGGCGGAAGAGGCCGCCCGGCTCGCCGCGCGCACCGGTAGGCCGGTCCAGGTCGCCTGGACCCGCGAAGAGGAATTCTTCCACGACGATTTCCGGCCGGCAGCGGTGGTCAAGGTCGCCTCCGGACTCGACGGCTCGGGCCGCATCGCGTTCTGGGACTACGCGGTCCACATGGCCGGCGACGACGGCGCGCGGACCTTCTACGACGTCCCCCACCTGCGCGAGGTCTCCCACGGCCACTGGCGGGGGAGCCGGGGGGTGCACCCCTTTGCCACCGGCCCCTGGCGGGCCCCCGCCACCATTACCAACACCTTCGCCCGGGAGGCGCAGACGGACGTCATGGCCGCCGCCGCGGGCGCCGATGCCGTGGCGTTCCGGCTGGCCCACCTGTCGGACCGGAAGATGCAGGCGGTCCTCACCGCCTGTGCCGCGAAGTTCGGCTGGACGCCGGCCGCGTCCCCGAGCCGAAGAGGCTTCGGGGTGGCCTGCGGCATCCGGTCCGAGACGTATGTGGTGACCATGGCCGAGGTGACGGTCGATGCCGGGACCGGCGAGGTGCGAGTGGAGCGGGTGGTGTGCGCCCAGGACATGGGCCTCGCCGTCAACCCCCGGGGGGCTGCCCTGCAGATGGAAGGCTGCCTCACCATGTCTCTGGGCTACACCCTGAGCGAGGAGCTTCGCTTCCGCGGGGGCGACGTCCTCGACCGGGGCTTCGACACGTACGAGATCCCGCGTTTCTCGCGCGTGCCGAGGATCGAGACCGTCCTCGTGCGGTCCGACGACACGCCGGCCAAGGGCGGGGGGGAGCCGGCCATGGTGTGCGTGGGGGCCGCCGTGGCCAACGCGGTTTACGACGCCACGGGGGTGCGGCTCCACCAGCTTCCCCTGACGCCGGCGCGGGTCAAGGCGGCCCTGTGAGGGCCGGCTGGGGCGACGGTTCGGCCGCGGCAGGGGAGCTCTTTGCCCCGCACCAGTTCCCGGT
>JAWSUI010000004.1:121276-134047 GCA_033551855.1 Deferrisomatales bacterium
GACGTCCGCCGGGTTGACGGTGCCTCCGGGTGTTGGCAGGCTGGGGCCCGTGATCCACCGCGGTACTGGAGGCCCCCCTTGGCCAAAGAGCGTGCCTCGAAGATGCTGACCGCACCCCGGATGGAGCGGTGCATCGGCTGCCACTCCTGCTCGCTCGCCTGCGCGCGCCAGGTGCACCGGCGTCTTTCCTGGGACACGGCGGGCATCCGCGTGGCCTCCTCCGGGGGGCTCACCTCGGGCTTCGAGGCGAAGACGTGCCTTGCCTGCAACCCCGCGCCCTGTGCCCGCGCCTGCCCCACCGGCGCCTTCAAGCAGCGCGCCGGGGGAGGTGTCGTCGTCCGGAAAAAGCTCTGCATCCGGTGCGGCCGGTGTGCGGAGGTCTGTCCGGTCGACGCCGTCTACCTCGATCCGGCGGGAGAGCCCTTCGTCTGTCTCCACTGCGGCCGCTGCGTCCCCTTCTGTCCCCACGACTGCCTGGAGCTCGCTCCCGTCCCCGAGCGCGCCTGCCTTGCCGGGCCGGAGGCGGCGCCGTGATCCGAGATCACTTCCGGGTGCTGCGCATCGACCTCGCCTCGGGCCGGGGTGAGCTCCTGGAGCTCGAGGGGCGCAACGAGGTCGCCGGCGGCAGCGGCCTCGCCGCCCTCCTCTTCGAGCGGTTCGTCAGGCTCGACCGCTCCTGGGACGACCCGGAGCAGCCCCTGATCTTCGCGATCGGCCCGCTCACCGGCTACTTTCCCCTGATGAGCAAGACCGTCTGCGCCTTCCGCTCCCCCTACCACGACCAGTACGCGGAGAGCCACGCCGGCGGCCGGTCGGCGCTGGCGCTTCGGTTCGCGGACCTGGACGCCCTCGTCCTGACGGGGCAGGCCGCGTGCCCCTCTTGCCTGCTCGTCGGCTCGCGCCAGCTCGAGCTGCGGGACGCCCACTACCTGTGGGGCACAGACGTCTTCAGTGCCGGCAAGGCGCTGCGCCGAATGTTTCGGGGCTCGGGGCACCGGAGCATCCTGCGGATCGGACCGGCCGGGGAGAACCGCTCGGCGATGGCCTGCATCAACGCGGACACGTATCGCCACTTCGGGCGGCTTGGCGGCGGTGCGGTGATGGGCGCGAAGAACCTCAAGGCGCTCTGCCTGGTCGGCGACGCATCCTTCGAGCTCCCGGCGGGACGGGCATACAACGAGGTCTTCCAGGAGGTCCACCGCCAGGTGACCGCCACCGAGATGATGCGCAAGTACCACAACCTCGGGACGCCGGCGAACGTGGCCGTCCTGAACGGCCTCCGGGCGCTGCCCTGCCGGAACCTCCAGCAGACGAGCGACCCCGCCGTGGAGGGAATCACCGGCGAGCGCTTCGCCGACGCGACGCTGCTCCGGAACTCCGCCTGCTCCGGGTGCCCGGTGGGCTGCATCCACGTCGGCTTCGTGCGGGAGAAGTTCATGGAGGACAATCGGTACCTGTACCGCCAGGTCGCCTACGATTTCGAGCCGATCTTCTCCCTGGGTTCGATGCTCGGCGTCTTCGACGCGTTTGCCGTGCTCGGGCTCCTCGACGCGGTCGAGCGGATGGGCCTCGACGCCATGTCCGCCGGCGTAGCCCTTGCCTGGGCGACCGAGGCCGCCGAGAAGAAGTTGGTGGGTGCGGCTGAAACGCTGGTCCCGCTCGCTTTCGGCGACGCGGAGAGCTACAAGGCCGCCGCGGGGCACCTGGCCCGGGGGACGAACGACTTCTACCGCCTCCTGGCCTCCGGCACGCGCCAGGCCGCGGCGCGCTACGGCGGCGCCGACTTCGCGTGCGTCCTGGGGCAGGAGACCGCGGGGTACGCGAGCGGCGAGGTCTTCTTCGTGGGCCAGGCGCTGGGCCTGCGGCACTCCCATCTCGACGTCGGAGGGTACAGCTACGAAGAAAAACACCCAGAGCGCGACGTCGGTGCCGCGGTGGCGTTCTTCGAAGCCGACGAGCGGGAACGGGCAGTCCTCACGTCGATGGTCGCCTGCCTGTTCGCCCGCGCCGTGTACACCGAAGCTCTCTTGGGCGAGTGCCTGGGGTCGGTGGGGTACGACAGCCTGGCCCGGGGACTGGGCGCCCTGGGGGGAGAGGTCCAGAAGAGACGCTGGCGGGCGCGGCTGGCCACCGGTTACGAGCCGGAGGGCATCACCATCCCCAAGCGGTTTGCCGAAGTGACGAACTGGAAGGGGGGCATCGACGTCGGATTTCTGGGGAAACTCCAGGAAGCCTACGCGCGGCGGATCCGCGAGCTCGGGGCCGGGCCGCCGGCCTGAGCTCCCGGGCCGTTCGCGGGGCACATTCCTCGACCCCGGGAAGCCTTGGCTCCGGCCGCGAGGCGCCTTTCCCGACAGCCGGGACGCTGGGTGGGTCGCCGCTCCTCCACCGAAGGGGGCTGACGACAGACCCGGGGGAGAGGCGGTCGGACCTCAGACTGCCAGGGCGGTGGGAAGGGGCGGGCCGTCGAAGCGGGGTCCGTGGGGGAAGGGGGGCGGCGCCCCTTGGGCGGTTTCGCCGAAGGACTGCCAGTTCCGGAACTCGGGGCTCGGTTCCGCCAGGTGAATCCGGTCCTTGCCCGAGCTCTTGGCCTCGTACATGGCGCTGTCTGCGAGGTGAAGCAGGTCCTCATAGCAAGGCAGGTTTCTGTCGCAGAACGTGGCTACACCGATGCTCGCGGTGATGTGTGTTCCTCTTAGTTTCTCCACCGAGAGGTCCCGTATCAACTTCCCCACCCTGTGCGCGAAGATGTTCGCGCCGTTGCTGTCCGTGTTCGGCAACAGTATCGCAAACTCCTCGCCTCCATAGCGAAATGCTGTGTCGCTTTTGCGGAGGGTCTGTTGGATCAAATTGGCGATCTTCTTGATGACGACGTCTCCCGTAATGTGCCCATAACCGTCGTTTATGTTCTTGAAGTCGTCGATGTCCACAAAGACGCACGATAGCGCAGTGTTGTATCTGTGTGCCCTTGAAAACTCCTCTTCCATGCGCGTATGGCAGTATTGGTGATTGAAGAGACCCGTCAGGCTGTCTCGAATGACAAGGTCTTCCAGAAGCCTCTTGCTGGAATGAATGGCCTCGAAAAGTACCGCGTTCTCCAGCGCGTTTCCGGATATGTTTGCGACGACCTGGCACAACTTGAAGATCCTCTCCGTGATTCCCCCCTTCAGTGGCGAGGATGTCCTGAGGAAGAAGGATCCGATGACGTGCTGCTTCTTGATGATGGGCGCGACGAATATCGAGTTGTCGGACAGTCCTTTGATCCTTTCCCTCACCGGCTCCATGAGGGGGTTGCTCCCGATGTCCTGCAGCACCACGGGCCGCTGCGTCGTCATGGCCCTTTCGATTTCCGGGTACTTTTCCAGATCGAGAAGGATCTCCTGATGTTCGGGGAGGTCGCTGCTCGCCTTCACGATCAGGTCCCCCTCGTCCGTCATGCAGATGATGGAGCAGCGCGATACGTCGATCGCCTTTGCCATTGTTTCGACGATGATGTTCAGGATTTTCTTCGGATTTCTCGTGACGGAGATGATCTCTGTCAGCTCCAATAGCAGGCGCAGATCGTTGTTGTCCAAGTCCGTGTAGTAGTTGTGAGTGCGCAGGTGCGCGTCGATCCTTGCCAATATCTCGCTCGCCACGATAGGTTTCATGACGTAGTCGTCGGCACCGGCGTGCAGGCCGTCGATGATGCCCTGTTTTTGCGAATGCTGCGACAATAAAACGAGCGGTATATACTTCGTTTCCTTGACCTCCTTCAATCGCAGGCAAACAGACGCTCCTTGTTGGTCCGGCATTTCCATGTCCAACAGGATCAAGTCGGGCCGCTGTGCCTGGCACGAGGCGATGGCCTCCGCAGCGTCAGATGCCTCTGCAACGGTATGTTCACCGCTCAAAGCATCCTTCAATGTGTTGCGGGACAGGGGGTCGTGATCGATCAGGAGTATTCGCGGCATCGCTGTCCTTTCCTGCTCACATCGGTGGAACCGCTACAGGGAGAGCTCGGGCGAGGCAGTTCTGCGAGGGGACGTCTGCCCGACCTGCGCCTCGCCATGGGCGACGGGAGGTCCCCCGTCCGACCGTGTCACCGGGGCATCGGCCCCGGCGGGGCTGGACGGCGCAAGGGCAGCAGAAACGGGGCACAGAAAGGGAGCCCGCCGGGGACCGTGACCGCCGCGGGGGCGGCGCCTGCGCACAGGGTGCCTCAGGGGCAGGGACCGTGCCTTCCTTCCGTGGAGCGCCATCGATCTCCCTCTCCGTTTGCCGGGGCCGTGTACCCCGCGGTGCCGGTGGACTTCGCTGAGAACCCCGCGAGCGCGTTCGATGGTGGGATCGGACGAGAGGGGCCGGTACTTTAGCAGGCCGTCGAAAAACGGCCTGCGGTGCGCCCCAAGGAGGGGGCGCCGAGTCTCGGAGCTTGAAAAGCGCAGTGATTCGTGAGGGTTTGAAGGGGCCGTCCCCGAGAGCCTTCACCGGAAAAACCCCGTGGAGGGGGTTTTCAGTACCCTGTAGGCTCAGCGCACGGCGGGGAGATGGTTGGCGGCGTTCGCGCCGGAAGCGGCCAGTAAGGTGGTCCCTCCGGAAGCTCAATGGGTCAATCAAGGGCAAGAACGATCTCGCGCAGAGCCGCTGGGACGCAGAGGAATTCTTTGTCTTTCCCGGCGCCTCTGCGCCTCCGCGCGAGAACACGATGGTTCCTCGCACCCACAGAAACCCCGGAAGCTCCGTCTCGCTGTCTCCAACGACGGGGAATCTCTTTGCTTTCAAATTGCGCCGTGGGGCGGATCGTTTTGCACCGGGACTCTAGGCAGGCCCCGGCGCCCTCTCCTCATCGGATAACTCAGGTCCATCGGTCATTGTCTTGACGTTTGCCAATGATGCTGATAGAAGATTCCGGTCGGAGGCTCTGTTGTACTTTGCTTGCCGTTTCGGATGACGGCCGGAAGCGTGTGGATCTCGGTAACCCCCGGACCTACGGAGGCGGGTGCACGCCGGGAGAGGCCGATCAGGGAGGTGGCCCTGAAATGTATCGGCGGATCGGCCGATACGCTATGGGTCGGCTGATCTCATCGACGACGAGGCGGTCCCGGCGGGCTGTCTCCCCATCCGAACGGATACCGCATGGAAGATCTTTCCCGTCCCCTCGGCGCCGCGCCCGGCCGGAAGCTTCGCTGGGCCGGCCGGCTCGCATACGTGGCCGTCGCTCTGGCCGCCACCTTCGTCGCCTACTCGATCGGATATCGGCAGGCAGCCCCGAGGGTAGACGCGACCCTAAGCTCTGAGGCGGCTGAGCCGGCTGTCGAGGCCGTTGCCGAAAACCCCTCGCTTGCAGTGCCCGAGCCCCGACCGCCCGAAAGGCGGGTCCACCGGGGAACGGTCCGCCCGGGGGATACGGTGAGCGGGCTCCTTCGAGACCTCCTGAGCCCTCGAGAGATCCACGACTTGGCCAAGACCGCCGAGCGGGTGTTCCCCCTGACGCGGGTCGCGGCGGGACAACCCTATCGGCTCACCACGGTCGACGGCGTGCTGGAGAGCTTCACCTATGAGATCGACCGGGACGAGGAGCTCACGATCCTGCGGTGCGAGGACGGCGCCTTTTCCTGCAGCCGGGTTCCCATCGAGTACCGGGTGGAGACGGAGGTCGTGCAGGGGACGATCCGGTCGAGTCTCTTCGAGGCGGTGTCCCAGGCGGGGGAAGGACCTGAGTTGGCGGTCGGTCTGGCAGAGATCTTCGCCTGGGACATCGATTTCCTGCGCGACATCCGATCGGGCGACTCGTTCCAGATCCTGGTGGAGCGGCGGTTCCGTGAGGATGCGCCGGCGGGCTACGGTCGGATCCTGGCAGCTCAGTTCGTCAACCGCGGAGATACCTTCCACGCGGTCTGGTTCCAGGACGGTGAACGAGCCCCCGGGTACTACGACCTCGGGGGAAACAGCCTCCGGAAGGCCTTCCTCAAGGCACCGCTGACGTTTACCCGAATCTCCTCGGGGTTCACGAACAAGCGGTTCCATCCCATCACCAAGACCTGGAGGGCGCATCCGGCCATCGACTACGCGGCGCCGGCGGGCACACCGATCAAGACCGTGGGGGACGGGGTGGTTGCCGAGAGGGGCTTCACCTCCGGCAACGGCAACTATGTCCGGATCCGCCACAACGGCACGTATGAGACCCTCTACCT
This sequence comes from Deferrisomatales bacterium, assembly GCA_033551855.1. Lineage (GTDB taxonomy): Bacteria > Desulfobacterota > Deferrisomatia > Deferrisomatales > JACRMM01 > JBFLZB01. The sequence continues at coordinate 127,453 of JAWSUI010000004.1, forward strand.
GCACATGAGCCGCTTCGCAAAAGGTCTGGCGAAAGGAAAGCGGGTCTCCCAGGGGCAAGTGATCGGGTACGTGGGCAGCACGGGATTGGCCACGGGCCCGCACCTGTGCTTTCGGATGTACCGAAACGGGGTGCCGATCAACCCGATGCGCCTCAAGTCTCCGTCGGCCGAGCCGGTCTCGACGGCGCGCATGGCAGAGTTCGAGGTGATGGCCCATCGGCTGACGGCCCAGTTCGATCCCGAGCACCTGGAACAGGCCAGCCTGGGTTCTCGCGAGGAGATGGCGCTTCAATAGCTTCGGCCGGTCGGGGGATCCCTCTGCCTTCCACCCCTCGGCGCGGCGGGTCAGCGGTCCCCGAAGTAGTCGTCCAGGGCTTGCACCCTGCGCCGCACCGCCGTGAGGGAGATCGCCAGGGCCACCACCCACCCCACCAAGGTCCAGCCCAGCAGGATGTTGATGGCGCAGATGAGCCGCCGCAGGTGGTGCTGCCTCTCCATCGCCAGATAGGACGGAAGGAAGTACAGCACGACCGCCAACAGCACGAGGACTAGCTTTACGGGGAAACTCATCGCGAGTCCTCCGCCCCCGGCCTCTCCGGCGGGAGCGGGCGGGACGCCTCTTCACGGAACCTCGGGCCACTCTACCCGAACGAGTGGACCAGCGAAAGGTCGGGCCACGGTCTGGATCCTCCGGCTGGTCGGCAAGCGGAGTCCGGGAGCCCCTGCGTTTCGCCCCGCAATCCGCGGCCATTCGAAGAAGTGTCCCGGCAGTCCCCGGTGCGCCGGGCTTCACCCGCTTGCGCCCGCCTCGTCGAGTCGGTGGATGCGGTGCGGGGCTGCACTCCTGGGCTTCCGGACTCCGCCCCACAATGTGGTGGTGGTTTTTGGACGGCTCCGCCGGAACGGTCCGGGGACGAAGTCGGAGGGGGCCCTCGTGCCTGCGGGGTCTGCGGTCCCGGGAGGGGAGGCGTTGCGGGTCGCCTGGCCACCGGCTGCCGAGGCGGGCGTTGACACCGACCGGGTACGGGGTACGCTCGGGGGCGAGGAGGTGCAATGAGGACCTTGGTCAGAATTGCAGTGCTCGCCGCACTCGTCGCCTATGGCTGTCTCCTGCGCCACGTCACCAAGGAAATCCCTCCGCCCGGGGGGTGCGACCAGTGTCACCGGTACACCATTGCCGGACGCTGGGAGGTGAGCCTTGCCCCCGTCCCCTTGGGGCGAGAGGGGGGGATCCCGGAAGACACGGATATCATCTTGCGCGAGCTTCGCGACGCCCCCGTGCACCGGGCGGTGCCGACCCGACGACTCGAAGTGTTCGCCGCCGCTGCCCCGCCGGAGGCGGTGGGCGACGCGGAGACCGGCATCCAGTGCTTCGTGTGCCACCGTTCCCCCGGCCCCCCGCACCGGGAGCTGCGAGGGACCTTTCCCCATCCCTGGGGAAGGGGGAGGGACGGTCACGCCGGCGAGTAGGAGAGGTCGGCGGTGTGACAACCCCGACGAGAGAGAGACCGTACACGCCCCATGAGCTCCGCCGCGCCGCGCATCCTGATCGTGGACGATGAAGAGACGTTGCTCGGGAGCCTGTCGAAGGCCGCCCGGGAATCCGGCTACCAGACGGATACCGCCCGGGATGGCGCGGAAGCGTGGCAACGACTCGCGGGGGAGGGGTACGACCTGGTGGTCACCGACTTGCGGATGCCGGGGGTGGACGGCCAGGAGCTTCTGAGGAGGATCCAGGGGGCCGGGCTCGCCGTGAAGGTGGTGGTGATCACGGGCTTCGCGACCCTGGAGGCTGCGGTAGACTGCCTGCGCAAGGGGGCGGTGGACTTTCTCGTCAAACCCTTCCCGGTGGAGGAGTTTCTCCGCAGCGTGGCCCGGGCGCTGGGCCGGCGGACCCCCGAGGGGGTGACGGGGCCGGACTGGGCCGCGGTCTCGGCACGCTTCGGCCTCACCCGGAGGCAAACCGAGGTCCTGCGGGCGCTGTACACGACGGGGATGACCAACCGGGACCTGGCGCGGCACCTCTGCCTGAGCCCCCACACCGTCAAGTCCCACCTGAAGCAGGCGTTCCAGAAGGTGGGCGTCGCGACCCGGGCCCAACTGCTGCACAGCTTGCGTTGAAGGGTGGCGGGGCGGGCCCTACTCCACCTGCACAGGGATCGCCTGGCCCTCGACTCCGGCCCTCTTGGGGAGCGTGACCCGCAGGACCCCGGCGCGATACGTGGCGCTGGCGCCTCCCGGGTCGACCACGCTCGGCAGCCGGAACACGCGCTGGAAGATGCCGTTGGGCCGTTCAATCCGGTGGTAGCTCAGGACAGCGGGGTCTGCCGGGAGGAGTCGTTCCCCCCGCAGAACCAGCCGGTCGTCGGTGATCTCGAGGTGGATGTCCTCTCGGATCATGCCGGGAAGCTCGGCGGAGAGAACGAAGCACTCGTCGGCCTCACGGATATCGACTGCCGGGCACCAGTGGCTGGGAACCGAATCCCCCTCCGTCCGGTCCCTCCCGCCTTGCTCGTCGAAGAGGCGGTACAGGGTCTCCTGCAGGCCCATCAAGTCTCGAAATACCTCGTCCGACCCTTTGCCCATGCTCGCTCCCCCGATCTTCTTCCAGACGCCGTAAACCGGAGAGGGGTGTGAGGCCAGCCTAGGGGAGGGCAGGAACCGCGTCAAGCGTTCCCCGGCGGCCGGGTGTGCCGAAGAGACCCATCGCCGGCCCGGGAATCCTCATCGACCCGCGTAAGAGCGCCGGACGCTCGGGGGTCCATCGCCCGGGAGGCAATCACGCCGAGCCTGATTCCTCCGGACCGGAGCCGGGGCCACCCTCCGGGGCTCCCCGGCCTTGCCGTGTCCTGGGGGCGCGGCCTTGCCCCGCGGGCTTTTCCGGGTACACTGGTCGGCGCGCCCCGGAAGTCGCCTCGGGGATCACCCCGTCATCCTGAGAAGCCTCCCTCTCCAGCGCTGCCCGGGGTCTTCGGCGGCCGGAAGGGGCCGCCCCGAGCAAGGGGTGGTCCTTGGGGGCCGTGGAGCCGCCGATGAGAGACCTCTTCCAAGAACGGCGCCGATTCCTGAAGCGCCTTGCACGGCTCGGCCTCTTCGCCGCGGGTTCCGGCGGGGTGTGGACCCTGGACCTCCGGCGGGCCCGGGCGGCAGCGGCCCCGGAGCCCCAGCCGGTGGCCGTGGCGGAGGGGCCCGATGAGGCCTTTTTGGTCCGCCTGGTCCTGGAGAAGCTTGGGGGCATGGGGCGCTTCGTCCGCCCGGGGGCCCAGGTGGTGGTCAAGCCCAACATCGCCTGGGACCGCACCCCGGAGGAGGGAGCGAACACCCACCCCGCGGTGGTAGCCGAGGTCTGCCGTCTGGCGCGGGAGTCGGGGGCGGCCCAGGTGCGCGTCTTCGACCGCCCCTGCAACGACGGGCGTCGCACCTACGAGAGATCCGGGGTCCGGGCCGCGGTGGAGGGGCTCGGAGACCGAAGGGTGCGCCTGGAGCACGTGCGCGACGAGTGGTTCGAGGTGGTGGACCTCCCGGGTGCCCGGGCGCTGGACCGGTGGCCCCTGTATCGGCCGGCGCTGGCGGCGGACGTGCTCATCAACGTCCCGGTGCTCAAGCACCACGGCCTCACCGGGGTCACCGTAGGCCTCAAGAATCTCATGGGGGTGATGGGCGGAAACCGGGGGCGGATCCATCAGGGGATCGATCAGAACCTGGTGGACCTGAACCGAGTGGTTCGCTCCCATCTCACGGTGGTGGACGCCACCCGTATCCTCCTCCGTGGGGGGCCCCAGGGCGGCGGAACCGACGGGGTCCGAGTGGCCCACCGGGTGGCCGCCTCGGCGGACGTGGTGGCTGCCGATGCCTGGGGCGCCCGGGAGTTCGGGGTCGAACCGTTCGACATCGGGCACTTGCGGGCGGCCCACGAGCAGGGCTTGGGTGTCGGGGACCTCTCCCGGGTAGCCATTCTGTGAGGTGGTCGCTGCGGCCTTGGGTACAGGGGGCGCTCCTCCTCGGCTTCTTGGCCCTCTTCGGGCGGACGGCCTACCGGGGTGCGGACCTCCTGGATTGGCCTGTGCACCTGGTCTTCCACCTGGACCCGCTGGCGGCCCTTGCGGCGGTCTTGGCCGTCGGACTCGCGGCCCTGTGGTCCGCGGCCTGGATCGGCGCCGGCGTGCTACTCCTCTTCACGGGCCTGCTGGGGCGGTTCTTCTGTGGCTGGATGTGCCCGTTGGGGGCCGCGCTGGAGGCTGGGGGAGCGGGATTGCGAAGGGCCGGAGGGATGCGGGGACCGTGGCTCCGCCTTCCCCGGGGAATGGCGGCGGGTGTTCTGGCCGCCCTCCTGGCCGCCGGGCTCCTGGGATTGCCCCTCCTGGGCCTTCTCGATCCTCTGAGCCTGTTTCTGAGGAGCCTTGCCCTGACGTTCCACCCGACGTTCGACGCGGGGGTCAAGGGGCTCCTCTCGGTCCTGAGCCTCTCGTCGCACCCGCCCGTGCAGGCGGTGGGCGATGCCCTGTACCGGGCGGCGGACCCGCTGCTCGCCTACGGGAGGCCCACGTTCCTCCTGGCCGCCCTGACGGCCGTGGTCTTCGCGGCATTGTTTGCGCTGGAGCTCCTCGCCCCGCGCACCTGGTGCACGAGCCTGTGCCCGCTGGGCGCCCTGCTGGGAGTGGCGTCCCGCCTCTCTCCCTTCCGTCGGCGCCGAGCGCTGGAGTGCGGCCCCTGTACGGCCTGCGGAACGGCCTGCCCAACGGGAGCGGCCGCCGGGGAGCCGGTTTCCGATCCGGCCCTGTGCATCCAGTGTGGACGGTGCGAACGCGTCTGTGCCCAGGGGGGCCGACGGCCGGAGGCGGCGGCCCCCGGCCTCGCCCCGCCGGTCTCGCCGGGCCGGCGCGCGCTCTTGGCGTCGGCAGGAGGGGGGGCCCTCTTGGCCCTCACCTCGCGGGTCCGGGCAGAGGAGAGAGAGCCGGCCTGGGATTTCCTCCGCCCCCCGGGGGCGGCGGGGGAAGCAGAGTTCCGGATGCGCTGCATCCGGTGCGGGGCCTGCATGCGGGTGTGCCCCCAGGGGGCCCTTCACCCGGCGCTGTTCAATTCGGGGTGGGGCGGGCTGTGGACCCCCCGCCTGGTGCCGCGGCTCGGGTACTGCGAGTACCACTGTCGGCTCTGCGGGCAGGTATGTCCGACGGGAGCGATCGGCTACCTGGAGCCAGGAGAAAAGGAGCAGGTGGTCCTCGGGATCGCGGTGTTCGAGAAGGACCGCTGTTTGCCCTATCGGAACACCCAGAATTGCCTCGTGTGCGAAGAGCACTGCCCCACGGCCCCGAAGGCGATTGTGTTTCGGGAGGAAGTGCGCACCGACTCCGAAGGGGTTTCCCGCGCGGTGAAACTCCCGGAGGTCGTGGAGCGGCTCTGCGTGGGCTGCGGCATCTGCGAGACGAGGTGCCCGCTGCCGGGAGCCGGCGCCATCCGTGTCGCTCGGGAGCGGCCCGGGGATTTGTCCATTTTTTTCTAGTATTTGCGCCGGATAATTCTTGACAGAATATGTGCACAGTCCTAGACTGTGCCCTGTGAACCGGAAACCGGGGTTCGTCCCCCCTGACGACCCACACTGAGGAGACGGACATGGCTGGCATCTTCGATGACAACAGTCTGAGCATCGGCAACACCCCACTGGTCCGCTTGAACCGGATTTCCCAGGGTCTCAAGGGCACCCTGGTGGGCAAGGTCGAGGGCAGGAACCCCGCCTACTCGGTCAAGTGCCGGATCGGCGCGAGCATGATCTGGGACGCCGAGGAGAAGGGGGTGTTGAACCCGGGCGTGAGGGTCGTGGAGCCCACGAGCGGCAACACCGGGATCGCCCTTGCCTTCGTGTGTGCGGCCCGAGGGTACCGCCTCCTTCTCACCATGCCCGAGACCATGAGCCTGGAGCGGCGGAAGATGCTCGCGGCCTTGGGCGCGGAGCTCGTCCTGACGCCCGGGAGCGAGGGAATGGGCGGGGCGATCCGCCGGGCCCAGGAGATGGCCGACGCGGACCCCGAGGGCGTCTTCATGCCCCACCAGTTCAAGAACCCCGCCAACCCCGAGATCCACTTCCGCACCACAGGACCCGAGATCTGGAACGACACGGACGGCGGGATCGACATCCTGATCTCCGGTGTCGGCACGGGCGGGACCATCACGGGAGTGAGCCGTTACATCAAGCACGAGATGGGCAAGGCCATCCGCTCGGTGGCTGTGGAGCCTGCGAACTCCCCCGTCCTGTCGGGCGGCTCCCCCGGACCCCACAAGATCCAGGGGATCGGGGCGGGCTTCAAGCCCGACGTTCTCGATCTGTCGCTGGTGGACGAGGTGGTTCAGGTGACGGACGAGGAGGCCTTCGAGTTTGCCCGGCGCTTGGCACGGGAGGAGGGCATCATCTCGGGGATCTCTTGCGGTGCGGCCGCGGCGGCTGCGGTGACGGTGGCCTCCCGTCCGGAGTCCGAAGGAAAGACGGTGGTGGTCATCCTGCCCGACTCCGGGGAGCGCTACCTCTCCACCGCCCTCTTCGAAGGCTAGGCGGAAGTTCTGGTGCAGAAATCGTCTAACCTCCTTGAATAGCTGAAGGTTT
>JAWSUI010000005.1:0-124379 GCA_033551855.1 Deferrisomatales bacterium
CCCCCTTGTCGGAAACCCTAACCCCTCATTTTCACCGACGAGCGGGAATTGCTGGCGTCAGGGGCACGTTCATCCGGAGCCTGTGGATGACGATGTGGTCCTGGTGGGCCCGCAGGAAGGCCCGGGCCTTGGCGCGGAACTTCTCGAAGCCGCCGTAGCCGTCGAACCCCGGCATGGAGACGACGGACTCCTCGCCCATCTCGTCCTCGAAGTCGGTGTAGACGACCTTTCGCCTCTTCTTCTCGATGAGCTTCACGAGGTCGCGCAGGCGCTTTCGCATCACCTCGAGCATGGGCACGGTGACGTCCTGCCACCACTCGTCGGTCTGCACGTCCTCGATGAGCGGCAGCTGCTCTCTCACCATGGGGATCGTCGACCGCTCCTCCAGCAGCCCCGCGATCGCCTGGGTCTGGTCCCGCAGGCGCTCGAAGGCGTGCTCCTTGTTGAGGAGTGCGAGCTGGGTGCGCAGCACCAGGAGGTCGAACCGCTTGGCGTCCTCGTTCTCCGGCTCCACCTCCGAGGGCAGCGCGGCCACCTCGTGGGCCAGCTCCTGCCGCTTCGCCTCGGGCAGCTCCATCCACGCCTCCGGCGCGGAGTAGGTCTCCACCAGCCGGCGCTTGGGCCGCACCACGAAGTTGTCGGGGTTCATGCCGGCCACGATGGCGCGCAGCGTCTCCGCCGTCTCGGCGCGAACCCTCCTCTCCTCCTCGGCGCCGGCCTGGGAGCCCTCGCCCTTCGCGGCGCGCTCGTCCAGGTGGGCGATCAGCTCCACCCGGGCCTTGAAGATCCGGGTGCCCAGGCTCTCGCCCAGCGCGCCGTCGGTGGTCGCCGGGTCCTGGCTGAAGAACTCGAGGTTCTGACAGTAGTCGAAGACGTAGAAGCACGCCTTGTCCTCGCCGGGGCCGAAGAGGTCGGGGCACAGCCGCGTGCCGCGGCCGAGCATCTGCCAGAACTTGGTCTTCGAGCGCACCAGCTTGAAGAAGACCAGGTTCGCCACCTCGGGCACGTCGATGCCCGTGTCGAGCATGTCCACCGAGATGGCGATGTGGGGCGCTTTCTCCACCCGGGAGAAGTCGTCGATCAGGCTCTGGGCGTACTCGGTCTTGAAGGTGATGATTCGGGCGAAGTGGCCCTTGAGCTTGGCGTAGTTGGCGTCAAAGCGCTCCTGGATGAACTCGGCGTGGGCCTGGTTCTTGGCGAAGACGATGGTCTTGCCGAGCCGGTCGCCCCCGGCCACGGCTTGCCCGCGCGTCATCAGGTGCGCCAGCACCTTGTCGACGGTGTCCTTGTTGAAGAGCCACTTGTTGACCGCCTCGGCCTCCACCCGGTCGGGCGTGTTGCCGTCTTCGTCCCACTCCAGGGCGTCCCACGCGTCCTTCTCCTCGTCGGAGAGCTGGTCGTAGCGGATGCCCTCGCGCTGGAACCGGAGCGGCACCGACACCGCCCGGGGCGGCACCAGGAAGCCGTCGGCCACGGCGTCCTCCAAGGGATAGGCGTCGGTGGGGACCCCGGTCTCGAGGTCGAAGAGGTCGTAGGTGTTGCGGTCCACCTCGTCCTTGGGCGTGGCCGTGAGCCCCACGAGCAGAGAGTCGAAGTACTCGAAGATGGCCCGGTACTTCTGGAACACCGACCTGTGCGCCTCGTCGATGATGACCAGGTCGAAGTGGCCCACGCCGAAGCGGCGCTGCCCGTCCCCGCCGCGCTTGCCGCGGCCGTCGGACACCTCGTCGATCAGCCCCATCATCGTGGGGTACGTGGAGACGTAGACGCGCCCCGTCGTGTCCTTCTCGGTGACGAGATTGACCGGCGAGCTGTCGGGCAGGTGGCGCTTGAAGGCGTTGACGGCCTGATTGACCAGGGCCACGCGGTCGGCCAGGAACAGCACGCGCTTGGCCCAGTTGCAGCGCATGAGCAGGTCCACGAGCGCGATCACCGTGCGGGTCTTGCCGGCGCCGGTGGCCATCACCACCAGGGCCTTGCGGCTGTTCTCCCCCTCGAAGGACTCGCAGATGCGGCGGATGGAGCGCTTCTGGTAGTAGCGCTCGACGATCGCCTCGTCCACCTCGGCGGCGGCCAGGGGCTTCCTCGCCGTCCGCCGCTGGTGGAGGAGCTCCAGTTCGTCCTTCTTGTAGAAGCCCTGCACGGCGCGCCGGGGGTGAGATGCGTCGTCCCACAGCCAGTGCTCGTAGCCGTTGGAGAGGAAGATCACCGGGCGCCGGCCGAACCGCGCCTCCAGGCAGTCGGCGTAGAGCTTCGCCTGCTGCTCGCCGGCAAGCGAACTCCGACGGGTGCGCTTGGCCTCCACCAGCGCTAGGGGGAGCCCGTCGTCGCCCCACAGCACGTAGTCGACGAAGCCCACGCCCTTCTCGTTGGGCATGCCCGCCACCTCGAGCTCCCGGTCGCGGGCCTGGTCCAGCGGCCAGCCCGCCTCCTTGAGGAGGAGGTCGATGAACAGGTCGCGGGTCTCTGCCTCGGAGTAGTCGTGCCCGTCGGGAGCCGCGGCGTTGGCCACCTTGGCGGCGGCCACCTCGGCGCGCAGCCGCGCGAGCTCCTCGTCCAGCGCCGCCCGGTCGGAGAGGATGACGGAGAGCTTCTCGTCCCTGGCCGAGAGCTCTTCCTGGAGTTTCTGCAACTGGTCGGTGGTCTGCTGGGGCACCGCGCCGGTCTTCGGGAGCGTGTCCGGGTCGAAGGCGAGGTGAGCCGGGGGTTTCGCGGCCCGGGCGTAGCTCCGGGCCAGCCAGTAGCCCACGTGGAAGAGTTCGCGCACCGCGGCGATGGCGTCGAACTGGGGCACGGGCTTCGGGGCGTGGACGGCCCGGTTACCGAGCCGGGCGATGACCTTGGCCTTGGTGAAGACCGCCTCGCCGGCGGCCGCCTGGAAGGTCGGCTCGTGGATGAGGGCGCTCAGGTTGTCCTGGTAGGGGAGCTTCAGCGCCGGGTCGTGCTTGAACACCCACGCGACGGCCAGCTCCAGGGCACGGCGGGCGTGGAAGCAGGCGGTGCGCGGGTCGGGGTAGGCAAAGACCTCAGCCTTCGTCGCCGCCTCATGGACATCGGGCCACTCGGCCTCAAGGAAGGAGAAGTGGCTCATGGGCGGTTGAATTCCTCTTCGAACGCCCGAACTACCGCAAGCACGTCGTCGAAGGGCGGCGGCTCCTCAAAGAACATCTCCTCCCTCATCGCGTTGTAGTCGCTACGCCACTCGGCCTCCTGTTCGGCCGGCGGGACCAGGCGCAGGTGGCCCTTCCGCAGGGTGTCGTAGTCGACCCACCGATGCTTGAAGAAGACTTGACGGTGAGCCGCGACGCGGTCGAAGAGCCCCGGATCGCCGGCAGCCTCGGCAGCGACGCCGGCCCGTATGAGGCACCAGAGGTCGTAGTAGTGCCGGGAGAGCCTCGCCCGCCTGGGCCTGTCCACCGGACGGAACATCTCCTCGTGCAGCAGCATCGCCTTTTCCCAGAACGTCCGGCGGGCCGCGACGGTACGTAGCGGAAATGAGCTCTCCTTCAGTAGTTCGGGAAATGCCTTCGCCAGATACGGCTCGATGAACGGCGCTTCGACGGGCTCCGTGTCCGAGCGGGCTCCCAGTTCGATCTTGACGACCCGTCGCACGTAGGCGAAACCCTCCTCGAAGACGGACGGATAATCGAAGAGGAGGGTCTGCTGGTCCGGGTCTTCGTCCTCGTCAGCCGGCATCAGTTGCCAGGCGACGTCGCCGGGGAGGGCAGCTCGCAAGCGTTCCTCCAGGGCCGGCCCCAGCTCGGTTTGGATGCGCCTACGGCACTCCTTGAGGAGCTTCTTCTGCCGGGTGCTCCCGAGGTCATCTCCGCCGAACCCCAGGAAGTCCCGGTCGATCACGACGTCGATGTCTTCCGAGAACCTGGCGATCAGGCGCCAACCCTTGGAGAGGGACGTGCCCCCCTTGAAGGTCAGCTGCTCTCCCCAGAACGGCAGGCCGAAGAGCTTCCGCAGTGTCCAGCACACCCAGAAGTCCTTCTCGATACTGGCCGCCGCCAGACCGAGGCGCGCCTGGGCTTCCTCGAAAATGATTCGCCGTCGTTCCGCAGGGAGGCTCGGGAAGCTGTCCACGGGTCACTCCTCTCGGGACTCAGCCACCCGGCGCATGAGGGCGGCGACCCACGCCGGAGCATAGCGGAGATCCTGGAGCAGCTGGTTCTTGTCGTCACGGGTGAGCCGTTTCCGCAGTCGCATTACCACCGAGTCATCTACCTGACGCCGGCCGAGGTGGCGAAGGGCTTGGATGACGAGCCCGCTCACCCGCCCAGCGGTCGCCATGTTCTTTGGCGTCGTATGTTTGAGCACGATGACCTGTTTGCCCAGCCGCACTCGCCGCGCCGGCCCATCGGTGAGGAAGACGACCTTTGTCGGCACCTGCTCGGACAGCCCCAGCAGGTTGGCCGCATACCCGCCGGCGGGTTGCAGCCGCACGGCGTCTCGTTCCTGCAGAGCCTTTGCGACGGCTTCCAGAGACGGGGAGAGCGGACCGATCTCCGGGTCCACGCGAGGGACCTCATACAGGCCCCGGGCGATCTGGCGGATCGTCCCGGCCTTCTTGTGCCGCTTCAAGGCGGAGGCCACCGCGTCGCGTGTCCCCAGCTCGGCGAAGTGACTGGGCGTGAAAACCCAGCCGTCGCCATGGCTGCGGATGCGCTCCAGCAGGAGCGTGTCGAATGACTGAGCGTGCTTACCCATCGTTTTGACACAAATCATAGATAGTTTTTGTGTCAAAAAATAGAGGCGACCACCGCCGCTCCCTGCTCCACTCTGCGGTCACTCGAAGGAATCGAGGATGGTCAGGTAGGCGACCAAGATGATGACCAGGATGAGGGCGACTACGCCGAAGCCCAACCGCGCAGGTGTCGGCCGCCGCCTCATTCACGGCCGGCCATTCCTCTCGGAGGAAGCAGACGTGGCTCATGGCGTTCCCCTCCCGAGCCCCGTGGGCACGCACGCGTCCAACTTGCGGTGCAGGAGCGAAATCAGCGTCAGGTAGTCCGCGGCGTCGTCCTCCCCCTGCCACAGCAGCTTGGGCTCGTGGGCCAGCGGGTTCCTCACGGCGCCGAAGCAGCCCTTGAGCAGGGCGGCGAAGCCCTTGTGCTCCGACCGCTCCGTTTCGGTCTGGAGCGAGTTGAGGGCGAGGATCGGCCGCTCCACCGAGAAGACCTCGTCCACCAGCTTCGCCCCATCGGTTCTCAGGCCGGACTGTTCGCGAATCCGCTGTGCCAGCCCCTTGGTGGCCTCGAAGACGGCGTGGAAGTAGTTCTCCTGCATCAACTCCGCCCGGCAGTACTTCAACACCTCCGCGTGGATGGCCCTGCCCTGGAGCCTGGCCCGGATCGTGCGGGCGCGCTCCTCCGCCTGGTCGAGTGTCTCGGCCATCCCACAGCTGCGGAACGCTCCGTCCTTGCCATACTCCAGGCCCGAGAACGCCAGCACCGTGTTGAGCTCCTGCCGGTGCGCCTCAAAGTGCTGGGCCTTGCCCACGAAGCGCGCCGGCGCAAGGAGTGCCCGGATGAACTCCAGGACCTTGTTGCCGCAACGGGTCTTGGCCTGGCTGTCGAGGAAGACCCGGTTGATCCGCCTCCACTTCGTCGACTCGCCCGATTCGTCCGCGAGCCCGCACGACTGGAAGACACGCGAGATGTCCGAGCCCGACCCACACTCCCCCAGGACCTTGGCCAGGGCCTCGACTTGGTCGGCGGGGAACGGGGGGATGGGCGGCATCTACGACGCTCCGGGGATCACGTGCGCCCCCTCTTCCGCCCTTCCAGTCGGGTGCGGGTCATGCGCTCTCGCAGCCCCCCTTCCTTGAGAAAGGCCTGTTCCAGGCTGCGCAGTTGCCGCTCCAGCAAGTAGCTGGTCACGCGGATCAGCCCGATGATCACGTTGGCCGAGATCGCCGGGTCGGGATTCTCGACGCCTCTTCGGAACGTCTCATACGTGGCGTCCGGAATCCGGTTGAGCTGCCGGAGCCGCTTCGCGTAGGGGTGGTCCTTGGGCCATTCGGAGAGGCCGCGCGTCCGCAGGAAGTCGCGGTAGTCGGCCAGGAGCTCCTCCAGGCTCGCCCGCGCGACGTTCGTCAGCTTGATCTCCATCTCCTTCGAGGTGCCGGATGCCATGCTGCCTTCGATGATGTTCTGCTTTCCCGACCGGGCGGCCTGGACCATTTGGTCGTGGGTGCGGCTGCGCCGATCGACGAAGCGATCGCAGAAGTACACGGTGGCGTCGTAGACGATCTGCGCCTTCTGGTGAGAGAGAAGCTTCTGGTAGCCGCCGTGGGGCGGCAGGAAGCCCTCGGGCAAGGGAGGCCCTCAGTCTCGGTCAAGGACCCCAAGGACAGCAATGACCCCAACGACCGGGGGTCGCACCCGCCGTGTGCTCTTGTTCTTTGGGTCCTTGAGGTCCTTTTCGTCCTTGGTCTTTCGCCCCCTATATCACAGCTCCCCCCGAAACGCCCGGTGCTGGAGCGAGGCGAAGAGGGCGTCGAGCTCGGCGAGCGAGGCGCGGTGGGCGGCCGTGAGCTTCTCCACGGCGGCGACCCCGGCCGCGAAGGTGCGCTGGAGGCTCACTGGCGGGACGAGCAGCCGAAAGCCACGAAGCTGGGTCATGTTGATCGACGCGATGCCGGTCGTCTGCTTGGCCGAGCGAAGGAAGTACTTCTTTCCCCGCTGGCTCCCGACCAGCCAATTGAGGAAGAGCGGCTGCACCGTCGACGTGGTCAGCCGCACCCGGAACACGTGGTTCTGGTGAATGCACTCCGGCAGCTCCTCGGACCAAAGCGTTCCCCGGCCCAACTTGTCCGGATCGCCACCCTCCGTCAGGAGCAAGTCGTCTCTCTCGAGCCGGTACCGCTCGATCTCCTCCTCGGTGGCCTCGATCGTCTTCACCGCTGAAAGATTCAGTGCCCGGTCCTGAACGTTGGCCACGGCCAGGTACGGAACCTCTCGGGCCGACCTGCCGTTGAGCTTCCGGCCCTTGGTGACACCGGACACGATGTCGGCGACCTCTCCGAGGCAAGCAGTCTCGGGCCACCCCTTCGGGTTCGCCACCGGATCCCCGAACATCTCCAGGAAGATCGACTGCGCGAGGGTGTCGAGCTCGGCCAGGGCGGCGCGGCGCTTGGCCCGCATCTCGTCCGCCTTGTCCAGGATCGCCGCGATTCTCTTCTGCTCGGGGAGGGGAGGGAGGGGAACGGTGAGGGCCTTCAGGTTGTCGATCGGGAAGTTATCCGCGGTCGTAGCCCTAACCCATTTCAGGATAGCCGGCGACTGCGCCTTGATGAACCGTGCCAAGAACGCGGGGACAACTCGATTGCCGCACAAGAGCGCCTTCATGTCTTGGTTGATCGCTGCCGGGACCCGACTCAGCGCGACCGGCACCGTGTGTTTCAAGACGCCAGACCGGACCACGATCAAAACCGAATCAGCCGGAACCAGGCGCGTTGCGCTGTTGTCCAGTCCGGCTTGCGTGATCGAGACCTGGGCGCCGGAGATCTCCCAGACCTTCATGTCCTTGGGCGTGATCCAAGGAATCGACCCCCCGTAAAAGTCCGCGTTGCTCCGGGACGGCGTCCCGCCTCCCACGATCCTGCACACGTCGGCCAGCGCTGCCTCGCTCCAGGGGCTCACTTCACCATCCCCCCCAAGAGTCTCATCCCTTCCTGGATCTCTGCCTCGATCCGCGCCAGTTCTGCCAAGATGTCCTTGGGCGCCCGGTGCTCCACCTCCTCGTGTACCACCTCCTTGTAGCGGTTCAGGCTGAGGTCGTAGCCCTGGGCGGCGATGTCGGCCTTGGGCACGCAGAAGCTCTTCTCGGTGCGGGCTCTCTTCCGCTCGGTGCCGGCGCGCTGGAGCCAGCGGGCGGCCACGTCGGGCAGGTCGTTCGCCGCCATGGGCTGGCGCTTGTCGTCCAGGGAGAAGCCGTCCGCCTCGACATCGTAGAACCACACCTGATCCGTTCCGCCGGAGTTGGTCTTGGTGAAGAGGAGGATCGCGGTGGAGACGCCGGCGTAGGGGCGGAAGGCGCCGCCGGGCAGCGAGACGACGCCGTCGAGTTTCTGGTCCTCCACCAGGATGCGGCGGAGTTTCTTGTGGGCCTTGGAGGAGCCGAAGAGGACGCCGTCGGGCACGATCACCGCCGCGCGGCCGCCGGGCTTGAGGAGCCGCAGGAAGAGGGCCAGGAAGAGGAGCTCGGTCTTCTTCGTCTTGACGATCTGGAGGAGGTCCTTGGCGGTGTTCTCGTAGTCGAGGCTCCCGGCGAAGGGCGGGTTGGCTAGCACCAGGGTGTAGCCTTCGGCGTCGCCGGCGTGGTCCTGGGCCAGGGAGTCCTGGTAGCGCACGTCGGGGTTCTCGACGCCGTGGAGGAGCATGTTCATCGAGCCGATGCGCAGCATGGTGCTGTCGAAGTCGAAGCCGTGGAACATCCCCTTGTGGAAGTGCTCCCGGAGCTTGGGGTCGCGCAGAACTTCCGGATGTTTCTCCCGCAGGTACTCGCCCGCGGTCACCAGGAAGCCGCAGGTGCCGCTGGCCGGGTCGCAGATGACCTCCTTGGGGCCCGGCGCGGTCATCTCGACCATCAGCCGGATGATGTGCCGGGGCGTGCGGAACTGGCCGTTCTGCCCGGCCGTGGCGATCTTGCCGAGCATGTACTCGTAGAGGTCGCCCTTGGTGTCGCGGTCCTCCATGGGCACCTGGTCGATCAGGTCCACCACCTTGGCCAAGAGAGCGGCCTTGGGGATGGTGAAGCGGGCGTCCTTCATGTGGTGGGCGTAAGTGGAGTCGTCGCCGCCCAGGGTGCGCAGGAAGGGGAAGACGTGCTGGCCGAGTACGTCGAACATCTCCGCCGGGGCGAAGTGCTTGAGCCGCGACCAGCGAAGATCTTCGTAGGGCCGGCCCCCGCCCTTGCCGATGCCGTCCTTCCCCTTGGGGAAAATGCGCCGCTCCATGGGGCGGCGCAGCCGCGCCGACTTGTTCTCCTCCAGAGTGTGGAGGTCGTCGAGCCGCCGCAGGAAGAGCAGGTAGGTGATCTGCTCGATCACCTCCAGCGGATTCGAGATGCCCCCCGACCAGAAGGCGTCCCAGATGCGGTCGACCTGGTTGCGGATGTCCCCGGTCAGCATGTTCCTCCTATTCTCCTCGATCCATTCGGGCCCGCACCGTCTCCGGGTGGGCAGGGGCAGTGCCTTCTTCCGGGGCGCAGCCGCCCGCCAGGACCTCCAGCCCCCGGAGGGCGGCGGCGCGGTAGACAGGTTCCAGGGCGTCGGCGGGGCGCGCCTGGCCGCGCCAGAAGGGGAAGGGGCAGAGCCGGCGCAGGAGGGCTGCGGAGACGGCCGGAGCCGAGGCCGGGCCGAACAGGTCCTCCTCAGCGGGCCGCCCGCCCCAAAAGGCCTCGGGAGCAGCGGGTAGCGGTTCGGGGGCGGCCGCTCCCAGTCCTTCTTCGCCTGCCGGGCCGGTGGCGGGCTCCCCGTCGCTCGCGCCGCCCGCGCCGCCCAGGAGGGTGGTCAGCTCCTCGCGCTCGAGGCCCCGGAGCCGGAAGATCAGGAAGGGGTCCCGGTCGAACTCCTCGCCCAGCAGGTAGTAGACGGCGGCGATGTGCTTGCAGGGGTTGGACCAGTCGGGGCAGGAGCAGTCGGTGGCGAGGTCTCCGGCCCGCTCGGGGAAGAGGGAGACGCGAGCCTCGGCGAAGGCGGTCTCGATGTCCTGGGGCATCTCCCCGGCAAGCAGCTTGGCCGCGAACAGGGCCTGGCGGGAGAGGACGGCGCCGACCTTCTCCCACGCGGCCCGGGTCAGGGGCTTGACCTGGAGGGTCACCCCGTAGGGCTTGGCCCGAGAGCCCTGGACCCGGGCGGTCACCCGGCCCTTCTCCACGTTCACGTCGAGCACCTGGCCGCTGCGGGCGTAGGAGCGGCCGCGCCCGAGGCGGGCGCCGATGCGAAAGCCCTCGAGGACGGCGATCCAACGCTTGGCCCACCAGCTCTTGCCGAACCCGCCGCGCTGGGACTCGGCCACGATACCCCCCGCGGCCTCTCGGGGCCGGGACGGAGGGAAGTAACCGAAATCGTCGTCATAGTACCTGCTGCGCCTTCGCGCCATGGGACGGCCCTCCTACTCCCCCACCGCGTCGCGGCGCAGCCGGAAGAGCTCCTGGAGCTCCCGGGTCGACAGCTCGGTGAGCCAGCCCTCCCCTGTGCCCACCACCTCCTCGGCGACTGCGCGTTTGGCTTCGATCAACTCGTCGATCTTCTCCTCCAGGGTGCCCGCGCACAGGAACTTGTGGACCTGCACGTTGCGGGTCTGCCCGATGCGGAAGGCCCGGTCGGTGGCCTGGTTCTCCACCGCCGGGTTCCACCAGCGGTCGAAGTGGAACACGTGGTTGGCGGCGGTGAGGTTGAGGCCGGTGCCCCCGGCCTTGAGGGAGAGGAGGAAGACCCGGGGGCCGTGACCGTCACCCCCGTCCTCTTGAAACCGCTCCACCATCCGGTCCCGCGCCACCTTGGCCACGCCGCCGTGGAGGAAGGGCACCTCGCGGCCGAAGGACTCCTGCAGGTGGCGCCGCAAGAGCTCGCCCATCTCGGCGAACTGGGTGAAGACCAGGGCCTTCTCCCCCACAGCGGCGATCTCCTCGAGCATCTCGGTGAGGCGCGCGAGTTTGCCCGAGCGGCCCGGGATCGCCGAGTTGTCGCCCAGGAACTGGGCCGGGTGGTTGCACACCTGTTTGAGCTTCATCAGTGTAGCCAGCACGATGCCCTTGCGCTGGATGCCCTCGGCCTCTTCCAGGGCCCGGCCGGCCTCGTCCACCACCGCGGCATAGAGCGACGCCTGCTCCCGGGTGAGGGTGCAGAAGACCTTCATCTCGAGCTTCTCGGGCAGGTCGGCGATGATCGACCGGTCGGTCTTCAGGCGCCGCAGCACGAAGGGGCCCGTGAGGCGCTTGAGCCGTGCGGCGGCCTCGGGGTCGCGGCCGGCCTGGATGGGCAGGAAGAAGCGGCGCCGGAACTCGGCCCGGGTGCCCAGGAGCCCGGGGTTGAGGAACTCCATGAGGGACCAGAGATCCCCCACGTTGTTCTCCACCGGGGTGCCGGTGAGGGCGAGCCGATAGTCGGCGGGGAGGCCCCGGGCGGCCCGGGCCTGCTGGGTCTCGGGGTTCTTGATGTTCTGGGCCTCGTCGAGGATCACGCCCGCCCAAGGGACCCCGGCGAGCACCGCGGCGTCCCGGTGCAGGAGGGCGTAGCTCGAGAGCACCAGGGCGTGGCGGCCGGCCTCGGCGCGGAAGGCCTCGCCCTTGGCCCGGGACACCCCGTGGTGGACGAGCACCGGGAGGTCCGGGGCGAAGCGCTCGGCCTCCTTCTGCCAGTTGCCCACCACCGAGGTGGGGCAGACCAGGAGCACCGGGCGGCGTTCCTCGGGGGCCGTTGCCGTCCAGTCGCGGAGCACCAGGGCCAGGGCCTGGATGGTCTTCCCCAGCCCCATGTCGTCGGCGAGACACGCCCCGAGCCCCCACTGGCGCAGGAACCCGAGCCACGAGTAGCCGCGGCACTGGTAGGGGCGCAGCTCGGCCCGGAGGGCGACGGGGGGCGCGAGCTCTGCGAAGGCCCCGTCCCCGGTGAGGCGGGCCAGAAGGTCGCCGACCCAGCCCGCGGCCTCCACCCCCTCCACCGGGAGCGCTCCCGGGCCGTCACCCTGGCCCAGGGACAGGCGCAGCACGTCGCGCACCGTCATCCGCTCCGCCCCCTTCTTCTTCCACAGGGCCAGGGCGGCCTTGAGCTCGGCCCCGTCCACCTCGACCCATTGGCCCCGCACCCGCACCAGGGGGCTCTTGAGGGCGGCCAGCTCCTGTAGCTCAGCCAGGGTCATGGTCTCCCCGCCCAGGGCGGCCTGCCAGCGGAACTCCACCAGGGCGTCCAGGGTGAGCCCGCCGCCTGCGGACAGCTTGGGGCTCTTCACCTGGGCGCGGACGCCCAGGCGCACCCGGCTGCCCCGGCCGGTCCACCAGGCCGGCAGGAGGACGCCGAACCCGGCCTGCTCCAGGGCACCGGCAGTCTCGACCAGGAAGTCGCGGGCGCCGTCGCCGTCGAGGGCGTACCCCTCGGGGGCCGGTGACCGAAGGCTCTGCTCGATCGCGGGGCACAGGCCTGCGGCCTGGCCCAGGGCCCCCAGGAGGTAGTGCCGGGGGTCGGCCCCGCCGCGGGCCAGCAGGGCCTTCTTCTTGCCCTTGGCGCTCCACACCTCCCCGGCCGGCAGGAGCAGGCTGGGATCGTCCAGGGGCTGGAGGAGGTAGCGCACCTGCCAGGGGGCCGCGCCGTCCTCCTCCGGCGGCTCCTCCAGCCGGAAGCACAGGCGCAGGGGCGAGGCGGAGACGGCGTCCAGGGGGCGGTGCCACTCGCCGACGGCCCGCGCCAGGGCGGCCAGCTCATCGGCCGTGCCGGTCAGGGCGGGGTCGGGGGCCACCAGGGCGGCGAGCCACTGGTCGTGCAGGCTCGGGAGAGGGGTGCGCTTGCGGGCGGGGCTGGGCCGGGGGGAGAGGACGGAGGAGCGGACCAGGTGGTCCAGCGCCCGCGCGACGAAGCGCGCGAGGAGGCCCGCGGCCGTCCCCTCGGGGAGCGCTGCCGGGTCCGCCCCGAGGGCCCGAGCCGCCGGGGGCATGGCGGCCGCCAAGGCGGCCAGGCGCTCCCGGTCCTCGGCCAGGGGGGCGGGCTGCCAGCGGGCGCACCACGCCTTGCCTTCCCCGCTTACGCCCGGGAGAAACCGCTCCCGGGCCGCGAGCGCGCCGGTGAAGCGCAGGGCGAGTGTCCAGAAGGCCAGGTCCGGCCCCACCAGCACCCCCGCCTCCAGCACCTCCTGGCCGGCGCAAGCGCAGAGGAAGTCAGCGGCGACGCCCGGCGCCAGGGGCAGGGCGGTGACGGTCCAGGGCCGCAGGCTCGTCTCCCCGGCCGGGGGCGGCTCCGCCTCCAGGAGCCCGTTCGAGGCCAGGGGGTGTTCCCCGATGGTCGGGAGCCAGGCGGTGAGCTGCCGGGGGGCGGCGTAGACCGTGGTCAGGTCGACGCCGCCCGCGGCGAGGGCCGCCGCGATCCCTTCCAGGCCGCCGTCACGGCCCAGGGGCTGGGCAGCCGCCGGGGGCTTCTTCGGCCCCCTGCCCCGGCGGGGCCTGGGCGCCGGCGGCGGCGCTTCCCCGGCAGCCGGGTCGGGGCCCTCTGTCCAGAGGTGGAGGGCGTCCTCCAGAAAGGCGGCGTGGGCGATCCACATGGTCGAACACTCTTCCTCAGCGCTTCCGCAGCGGCGCCAGCCGCCGGTCGGCGTCCTCGGCGGCAAAGGCCGCGGGGGCCCACTCGCCCCCCAGCCACTCCACGCGCTAGACCCGCTCCGGGTGCCCGGGGTCGGCCGGTACCTCGAGGAGCTCCGCGTAGCCCCACACCCCGCCGCAGTCCTCGGGCGGGCACGCCCGCTTGCCGGCGACGCACGTGGGAAGGGCGGTGGCCGGGGCGGGGGCCAGGATCTTCTCGACCAGGATCGTGTGCTCCCACCCGTCGCCGAAGTCGTAGAGGTAGGTGAATTTGTCCTTCACCTCGGGAGCGAGGGAGGACAGCGCGACCCGGCGCTCGTCCATCACCTCGCCGGGCGCGCCCCACTCCGGGTCGCGGCGGCCGATGCGCACTCCGCGCCCCACGTGGAACTCGTGGAGCCGGGAGAGCCTGGTGTCTCCGGCCACCAGAACGCGGCGCCAGATCGGGGGGCGGCTGCCCTTCAGCGTGACCTTGAGCTGGCGCACGGGAGCCAGAGGCTTGGCGGGGCGATTCTTCGGGGGCATGGGATCCTCCTTCGCCCGACGGCTTCTCACGGGAAACGCAGGGCCGTCCACGTACCCCATCTTCGCGCCTCGGTAGCATGGGGACGCGCCGCGGGTCAAGCGGAGCTCCGGGAACTCCGGGACCCAAGGTGGATCGGCTGATCCGGTCCAAGGAAATCGTCGCCCTCACTGGTCTGTCGGCGTCGACCATCGGGCGCAGGAAACGGGCGGGGGACTTCCCCCGGCGGCAACGGATCAGCCCAGGTGCGGTGGGGTGGCTCGCCTCGGAGGTGCAAGGCTGGATCGACGCGAGACAGTGCGCTCGGGGCACATCTGCGCCCTCGGGTCATCGGTGGCCCGCCGCTTCGGCAGGAAGGTGGGCGGTGCGGGCAGGCTATGGCGGAGTTTCCAGCGGGCGAAAAAGGGACACCAAAAGAAACACCTATGGCACACCCAAAGACAAAGGGCTTACGGAGCGAATCCGTAAGCCCTTGATATTGCTGGTCGGGACGAGGAGATTCGAACTCCTGACCCCCTGAACCCCATTCAGGTGCGCTACCAGGCTGCGCCACGTCCCGACATATCTCTTTTCATCCCCGCGCCAGCAAGCGGAGAATCTCCTGCAACTCCCTCCTCACTTGCCGAAGGGCCCCCGCCCCGTCCGTACCAGCCTCCCCCGCCCGGACGGTCCTCCACTCCTCGCGGAAGCGCCTCTTTGCGCCGGCGATGGTGAAGCGGTCCTGGTACAGCAGCTTCTTGATCGTCAGGACCTTCTGCAGATCCTGCTGGGTGTAGAGCCTCTGGTTCCCTTCGTTCTTTTCCGGGGAGAGGAAGCCGAACTCCGTCTCCCAGTACCGCAGCACGTGGGGTTTGACCCCCGCGATATCCGCGACCTCGCCGATGCGGTAGTAGAGCTTCTGGGATATGGGCCTGGCGCCCAACCGCGACCCTCCTCGCCCGGAAAGCCCGGCGATCTTAGCAACCCACCCCCGAAAAGGCAACCGACTTGTTGCCCCTGGATCCACCACCTGGAACGTGCTCGGGGTCGGGGAGCCCCCCCGCTCCGCCCCGCAATCCGCGATATCCGGACGAGGCGTTGGCGAGGAAGCGGGTACGCCCCGCTTCACCCGTTTCTGCGGGCTTGGGCCCATCGGTCGAGGCGGTACGGGGCTGCGCTCCACGGCGCCCCGACCCCGCCCGAAAATCCGAGTCGCGGAATCTGCTGCCCCGAGCTGCCCGCCCCGGAGGGGAGTGGGGATCCCGAGGAGCCCTTGCGTTTCGACGCGAAAGCCGGGACGGCCGGCACCGGCACCCCCGGCCGCGTCACCGCTGGTTGAGGCGGTCCTTGAGCACCTGGCTCGGCTTGAAGGTCAGCACCTGGCGCTCGGTGATCACGATCTCCTCGCCGGTCTGGGGGTTGCGCCCCTTGCGGGGCTCCTTCCGGCGGAGCTCGAAGTTTCCGAAGCCGCTGATCTTCACCTTCTCCCCGGTCTCCAGCGCCTCCTTGACGAGGTCGAGCACGAGGGCCACGACCTCGGACGAGCGCTTCTTGCTGAACCCCACCCTCTGGTGGATGGCCTCCACGATGTCGGACTTGGTCATGGCCGGTGTCCTTTCCTTGCTGTCCGAAGGCGGTGCCGCGGGCCGCGGATCCCGGCCGTCACGGCGCAAAACGGGGCGAGAGCTCCCGTGCTCTTCCCTCACGTGTCCCGCAGGCGCGCCCCCACCCGCTCCTCCAGGCGCCCCAGAATGGCGGCCTCCACTGCCGCCACCTCCTCCTCCGTGAGGGTGCGCTCGTCGGATCGGTACACGACCCGCACCGCGAGGCTGAGGGTGCCCGGCGGGAGGCGCCCCCCCTCGAAGACGTCGAAGAGGCGCGCGCTGCGCACCAGGGGCGATTCCACCGAAGCCACGGCGTCGAGCACGTCCTGCGCCCGCACGGACCGCTCCACCAGCACGGCCACGTCGCGCTCCACGGCCGGAAACCGCTCGAGACCGGGGAAGTGACCCGGGGTCGCCGCCGCCCGGCCTGCTGCCTCCAGGTCGAGCTCGAACCCCACCGCCGGTGACGGGAGCTCGTAGCCCTCCGCCCGGTCGGGGTGGATCTGGCCGACCCACCCGAACACGGTCCCCTCCCCGCCCTTCCCGGGCCCGACGAGAACCCGGGCGGCCCGGCCGGGATGGAGCCAGGGGATGTCCGGGGCGGCCTCGAAGCGGGCACCGGAGACTCCCAGGGACCGCAGGAGCTCCTCCACCAGGCCCTTGGCGTCGAAGAAGTCGACCGGCTCCGCGTCCGCCCACCAGGCCAAGGGCCATCGCCGTCCCGTGAGGACCGCCGCTACCCCCAGGACCTCCCGGGGCAGGGTCTGCCCCTCGATCGGGTGGTAGGTGCGGCCCACCTCGAACAGGCGCACGTCCCGGTTCTGGCGCCGGGCGTTCAGGCCGGCCGCCCGCAGGAGCCCGCCGAGGAGGCCCGTCCGGAGGACCGCGGTCTCACGGCTCAGGGGGTTCGCGAGCGCCACCTTTCGGCGCAGAGGCGAATCCGCCGGTAAGCCGAGGCGGTCGTCGTCCTCCGGATCGACGAAGCTCAGGCTGATCGCCTCCCGGAGCCCCAGGGCCGCCAGCGAGTCCCGCGCGCGCTCGGCCAGGACCAGCCGGGGGGGGAGCGCCTCGCAGGTCATGGGCACCGTGGGAAGGGTCGCGGGAACGGCGTCGTATCCTCGCAGCCTGGCAATCTCCTCGATGAGGTCGATCTCCCGCTCCAGGTCCACCCGGAAGGGGGGGATCTCGGCCTCCAGGCCCTCGCTGTCCCGGCGCACGACGGCGAGCCCCAGGGACTCGAGCCGAGCCTGCGCCTCCCCCGGGGGGACCTCGACGCCCAACACGCCTGCGAGCTTGGCGTACCGCAAGGGCACCCTGCGAGCGGCATGGGGCGTGGGGTAGGCATCCCACACCCCCCGGGCCACGACACCGCCCGCAAGCTCGACGATGAGCTCCGCCGCCCGGTCCAGGGCGAGACGCAGGCCCTCGACGTCGGTGCCACGCTCGAAGCGGTACGAGGCCTCGGTCCGCAGGCCCAGCTTCTTCGAGGTCTTGCGGATGTTTGTGGGCAGGAAGTAGGCGCTCTCCAGGAGGAGGTCGACGGTGTCGTCCTGGACCTCGGAGTTGAGACCCCCCATGATCCCTGCCAGGGCCACCGCACCCTCGGCGTCGCAGATGACGAGGCTGTCTTCGCCGAGGGTCCGCTCCTGGCCGTCGAGGGTGGTGAACCGCTGGCCCGGCCGGGCGCGCTGCACGACGATCCGCTCCCCCTCCAGACGCTGCAGATCGAAGGCGTGCAGGGGATGTCCCAGCTCGAGCAGCACGTAGTTGGTCACGTCCACCACGTTGTTGATCGCCCGCACCCCGGCCGAGCGGAGCCGCTGCCGCAGCCAAACCGGCGAGGGCGCCAGGCGCACCCCCCGGATCACCCGGGCCGCGTACCGATGGCAGAGATCCGGGTCCCGGATCTCGACCGAGGTCTGGTCCTCCACTGCCGGCCCCTCCTCGGGAACCACCGGCGTGGGCACCCGGAGGACAGCCCCCGCCAGGGCCGCCACCTCCCGCGCCACCCCCACCACCGAGAGGCAGTCCGCCCGGTTGGGCGTGAGCTCCACCTCCATGACGTGGTCCGGCAGGCCCAGCACCTCCACGAGAGGGCGGCCCACCTCGGCCCCCGGCGGCAGGATCAGGATGCCCGCGTGGTCGTCTCCCAGACCGAGCTCCCGCTCGGAGCACAGCATCCCGGAGCTCGTCTGTCCCCGGATCTTCGCCTTGCGGATCGTCACGCCGCCTGGGAGGGTGGCCCCCACCCGCGCCAGGGCCACCCTGTCCCCGGCCTGCATGTTGGCGGCGCCGCAGACGATGTCGTGCGTCTCCCGGCCGTTGCTGACCCGACAGAGGCTCAGGCGGTCGGCGTTGGGGTGGGGGTTGCGCTCGAGGATCTGGGCAACCACCACCTCTGCGATCCCCTCCCCCAGTCGCTCCACCCCGGACACTTCGAGGCCCGCCAGGGTCAGTCGACGGGCCACTTCCTCGGGCGGCAGGTCCACGTCCACGTAGGCCTTGAGCCAATTCAGGCTGATTCTCATGGGGCGCTCAGGAGAAGTGGGAGAGGAACCGGAGGTCGTTCTCGTAGAAGAGCCGGATGTCGTCCATCCCGTAGCGGAGCATCGCGACCCGCTCCACGCCGAGGCCGAAGGCGAAGCCCTGCACCCGCTCGGGGTCGTACCCGACGAACCCGTACACGGCCGGGTCCACCATGCCCGCGCCCAGGATCTCGAGCCAACCGGTTCCCTTGCACAGGCGGCATCCGGCTCCGCGGCACAGCACGCACTGGATGTCCACCTCGGCGCTCGGCTCGGTGAAGGGGAAGTAGCTGGGTCGCAGGCGCACCCCGGTGCCCGGGCCGTAATACCGGTGGACGAACTCGGTGAGGGTCCCCTTGAGGTCGCCGAAGGTCACGCCCGCCTCCACCAGCAGGCCCTCGACTTGGTGGAACATCGGGGAGTGGGTGATGTCGGAGTCGCACCGGTACACCTTGCCCGGGGCGACGATCTTGACCGGGGGCTGGCGGGACTCCATGATCCGCACCTGGACCGGCGAGGTGTGGGTACGCAGCACCACCCCGGGGGCCACGTAGAAGGTGTCCTGCATGTCACGGGCCGGGTGGTCCGCCGGGATGTTGAGGGCCTCGAAGTTGTAGTACTCCTCCTCGACCTCGGGGCCCTCGGCCACCGAGAAGCCCATCCGGGCGAAGATGTCGAGGATCTCCCGGAGCACCTGCGTAATGGGGTGGAGCCCTCCGGGGTGGGGCCGGCGGCCCCCCCGGGTCACGTCCAGGGCTTCCCGGGCAACGCGGGCACCGGCCTCCTCCTCCCGCAGGGAGGCCGCCCGGGCCTCGAGGGCCTGCTCGATGCGGGCCTTCACCCGGTTGGCCACCTGGCCCACGTGGGGGCGCTCCTCGGCGCTCAGGCGGCCCATCTCGCGCAGGCACCCCGTCAGGGCCCCCTTGCGGCCCAGGTAGCCCACCCGCACCGACTCCAGGGCGGCAACGTCCGCCGCCGCGGCCACGGCTCCGAGCGCCTGCCCTTCCAGGACCTGCAGCTGCTCGAGTATCGCGGACATTCCAGCGGCCCGGGAAAGCCCCTCAGCGGGGCGGGAAGACCTGTACGACCAGGCGGGAGAAGTCCTCCGGGTGGCGCACGGCGATCTCGGCAAGGACCTTGCGGTTGAGGTCGACCCCCGCCTTCTTGAGGGCATCGACGAGCCGGCTGTAGGAGGTGCCGTTCATCTTGGCCGCGGCGCTGATCCGCGCGATCCACAGGCGGCGGAACTCCCGCTTGCGCACCTTGCGGTCGCGGTACCCGTAGGCCCACGCGCGGTGCAGGGCCTCCGTGGCGGTGCGCAGCAGGCGGTGCCTGCCGCCCACGTACCCGCGGGCCTGTTTGAGAATCTTCTTGCGGCGCTGACGCGAAGCCACCGAAGGTCTGCTGCGTGCCATGGCTTTTCTCCTCGTGGGAAGACCCCCCGCGCGCCGGGGCTCTCGGCCCAGGCCTATCCCCCAGGCACATGGCAGCCCGGGGATGAGGCATTCGCGCGGCGGGGCGTAACGTACGTCCGCTTACCGGTACGGCATGAGCTGCTTCACGGCCTTCAGGTTGGTGTCGTCCACGTACCCGGGCCCCCGCAAGTGGCGCTTCCGCTTGCGGTCCTTGCTCCCGAGGATATGGCTCCGAAAGGCCTTGCGGTGCTTCACCTTTCCGGTGGCCGTGAACTTGAACCGCTTGGCCGCGGCCCGCTTCGTCTTGAGCTTGGGCATCGTCGTCTCTCTTTCCGTCTACTTGGGCGGGGCCTTGGCCACCGGGGCGAGCATCATGAACATCGTTCGCCCCTCCCGGCGGGGCGGCGCCTCCACCTTGGCGATACCGTCGAGGTTCTCCACCAGCTTCTGGAGCTGCTCGAGGCCCTTCTCCGGAAGGGTCACCTCCCGGCCCCGGAACATCACCGTAACCTTGACCTTGTCCCCTGATTCCAGGAACTCGCGCACTTTCTTGAGCTTCACCTGGAAGTCGTGCTCTTCGGTCTTGGGGCGAATCTTCACCTCCTTGACCTGGATCACCACCTGCCGCTTCTTGGCCTCGGCGGTCTTCTTGGCCATCTGATACTTGTACCGGCCGTAGTCCATGATCTTGCACACCGGCGGGCTCGCCAGAGGGGCCACCTCCACCAGGTCGAGCTCTTGCTCCTCGGCCAGGGCCAGCGCCCGCTCGATGGGCAGAATCCCGAGCTGATCCCCCTCGGGCCCGATGGTGCGCACTTCTCGGACACGGATCATACGGTTGATGCGCGGTTGGTCGGCGATGAGACACCTCCTCGCGTGTGAGATCTCGACCCACGGGGCTCAGAATCTGTGAAACAATCTGCTGCGCGACCGAATGGCTTCGTTGCGCACTCCGGTCTGCTCACGACGATTCTTTGACCGACGTTCAGCGCAGGTGGGCCGTCGCTTCCTCTTCCAGTTGCCGCACGAACTCGTCCAGGGGGACCAGGTTCCGGGCCTCCCCGGAGCGCAGCCGCGGGGACACCGCCTCCTGCTCCACCTCTTTGTCCCCCACCACCACCATGTAGGGAATCTTCTGGAGCTGGGCCTCGCGGACCTTGTAACCCAGCTTCTCGTTGCGGTCGTCGAGCTCCGCGCGAAGCCCGCGGGAACGCAAAATCCCCTGCACCTTCTGGGCGTAGGGGATGTGGCGGTCCGTGATCGGCAGAAGGACGGCCTGCACGGGGGCGAGCCACGTGGGGAACGCCCCGGCGTAGTGCTCGATCAGGATCCCGATGAACCGCTCGATGGAACCCAGGATCACCCGGTGCAGCATCACCGGCCGGCGACGCTCCCCGTCAGGCGCCACGTAGGTCAGATCGAACCGCTCCGGCAGCGTAAAATCGGCCTGGATTGTAGCACACTGCCACCTTCTGTCAAGCGCGTCCTTGAGCTTGACGTCGATCTTGGGCCCGTAGAACGCCCCGTCCCCCTCGTTCACCTGGTAGGGGATGGCGTGGGTCTGGAGCGCCTGTCTCAGGGCCTCGGTGGCCCGCTCCCAGGCCTCGTCGTCGCCGATGGACTTCTCCGGGCGGGTGGAGAGCTCCACCTCGTAGGAGAAACCGAACCGGTCCATCACGTCCTTGACGAACGCCAGGATCCCCGTGATCTCGTCCTGGAGTTGCTCCGGCGTGCACAGCAGGTGGGCATCGTCCTGCGTGAACCCCCGCACCCGGGTGAGCCCGTGAAGGACCCCGGACTTCTCGTGGCGGTACACCGTGCCCAGCTCGAAGAAGCGCAGGGGGAGGTCGCGGTAGGAGCGCAGCTTCGACTTGTAGATGAACATGTGGGCGAGGCAGTTCATGGGCTTGATGCCGTAGGTCTGACCCTCGACCTCCGTGAAGTACATGTTCTCCCGGTAGTTGTCGTAGTGCCCGGAGCGCTCCCACAGCTCCTTGCGCAGGAGCTGCGGCCCCATCACGATCTGGTACCCCCGCTTGAGGTGCTCCCGGCGCTCGAAGTCCTCGAGGACCGTCCTCAGGAGCGCCCCCTTCGGGTGCCAGATCACGAACCCCGGCCCCACCTCCTCGTCGATGGAGAAGAGCTCGAGCTCCCTTCCGAGCTTCCGGTGGTCCCGTTTCCGGGCCTCCTCGAGCATGTGCAGCCGGTGCTCCAGCGCCTCCCGGTCGGCGAAGGCCGTACCGTAGATCCGCTGGAGCATGGCGTTCTTCTCGTCGCCGCGCCAGTACGCCCCGGCCAGGGAGAGCAGCTTGAAGGCCCGGAGCTTCCCGGTGGAGGGCACGTGGGGCCCGCGGCACAGGTCCACGAAGTCGCCCTGCCGGTAGACCGAGAGGGTCTCGCCCACGGGGAGCTCCCGGATCAGCTCCTCCTTGTAGGTCTCCCCTTGGGAGGCGAAGAGCGTCAGGGCCTCCTCGCGGCTCACCTCCTGCCGGACCACGGGCAGGTCCTCGCGAGCGAGGCGCTCCATCTCGTGCTCGATCGCCTCCAAGTCCTCGGGGCGGAAGGGCCGGGGCGTGTCGAAGTCGTAGTAGAAACCCTCCTCGGTGGCCGGGCCGATCGCCACCTTCACCTCGGGGAAGAGGCGCTTCGCCGCCTGGGCCATGAGGTGGGCCGCGGAGTGGCGCAGCACGTCGAGCCCCTCGGGGGTGGCGCCGGTGTGCAGCTTGAGGGTGCAGTCTCCGGGGAGGGGCGCGGTGAGGTCCACCAGGCGGCCGTCGACCTCCGCGGCCACGGCATCGCGGGCGAGCCGCTTGCCGATGGATGCCGCGATCTCGGCGGGGGTGGTACCTTCCGCCACCTCTTTGACGCTGCCGTCGGGCAGGGTCACGTGAATGGACATGGGGTCACTGCTCCTTCCTGCAACGCGGCGCTCGTCGATCCGCGACCCACCGCAGCGGACAGACCACAGGGAACCCGCGGGCCCAAAGAAAAAAGGCATCGGTGGGCGGCCCACGCGATGCCCCTCGCGGTCGACTCGGACGGACAGAGATGGTAGGCACGGGCGGGATTGAACCGCCGACCCCCTGCGTGTCGGGCAGGTGCTCTCCCACTGAGCTACGTGCCTGTGCAGTCGTCGTCGAGTGCGGCCCCGGCGCTTCGGACTCGAGGCCGCCTCTCTATACCAGTGCAGTTTTCCTCTTGTCAAGGCTGCCTTGACACCCCCGATTCCCACCTTCTATGCTCGGATCCACGCCGTTCCCTCCGCCTCCGAGGTGCCCCGTGTTCGGAATGGGCATGACCGAGATCCTGATCATCCTCGCCGTGGCACTGATCGTCATCGGACCCAAGAAGCTGCCCGACCTGGCGCGCACCCTCGGCAGGGGCCTGGCCGAGTTTCGGCGGGCCACGGACGATCTGCAGCGCACCATCTACAAGGAGGTGCACCCGCCCCGGCAGCCCCCCCGGCACGGGGAGGACCACCCCAAGGCCAAGGTCCAGGAAAGACCGGGGCCTCCGCCGGGGGAAGAAGAGCACGGCCCCTCCGAACCGCCCGTCCCCGAGGCCCCGGACCGGGAACGCGGGGCCTGACCCATGGGGGACGCGGAAGATCGCGGCACGGGGCGCGAGGAGCCCGACGACGACAAGCTGCCGTTCACCGCGCATCTGGAAGAGCTTCGATCGCGCCTGATCAAGTGCTTCGCGGCCGTCGTCATCGGGTTCGCCGCCTGCTACTCCGTGAGCGACCGCCTCTTCGATGCCTTTGTCGAGCCCCTGGTGAGGTCCCTTCCCGAGGGAAGCCACCTGGCCATGATCCGGGTCCAGGAGGGGTTTCTCGCCCACCTGAAGGTGGGCATCCTCGCCGCCATCATCGTCTCCAGCCCGGTCATCTTCTACCAGGCATGGAAATTCGTCGCTCCGGGGCTCTACCCCCAGGAGAAGCGCCTGGTGTGGCCCTTCGTGGCTTCCGCCACGGCGTTCTTCCTGCTGGGCACCTCGTTCGCCTACTGGGTGGTGTTTCCCTTCGGGTTCCAGTTCCTGCTGGGCTACGCCACGGGGGGCATCCAGGCCACCATCTCCATGGAGGCCTACCTCGACTTCGCCACGAAGCTGATGGTGGCCTTCGGCGTCGTCTTCGAGCTGCCGGTGGTGGTGTTCTTCCTGGCCCGCATGGGGGTCCTGACCCACCGCCCCCTGGCCCGCAACCGCGGCTACGCCCTGGTGATCATCGCCATCGTGGCGTCGGTCCTCACCCCGCCCGACCCCTTCACCATGACGCTCATGGCCATCCCCCTGTTCGTGCTCTTCGAGCTGAGCATCCTGGTGGCCCGACTCGCGGCTCCGCCCCCGGAAGAGCCGGAGGAGCCGGAGGTGGCGGAGCGCGGCGCCGATGGCGACGGGGAGGGGTGAGCGGCTCCCCGGACCCGATCCCGAGTTGGGCCCCCTATCGGAATCGGAATCGGGATCGGAGGCGAAGCCGAGGGGGCGGTTCGATCTCGATATCGATGGGGAATCCCCCGTCCCTGTCGGGATCGGGTTCTCAGACAGCAGCCCTCGCCGACCGCGTGAGCACCTCCAGAAAAGCCTGGGCGGCGGGGGGCATGGTGCGCTGGCCGTCCCAGACGGCGTAGAACCGGCGCACCACCGGGGGAAGCCCCTCCACCGGCACCGGCCGCAGGGCTCCCGCCTGCACCTCCAGCAAGGTGGCCGCGTCCGAGAGGAACCCTCCGCCGATTCCAGCCTTCACGGCCTCCTTGACCGCCGCGGTGGATCCGAGCTCCCCCACGACCTCGAGCTCCTCGGCACCGACCCCCAGGCCCTGGAGAGCGCGCTCCACCGCGCGGCGGGTCCCGGATCCCCGCTCCCGCAGCACCAGGGGTACCCGGCGCAGGCCGTCGAGGTCCAGGGGCCCCTCCAGCCCGGACTTCGGGGCGGCGTAGAGCACCACCCGATCCTCCCAGAGGGGCACATAGCAGAGCCCCAGTCCCTCTTCCCGGCTCCCCACCACCCCCAGATCCCCGTCCCCTGCCCGGAGCCTTTCCAGTACCTCGGCGGAGTCTCCCACCCGAAGGTGCACCGTCACCTCCGGGTGCGCCCGCTGAAAGCCCACCAGGGGGGCGGGGAGCAGGTACTCCCCCGGGATCGTGCTCGCCTGCACCCGCAAGCGCCCCCAGAGTAGACCCCGATAGGCCGCAGCGCGCTGCCGGAGCCGGTCCCGGGCCTCCAGGATCACCCGCGCCTCCGCCAGGAGCCGGCTTCCGGCGTCCGTGAGCTCCACCGACCGCGGAAGCCGGTCGAAGAGGGTCACGCCCAGCTCCTGCTCCAGCTCCTTGACCTGCCCGCTCACGGTCGGTTGGGTGAGGTACAGGGCTTCTGCCGCCCGGGTGAACCCCCCCAGGGTCGCCACGTGCACGAAGGCCTCGATGTGGCGCAAGTTCACGGGATCACCTCCCTCAACCCCTGCCCCAGGAGCCGCCGAACCGTGGCCTCGGCCAGGAACACGAGGGCCTCCTGGTCCAGGTAGTCCAGCACCTGACGGTCCACGAGGAACGCAGCCCGGGCGCCGAACTCCTCCTCGGGGCCCCAGTAGAGCAAGAGCAGCGCCACCCGGGGCAGGGCGGGCAGCAGGTAGGCCCGCTGGGCCGAACCGAAGACGGTGGGGCTGCCCCCCAGGTCGCGGCAGGCTGCGTCCAGCTCCTCCTCCCTCCCGGTAAACGCCTCCGCCACACGGTCCCCGCAGGCCTCGAAGGAGCGCGCCTTGCTCACGGTGTTGGGGAGCTCCCGGAACGCGGCCCACTCCCCCGCGGGCGGCGCCCCGGAGGCCCGAGTAGCGTAGATGGCCAGGAAGATCTTCACCCACACCGTGGGCTCCTCGGCGCCGGCCGCCGTCACGTCCTCCCGGGTCACCCGGTGGGGGACGCCCAGGAAGGGAAGGACCAGGGCCTCCGGGGGGCCCGGATCGAGCTCGGCGCCGCTGGCCGCGGCGAGCCGGGCGAAGTCGGCCTCGGCGAGCTTCCCCTGGAGAAACGCGAAGGCCTGCTCACTGGCCTCCGGCCTTCGCCCCTCGCCGCGGGCCCGGCCCTCCTCGAGCTTGGTCTCCATGGCCGCCCGCAGCCCCGGTGGGAGGTGGGGGCAGCCCTCCAGGGACAGGCCGTCCAGGTACACCGCCGACGCAAAGGCGAAGCACCCGCTCCTCCCGCAGTCCCCGCAGTTGGTGCGGGGCAGGTCGCGGTAGATGTCCAGCACCTTGTATGCCATTGGCGTTTCCTCTGTCAGTCATCGGCAGGAAGCAGGGTACTCCCGCCGCGCCCCGCCGGTCCAGGGGGGCGACGGGGTCCGGGAGGGGTTCGGATCCAGCCCATGCGGCCCCAGGCGAGCACCTGCCAGGCCCAGCTCTCTTGGGTCTGCCAGTACCCGTCCTCCGCGCCGGCGGCACGGAGGCCCACCAGGAATGCCCGGGTCTCCGGGTCCAGGGGTGTCGGCTCCCGGCCCCAGAGGGGCGTCCCGGGCAGGGGGTGGAAGTAGTGGGCGTGGATCTTGGCGCCGGTGGTGCGCCGCAGGTCCGAGGCCAGGCGTACGGTGGCTTTCCGGTCCTCGAGGGACTCCTCCGGCAGCCCGAAGATCAGGTCCACGTGGGGCAGGAAGCCCGCAGCCCGGGCGACCCGTGCCGCCCGCGTCACGTCCCCTGCCGTGTGCCCGCGCCCCAGCCGCCGCAGCACGGCATCGCTGCCCGACTGGCCCCCGATCACCAAGGCCCGGTTGCGGCAGTGTGCCCGCAGAAGTGCGGCCGCGTCCGGCGTGACGCGCTCGGGGCGGACCTCGGAGGGGAAGATCCCGAGGGCGGGGGCAGCCCCCACCTCGCGAAGACCCCGCAGCAGGGCCTCCAGGGCATCGAGACCTCCCCCGTAGGTGAGGGCGTCCGGGGTGATGAACGAAACCGCCGGGCGGCCCCTGGCGCACAGGTCGGCGACCGCCGCGAGGACCGGTGCGTGGCTCCGGTGCCGGGGCGGCCTGCCCCCCACCGCGCAGAAACCGCAGCCGAAGGCACAACCCCGCGTGAGCTCCACGGGCCCGTGCCGACCCCGGCCGAACGGGGGGAAGGCATCCAGACAGACCCGGCCCTCGCCCCGGCTCACGGGGGCCCCCTCCCCCGATGCGAGGAAGGCCGGCAGGGTCTCCTCCGCTTCCCCCACGAACACGTGGTCGAACCCCAGGGCGAGGGCGCCCTCCGGATCCGCCGAGGTGTGGGGTCCCCCCGCCAGGAAGCGCAGCCCGGGGTTCTCCCGCCGCAGATTCGCCACTTCCCGCCGGACGTCCGGGAGCTGGAGGGTCGGGAACGAGTAGAGGGCCAGGGCGCGGTCTCGACGGCGGCGGGCTCGCTCGGCAGCCGTGCAGAGCTCGGCGGCGGACCGGCAGGCCTCCCAGGGGACCTCGCAGGCGTCCAGCACGCCGGTCAGCGCGTTGAGGGTGTACAGGTTGGTCCGGGTCTGTCGCAGAAGGGCGATCACGGCGCCGCAGGGCTCCAGCCTCGGTGGAGGCCGGGCCAGGTCATCCGCATCCTGCGCCCCGTTCCCCGCGGCCCATTCTCTATCCGTAACATGATGGATAACATTGACTTAAAGAAAGTGTTGCACCACCTCTTCCATGAGGGTATGGTTCCGCCCGCGCCGCCGGCCCGCTCCGCGGAGCCAGGGCCGGCCGAGACCCGGGAGGAGCCCCGAGACCGTCCCCGCCAACGTGCACCGCAGACAACGGTCTCCACCCGCCTCGTCCCGTCGGCACGCGGCACGCGGTGGGGGCCGAGGGGGGAGGCACCGCACGTGGACACCGCACCCGACCCCGGCCTCTGCAGCGACCTGACGAGACTCACCGCTTCCCTCCACGCGGCCCACGCACAAGGCCTTCTGCGGAACCCGGCCGCGGTGGACGAGCTCCTTCGGGGCATCGCCCAGGCGATCTCCCAGACCGTGGAGGGCGACCACGTGGACCCGGAGACATCGTGGTCGCTCCGCAGCGCCCTCCACTGGGATTATTTCGAGATGGGCCTCAAGGAGGCCCTGCTGCGGTCCTCCTTTGGGCTCCAACCGTCGCTGTGCGTGGCCGTGCGGGAAGTGGTGGACCTGACCCTGCGCTCCCTGAGGCGCTCCCACCTGTGCGACTGAACCGCCCCACCCCTCGTTGGCAGCGCCCTCCCGGGCGCGAACCGGGCTGCAGGCCCGCCGGCGCACCCCCCGTCGCGGGCGGAAGCCCGCCTCCCACGGGCTGACCAAATCCCTTGCCCCCGGCTTCCCCGGGTCACGCGTCGGGCCGCCCCCTCCCCCCTGCCAGCAGCACCCGCACGCCGAAGCGCTCCAGGAGGGAGGTGAGGGCGATCAGGGGCAGGCCCACCAGGGCCGTGAAATCCCGGCCCTCCACCGCCTCCATCAGGGCGATCCCGAGGCCCTCGATGCGGAAGGACCCGGCCGAATCCAGGGGGCGCTCCGCGGCCACGTAGGCCTCGATCTCCTCCGGGGCTAGGGGGCGCAGGGTGACCCGCACCGTCTCCAGGGCCGTCTCCTCTCGATCGCCGAGGACGAGCGCCAAACCGGTGTGGAAGGCCGCCTGTCGCCCGGCCATGGCCCGAAGCTGGTCCACCGCCGCGGCCTCCGTGCCGGGCTTTCCCAGGATCCGCCCTCCCACCTCGGCAACCTGGTCGGACCCGACCACGAGCCGCCGGGGGTACCGGCGCGCCGCGGCGCGGGCCTTCCCCAAGGCGTGGCGGAGCGCGAGCCCCGGCGGGCCCAGACCGGCGACCAAGCCCTCGTCGTAGCCCGGCGCCACCGTCTCGAAGGGCAGCCCCAGGCGGCCGAGGATCTCCCGACGAGCGGGGCTCGTGGAGGCGAGGATCAGGGGAAGCATGTCTTTGCTCGTTGGGGGTTCGGGGTCCGACGGGACCTTGGGGACCCAGGGGACGGATCGGACCCCGGGATGCGGCCGCCCGTCACGTCTCGCACTTCACGTCACCCGCACCCGTCCGCTCGTTGGCGGCGAAGAAGGCCTCGGACCTCTCCCGAGCCTCCTCCAGGGAGCGGCTTCCCTGGACGGCAGTGGCCAGGGAGTGGCCGAAGGGGTAGGTCTGGCTGAAGTAGTGGGTGAATTCCTTGATGCGCCCGAGCCGGCGCTCCGGCGGGAAGCTCTCCGCCGCCAAGGCCAGGAACCGCCGGTACAGGGCAGGGCGGGAAACGGCCGGGACCTCGGCGCCCGCCCCGAACACGTCACGCGCCACCCGGGCGAAGAGCCAAGGTCGGATCACCGCTCCCCGGCCCAGCATCAGGCCGTCGCACCCCGACTCCTCCAGGCAGCGGCGCGCGTCCTCCGGGGTGAAGATCCCCCCGTTCCCCACCACGGGCACCGAGACCCAGGATTTCACCTTCCCGATCCAGGCCCAGCGGGGTCGGCGGCCGTAGGGCTCGCCGCGCAGCCGGGCGTGCACCGTGACCAGGTCCACCCCCTCGGCCTCGAGGAGGAGGCAGAGGTCCCGCAGGGCTCCCTCGTCCAGGCGCTCCCCCAACCGGATCTTGGCGGTGAGGGGCAAGGGCGTCCTTCGCCGTGCCTCCCGCAGCACCCGGGCTGCCTCCTCGGGCAGCGCCGCCAGTGCACTCCCGGCCCCCCGGCGCCGCACCTCCGGCGCCGGGCAACCGAGGTTCACGTCGATCGCGTCGGCCCCCAGGGCGTGGAGCACTTCGAAAGCGGGACCCACCTCCTCCGGGGCGGCGAGCAGCACCTGGTGGGAGAGGGGGGATTCCGCCGGGGTACGGCGCAGGTAGGGGGAAGCCCACCGGTCCTCCGCCGGGAGGCTTCGGGCCGAGAGCATCTCGGTGGAGTACAGCCCCACCCCGCCGAGCTCCGAGAGCAGCCGGCGGAAGGCCGTGTGGGTGACTCCCGCCATGGGCGCGAGAAACAGGGGCGGATCGACCACCAGGGCGCTCCTCCCCACCCGGAGGAGCGCCCTGCTCACCGCTCCACCCACTCGGCCCGCACGACCCCGACTCCCCCTTCGTCTCCGGGCAGAGTTTCGCGCCACACCAATCGACCCTGGGGGAGGCGAAGCGCCCCGAGCAGAGCTTCCGGGCCCAGGCCGGCGTCACGGGCCTCGAGGCGCCACACCGCCGAGCCGTACCTCACCTCGCGCAGGGTGGCCTCGCGCACCTCCGCCACCAGGGGAAGGGAGCGCCCGATGGCCTCGACGAGGGAAGGCGCCCGCAGCCCCTCCACCGCCAGGTCGAACCGCTCCACCTCCTCCCCCAGGCTCCAGCCCGATTGCTCCAAGCGGGCGAGCAGAGAGGCGGCCAAGCGCTCGCCCGCCCGCCTCGCCGCCCGGGCGGCGGCCTCCACCGGGTCCTCTGCCTCTGCGCCCGCCGCCGCCTCGCCTCGGGCGAGCAGATCCCCACGGCGAGCCTCGACGATCCACCCCTCCAGGGCAACGGAGGCCTCACCCCCTCCCGCTTGCGGGAAGAGCACGAAGGCCACGTGGCAGCCCAGGTCCCTCGCCCACCGGGCGGCGGCGCTCTGGTCCGGAGCTTGCGAGAAATCGGCAGGCAGGCTTCGGGTGACGTACCCCTGGGCCTCCAGCACCCGGCGAAGCGCCCGGGCGGCCCCCTCGGCGGCAGACCCGCCCAGGGGCACCACCGCGACGCGGGGGCGGGCCGGGAGAACGTGAACCAGGACCCCCAGGGCGCGGAGGCGGGCCAACACGCTGTCCCGGTCGATCTCGGCCTCCACCGACATGACGAGCTCGTCGCCCTCGACATCTTCCAGGACGATCGAGTAGCGCTGGATGTAGGGCAGGGGACGGGCCAGGAAGGTCGATCGGAGCTCGGGGGCGCGGGACCGGAGGTCCTGCGGGGAGACGTGTCGCTCGAGGACAGACCCCACGGCCCGGGAGAGGGCCGCCGCCAGCGCCGCCCGCTGGGCCACGGAGAGGTCGCCCTCTGCGGCGGGGGCGCGCCCCTCCGCGTAGACCGTGAAGGCCCCGGCGTCCGGGGCCGCGAGCGCCGCGAAGAGGGCCGCGCCGAAGAGGAGCGCCCCCAGCCATCGTCCGCCCCGCCCGGGTCCGCCCCCTGCCCGGCGCCTCCTCGGCCCGGCCCCCGAGGAAGCCTTCGCCGGTGCCCAGCCCGGCTCGGCCGGCCCGGCACCCGCACACCCCCGGAGCGCCCGCGGGCCGGCGCGCTCAGAAGTTCTCGTAGATCGCCTCAAACTTCTTCAGGGGCTCGAAGGGACGGATGTGGGAAATGGCGTGTTTGTACAGAAGGTGATAGCTGCCGCCGGTGCGGATCACGACGCAGAAGTTGTCGAAGGCCTTCAGGGACCCCTCGATCTCCTCCCCGGAGAGCAGGCGTACCGTCACGTCGACCTTCTCGCGGCGCAGGTTGTTGAGGAACTGGTCCTGGATGTTGATCTTCGTCTTGGCCATCGTGGCCACCTCCGGGGAAAAGACAGCAAGCGAACAGATAGAAAGGACAGAAGGGTATCATAGCGGCGTGCTGCCCGTTAGCAAGAAGTTTCTCGCCCGATCCCGCACCTCGGCTACCTCCCCGGGCCGGACCCACTCCAACTCCATCCTCCGGAACCAGGTCATCTGGCGCTTGGCGAGGTTCCGAGTGGCGCGCTGGATCGACGCCGCCACCGCCTCCCGCTCCCCCCCCTGCCGCAGGTAACGCGTGATCTCCCGGTACCCGATGGCTTGGAGAGCGGGGGAGTCGGGCGAGACCCCCGCAGTCAGCAGGCCCCGCACCTCGGCCTCCCAACCCTGGGCCATCATGCGCACCACCCGCTCGTCGATGCGGCGGTAGAGCTCCGCCCTCGGCCGCTCCACCCCCAGGCAGAGGGCATCGTAGGTCCGCTCGGCAAAGCCGTGGGCGGCCTGGAGAGCGGAGAGGCGCACCCCCCGCACCCTCCACACCTCGAGGCCTCGCACGATGCGGCTGCGGTCGTTGGGGTGGAGCCGGGCCGCGAGCTCCGGGTCGGCCGTCGCCAACTCCGCGTACAGGAGCCCCCCTTCGCCGGCTGCCCAGGCCGCCTCGAGCTCCCCCCGCACCGCCGGGTCCCGAGGAGGGCCCTCCGCAAGCCCCCCGAGGAGGGTCTTGAGATAGAGGGCGGTTCCCCCGCACACCAGGGGCACCCGCCCCCGGGCCCGGATCTGCCGGATCGCCCGGTCGGCCTCGGCCCGGAAACGCCCCGCGTGGTATGCCTCCCCGGGCTCCGCCACATCGACCAGATGGTGGGGGACCCGCGCCCGCTCCTCCCGGGACGGCTTGGCGGTGCCGATATCCAGGCCGCGGTACACCTGCAGCGCGTCCGCCGAGACGATCTCGCCCCCCAGGGCCTCGGCCAGCCCCAGGGCCAGCTCCGACTTCCCCGAAGCCGTGGGGCCGGTGATGACGAGGATGGAAGGCCGCAGGGCTGCGTCGGTCAGGGAGTGCGGTCGCGGGCCCCTCATCACAGCTTCTTCTCCTGGGCACGAGGACCTAGGGGACCGCAGGGACGGCAAGGACCGCAAGGACGGGGGCCGTTCCTCTTCACGCTTCCCGCCCTCCCAATCACCCCACTTCCTCAATCTCCCTCCCCCGCCGGGGGAGGGCCGGGGCGGGGGTCCCCCGGACCCGGCTACAAACCCCGTCGCGGGCGGGAGCCCGCTCCCACAGGCCCAGCCTCCAGCCTCCAGCTTCCTACCCCCGATGAAACATCCCCTCCACCTGCCGGCGGGTCAGGCGGACCAGGAGGGGGCGGCCGTGGGGGCAGTGGGTGGGGTGGCGCAGGGTCTCCAGCCGGGCCAGGAGCTCCCCCACCTCCGAGGGGTCCAGACAGGCCCGGGCCTTCACCGCCGCGGCGCAAGCCGCCCGGCGGGCCAGGGCCTCGCGCCGGCCGCCCTCTTCGAACCCGGGGACGCCGCCCCACGCCGCGGCCTCGGCCCCCAGCAGGTCCCGCACCGCCGCCTCAACGGCCTCCACCGGGAGTCCGGCCGGCGCCTCGCGCACGGCCACCGCTGCCGGGCCGAAGGCTTCGGTGCGAAATCCCAGGGCCGCCAAGGCGTCCCGGCGCTCCTCCCACCCGGCCAGCTCCCCGGGGGAGCACTCCAGGGTCACGGGCAGGAGCAGGGTCTGGGTCTTGGGCGCCCCGGGCCGGCCGGCCGCGTCGTCCAGGAGCGCCTCGTAGAGCACCCGTTCGTGGGCCGCGTGCTGGTCCAGGAGCACGAGCTCGCGGCTGCCGGGATCCTCGAAGAGGAGGTAGGTGGCGTCGAAGGCCCCCAGGTAGCGCAGCCCACGAAACGGCCCAGCGCCCGTCCCCGCATCGACGGGCACGCCCTCCCCGGGAACGCCGTCGTCGTGGCGGCTTCCCCCTCCGGCCCCCGCCCCCCCCGAGACGGTCCGGAAGGACCCGAAGGGCGGCGGAGGCCGGGGGGCCATGCCGCGGGCCTCCGCCCGGCGGGCGTAGTCCTGCAGAGCCTCGGCTACCCGTGTCGCGGCGGGCGCGTCCCGGCCTCGGCCCGGCGGAGGCGCTCCCTCGCCCGCCGCGCGGCCCCAGCTCGGCGGTGTCCCGGAACCCCCGACCGGCGGCTCCTCGCCGACCGTCTCGCACCCCGGCTCGCGGCGGCGCCCCGGCCCGGCCCACGCCCCCTCGGCCAGGGCCTGGGCGGTCCGCCCGGCCACCCAGCGGAACACCCGGGACTCGTCCCGGAACCGCACCTCCCGCTTGGCCGGGTGGAC
The DNA here is from genome assembly GCA_033551855.1 of Deferrisomatales bacterium. Classification (GTDB taxonomy): domain Bacteria; phylum Desulfobacterota; class Deferrisomatia; order Deferrisomatales; family JACRMM01; genus JBFLZB01. Next base: position 33,088 of record JAWSUI010000005.1, read on the forward strand.
GTTCACGTCCACCTCCTCCGGGGGGAGCCGCAGCCACAGCAGGGCCACCGGGAACCGCGCCGTCTCCAGCAGGCCCCGGTACCCCTCCAGGAGCGCCCGGAAGAGCAGCCGGTCCTGCACAGGCCGGCCGTTCACGAAGAGGCGCATCCCCCGGCGGTGCCCCCGCCCCTCGTGGGGGGCCCCGAAGGCGAGCGTGAACCCCCACCCGTCGGCCTCCCCCTGGGCCCAGCGCAGCCCCGCCGGCGCCTCGGCCCCCACCACCTCGGCCGCGCGGTCCTCGAGGCTCTGGTCGGGGGGAAGGGCCAGGAGCACCCGGTTCCCGCTGCGCAGCTCGAACCCCACCCCGCAGTGGGCCAGGGAGAGCTGGGTCAGGGTCTCCACCACGTTGCGGAGCTCGGTGGCGTCGCCCTTGAGGAACTTGCGGCGGGCCGGAACATTGTAAAAGAGGTCCTCCGCCTCCACCCACGTGCCCCGGGCCGCCCCCCGGGTCTCCACCGAGACCAGGCGCCCGCCCTCCAGCCGCACCTCGGTCCCCTCGGGGTCGCCCTCCGCCCGGGTGAGCAGGCGGAGGCGGCTCACCGAGGCGATGCTCGGCAGGGCCTCGCCCCGAAACCCCAGCGTCCCGATCCGTTCCAGGTCCTCCGCAGCGGCCAGCTTGCTCGTGGCGTGGCGCTCCAGGGCCAGCAGCGCGTCGTCGCGCCCCATGCCGCACCCGTCGTCCTCCACCGAGATCGCGCGCCTGCCGGCCCCCTCCACCCGCACCCGCACCCGGCGCCCCCCGGCGTCGACCGCGTTCTCCACCAGCTCCTTCACCACGCTCGCCGGCCGCTCCACCACCTCCCCCGCCGCGATGCGGTTGGCCACCTCGTCGGGCAGCACGCGTATCCTTGCCATGGGCCACCTCCGCGGGCACTCTAGCACCCGGCCTCCGGGGGACTCAAGACGCACCGTCCCCGGACCCCGGCACAGGCCGACACCGCACCTTGCCCCAAGGGGTAGCGCCCTTCCGGGCCGCGAGCTACGATCTGTGGCAACAGGGAAATTTCCGCCAGGATTGATTCTCGCCTTAGCCTAATCGCCACGGTTTCTCGTAGGTCTCTCCCCGACCCGGTGCTTTCCGTGTCGTTAACCCTTGACTCGGACCTCCCCCCGAAGGCACCCTGCCGTCCGCAGAGCATTGCGCTCTAAGGGGAAAATGTGCTTTGTTGCCAAAGACGCTTGCCTTCCTTGTGTTTGCTGGCTATACTCCGCTGCCAAATCGCAGAGCCGTGAAGGAGGGGCGACCTTCGGCAGACCTCCGGGCTTCTTCTGGATCTCGCAGATTCGGGCGAAAAGCAGCGCTTTCCAGGCCTTGACTCTGGATTTAAACCGCTGTTATGCTCCGCGCGCGAGATTTTCGTTTGTGTGGCCGCAGCGGCGGCTCGGCCCTCGGGCCGTATGAAATAGAGGGTAGTAGGAGGCGTGTCCTGCTCTTTCAACCTAGGAAAAAGGAGGTGACGCGGACAATCCGAGGTCGGAAGGTACCAAACAGGACCGATTCACCAACGGGTTGGGTCAACCACTACAGGAGGAATGGGATGAAGAGACTTCTTCGCACGGCCCTCGTCGGGACCCTGGCCTTGGGCCTGGCCGCCCCGGCCTTCGCCGACCACGAGATCGGCGGGTACTTCCGCACCCAGTTCATCATGGCATCCCAGGGCGTGTCGGCCGGATGGGGCGCGCCCGTCGTCCCTGGCGCCGGGCTGGTGACCAAGGACGAAAAGCCGGACAAGATGGTCGACAACCGCCTCCGGATCCGGTGGCAGAACAACATCAACGAGTACGTGAGCATCGTGTGGTTCGGCGAGATCGACACCCCTTGGGGGCAGCCGTCCAAGGGCGCCATCGGCTCCGGCGGCAGGCAGGGGATGGACGGCGTCAACGTCGAGACCAAGCATGCCTACGCCGACGTGAAGATCCCCGACACGCCGGTGTCGTTTCGCGTGGGCGGCCAGGGATGGGGCGGAGCCTTCAACGGCGTCGTCATGAACGACGACATGATGGGCGTGAGGGCCAACGTCAAGCTGGACATGGTCAGCACCACGCTCTTCTGGGCCAAGCTGCTGGAAAACGACCGCTTTCGGGAGGATGACAAGGACCTGTACTCCGTCCAAGTCGGTCTGACGCCGATCAAGGGGCTCAAGATCACCCCGGAGCTGACCTGGATCAGGGATCAGCCGGGCGACCGTGACGACTTTTTCGCCGGCATCGAACTCGCCCACAAGATTGCCAACATCGACGTGTCCGGATGGTTCCTCTACAATTGGGGCACGGACGAGAGCGGCCCCGCGGACGTGGACACCCAGGCCTTTGCCGCCAGCGCGAAGGTGGCTACCCAGATCGCCGGCGTCAAGGCGAGCCTCCGGCTCATGTACTTCAGCAACGACGACGACGCCAAGGACGACAAGTCGATCAACCCCGGCGGCAGGGACGGCGGAGCCGCCTTCTCCAACGGCGGTTTCGAGTTCTTCGACGAGTACCTCCAGATCTTCCTCACCGACATCTACTACAACAACTGGATCGGCGGGAGAAGAGCCCTGCTCGACGCTGCCTACTCCGGCTTCGGCCTCTTCGGCGCGGTGGCGGGAGGGACGTACGTCCCGCCTGCGGTGAAGGCGCTCACGCTCAGGGGAGCCGTCGGCTACTTCATGGCCCTCGACGACGAGCGCAATGACAGCGCCGCTGCCGCTGACAACCGCGAGGGCACGAGCCTCGGCACCGAGATCTCCGTCTCGGTCGGCTACAAGATCGCTGGGAACGCCGAGCTGAACCTGCGCGGCGCCTATGCTCTCTTGGGAGACTTCTACGACGGCCAGGCGGCCGGCGGCAGGGACCCCGACGACCTCTACATTACCGTTTTGATGCTCAACATCCCCTACTGATCATCGAACCGGTAGCACCGAAGCACCAAGCCCCGGAGGGTCCGCCCTCCGGGGCTTTCTTTCGCGTTCTTCCCCTGCGTGTCCCGCGGCGGCAACCGGCGCTGTCTTTCGGAACGGGGACCTGCGTCCGCTCCGAAGCGGCGCTCGCCGAGCCCCTGTTCCCTGTCCTCCAGAACAGGGAGAGAAGCCAGCGGAAGAGCCCCGCCTCGGCCGCCCGCCTCCGGCTCCACCCCCGCTCGTCGATGAGAAAGGCCACCGGGGCCTCCAGGAGCGAGATCGCGCTGGTGAGGCCCGCGAAGGCGAGGAGGCGTGGAATGGGGGCTCGGGCCGGGTTCGGGATCGAGGTGGACCGGGCCGCCGGGAGCTCCTCAGCACGCCGCGCGGCGGAGCGAGTCCAGGCCAGTGAGGGTCTCGGGAGCAAGCGAGCCCCGGAGGCTTGCCTCCGGGGCTCGTGTTTGCCCTGGTCCCCAGCTCGGTTCCGAGCCGGCGCCCTCGTCAGCCGTTCACCGCCGCCCGGCTCTCCTCCACGGCGAAGAGCTCGTCGAAGATCTCCGGGACGGTGGAGATCCGGTCGGACCTCCAGGCGTTGCTGCCGCAGAAGACCAAGCCGCGCTCCACGTCGCCGCGCTGGGCCCGGTCCAGGGCCCGGGCGATGCAGAAGCGCTCCCCCTCGTCCCGGTAGGCGCACTTGCGCAGGCACGCGACGGGGCAGCGAAGCTCGTCGTCCAGGTCGCCCTGGCGGATGCGGCCCACGTTCCCGACGAGGGCGCGGCCCGGCAGCCCCGCCGGGCTCATGACCAGGCCGATGTCCTCCCGGCGGCTGGCCAGGTAGGCAGCCTTGAAGGCCGGGTCGGCGTCGCACTCCTCGGTGCACACGAAGCGCGTGGCCATCTGCACACCGTCGGCGCCCTGTTCCAGTGCGGCGACCAGGTCCTCCCGGTCCCAGATGCCCCCCGCCGCGATCACGGGCACGTCGGCCCCCAAGGCTTCCCGGAAGAAGGCCTTCACGCCGCGAACGGTGGCGTACTGGTCGTAGGTTCCGTTGCCGATGTTCTCGAGCTTCTCCCCCAGGTGGCCGCCCGCGGTGTCCGGGTCCTCCACCACCACCGCGTCGGGGAGCCGGTTGTAGCCCTTGCTCCACTTGCGGGCGATCAGCTCGGCGGCCCGCACGGAGGAGACGATCGGGACCAAGGCGACCTCCGGGTAGTCTGCCGTGAGGCCGGGCAAGGACAGGGGCAGGCCGGCGCCGCTCACGATCACCTTGGCGCCCCCCTCGCAGGAGGCCCGCACCACCTCCTCGTAGTCGCCCAGCGCGACCATGCAGTTGGTCCCGACCACCCCGTCGGGAGCAATGGCGTAGGCTTTGCGGAGCTCGTCCTTCACCGCCCCGACGTCGGCTGCGGGCAGGCGCCTCCCGTCGAAGTGGGGGCTGTTCAGTCCCAGCGCCGCGGTGGCCACGAGGCCCACCCCTCCGCACCGGGCCACGTGACCCGCGAGGTTCCCGGCCGAGATGCGCACGCCCATCCCTCCCTGGATCACCGGGAAGTGCGCCGTGTGCCGTCCGATGGCGAGGGGTCGGAATTCTTCCATAGAGGGCCTCCGTTCATGGTCTACCGATCGATTTCATGGTATCAGAGTCCCTGGGAAGCCGATGTAATACTTGTGTAAAACCTCACCCGCCCCGCCGGGGCGCCGGAAGGGACCGTGCCGCGCCTGCGCAGCCTCCTGTCCCCCATCGTTGTGTTCGTCGCGGTCCAGCTCGCCTGGATCCTCGCGGTGGTGTTCTGGGTGTACGGGAGCCTCCGCAGCCAGCGTCGGCTGCGGGAGCTGGCGGAAACCTACGGGCCCGAGCTGCCCCACAGCCCCCTGGACTGGCTGATCCTGATCGAGGGCCTCGTGCTCCTGGTGGTGATCCTGGTCGGCGTCTATGTGATCTTTCTTTACTGGCGCCGACAGGCCGCGCTCTACCGGGAGCAGAAGCGCCTGGTCTCCCAGGTGACCCACGAGCTCAAGTCGCCCCTGGCCTCCTTGCGGCTCTACCTGGAGACGATCCGGCTGCGCCGCCCCTCCCCCGAACAGCTCGACTCCTTCGTGGAAACGATGCTGGAGGACACGGAGCGCCTCAACCGACTCACCACCAACCTTTTGACCGCCAACCGCCTGGAGCACCGGGGCCTGAAGCTCGCTTTGCGCCCCGGCGACCTCTCGGCCTTTGTCGAGGGGTACTTCGGGGACAGGCGTCAGGACCTGCCGGAGGGGGGAACGCTCTCCCTGCACCTCGAACCGGGCCTGCGGGCCCGGTTCGAGGCCGAATCCCTGAGCATGGCCCTTCGCAACCTCTTCGAGAACGCCCTGCTGTACTCCGAGGGGCCGCCCCGCATCGAGGTCACCCTCCGGGGCCGCGACCGCAGCTGCCACCTCGCTATCTCGGACCGGGGCCGCGGCATCGAGCCCCGGGAGCAGCGCAAGGTGTTTCGGATGTTCTACCGGGTGCGGCGCGGGGACGACGGCACCCAGGGGTCCGGCCTCGGCCTCTTCATCACCCGGGTGGTGGTGCTCCGCCACAAGGGCAAGATCTGGCTCGAGAGCGCGGGGCCGGGCCAGGGCACCACGGTGCACCTGGCGCTCCCCCGACTGCGAAACGGCAAGCCCGAGGAGGTCCCGTGAGCCAGACGGAGATCCTGCTCGTGGAAGACGAGCCCCACATCGCCCGGGGCCTGGTGTTCAACCTCGAGCAGGAGGGCTACCGGGTCGTCCACGCGGAAACCGGGGAGGAGGCGCTGCGCCTCCTCCCCGAGCACCCCTTCGCCCTGGTGGTACTCGACCTGATGCTCCCCGGCATCGGAGGGCTCGAGGTCTGCCGGCGCATCCGGACCCTGGAACCGCGCCTGCCGGTCCTCATGCTCACCGCCCTCTCCTCCGAGGCCGACCGGGTCGAGGGCCTCCGCCACGGCGCCGACGACTACCTGACCAAACCCTTCAGCCTCGCGGAGTTCCTCTTGCGGGTGCAGGGCATGCTGCGGCGGTCGGGCTGGTACCGGCAGCCCGTGGATGTCGCGGAGCGGTACCGGTTCGGGGACAACCGCGTCGACCTGGCCTCCGGGGCGGCCGCGGGTCCCCGGGGGGACGTGACGCTGACCGAGCTCGAGCTGAAGATGCTGCGCCTGTTCGTGGCCCGCGAGGGCGAGGTGCTCCCCCGCGCCGAGCTCCTGGGCTCGGTCTGGGGAATGCCCCCGGACAGCGAGACCCGGACCCTGGACAACTTCGTGGTGCGACTGCGCAAGTACTTCGAGCCGGATCCGTCGTCCCCCGTGCACTTCCTCACCGTGAGGGGCCGGGGCTACCGCTTCGTGCGCGAGGGTGGGTCGTAGAGCCTCCCCCCGGAGGGGCCTGCACGGTCGGGCGGGCACCGCTCGTGCTTCGAGCGCCCCCCTCCTGCCTCCCCCCGGAGGGGGAGGGAATAAGGAAGTACTTAACGATGAAAGGAGCTGCGATGCCCGGAGACCTGCTCAAGGGAGACCTGGTCCGCCACCCCGCCCTGGGGCTGGGCCGTGTGGAGGAGACCTCAGGCTTCGGGGAGGAACAACGGTGCAAGGTGTGCTTCGTCCGCTCCGGCAAGGAGACCTACTTCGGCCGCGGCGATCTGGCGCCGCTGACCCCGGCCGAGATCGCCGCCTACGAGCTCGTCAAGCTCGCGGTGCGCGACCTGCGCGAAGAGGAGCTGCCCGCGGTGGAGATGGCCGAGCGGTGGGAGGGGGGCGAGCTCGTCCTCAAGCCCGCGGATCCCGCCCTGGCCCCCAAGGCCGTGCCGCTCGAGGCCTTCTTCCACAAGATCGTCATGATCCGGGACCGCCTGCGCGTCCTCGAGCAGCAGGTCAACGCCCACCCCAACCTCACCGACCAGGACCGGGTGGGCCTCCAGCAGTACATCACCCGCTGCTACGGGAGCCTCACCACGTTCAACGTGCTCTTCAAGCGCAAGGAGGACTGCTTCGTGGGGCAGAAGGGGGAGAAGTAAAGAGCTGCTGCACCGCCAGCCCGCCCACGATGAGGGCGAGGCCGGCGAAGGTGGAGGGGAGGATCGCCTCTCCCACAAACGTCCGGATGAAGACGAGCGAGAGGAAGGGGGAGAGGAAGACCAGGTTCCCCACCCGCGAGGCGTTCTCCGCCAGCCGCAGCGCCCGCAGCCAGAGAACGAAGGCGATCCCCATCTCGAAGGTGCCCACATAGGCCGCCCCCAGAAGACCTCCGGCGTCGGGAAGGCGCACCTCCGAGAAAAGGGCGCACCCGAGCCACACGAAGGGGAGCCCGAAGAGGAAGTTGAGGAAGAGCGCCGCCACGGGGTCCCGGTCGTCCCGGGTGTTGGCGATCCAGTAGAGGGACCAGAGGACGGTGCTTCCCAGGGCCAGGGAGACCCCCAACGGGTCGGAGAAGTGCAGGCCCAGGGGATCCCCCCGCGTGGCAATGACCACGACCCCCGCATAGCCCAGGAGCCCCCCGGCCACGTCCCCTCGCCGCAGCCGCTGCCCCAGGAGCGGGACCGAGAGCAACGCCAGGGTGATGGCCCAGGTGTAGTTGAGGGCCTGGGCCTCCTGGGCCGGCAGCCGGTCGTATGCCCCGAAGAGCACGAGGTAGTAGAGGAGCGGGTTCAGGAGCCCCAGAACGGCCGAGCGCAGGTACTGGCCCCGGGTGTAGGTCAGCAGCACCCCCAGGCGCCCCTGGGCCGCCAGGATGACCGCGAGGACCAGGGTGGAGACGGCGCTCGCGTACAGGAGGAGCTGGAGCGGATCCAGGCGGCGGAGCGAGAGCTTGAACGCGCTGGCCACGGTGGACCAGAGGAGCACCGTGGCCAGCGCGTAGAGGGTGGCCCGGGTCCGGCGCGTCACCCCCTTTGGGCCCTCCGGATCGCCTGGATCACCTCGTCGAGCCGGGAGAGGTAGCGGGACCGGTCCGCCTTGCCCATGGGCGGAGGCCCCCCGGACGCCATCCCCATCTGGCGGAGCTGGTCCATGAGGGCCCGGCTCGCCAAGGCGTCGCCGATGGTCTCCTCGGTGAAATCCTGGCCCCGGGGGCTCAGCACCCGCGCCCCCTTCTCCAGGCACCGGGCCGCCAGGGGGATGTCGGCGGTGACGGCGATGTCGTCCTCTCCCACCCGCTCGGCGATCCAATCGTCGGCCGCGTCGAAGCGCCCCCCCGCCGCGATCGCGTGGATCCGCGGGTCGCTCGGCACCCCCAGGGCGCGGCTCGCCACCACGTACACCGTGAGCCCGTAGCGCTGGGCGACCCGGTAGGTCTCGTCCTTCACGGGGCACCCGTCGGCATCCAGGTAGATTTCGGGCATCGTGTCTCCTCTTTGGGGACGTCACGGGTGGGTTCGCGAGGTTCCTCCCCCCGCCGGGGGGAGGCAGGAGGGGGGCGCCCTGTCCGGCCCCCGGGTCCCCCACCCCGACCCTCCCCCTGTGGGGGAGGGAGGGAGAGAGCCCATCCTGTCATCCGCCCAAGTCCCCCCTCACGACGCCGCCATTTCCTTGCGCAGGCCCAGGGCGTCGAGCTCCTCGTCCAGACCCTCCCAGCCGAGCTTGCGGAAGACCCACCGCCGGATGCCCGCATAGCTCAGGTACAGGGTGGGCACCACCCCGAGGGTCAGCACCGTGGAGAGCGCCAGGCCGAAGATGATGGCCACGGCCATGGACTGCCACCACTGGGACGACTCGGTGTTGTACTGGTAGGTGAAATTCCAGAAGTCGATGTTGAGCTTGAGCGCCATGGGGAGCAGGCCGAGGATGGTCGTGATCGCGGTGAGGAGCACCGGGCGCAAGCGGATCATGCCGGCCGTGACCACGGCCTCCCGGGCGCTCTTGCCCTGGGCCTGGAGCTGGCGGATGGCGTCGAGGAGCACGATGGCGTTGTTCACCACGACCCCGGCCAGCGAGATGACGCCGATGCCGCTCATGATGATCCCGAAGGGCATGCGAAAGACCAGGAGCCCCGTGAAGACCCCGATGAGCGACAAGATCACCGAGCACAGGATGATGCCGGGCACGAGGAGCGAGTTGAATTGGATCACGAGCACCATGGCGATGAGGAAGAGGGCGATGAGGAAGGCCTGCTGGAGGAACTCCGTGGACTCCTGCTCCTCCTCGGCCGCCCCCCCGAACCGATAGGTCATGCCCGGGGGAAAGGCGTAGGCCCGCACCTTCTCCTGGAAGGCGGCACGCACGTCGGCGTCGGCTCGCACCCAGGGCTGCACCTCGGCCCCCGCGTTGAGCACCCGGCCGCGGTCCAGGTGGCGGATGGTCACGGGGCCGGGGACGAGCTCTGCCCAAGCCACCGAGGCGATGGGGACGGCCCCCCCCAGCTCCGTGGGGATCGTGACGTTCTCCAGCCTCCGCGTGTCGAGCCGGTACCTCTCCGGCAGGCGCACCAGGATGTCCTGTTCGTCGTCTCCGTGCCCCAGGGTGCCGGTCCTGAGCCCGCCCACCGCCATCTGCAGGGCGGCACCCACGGCGGCCTGGTGGAGGCCCACCATCCCCGCCCGGTCCCAGTCGACGGTCCACCGAAGGGTCGGCTGGGCCGTTGCGGCGTCGTCGGTGGGCTTGGCTACCCCTTCGGTCTGCTCCATGAGGGCCTTCATGTCCCGGATGACCTCGGTCATCCGGTTCAGGTCATGCCCAAAGACGTCGATGGACACGGCCTTCCCGGTGGGAGGGCCCTCCTGGGGCCTGACCACGTCGAACTCCGCGCCGTAGAGGGGATGGGTGACCGTCCGGCCGTCCCGGTCCAGCCCCTCCACCCGGTTGCGGATCTCCGCCAGGGTCAGGTTCGTGCTCTCGGTGCGGTACTCCCGATCCACGAACTCGATGCGCGTCTTGATCGGGCCCAGGCCCTCCTCCCCGAAGCCCCCCTGGCCCTCCTCGAGCCCCACGGACACGGTGGCGTGCTTCAGGTTCGCTACCGGCCGGTCGTACCCGCTCCCCGGACGGCCGAAGAGCCGGTCCTCGAGAGTGCGGCTCAGCCGGTCCGACTCCTCGAGTGAGACCCCGTCGGGGGACTTGATGCTGCCGACGACGAAGTTGGGCTCCAGGGTCGGGAAGAACTCCGTTCCCCTCCCAAAGACGCCGTACAGGGTGAAGACCAGGGCCAGCACGGCGAAGGCCGTCGAGAGGGTCCAGCCGGGTCGGTCCAGCAGGAACTCCAGCGCCCTGCCGTACCACACCGCCAAGGGGTAGGTGGGGCGCCGCGACTCCGGGTCGATGGCTGCCTCGGCCCCTGCGGGACGCTTCAGGAAGAGGGCCGCCAGGGTCGGGTTGATGACCAGAGCGACGAAGAGGGAGCTGGTGAGGACGATGATCACCGTCTTGGGAAGGAACCCCATGAACTCGCCCATGATCCCGGGCCAGAAGAGCAACGGCGAAAAAGCCCCCACGGTGGTGGCGGTGGAGGCGATGACCGGCCAGGCCACCTCGGAGGTGCCGTCGAGGGCCGCCCGCGCGCGGCTCGCCCCCATGCACAGGTGCCGGTAGATGTTCTCCACGATGACGATCGCGTTGTCCACCAGCATCCCCAGCGCGAGGATCAGGGAATAGAGGACGATCATGTTCAGCGTGAGGCCGAGCACCTGGAGCGTGAGCACCGACAGGAGCATGGAGAAGGGGATGGCCCAGGCCACGAGCACCGCGGTGCGGGCGCCCAGGCCCACGAAGATCACCAGGAGCACCAGCAGGAGCGCCGTGCCGATGCCGTTTTCCAGGTCGGAGAGCATCATCCGGACGTCCTTGGACATGTCGAGCCCGGTGACTACCTGCACGTCCGCGGGCAGCGGGTAGTGGGTGAGCACCTCCCGCACCGCCTCGGCCATGTCGAGGATGTTCTCCCCGCTCTTCTTCATGATCTCGATGCTGACCGAGTGGCGGGGCTCCACGTGCTCGTCCCGGGGCCTCTCCCCGTCCGGTCCGGTGAAGTCGTAGAAGCGCGCGCGGGAGGTCTCGTCCTCGAAGCTCTGGCGCACCATGGCCACGTCGCGCAGGTGGATCGACGTTCCCCCCGGGCTCCGGCCGACGACCAGGCGGAAGATTTCCGCCGGCGTTCGGAACTCCCCGGGCAGGCGCATCACGATGCGGCTCGTGGTCGCTTCGGCCACCCCCGCCGAGACGTTGCGGTTGGTCCCGGTGAGCACCCCCTGCACCTGGGCCAGGGTCAGGCGGTAGTGACGGAGCCGCTCCGGGTCGATCTCCACCAGGACCTGCCGCTCGCGCCCGCCCCGGATCTTCACGTCGAGCACCCCGGGAATCCGCGTGAGCTCGTTCTCGATCTCCTCCGCGAGGTCCTTGAGCTCGGAGCGCGCCACGTGGCCCGGGGCCACCAGGTTGAGCACCAGCACCGGCACGTCGCCGGCCAGGGAGAACTCCTTCACGATGGGCTCGTCCGCCTCGGACGGAAGGTCCGCCTTGGCCTTGTCCACCGCGTCGCGCACCCGGCCCAGGGCGATCTCGATGTTGACCCCCAGCTCGAACTCCAGGGTGACGGTGGACACCCCCTCGGCGCTGACGCTGCGCATCTCCTTGAGCGCCTCGACGCCGTCGAGCTCGGTCTCCAGGGGGATGGTGAGCGCGAGCTCCACGTCCTCGGGGTTGGCGCCCTCGAGGAGGGTGGTGACGATGACCACCGGGATCTCCACGTCGGGGAAGTTCTCCCGGGGCATGCTCCGGTAGGAGAGGGAGCCGAAGAGCGTGATCCCCAAACACAGGACGAGGACCGCCATGAAGTGGCGGATGGCGAAGCGGGTGAGGGTCACGGGGTCGCGCCCCCTGTCGCGGCCGGGCCGCCCCCTCCCTCCCCGGCACCCCCGGTGAAGACGCCGTCCTCCAGCACCACGTTCACCTCGGTGCCCGAGACGAGCCCCTTCCAGCCCGAGACGACGAGGCTCTCTCCCCCGGCGAGCCCCTCGAGCACCTGGACCCGGTCCTCCTGGATGGACCCGGGCACGATGTCGCGCGCGTCGGCGTACGCCCTCCCCTCGTCACGCCGCAGCACGAAGACCCGGGGGCCGGCGTCGGTGACCTGCACGGCCCCCAGGGGGACCACCACGGCGTCGGGAAAGGCGAGGTAGTCGATCTCCGCCCGGACGATCATGCCGTGGCGCAGCGCCCGCCCGGGGTTCGGCACACGGAGCTCCACGGCAAACGTGTTGCTCTCGGCGTCCGAAGCCTGGGCGATCCGGACGAGCTCCGCCGGCACCTCGAAGCCCCTCCCTTCCCCCCCGGTGAGCTGGGGGAGCCCCGGCACCACCACCCGGGCGCGCACCTCCCGGAGCGCTCCCGGCCGGGTGCGGCGCACGAACTCCTCGGCCGCCGGGTTCCAGGTGTCGAGGAAGGACACGAACCGGTCCGGCACGTGGACCACGGCCCGCAGGCGGTCGAGGTCGTAGAGGAGGGCCAGGGGCCTCGCCGACTCCACCGTCTCCCCCGGCTCGGCCAAATGCTTCTCGAGCATCCCCGGGATCGGCGCCAGGAGCCGGGTCTTGGACCGCTGCACTTCGAGGCTCGCCACGGCCGCGTCGAGCTCCTCCACCCCCGACCGGGCCAGCGCGAGCCGTGCCTCCGCCTCGGCCAGCCCCACCTGGGCCGCCCGGATCCCGAGCCGTGCCGCCGCCAGGGCCTCGCGCGCCTGCTCCGCCCCCACCTCGGCCTGGGTCAGAGCGTTGCGAGCCACGTCGAGGCGGGCTCGGTCGAGCACCTGTTGGGCCACCAGGCTCTCCGCCCGGGCGTGCTCGGTGCGGACGAGCTCCAGGTTCGCCAGCGCCCCCCGCAGGGCGAGCTCGCGCACCTCCGCCTCCTTCCCCGCGTGCTCCACCGCGACACTGGCGGCTTCCAGGCCCACCCGGGCGTGCTCCACGGTGCTCTCCGCCGACGCCCGGCGCGCCCGAAGCTCGGCCAGCGCCGCATCGAGGGCTTCCGTGTCGAGCTCGGCCACCAGCTGCCCCGCGGCCGCCTCCCCTCCCTCGGGGACGTGCCAGCGGGCAAGCCGGCCGGCGAACTCCGGGCTGACGGCGGCGACCCGGTCGGCTTCCAGACGGGCCGCGAGGATCAGGGCCTCCCGGTACAGGGCAGGCACCACCGTGCGGACCTCGACGTTGGCGAGCCGCCTCGCCACGTGCGGCGGGGCCGGGGTCTCCCGGGTGACTCCGTACACAACGACGCCGACCGTCAGGACGGCGATCGCCAGGGTCACAACCCACGGGCGGAGCCTGCGGAAGCGATCCGCAGCGGGCGACGACGCCGGAGGCGCCGGCTCGATGGGGGGCGAAGGGTCTTGGGTCATGGCGAGCCTGGGGGGGGCGGAGCGGGACGGCCCCGGGGCCGGACCCCGGGACCCGTGAAGAAGAACACAAGGGTGCAGCCTACCCCAGGGGTAGAGACCCCCGCAAGGTCGGCCCCGCGAACAGGAACGAACATCTCTCGCTATCGGGATCGAGGTCGGGATCGCCATCGGAATCGGCATCTCGATTTCGATGGCGATCCCGATGCGGGGAGGGGCCTACGCCTCTCCGCTCTGCACCGCCCAGAGCCCCGAGTACACGCCCTTGGCGGCGAGGAGCGCGTCGTGGGTGCCCCGCTCCACCACGACCCCGTCCACCAAGACCAGGATCTCGTCGCTGTGCCGGACGGTGGAGAGGCGATGGGCCACCGCCAGGGTCATCCGCCCCTCCCGGAACTGGTGGAGGTTTCGCTGGATCACCTCCTCGGTTCGGGTGTCCACCGCCGACGTCGCCTCGTCGAGCACCAGGATCGGGGGATCCCGGAGCACCGCCCGGGCCAGGGAGATCCTCTGGCGCTGCCCGCCGGAGAGCTTCACGCCCCGCTCCCCCACCCGGGTCTCGTACCCTTCGGGCAGGAGGTGGATGAACTCATCCGCCCCGGCGATCCTCGCCGCCTCCCGCAGGTCGGCGTCGGACGCAGCGGGAGAGCCCAGGCGAATGTTCTCGGCCACGGTCCCCGAGAAGAGGAACGCCTCCTGCGAGACGTACCCCACGTGTCGGCGCAGGCTCTCGAGCGTGACTCCGCCGAGGGGCCGTCCGTCCACCGCGATCTCGCCCTCCTGGGGCTCGTAGTAGCGCAGGAGCAGCTTGACCAGGGTGCTCTTCCCGGCGCCGGTGGGGCCCACCACCCCCAGGACCTTCCCCCTCTTTAGCAGGAAGTCTACCCCGTTGAGCACCGGGGGCCTGCCGGGGTAGGCGAACCGCACGCCGCGGAACTCCAGGGACCGCGGGGGAGCGCCGAGGGCCTGGGCGTCCGGCCGGTCCGCGATCTTTGGGGTCGTCCCCAGGAGCTCGGCGATGCGCCGGGCCGAGGCCTCCGAACGCTGGAACTGGTTGATGAGCATGCCGAAGACGAACAGCGGCAGCACCAGCCGCATGGCAAAGAGGACGAAGGTGGTGTAGTCGCCCACGGTGGGCCCGTGCCCGGCGAAGGTGAGCCACCCCCCGGCGCCGATGAGGGACGCAAAGGCGCACCCCGCGATGGCGTAGATGACCGGGATGAACTTGGCCCGCTCCCGCGCCGCCTGCATCGCGGCGTCCCGGTACTCGGCGGACCGCTCCACGACCCGGGCGGCCTGCTGGGCCTCGGCCGTGTAGGCCTGGATCACGCCCATGCCCTGCAGGTTCGTCTCGAGGATGCTGTTGATGGCTCCCACCGCCTGCCGGGAGCGGCGGTACTGGGGCTGGACGCGCGTGGCGAAGAAACGCACCGCCACCACGGCGAAAGGCAGCGGGGCGAAGAGCAGCAGGGCGAGGCGCCAGTCCAGCCAGAGGAGGAACCCGTAGGTGCCGAGGAAGGTCACCGCGATGCGAACGACGCTGGTGGTGGCGTCGGAGAAGAAGTTCTCCAGGTTGTCCACGTCGTTGGACAGCACCGCCATGACGTCGCCGGTCTGGCGCTCCTCGAAGAAGGAGAGCTCCAACCGCTGGAGGTGCTCGTAGAGGCGCACCCGAAGGTCGTGGCGCACCTTCTGGGCAAGGGTGTCCCACGCGTAGTCGCTGGAGCTCTGGAACAGGGCGAGCCCGGCGAAGGTGCCGAGCACGGTCAGGCCGTAGAGCGCAAAGGTTCCCGACCCGCCCTCCCCTCGCACCGCGGCGTCCACGACCCGGCCGACCACCACCATGGGCAGCAGGTCGAAGAACCGCGCCAGCACGTTGGTGGCCAGGCCGACGGCGACCCGCCGGCGATAAGGGCGGACGAAGGGGAGCAGCCCCCAGAGGTGGCGTCCCAAGACCGGTGCGGGGGAGGGCTTGCCGACAGTCACGGGGGCCTCGCCCCCCCGACCCGAGAAGGACGGGTGGCGGGACCCGGCGGGCCCAGAGGGGGCACCTCGTCCCACCGGGGACCCGGTTGCCTCGGACGCAGAAGGCTCTTCTCTCACCGACTTTTCACCTCGAGCTCATCGCCGTTTCATCTGGACGGTGTATGCTTCCGCTCGTACCGCGAGGCGGAACCCGGGGAGCGTGGCACTCCCCGGATCCGACGAGCGGCACGCTTCCTCCTCCCCTCCTCCTGGGAAACGGGGCCGCCGATGCGGCCCCGTTTCCTTTTTAGGTTCTTCCGGTAACGATCGGGTGGGCCCGCCCACTCCGGCAGACGATGCCGGGCTGCACGGCGGGAGCGCGCTCCCGCGCCGCATCCGGAATCCTCGCGATATCGCGGCTCCCGAAGCAGTTGCTCCCGTCGAGCGGCCGTCTGCCTACGTGGTCGGGCCCACCCGATCGTCCCTGGACACGAGCACCCGGTCATTTCCCGGATGATCCCCTTCTGGGGTCAGAGGAGACCGCTCGGCCCCTGCCGTGCCGGCCGCGCCTTGAGCTTCCGGCCGAAGCGCCGGCGGAGCTTCGCCACCTTGGGGGCGATCACCACACGGCAGTAGCCCTGGCCCGGGTTGCGGCGGTAGTACTGCCTGTGCTCGGCCTCCGCCGGGTAGAAGGCGTCGAAGGGTACGACCTGGGTGACGAACCGAGCCCCCCACAGACCCTCTGCCTCGAGCTGCCCGATGACCTCCTCGGCCGTCGATCTCTGGGCCTCCGAGTGGTAGAAGACCGCGGAGCGGTACTGGCTGCCCACGTCCGCCCCCTGGCGGTCGGGCGTGGTCGGGTCGTGTACGGCGAAGAAGACCTCGAGGAGCTCGCGAAACGAGAGGATGGCGGGGTCGAAGACCACCTGCACGGCCTCGGCGTGCCCCGTGGCACCGGTACACACCTGGCGGTAGGTCGGACGAGGCACGGCGCCCCCCGCGTACCCGGGCACCACCTCCTCCACGCCGGCCAGCTCCTCGAAGAGCGGTTCGAGGCACCAGAAGCACCCTCCGGCCAGGGTGGCCGTCTCCCGCCGTGCCGTTCCCCCCTCGCCGCCCCTTGCCATCGTCACCGTCCCATCCCCTTTCTATCCCGCAAGCGCCCGCACACACGGCCGTGTCGCGCGGGGCCGTTGACCGGCGCGCGGGGCCATGCTATCCAGATCCCACCGTGACCCTGGAACCCAGCCCCCTCGACCCCTCTGCCGCCGTCCCCGGCGGCGGGAGCGCGCCCGCCCGCGAGACAGGCGTCCGCCCGCAGCGGATGTCCTTCTATCCCACCCTCCCGGTGCCTCTCGGCCTCGAGGTCTCCGCCACCCCGCCCCACGAGTGCCCGTACCTGCCGGGCCGATCCGCCGTGAGCCGGGGCTTCCGGTGCGACGCCGTGCCCGGGTGGGCGTACCAGGAGCTGATGGACGCCGGCTTTCGCCGCTCGGGCCGGGTCTTCTACCAGATGGCGTGCCCGGGCTGCCGGAACTGTGTACCGCTCCGGGTTCCGGTGGCGGGATTTCGCCCCGGCAAGAGCCAGCGCAGGGTCTGGCGCCGCAACGGCAACCTGGAGATCAGCCTGGGCCCTCCGGAGCTCACGGGGGAGAAGGCCGACCTCTTCCGGCGCTACCTCGCCGCCCGCCACGACGGCCGGATGGCCGGTGACCCCCGGGAGCTGGAGGGCTTCCTGTACCGCTCGCCCACGGACACCCTTGAGACCTGCTACCGGACCCCCGAGGGCCGGTTGGTGGGGGTGGGCATCTGCGACCGGACCCCCACGGCCCTGAGCACGGTCTACTTCTACTTCGAGCCCGACTGCTCCCCGCGGGGACTCGGCATCTTCAGCAGCCTGGCGGAGATCCGGCTCGCCGAGGCCCTCGGCCTGACCCACTACTACTTCGGCTACTGGATCGAGGGTTGTCCCAGGATGGCGTACAAGGCGGGTTTCCGGCCCTGTGAGCTCCTGGGCACCGACGGCCTGTGGCGACCCTTCGGGGTTTGAGCCCCTCGCGTCCCACCCCTGTGGGAGCGCCTCCCGGGCGTGAACCGAGCCGCAGGCCCGCCCGATCACAGACCCGTCTCGGGCAGGAGCCCGCTCCCACAGAGGCAAGCATCGCGCGTCCCCGCAGGCCCGCCAAGGCACAGACCCGTCGCGGGCGGGAGCCCGCTCCCACGGGCAGCGGCAGCCGCCCGGCGCCCTATCGCCCGGCGCCGTCCTCGCGAAACCCCAGCACCACGAGGACGCAGCTCCCGTCGGCGATGACGTTCACCCCGGCCTCCTCGCACCGTGCCACCGCCGCCGGGCTCTCGGCCCCGGGCTGCATCCAGACGTTGCGGATGCCTCGGGCGATGGCCTCCTCCACCACCCGCTCCGTGACCGCCGGCGGAGTGATGACCGAGATGCTCGAGACCTCGTCCGGGAGGTCTGCGACCCCTGCCGCGCAGGGGAGGCCTTCGACCGCTGCCTCCTTCGGGTTCACCGGGACGACCCGGCGCCCGTTCTGGACGTAGCAGCGCAAGACCTTGTTGCCGTACTTGGACCGGTCCGCCGAGGCCCCCACCACGCCGAAGGCCGGGGCGACGAGGAACTGGCGGATGCGCTCTTCGATGGCGGTGCTCATGGACCCTCCAGTGCAGCGCTGGTCGCGGGCAGGGCGAAGAGCTCCTCGGCGTTCCGGCCCAGGAGCCGCTCCAGGTGCCCGTCGGTGAGACCCGCCGCCTGGATCCGGCGCAACTCCCGGTCCCAGGCGTAGGGCAAGTGACAAAAATCGGTCCCGTACAGGACCCGGTCCTCCCGGAACCGGGTCAGGGGAGGCGGCCGCAATCCCGGGAAGTATCCGGAGAGCATCATCGTCGTGTCGAGCCACAGATTGTCCCACCGGCAGCAAAGGGCGGCGTAGGCGTCGAACTCGTCCGCCCCCAGGTGCGGCACGCACAGGCGCAGCCGGGGGAAGTCCCGCAGGAGCCGCGCCACCTTGTCGACCGCGCAGTGGGTGTGGGGGTCGCAACGGTAGGCGGGGCTCTTGGGCTCTCGCCCCAGGTGGGCCACAAGGGGCCGGTCGGCGCCCTCGCACACTGCGCAGACCTCCCGCAGCCCCGGACCGTCCGGGTCGAAGCACTGGACGTGCTGATGGACCTTGACCCCGCCAAGCCCGAGGCCAAAGGCCTCCTCCAGGACGTCGGCGGCCCCCTCCTCTCCCGGGAACACGGTGGCGAGGCCGGTCAGGCGCGGGCTGCCCGCACACAGGCCCGCCACGTACCGGTTGAGCTCCCGTGCCATACCCGGCCGGTGGGCGTAGTGCAGGAGCACCAGGCGCTCGACCCCGCGTCCGAGGAGGAAGGCCACGAGCTCCTCGGACGACAGGCGGTACCGCACCGGCCAGCCGTGGACGTCGAACCATCGCCGCACCGCCCCCATGAGCCCATCCGGGAAGACGTGCACGTGGGCGTCGGTCACGGGGGGGAGGCCCGCCGGCACCCGGGCCCCTTCGGGGTCGTCGAGGGCGGGAAGGCGAGAGGCGAGCGCCCCGGCCCAGTCGGGGGGAGACCCCGGCCCCGAGGGGAAGCGCGCCCGGTCGGACTCAGCCACTCTTGTCCGTGCGCAGCACGGCCACGAAGGCCTCTTGCGGGATCTCCACCGAACCGAACATGCGCATCTTCTTTTTCCCCTCTTTCTGCTTCTCGAGGAGCTTGCGCTTGCGCGTGATGTCGCCACCGTAGCACTTGGCGGTGACGTCCTTGCGCACGGCCTGGATGTTCGTGCGGGCGATGATCGACCCGCCGACGGCGCCCTGGATGGGAATCTTGAACTGGTGGCGAGGGATCATCTCGGCAAGCTTCTCGCAGTAGTGGAGGGCCCGAGGCCGGGCCTTGTCCCGGTGCACCAGGTAGGAGAGCGCATCGACCCTCTCCCCGTTGACCAGGATGT
This sequence comes from Deferrisomatales bacterium, assembly GCA_033551855.1. Lineage (GTDB taxonomy): Bacteria > Desulfobacterota > Deferrisomatia > Deferrisomatales > JACRMM01 > JBFLZB01. The sequence goes on from JAWSUI010000005.1 coordinate 52,267, forward strand.
CCACCTTGACGATGTCGCTGGGGCGGTACTCGAGCTCCTCCCAGTCGTAGGAGCCGTAGCCCCGGGTCACCGTCTTGAGTCGGTCGTGGAAGTCGAAGAGCACCTCGGCCAGGGGCATCTCGCTCACGACCTCGACCCGGCCCACCGCCAGGTAATTCACGGTGAGGCTCGCCGCCCGGTACTCGCGGCACAGGTCCATCACCGTGCCCATGTACTTCTCGGGGCACAGGATGGTGGCCCGGATGAAGGGCTCTTCCACAGACTGGATCTTGACCGGGTCGGGCCAGAAGGTGGGGTTGTCCACCTCCACGAGCTTCCCGTCGGTGAGGGTGACCTTGAAGTGCACCGAGGGGGCCGAGAGGATGAGCGACATCCCGAACTCCCGGGTCAGCCGCTCCTGGACCACGTCCAGGTGCAGGAGGCCGAGGAACCCGCAGCGGAACCCGTAACCCAGCGCGGCCGACGAGTCCTTCTGGTAGACGAGGGCGGCGTCGTTGAGGGAAAACTTCTCCAGGGCTCGGGTGAGGTCCTCGTACTCGTCGGTCGACACCGGGTACATCGAGGAGAAGACCACGGGCTTCGCCGGCCGGTACCCGGGGATCGGCTCCGCCGTGGGGCGGGCCGCGTCGGTGATCGTGTCGCCGATCTCCACGTCGCGGATCGTCTTGATGCCCGCGATCACGTACCCCACGGCCCCGGCGGAGAGCTCCTCCGTCTTGACCCTCCCCAGGCGCAGGAGGCCCACCTCCTCGACCTCGTGCTCCTTCTCCGTGTGCATGAAGCGAATCCGCCGGCCCGCGCGCAAGACCCCATCCCGGACCCGGCACTGGAGGATGGCCCCCCGGTACGGGTCGTAATAGGCGTCGAAGATCAAAGCCTTGAGGGGGGCCTCGGGATCCCCCGTGGGCGGGGGCAGATGGGCCACCACTCCCTCGAGCACGTCTTCGACGCCGATGCCCTTCTTGGCCGAGATCGGGATCGCCTCGAAGGGGTCGAGCCCCAGGTCCGCGTCGATCTCCTCCCGGGCCCCTTCCACGTCCGCGGCGGGGAGGTCGATCTTGTTGATCACGGGCAGGAGCCGCAGGTCGTACTCCAAAGCCAGGTAGAGGTTGGCCACCGTCTGGGCCTCCACGCCCTGGGTGGCGTCCACGATGAGAAGCGCCCCCTCGCAGGCCATCAGGGAGCGGCGCACCTCGTGGGAAAAATCCACGTGGCCCGGCGTGTCGATGAGGTTCAGCACATAGGGACGGCCGTCCCGGGCCGTGTAGCGGAGCGTGATGGTATTGCTCTTGATCGTGATGCCCCGCTCCCGCTCGATGTCCATGCTGTCCAGGAGCTGGTCCTGGAACTCCCGGTCCGACACCCCCCCGCAGGCCTGGATCAGCCGATCCGCCAGGGTGGACTTGCCGTGGTCGATGTGCGCGATGATGCAGAAGTTTCGGATCTCGTCCATGGGTCGCCCGCTGTCTCTCCGCCCCTGCCAAAAGGCGGTAGTCTACCCTGAGTGTAGCGCCCGGGGGAAGGACCGCCGGCGACCCGGCCGCCGCCCCCGGCCGTCCGTGCCTCGACGCCGAAACGGAAGCAGGGCCCCGAAGGGGCCCTGCTGTCCTCTGCGCTCGCTCCGGCCCCGGGGCCGGTTCAGATCAGGAACCGCACGGCCTCCCGGGCCAGGTCCACGATGCTGCCGGGGATGACGCCCAGGTACAGCACCCCGATGCCCGCCAGGACCGTGGCCAGGGCAGCGGAGGGTCCCCCCCGCAGCTCTTCCACGACCGGGGTCTCGGGGGCCTCTCGGAAGTACATGACCACGATGACCCGCAGATAGTAGTACACGCTCGCGGCCGAGTTGAGCACCCCCAGGATCGTGAGCCAGTAGTAGCCCTCGTTCACGGCCGCCTTGAAGATGAGGAACTTTCCGATGAAGCCGGCGGTCGGCGGGATCCCGGCCATGGAGAACATGAACACCGTCATCGCCAGGCCGAGAAGGGGAAACTTGAACCCCAGCCCCGAATAGGCCTCGAGCTCGGTGTTCTCCTGGCCGAACTTCCCCACCATGATCACGCACGCGAAGGCCCCCACGTTCATGAAGGCGTAGGCCAGGAGGTAGAAGAGCATGCCGGAGCTCGCCTCCGGGGTCCCCACCACGAGCCCGACCAGGAGGTACCCGGCGTGGGCGATGGAGGAGTAGGCCAGCATGCGCTTGACGTCGGTCTGGGCGATGGCGGCGAGGTTCCCCAGGGTCATCGTGAGCAGCGCGAGCACCCACAGGGCCCCGGACCACTCGCCGTGCAGCGCGGGGAACGCCGTGACGAAGACGCGCACGAAGGCGCTGAACGCCGCCGCCTTCACCCCGGTCGCCATGAACGCCGTCACGGCGGTGGGGGCTCCCTGGTACACGTCGGGGGTCCAGGCGTGGAACGGCACCGCCGCCACCTTGAAGGCGAACCCCACCGTGATCAGGCCGACGCCGATGAGCGCCATCGGGGAGGCCGTGAGCCCCCGGACCTCGGCGAAGTGCCGCATCACGTCGTGGAGCTGCGTGCTCCCGCAGGCCCCGTAGATGAGCGCGATGCCGTACAGGAGGAACGCCGAGGCGAACGCCCCCAGGAGGAAGTACTTGTAGCTCGCCTCCGCTCCCCGCTCCGTCCGCAGGAAGCCGGCCAGGGCGTAGATGGCCAGGCTCATGGTCTCGAGGCCCAGGAAGATCACCAGCAGGTGCGTGCCCCCGGCCATGAGCATCATGCCCACCATGGCCAGCAGCACCAGCGCGTAGTATTCCCCGTGGTCCATCCGCTCGGAGCGCAGGTAGCCCTCGGAGAGGAGCAGGGTCAGCGCCCCCACCACGTAGATCACGAAGTAGAAAAACGCGGCGAAGCCGTCCGCGGCCAGCATCCGGGAGAACCCCAGGCGCTGCGGGCCGAAGAGGGCGGGGGTCAGCAGGGCCGCCACGACGATGCCGGCGATGCCCAGGTACGCCAGGTACCCCTTGCGGCCGGCCGGGTTGAAGGCCTCGGCCAGGAGGACCAGCAGGGCGGTCGCCGCGATCGCCATGTGGGGGGCCAAGGCCCCGAGGTCAGCCATCTGGAAGTCCATCGAGTTGCCTCCCTCTCCTCACTCGGCCGCGGAACGGCTCGGTTCCCGCCCAAGGATCAGGGCCACGGCGTCCTGGTGTCCCAGCTCCGCACACGCCACCCTCCGGGACTCCACCCGCTCCAACCACTGCTGCACCGAAGCGTCCATGGGACGCAGGAACACTGCGGGGTAGATCCCCATCCAGAAGGCCAGCACGACCATGGGGACGAGGTAGGCCCACTCCAGGCCCGTCAGGTCGGCCAGCCCCTTGTTCTTCTCGTTGTCCAGGGGGCCGAAGAAGACCCGCAACACCATCCACAGCATGTACCCCGCCGCCAGGATCACCCCGGACGCGGCAAAAACCGCAGCGGTCTTGGAGGCCAGGAACGCGCCGACCATGATCAGGAACTCGCCCACGAACCCGTTCAGGCCCGGCAGCCCGATGGAGCTCATGGTGATCACCACGAAGATCGCCGCGTACCACGGCATCTGCTTGGCCAGGCCGCCGAACTGGGCGATCTCCCTGGTGTGGCGGCGCTCGTAGATGACCCCGACCAGGAGGAACAGGGCGCCCGTCGACACCCCGTGGGCCAGGCTCTGGAAGATGCCTCCCTCGACGCCCTGGACGTTGAAGGCGAAGAGCCCCAGCATGACGAACCCGAGGTGCGACACCGAGCTGTAGGCCACCAGCTTCTTCACGTCGCTCTGGACCATGGCCACCAGGGCACCGTAGATGATGCCGATCACCGCGAGCACCATCATGAAGGGCGCGAAGGCCTCGGCGGCGTTCGGGAAGAGCGGGATCGCGAAGCGCAGGAAGCCGTAGGTGCCCATCTTCAGGAGCACTCCCGCCAGGATCACGGACCCGGCCGTGGGCGCCTGGGTGTGGGCGTCCGGGAGCCAGGTGTGGAGCGGGAACATCGGCACCTTGATGGCGAAGGCCAGGGCGAAGGCGGCGAAGAGCCAGAACTGCACGTTGGGGGCGATGGGCAGGTCGTAGAGCCGCAGCACGTCGAAGGTCGCCCCGTAGCCCGCCTTGATGTTCAGGAAGTAGAGCGTCAGGATCGCGACCAGCATGAGCAGCGACCCCACCATGGTGTAGAGGAAGAACTTGATCGCCGCGTAGATCCGCTCCGCCCCTCCCCAGACTCCGATGAGGAAGTACATGGGGATGAGCATCGCCTCCCAGAAGATGTAGAAGAGGAAGAGATCAAGGGCCACGAGCGCCCCGAGCATCCCGGTCTCCAGTAGGAGGAAGAAGAACATGTACTCCCGGACCTGCTTCTCGATGCTCCAGGACGACAGGATGCAGATCACCGAGAGGAAGGTGGTCAGGAGCACCAGGAAGAGGCTGATCCCGTCGATCCCGAGAAGGTACTGAATCCCCAGGCTCTCAATCCACGGGGCGCGCTCCACGAACTGCATGCCCCCCTCCCCGTTGTCGAAGCCGAACCACAGGGGCAGGCTCAGGGCGAAGGTCAGCAGCGTCACGAAGAGGGTCCAGCCGCGGAGCAGCCCCAGGCCCCCCCGGGGGAGGAAGAGCAGGACCACCGCCCCCGCCAACGGCAGGAAGGTGATCAGGGTCAGGATCGGAAGCTCACCCATCGGTCTCTCTCCTCCTACCCTAGAACGCAGCCATGAGCGCGTAGTAGGCGACCACCACCACGGCCCCGAAGAGGATCGTCAGCGCGTAGCCCTGCACCCGGCCCGTCTGGAGCTGCCGTAGCCCGCCGCCCACCGTGCGCACCAGGTACCCGGTGCCGTTGACGATCCCGTCGATCACGACCACGTCCCAGAACGCCCACAGGAAGGTCGCCAGGGACAGGCAGGTGTCCACGAACACCGCCTGGTAGATCTCGTCCACGTAGTACTTGTTGTTCAGAAGCTCGTACGCGCCGCGGCACTTCTCGGCGATCGCCTTCGGCAGGTCGGGCTTCAGGAGGTAGAGGAAGTAGGCGCCCAGGATGCCCAGGAGCGCGTACGCCACGCTCAGGAACATGAGCACGTACTCGACGGGATCGTGGTGGGCGGCCCCGTGCTCCCCCGCCGCGCCGGCCATTTCCGCCGCCGCGTGGACGCCGGCCTGGGACCCGACGTCGAGGACGGGCGCGAGCCAGTGGTGGAAGTGGTTTGCTCCCCCCAGGGCCGCGGGGATTCCGATCCAACCGCCCACCACCGAGAGCAGGGCCAGGATCCACAGAGGCCCGGTCATGCTCACGGGCGACTCGTGAACGTGGACCTCGTGATGGTCGAAGCGCTCCTTGCCGAAGAAGGTCATGAACACGAGGCGGAACATGTAGAACGCCGTGATGCCGGCCGCTATGAACCCCAGGAACCACTGAAACTGGAATCCGTTGGACCACGCCATCCACAGGATCTCGTCCTTCGAGAAGAACCCGGCCAGGGGCGGAAGCCCCGCGATGGCGATGGTGGCCACGAGGAAGGTGAGATAGGTGTGGGGCATGTGGGCCTTCAGGCCCCCCATCTTGCGCATGTCCTGCTCGCCGCCCATCCCGTGGATCACCGACCCGGACCCGAGGAACAGGCAGGCCTTGAAGAAGGCGTGGGTCATGAGGTGGAAGATGCCCGCCACGTACGCCCCCACCCCCATGGCCGTGAACATGTAGCCGAGCTGGCTCACGGTGGAGTAGGCGAGCACCTTCTTGATGTCGTTCTGGGTCAGGGCGATGGTCCCGGCGAAGAGGGCCGTGAGGGCCCCGATGGTCGCCACCACCGCCATGGTGGTCGGGGCCAGGGAGTAGAGCACCGCCGCCCGGCCGATCATGTAGACGCCCGCGGTGACCATGGTGGCCGCGTGGATCAGGGCCGATACGGGGGTCGGGCCCGCCATCGCGTCGGGGAGCCAGACGTAGAGGGGAATCTGGGCGCTCTTGCCCGTGGCTCCGACGAAGAGCAGGAGGGTGATCGCGGTCACCGCGGCCCCTCCGACCGCAAGGGTCGCCGGCGCCTGGGCCATGACGGTGCGGAAGTCCAGGGTGCCGAAGTACACGAAGATCAGGAACATGCCCAGCAGGAAGCCGAAGTCGCCGATCCGGTTGACGATGAAGGCCTTCATGCCGGCCGCCGCCTTGGCGCGGTCCTCGAACCAGAATCCTATGAGGAGGTAGGAGCACAGCCCCACCCCTTCCCAACCCACGAACATCACCAGGAAGTTGCTCCCCAGCACCAGGGTGAGCATCGCGAAGCTGAAGAGGTTGAGGTACGCAAAGTAGCGGGAGTAGCCCGGGTCGTGGTGCATGTACCCCACCGAGTACACGTGGATCAGGAACCCCACGCCCGTGACCACCAGGATCATCACGGCGCTCAGGGGATCCAGCAGGTACGCGAGATCGACCTTCAGCGAGCCGGCGGCGATCCACTCGAACAGCGTCTGGGTCAGGACCCGCTCGGTCTCCGGGAGGGCCCGCAGGGTGAAGAACCCCCACACCGAGACCAGGAACGAGAGAAACACGCTCCCGCACGCGATCCAGTGGACGAGGCTCTTGGGCAGCCGCTTCCCGATGAGGCCGTTGATCAGGGCCCCCACCATCGGGAAGAGCGGGATGAGCCAGATGTACTCCCAGGTGTGTTCGTGCATCGCAGCGTCCTCTTTCGGGCGCTCAGCCCTTGAGCAGATCGAGCTCGTCCGCGTACACCGTGTGCCGGATCCGGTACAGCGACACGATGATAGCCAACCCCACCGCGGCCTCGGCCGCCGCCACCGTCATGACGAAGAGCACGTAGATGAGCCCCTCGGCGCTGTTGAGGTGGTCGGCGATGGCCACGAAGGCCAGGTTTACGCCGTTGAGCATGAGCTCGATGCACATGAGAAGGACGATGACGTTGCGCCGGAGCAGGACGCCCACGGCCCCCAGGGTAAAGAGCACTGCCGAGAGGGTCATCGAGTACTCGAGGGGAATCATCTCATCCTCCGTTGCCCGTCGGGCCTGAACACAACGTCCGCCCCGCGGGGATCACAGGCGCTTCTTCGCGAGGACAACCGCGCCGACGAGCCCCACCAGGAGCAGGATGCCGGCGGCCTCGAAGGGCAGCAGGTACGTGGTGAAGAGCTCGTCGGCGATGAGCTCCACGCTGCCCACCTGCTCCCGGGCCTCGAGGGTCATCCCCCCGGTCACCCCCGTGAGCCGGGAGGCCAGGGGCACCACGAGGAGCACGAAGAGCAGGCCCGCCCAGACCAAGCCCACCAGCTTCGCCCCCGAGGGCCGCTTCCCGGCGCCTTCCTCCTTCCGGATGTCCAGGAGCATGATCACGAACACGATGAGCATCATCACGGCCCCGGCGTACACCATGAGCTGGATGGCGAAGATGAACTCGGCGTGGTGGAGCAGGTAGATCACCGCCAGGCTCACCATGGTCCCCACCAGGGACATGGCCGAGTGGATGGGGTTGCGGCAGGTCAGCACCCCCAGCGCGCCCAGCACCGCCAGACCCGCGAAGACGAAAAAGAGCGCTACGGCCATAGAGAACCTCCTCCCCTTTCGCCTCAGTTCCGGGCCAGCACGTCCCGGGTCATGTGGAACTCCTCCCGGGTGTACCCGCAGAACTCGTATTCGCGCGTGAGCTCGATGGCGTCCTTGGGGCACGCCTCCGCGCAGTACCCGCAGAAGATGCAGCGCGACACCTCCACCACGAACCGCTCCGGAAACCGGCGGCCGTCGGGGGTCTCCTTCGCCTCCACGGTGATCACGTCGGCCGGGCACACCGCCTCGCACAGGCCGCAGGCCACGCACTTGAGGCGTCCGTTCTCGCTCTTGAGCCGGTGCAGCCCTCGCCAGCGCTCTGCGGGCTCCCGCTTCTCCTCGGGATACTGGATGGTGACGGGCTTGGTGAAGAACCGCCCCAGGGTGAACGCCAGTCCCTTGAGGAGGGGGGTGATGACCGCCATCTCGTCTCTCCTGTGCCGGCCCGCGCCGCGCCGGTTACGCGAACACCGTGTAGTACACGCCCACCACCACCACGTTGGCGATGGACACCGGGATCAGCACCTTCCACCCGAAGTTCATCACCTGGTCGTACCGGAATCGGGGGAAGGTGCCCCTCTCCCAGATGAAGAAGAAGACCAGCACGAACACCTTGAGGAGGAACCACACGACCTTCGGGACGAAGGGCACCTCGATGCCGAAGGGCAGGTGCCACCCGCCCAGGAAGAGGCAGGTGATCAGTGCGGCCAGCGAGATCGCGTGGGCATACTCGGCCATGAAGAACATGGCGAACTTCATGCTCGAGTACTCGATGTTGAAGCCGCAGGCGAGCTCGCTCTCGGCTTCCGGCATGTCGAAGGGCGTGCGGTTGATCTCGGCCAGCCCGCAGATCAGGTACAGGACGAAGGGAACCCAGAGGATGGGGTTGAAGATGTTCCACATGTGGCTCTGGCCGTCCACGATCTGCACCAGGGAGAGGCTGCCGCTGACCATGATGACGCTGATCAGCGTGAATCCCAGGGCGAGCTCGTAACTGACCATCTGGGCCGCCGCCCGCAGGGAGCCCATCAGGCCGTACCGGTTGTTCGAGCCCCACCCCCCCAGGACGACGCCGAACTCGCCGAGGCTCGCCAACCCGAGAATGAAGATCAGCGCCACGTTGATGTCCGCCACCCTCATCGTGATTTCCCGCCCGAAGAGGGTGATCGACTCCCCGAAGGGGATCACCGAGACGATCAGGATGGCCGGGATGATGGAGAGGGCCGGCGCCAGGATGTACGCCACCCGGTCCGCGTTCGCCGGGACGATGTCCTCCTTGAAGAACCCCTTGATGCCGTCGGCGATGGGCTGGAGCAGGCCGAAGGGGCCCACGCGGTTGGGCCCGCGGCGCACCTGGATGCGGCCCAGCACCCGGCGCTCCAGCCAGGTGGTGTAGGCCACCATCAGCATGAGAACGCCGAAGACCACCACCACCTTGATCACGCTCTCGATCAGGAAGGCAACCATGGGCTCCTCGCTTTGCTCGGCCGCGACGCGTGACGGGTGACGCGTGACGCGCTACCCCCTAGCCGCTGCCCGTCGCGCGTTGCTGTCGGCCGACGGCGTTTGGCCGTTGACCCTTCACTCTTCAACGTTCACACCTTCTCCACCCGCACCGCGCAGACCTTGTACTCGGGGATCTTGGCCGTGGGGCAGACCACCGGGTTGGTCAGCACGTTCACCGGGGACTCGCTGTAGTGGAAGCTCAGGAACACGGTGCCGGGCGCGGTGCGGTCCACCACCTGTACCTTGGTCCGGATCTCGCCCCGGCGGGAGGACACCTGGACGGTGTCGCCGGTCCGGAGTCCCAGCTTCTCCGCGTCGGCCGGGTGCACCTCCATGAAGCCCTCGGGAAAGCAGTCGTTGATGCGCCCGCACCGCCGGGTCATGGTGCCCGAGTGGTAGTGGGCGTGCTCCCGGCCGGTGGTGAGCAGGAGCGGGTACTCGGCGTCCGCCTTCTCGTCCGCCCCGCGGAACGCGACCGGCGTGAAGAGCCCCTGGCCCCGGGTGAACTTGCCCACGTGGAGGATCGGCGTGCCCGGGTGATCCTTGCTCGGGCAGGGCCACTGGAGCCCCTCGCGCTCGAGCCGGGCGTAGTCCATGCCGGCGTAGCTGGGCGTCAGGCGGGCGATCTCGTCGAAGACCTCCGAGGGCCCTTCGTAGCTCATCTTGAGGCCCATGCGGCCGGCCAGGTCCTGAAAGATCTCCCAGTCCGGCCGGGACTCGCCCCGGGGCGCCACGGCCGCCCGCACCCGCTGGACTCTGCGCTCGGTGTTGGCGAAGGTGCCGTCCTTCTCGGCGAAGGAGCTGGCCGGGAGCACCACGTGGGCCTTGGCGGCGGTCTCGGTGAGGAAGATGTCCTGGACCACCAGGAGCTCGAGCTTCTCGAGCGCCTCTCCGACGTGGCTCAAGTCCGGGTCGGTGATCATGGGGTTCTCGCCCATGACGTAGAGGGCCTTGACCGTACCGTCCAGCGCGCCGTGGGTGGCCTCGGTCACGGTGAGCCCGGGCTTGCGGGGGACCTTGCGGCCCCAGGCCTCTTCGAACTTGGCCGCGGCCGCGTCGTCGTCCACCCGCTGGTACCCGGTGAGGACGTTGGGGAGGCCCCCCATGTCGCAGGCGCCCTGCACGTTGTTCTGGCCCCGCAAGGGGTTCAGCCCCCCGCCCTCCACGCCGACGTTGCCGCACAGCATCGCGAGGTTGGCCAGGGCCTTGACGGCATCGGTGCCCTGGGAGTGCTGGGTGACGCCCATGCAGTAGAGGATCGATGCCGGCTTCGCGGCGGCGTAGAGGCGCGCGGCCTCCCGGAGGGACTCCGCGGGCACCCCGATGATCAGCTCCACCTTCTCCGGCGTGAAGTCGGCCAAGGACGCGGCGAGTTCCTCGAAGCCCTCGCACCGCTCGGCCACGTAGGCCGCGTCGTGGAGCCCCTCCGCGAGGATCACGTGCATCATCGCGTTGAGGACGGGGATGTTGTGGCCGGGTTCGATCTGCAGGAAGACGTTCGCGTAGTCCGTGAGCGGGATCCGGCGGGGATCGACCACGACCAGCTTGGCCCCCTTCCGGGTGATGGCTCGTTTGAGCACATCGCCGATGATCGGATGGTTCTCGGTGGTGTTGGAGCCGATGACCAGGAACGCCGCGGCCTTCTCGAAGTCGGCGATGGAGTTGGTCATCGCGCCGGAGCCGAAGCTGGTGGCCAGACCGGCCACGGTGGCGCTGTGTCAGAGTCGTGCGCAGTGATCGACGTTGTTGGTGCCGATCACCGCGCGGAAGAACTTCTGGAAGAGGTAGTTGTCCTCGTTCGTGCACCGGGCGCTCGCGAACCCTGCGACCGCGTCGGGGCCGCTCTCGTCCTTGATCTGCTGGAGCTTCGACGCGACAAAACCGAGGGCCTCGTCCCAGGTGGCCTCCGCGAGCTGGCCGTTCTTCCGCACCAGGGGCACGGTGAGCCGGTCGGGGTGGTTGACGAACTCCCAGCCGAACCGGCCCTTCACGCACAGGCTCCCCCGGTTCGGGACCGCGTCGAAGTCGGTGGTGGTGACCCGCAGGACCTGGTCGTTCTTCGCGTTGAGCTCGAGCTGACACCCGACGCCGCAGTACCCGCACGTGGTGCGGACGCGGCTGGCCTGCCAGGTGCGTGCCTTGCGGGGCATCACCGAGTCGGTCAGCGCCCCCACCGGGCAGACCGAGAGGCACTCGCCGCAGGAGATGCACTCCACCCCCGGCACCGGGCCGATGTAGGAGTGGAACCCGTTGTCGACGATCTGGATGCACCCGATGCCCTTGATCTCCTTGCAGGCGTGGACGCACCGGGCGCACAGCACGCATCGGTCGGGCCACTGCTGGATGAATGGGGAGACGTACCGGGGCACGGGGCGCTCGAAGGTCTCGGCCGCAAAGTCCTGCTTCGTGACGCCGAATTCCCAGGTCAGGTCCTGGAGGTCGCACTCGCCCCCCTTGTCGCAGACCGGGCAGTCCAGGGGGTGGCGCACGAGGAGGAGCTTGAGGACGTCGCGCCGCATCTCCCGGAGCTCCTCCGACTCGGTGCGCACGACGAGGCCCTCTCCGGCCGGGGTGTCGCAGGCGGTGATGGGCTTCCGATACCCCTCCACCTCCACCACGCACATGCGGCAGGACCCGATGGGGGCGAGCTTCTTGAGCCAGCACAGGGTCGGGATCCGAATCCCCACCGACTGGGCGGCCTCGAGAATCGTCGTCCCCTTGGGGACGCTCACCGCTTTGCCGTCGATCGTCAGGCTGATCATGCAGAACCCCTCGCGGAGATGCAGGCTGTCGGCCATGGACTGTTTGCCCTCAGCCCTTCCCGTGTCACGTATGACCCAACGCTTGGCATACTCGCTGTGAACTTCCTATAGGACCTATAGGTCCCATAGGTCCTATAGGACCCCCAAGGGGAAAGCTCCGTCATCCCTCACGCCCCCGTCGCCACTGCCAGCAGCCGGTAACACCGCAGGCACCGGCTGGCGTCGGCGATGGCCTCCTCGTGGGTGAACCCGATCTCGGCCTCCCGGAAGTCCGTCACCCGCTCCTCGACCGGCGCGTGGTGGATGTGGGCGGGCTCGGTGGTCGGGGGCACCCCCACGTCTTCCTTGGGGTCGTAGGGCTTGAGCTTCTCCACGTACTGGTTCATGACCCACTCCTCCAGGGCCTCGGTGCGCCCCTCCCGGAGGAACCGGTCGATCTGGAAGGCCGCTTCCTTGCCCCCGGCCAGTCCGGCAATCAGGGTGAGGGGGCCGGAGACGCAGTCGCCGGCGGAAAAGACCCCCACTCCGTTGTGGACCGCGGCGAGTTTGTTGAGCCCCTCGACCTGGATCTGCTTCCACTTGTCCGCCTTCACCGGCCCGTCCGCGAACAGGAAGGAGAGGTCGATGGCCTGGCCGATGGCGGGGATGACCGCATCCACCGGGATCACGAGCTCGCTCCCCTTGACCTCTACGGGCCGCCGCCGTCCCGAGGCGTCGGGCTCCCCGAGTTCCATCCGGACGAGCTCCACCCCCGTGACCTTCCCCTTCTCGTCCAGCACCAGCCGGGTGGGGTTGTGCAGCACCAGGAACTCCACGTTCTCGGCCTTGGCGTCGGCGATCTCCACCTTGTCGGCGGGCATCTCCGCCTCGCTGCGCCGGTACACCAGCTTCACGTTCTCGTAACCCAGGCGCAGGGCCGTGCGCACGCAGTCGATGGCCACGTTGCCGCCGCCCACCACGGCCACCGTCTTTCCCACGAACACCGGTGTCCCCAGGGCGACGTCCCGGAGGAAGTCGGCGCCCCGCATGAAGCCTTCCTTCGCTTCCCCCTCGCCGGGCACGCCCATGCCGGTGCCGAGGCGAGCCCCCACCCCCAGGAACACCGCCCGGTACTCCCCGCCCAGCAGGTCCGCAAAAGGCACGTCCGTGCCCACATCGGTGCCGTAGCGCATCGTCACCCCCATCTCCCCGATCAGGTCCGCCTCTCGGCGGAGGATCGCGCGGGGGAGGCGGTAGTCCGGGATGCCCACGGCCGCCATGCCGCCGGGCTCCGGGAGGGCCTCGAACACCGTGCAGTCGTACCCCATCTGGGCCAGGTAGAAGGCGCAGGAGAGCCCCGCGGGCCCGGCGCCCACCACCGCCACCTTCTCCTTGTCGATGACCGGCTTGGGCAGCCGGGGGGGCCGCTTGCGCTCCAGCTCGTAATCCGCCACGAAGCGCTTGAGGAACTTGATCTGGACCGGCCCATCCACGTTCTGACGGCGGCAGTTGAACTCGCAAGGCCGGACGCAGACCCTCCCCACCGTGCCCGGCAGGCAGTTGTCCTGGCGGATCACGTCCAGACTCTCCAGGAACTTCCCGTTCTTGACGTGCTCCACGTAGGTGGGGATGTCGAGGTGGGCCGGGCAGGCGCTCTTACACGGCGCCGTCACCTTGAGTCGGTAGGTGCCCCGGGGGATCTCCGACTCCCCCCCCGCCGCCGCATCGAGCTCGGCGCGGAAGTGGGTGACGAGGTCCAGGAACGCCTTCCCGCAGGACTGCCCCAGATCGCACAGCGCCTGCTCGCGGAGGCGGCCCGCCAGCCGCGCCACGGTCTCCACGTCGCCGGCCTGCCCCCGGCCCAGGCAGATGCGGTCGAGGCAGTCGTGGATGACCTTGCTCCCCACCCGGCAGGGGACGCACTGGCCGCAGGAGTTTCTCACCAGCCCCTCGGCGTAGGCCCGGCCCAGATCGACGGGGTTCACCCCGTCGTCCCACAGGGCGATCCCGTCCCATCCCATGATTCCGAGGACCGGGGTGCCGGAGGACAAGGACTTGGGCAGGGCTACGTCGTCGGGGCCCTGGGCCGTGGCCTGCCGGCTGTCGAGGAGCTTGCCGCCCCAGCTCGAAAAGATCCGATCGGACATGGACGTCTCTCCTCGCTTCAGCGGTCGATCTCGCCGAGGACGATGTCGAGGGAACCGATCACCGCGACGACGTCCGCGACCATCCGGCCCAGGATCATCGGCTCCAGGGCCTGGAGATTCACGAAGCAGGGAGGCCTGACCCGGAACCGCCAGGGCTTCTCCGTGCCGTCGGAGACCAGGTAGTAGCCCAGTTCCCCCTTGCTCGCCTCCACGCTCATGTACACGTCCCCGACCGGCGCCTTGTAGCCGTCGCTCATGAGCTTGAAGTGGCGGATGAGGGCCTCGATGTGCTCGTAGACGTCCTGCTTGGGGGGCGGGGTGAAGCGAGGGTCGTCGAGCATCACCGGACCCTCGGGCATCCGGTCCAGGGCCTGCTCGGCGATCCGCAGAGATTGGCGCATCTCCACCAGGCGCACCAGATAGCGCTCGTACACGTCGCCCACCGTCCCGGTGGGGATCTCGAAATCGTAGGTCTCGTAGTCGCAATAGGGCTGGGCCTTGCGCAGGTCCCACTGGATACCGGCTGCGCGCAGCACGGGGCCGGTCAGGGCGAACTGGACGCATTCCTCGGCGCTGATGATCCCGATGCCCTCGGTGCGCCCTCTCCAGATCTTGTTCTGGGTCAGGAGGCGCTCGTACTCGTCGATCCGTGAGGGGAACTCCTGGATGAAGGCCCGGGCCTTCTCGAAGAACACCGGCGGCACGTCCTCCGGCAAGCCCCCCACCCGGATGTAGCTCGGGGTGAGGCGCGCGCCGTGGACGTCCTCCAGGAGGTCCATGACCTTCTCGCGGTCCCGGAAGGTGTAGAACAGCACCGTCATGGCACCGATGTCGAGGGCATGGCTGGCCAGCCACAGCAGGTGGCTGGCGATCCGCTGGAGCTCGCACAGGCAGACCCGAAGGACCGTCGCCCGGGCCGGGATCTGATCCTCGATGCCCAGGAGCTTCTCCACGGCCAGGGTGTACCCCAGGTTGTTGAGCAGGGCGCCCACGTAGTCCATCCGGTCCGTGAGCGTCAGGGCCTGGTGGTAGGTCTTGGTTTCCGCCAGCTTCTCGAGTCCGCGGTGCAGGTGGCCCAGGTGCGGCGTCACCCCCACGACGGTCTCGCCGTCGAGCTCCAGCACGAGCCGGAGCACCCCGTGGGTGGCCGGGTGCTGGGGGCCCATATTGACGACCATGTTCCGGGTCTCGCCCATGATGCCCTCCGTCCGGGTGCGCCCTGGCGGGACGCGGCCGGGTCAGCTCTCAGCGGTAGTGCACCTTCTGGGGAATGCCATGGAGCGGAAAATCCTTGCGCAGGGGGTGCCCCACGTACCCGTCCCACAGCAGGATGCGCCGCAGGTCCGAGTGCCCTTCGAACACGATGCCGAAGAGGTCGTACACCTCGCGCTCCAGCCAGTTGGCAGCCTTCCAGACCCCCTCCACCGTGCGGATCGTCGCATTCTGGGCCACGGCGGCCTTCAGGCGGAGCCGGCGGTTGTGGGGGAAGGAGTACAGGTTGTAGACGACCTCGAATCGCGGCTCGCCGGGCAGGCGGTCCACCGCGGTGAGGTCGGCGAGCATGTCGAACCGCAGCGCCTCATGGTCCCGGCAGCAGGCGCACACGTCCACGATGCGCTCCGGGTCCACCGCCACGCTGAGCTGGCCGCGGAAGGCGGTGTCGCCCAAGATGGCGTCGCCGCAGCTACCTTTCAGGATCTCGACGATCGGGGATTGGTCGCTCATTTCGGCCTCACGCTGGTTGCGTGTTGCGTGTTGCGTGTTGGGCGCCGGAAAAGCTTTCTCCCACGCGCAACGTACCGCCCGCCGCGAGCAGCTCTACGCGATCAGCCGCCCCTCGGTGTCCGGACGGTCCGAGAACTTCTCGCTGCCGATCTTGTCCTGGAGCTTGATGATCGCGGCCAGGAGCTGCTCGGGGCGGGGAGGACAGCCGGGCACGTACACGTCCACCGGCAGGAACTGGTCCACGCCCTGGACGGTGTTGTACGTGTTGAAGATGCCGCCGGAGCACGCACACGACCCGTAGGCGATCACCCACTTGGGCTCCGGCATCTGGCGATAGATGCGCTCCACCATGCCCGCCATCTTCTTGGTCACGGTACCGGCCACGATCATCAGGTCCGACTGCCGGGGAGAGGGGCGGAAGACCTCGGCCCCGAACCGGGCGATGTCGTAGTTGGAGGCCGACGCCGCCATCATCTCCAGCGCACAGCAGGCCAGGCCGAAGGTCGCGGGCCAGATGGAGTTCTTCCGCGCCCAGCCCACCACCTTCTCGAGCCGCGTGACCAGGACGGGGGGCAGCTTGCTCTCTACTCCCATTGCAGGACTCCTTTCCTCCAGGTGTAGGCGAATCCCACCACGAGGACGAAGAGGAAGACCATCATGCCCACGAACGCCTCGGGCCCCAGATGACGGAAGCGGACGGCCCAGGGGTAGAGGAAGGCCACCTCCAGATCGAAGACCAGGAACTCCATGGCGACGAGGTAGTACTTGATGTCGAAGGCCCGGCGCCCGCCCGGCTCCACGACCATCCCGCACTCGTAGGTGGCGAGCTTGTCGGCGTTGGGGCGCCGGGGGCCGAGGAAGGTGGAGATCAGAACCACACCCAGGCCGAACGCCGTGGCCAGGAGGAACAGGATGAGGATCGGCACGTAGTTCTGAAGCATGCGGGCCTCCTCGGACCGGGCTCAGGGAGAGCGAGGCTGTACGCAAGTGAAGATCCGGAACAAACTCGCGCGTATGCTACTTTGCAGCATTTTCACCTGTCAAGGCGGAAACACCGGCGCTTTTGCGAGAAACGTTCTAAAGTGAAGACGCGCCGCCCCAGGCGCCGGAGGGCCCTCGACAGCCCCCCTCACCGCGCCGCCCGTGGACCCGTTCCATCGTCCGGCCCGTCCCCCAACAGTCTCCGGACGAGCGGCCGGTCGGCCGCGGGCATCGGGCGGGAGAGCAGGCCGGCGGGCTCGACCCAGGCCAGCTCCTGCCCCTGGAGCGGCTCCGGGGTGCCCGAGACCAGGGTGCACGCGTAGGCCGTGAGGCGGATCGCCACGTGGGGGTAGACGTGGTCGACGCTTCCCACCTCGCCCCCCACGGCCACCACGACCCCAAGCTCCTCCCGGAGCTCTCGGGCAACCGCCTCCCGGGAGGATTCCCCCGCCTCCACCTTTCCCCCGGGGAGTTCCCACAGCCCTCCGTGGGGCCCGCCGGGCGGCCGCCGGGCCAGCAGCACCCTTCCCCGGCCGTCGCGAAGCACCGCAGCGACCACGGGGAGGAACACGGGTCCTTCTTCCATGTCGGACGGGCCTTCGCCTCGACCGTGCCCTGCTCGAACCGGTCTCGGTATCGGTATCGCAGTCGGCGTCGATCCCGATCCGGGTCCAGATTTCGATGGGCGGTGAGGCGCGGCGGGCCCTCAGGTCTTGAGGTCCTCCAGGTCCTGGAAGTGGCTCAGGGCCTGGGGGTTGGCCAGGGCGTCCTTGTTCTTGACCTCCTCGCCCTGCACCGTCTTGAGCACCGCCATCTCGACCAGCTTCCCGCTGATGGTCCGCGGGATCTCGGGCACCTGGATGATCTTGGCGGGCACGTGCCGGGGGGTGGTGTTCTGGCGGATGTGGTCGCGAATCCTCTTCTTCAGGGCCTCGTCGAGCGTCACCCCTGGCCGGAGCACGAGGAACAGCACCACCCGAACGTCGTCCTCCCAAGGCTGGCCGATGACCAGGGCCTCCACCACCTCCTCCAGGGCTTCCACCTGGCGGTAGATTTCGGCGGTGCCGATCCGCACCCCGCCGGGGTTGAGGGTGGCGTCGGAGCGGCCGTACACGATCACGCCGCCGTTCTCGGTGATCTCGATGTAGTCCCCGTGGCGCCACACCCCGGGGTAGTGTCGGAAGTACGCGTCGAGGTACTTCTCGTCGCCCGGGTCGTTCCAGAAGCTCACCGGCATGGACGGGAAGGGGGCGGTGCACACGAGCTCGCCCTTCCGGCCCACGACGGGTTTCCCGTCGTCGTCCCAGGCCTCCACCTTCATCCCCAAGCCCCGCTTCTGGATCTCACCCGCGTACACCGGGCTGATGGGCGACCCCAGGATGAAGCAGGAGATGATGTCGGTGCCCCCGGAGATCGAGGCGAGTTGGAGGTCCTGCTTCACCTCCCGGTACACCCACTCGAAACTCTCGACGGAGAGCGGCGAGCCGGTGGAGCAGACGGCCTTCACGGGCGAGAGGTCGAAACGGGCACCGGGGTGCACCTCGCTCTTCTCGCACATCGCGAGATACTTCGCGCTCGTGCCGAAGATCGTGACCTTCAGGTCCTGGGCCATCTTCCACAGCACGGACATGTCCGGGTAGCCGGGGCTGCCGTCGAAGAGGACGACGGTGGAGCCCACGTAGAGGGAGCTCACGAGCCAGTTCCACATCATCCACCCGCAGGTGGTGAAGTAGAAGATCGTGTCCTCCCGCTTGAGGTCGCAGTGGAGCATGAGCTCCTTCGCGTGTTGGATCAGGGTTCCCCCCGCCCCGTGCACGATGCACTTCGGGACCCCGGTGGTTCCCGAGGAGTACATGATGTAGATCGGATGGTCGAAGGGCAGTTGGGCGAACTCCACCTCCCGCGCGTCGTTGCCCAGGGCCTCGGCCCAGAGAAGCGCCTTCGGTACGGAGGAGAGGTCCGGCTGGGCCGTCACGAAGGGCACCACCACGATCTTCTCGATGGACCGGATCTCCCGGGCCACCTCCGCAACCCGGGCCAGGGAGTCGAAGGACTTGCCGTTGTAGAAGTACCCGTCCGCGGTGAGGAGCACCTTCGGCTCGATCTGGCCGAACCGGTCCATCACCCCCTTGAACCCGAAGTCCGGGCTGCAGGAGGACCAGATCGCCCCCAGGCTCGTGGCCGCCAACATCCCCACCACCGTCTCGATCCGGTTGGGCATGAAGCCGGCCACCCGATCCCCCTGGCCGACCCCGGCGCGCCGGAGGAAGCGGGCAAACCGGGCCACCTGGAGATAGAGCTCCTTGTAGGACACGCGCTCCGGGATCCCCTGCTCGCCCACGAAGACCAGGGCAGTGCGCTCGTCCCGATGTCGGAGCAGGTTCTCCGCGAAGTTCAGGCGGGCCCCCCGGAACCACCGGGCCCCCGGCATGACCGGGTTCTCCAGCACCGCCTCGTAGGGGGTGGAGGACCGGATGTCGGCAAACTTCCACATCGCCTCCCAGAAGGCCGGGATCTCCCGGACCGACCACTCGTACAGGTCGTCGTACCCCTGGAGCGAGAGGCCGTGGTCCCGGTTCACGTCGGCGAGGAACCGGGTCAGATTGGCCTGGGCCACCTTGTCCGCGGACGGGGTCCAAAGGAGCTTGCTCATCGGGGTTCCTCCTCAAAGAAGGGCGTGGCGGGCGCCACCGCGCAGACGGCCCGGGAACCTCCGACGCTCGGATGCTCCGGCCGGAGCCGCGACAATACCCAAACGCTCCCTTCCCTTCAACCCGGTTTCGGGGCCCCGCACCGACCCTCCGCAGGCAAGCGTGCTCGTGCCGTCCGGCCCGTGGGCCCTGCCTGGTAGTACAACGAGAGTTGCGTCCGAGTCGGGCGCGGGGCCTTCCTGGACAGCAGGCAGGCGGCCTTGGAACGATGCTCCGGGCGCACCCAAGGGCCGTAGGGCCGCTCGAAACCGCCTCGCGATCTGCACTGCGCGCCGGGATCCTGCCCGCCGGAGGGGTGGTTTCGCGCCGAACGCACACGAAGACCCGATCGCTCGTTGCGGTACTAGCCCCCGGTCTCGGTGTGGGACAGCCCTGTGAGCCTGTCTACCACCGACAGGGGGAGGGGCCCGTGGAGCCCGCAAAGGCGCCAATTCCTCCTTCCAGGTTCGGGCCATCCCTCCCTCACAGGTGTTCCCCGTACCGATGGAGGCGCGGCGCCGCAAAGGCCCCTTTCAGGGGCGGCGCTCCCCCCCGAAAACCGGCTCCCCTTCGAGCACCACGAGCCGCTCCGCGAAGTCGACGGCCTCTGGGGCATCGACCCGGATGTCTCCCGGGTCCGTCCGGCAAAGCGGTCGAGGTTCTCCATATCCCAGGCGGACACGGGGGTCTCGCGCGGCCGGGGGATGAGGTCCGGCGCCTCCAGGGGGCACGGCCGCGCACCCTCTTTGTGCATGCCCGGCATGCCAACTGCCCTGCGACACGAGCCCTCACGGGAAACGAGCGCAGGACCTCCCCGACCCTGCTCCCCTTGGCCGCTTGGCCATCCGCGGCCCAATGCCTATTGACATTCGTTCCCGGATTCCTTAAGATCCTGTGCGCAATTCCAATAGTGGCCTTGCGCCTACAGGGGAACAGAATCAATCCCGGATGGCCGGGGAGCATGGCAACGGCGCAGCAAACCCAAGAGAGGCCCGCCTGAAGCCTGGAGGGGACGTCATCGCAGATTGCGCAGAACCATCCAGTTTACGCCTCCGAACCACACGCCCCGACTCTCCCCGCCTCCCTGTACCTCGACCTCCGTAGGTCTGCCCCAGGACTTCTGAGGAGCCGAGAGGCTCCCTGCCTCCCCCGCACGGGATCGTTCCGTCCCGGTGCGGCCTGTGCGCGGCATCTCCCCTGGACACGGCGCTTACCGTCTTCCCCCGGCGCGTTCGGCACCGCTCGGGCGTTGCAGCCGGCCTTCTTCTTCCCCCTGTGAACCCCGACGAACACCAAAGAGGAGAGCAACCATGGGCATGACCGACTTTCTCTTCACCTCCGAGAGCGTCACCGAGGGACACCCCGACAAGGTGGCCGACCAGATCTCCGACGCCGTGCTCGACACCCTGCTGGCCCAGGACCCAGCGAGCCGCGTGGCCTGCGAGACCATGGTGACCACGGGGATGGCCATCATCGCCGGGGAGATCACCACCCAAGGGTACGCGCACATGCCCGACGTGGTACGTCAGACGATCCGGGACATCGGCTACACCGACCCGGCGCTGGGCTTCGACTGGGAGACCTGCGCGGTGCTGACCTCCATCGACCGGCAGAGCCCGGACATCGCCCTGGGCGTCGACGAGTCTGAAGGACACGAGCAGGGGGCAGGCGACCAGGGCCTGATGTTCGGTTACGCCACGAACGAGACGCCGGAGCTCATGCCCATGCCCATCGTGTACGCCCACAAGCTCACGCGCCGGCTCGCCGAGGTCCGCAAGCAGAAGCTCGTGGACTGCCTCCGGCCCGACGGCAAGAGCCAGGTGACGATCCGCTACGTGGACGGCAGGCCCGTGAGCGTGGACGCGGTGGTGGTGAGCACCCAGCACTCCCCCGACGTCACCCAGCAGACGGTGAGGGAGGCGGTGATCGAGACCGTGATCAAGCCCGTCATCCCCGAATCCCTGCTCACCGAACAGACCCGGTTCTACATCAACCCCACCGGCCGTTTCGTGGTAGGGGGCCCCATGGGCGACTGCGGCCTCACGGGCCGAAAGATCATTGTCGACACCTACGGGGGGCAGGGAAGCCACGGCGGGGGAGCCTTCTCGGGCAAGGACCCGTCGAAGGTGGACCGGTCCGCCTCCTACCTGTGCCGGTACGTGGCCAAGAACATCGTCGCCGGCGGGCTGGCAGACCGGTGCGAGGTCCAGTTGGCTTACGCCATCGGCGTGGCCGACCCCGTCTCGGTGATGATCGACACCGGCGGCACCTGGAAGATCGAACCCGACCGCATCGCCTCACTCGTCCGGGAGATCTTCCCGCTCAAGCCCAGGGAGATCATCCGGCACCTCGACCTCCTGCGCCCCATTTACCGCAAGACCGCCGCCAACGGCCACTTCGGCCACGACGACCCCGACTTCACGTGGGAGCGAACGGACAAGGCGGAGGAGCTCGCCCGGGCAGCCGGGCTAGACGCCGCCGCATAGCCCCCAGCCGAGCCCCCTCCTCGGGGGGCCCCCGGTGACGAAACCGGCGCGCTTTCCACCCCACACGGAGGAACCATGTCCGCGTTGATCTGCGGATCGGTCGCCTACGACACGATCATGGTGTTCGAGGACCGCTTTCGGAACCACATCCTGGCCGACCAGGTGCACATCCTCAACGTCGCCTTCCACGTCCCGACCCTGCGGCGCGAATTCGGGGGGTGCGCCGGCAACGTCGCCTACAACCTCGTCCAACTCGGGATGGACGCGCACCCCCTGGCCACCGTGGGGGACGACTTCGCCCCCTACGCGGCCTGGATGGACCGCTGCGGGATCCGGCGCGACCTGGTGCGCACAGTGCCCGGTACCTTCACGGCCCAGGCGTTCATCACCACCGATCTGGACGACAACCAGATCACCGCGTTCCACCCGGGGGCCATGGACCACGCCCACGTGCAGCCGATCCCCACCGGGGGGGCCTTCCGGGTCGCCATGGTCTCCCCGGACGGGAGGCGCGGGATGATCGAGCACGCGGAGCAGCTGGCCGAGGCCTCGATCCCCTTCGTGTTCGACCCCGGCCAGGGCCTGCCCCTGTTCTCGGGGGAGGAGCTGCGGCGCTTCGTCGATCTGGCGAGCTGGGTCGCCCTGAACGACTACGAGTCCCGGCTCCTGGCTGAGCGCACCGGCCTGGGGCCGGCGCAGATGGCCGAGCGCGTCGAGGCCGTGGTCGTAACTCGCGGGGCCGAGGGGTCCCGGATCTGGGCACAGGGTACGATCCACGAGATCCCGGCGGCCCCGGCGAGGACGGTGGCGGACCCTACCGGCTGCGGCGACGCCTACCGGGCCGGCATCCTCTACGGGATCCTAGAGGGGCTGGACTGGCCCACCGCCGGCAGGATCGCCGCGCTCCTGGGAGCGGCCAAGGTCGCCTCCCACGGCACCCAGAACCACGCCTTCGATGTCGGGACCCTGGCTGAGCGTTTCTTCGAGGCGTTCGGATACCGCATCTGACCTCACTAGAAGACACCTCGGGCCTCCCCGGGGAGAAGAGGAGAGACGACATGACCGCACTTCCCGCCCTTTCGCTGACCAACGAGCGACCGGCCTTCCGGGTTGCCGACCTGAGCGAGGCCACCGTGCGCTTCGGACGCAAGGAGATCGAGCTGGCCGAGCACGAGATGCCGGGGCTGATGGCCCTGCGTGCGGAGTACGCCGGCGAGAGGCCCCTGGCGGGGGCACGCATCATGGGCTCCCTGCACATGACCATCCAGACCGCCGTGCTCATCGAGACCCTGGTGGAGCTCGGTGCCGACGTGCGCTGGGTGAGCTGCAACATCTTCTCCACCCAGGACCACGCGGCGGCGGCCACCGTGGTCGGCCCGGGCGGCAATGCGGATCACCCCTCGGGAGTTCCGGTGTTCGCGTGGAAGGGCGAGACTCTGGCCGAGTACTGGTGGTGCACCCTGCAGGCGCTGATCTGGCCGGACGGCTCGGGGCCGAACCTCCTTCTGGACGACGGCGGCGACGCCACCTTGCTCGCCCACCTGGGAGCCGAGTGCGAGGAGAAGGGAGTCATTCCGGACCCCGCCACGGCCGAGAGCGAGGAGTTCTCGATCATTCTCGCGCTGCTCCACCGGGTGCGCGAAGAGCAGGGAGCGGACTTCTGGCGGCCGCTTGCGGCGGCGATCCGGGGGGTCTCGGAGGAGACCACCACGGGGGTGCACCGGCTCTACGAGCGGATGGAGAACGGCACGCTCCGGTTTCCCGCGATCAACGTCAACGACTCGGTGACCAAGAGCAAGTTCGACAACATCTACGGTTGCCGCCACTCCCTGGTGGACGGGCTCATGCGTGCCACGGACGTCATGCTCGCGGGCAAGCGGGCGCTGGTGTGCGGTTACGGCGACGTGGGCAAGGGCTGTGTGGAAAGCCTTCGGGGCCAGCAGGCCCGGGTCGCGGTGAGCGAGATCGACCCGATCTGCGCCCTGCAGGCATGCATGCACGGGCTCGACGTGATCACGGTGGAGGACGCCCTCCCCGATTTCGACGTCTACGTGACCGCCACGGGCAACAAGGCGATCATCCGCGCCGAGCACATGGCGCGCATGAAGCACAACGCGGTCGTGTGCAACATCGGGCACTTCGACAACGAGATCGACATGGCGGGGCTGGAGCGGATGCGCCGTTCCGGCGAAGTGGAGAAGATCGAGATCAAGCCTCAGGTGCACGAGTGGCGGTTCACGAAGAGCTCCCACGGGCCGGGGGGAGGCGCCCATTCCATCCTGCTCCTGGCCGAGGGGCGGCTGGTGAACCTGGGCTGCGCCACCGGGCACCCGAGTTTCGTCATGTCGGCCTCCTTCACGAACCAGGTGATGGCGCAGATCGAGCTGCACCGGAACGCCGAGAGGTACGGGAAGAGCGTCACCGTGCTCCCCAAACAGCTCGACGAGAAAGTGGCACGGCTCCACCTGGGCCGGTTCGGCGCCAGGCTCACCCGGTTGACCTCGGATCAGGCTGCCTACATCGGGGTGCACCCGGAGGGCCCCTACAAGACCGACCACTACCGGTATTGACCGACGCGGTGGCGAGACCCGTGAACCCGCAGCACCGTCGGCGCCGCCACGACGCCGGCAGGAGGTTCCCATGAGAAGACGGCATCGAATCCAGTTTCCGAGAGAAGAGGGACGCCACCTGGGCCAGGACGAGGCGTTCTTCTACCTGATCCGCGGCGACACGAAGGAACGCATCCGCTTTCACGACTACGACAAGCTTTACAGCGTCCCCGGGCTGTATGAGCAACTCTTCTACGACCGGCTCAAGTGCCAGTCCCCTAAGAAGGTCACCCAGATCCTCAAGGCGGCGCTCGCCCAGTGCCAGGAGAGCATCAGTGAGCTGCGGGTCCTGGATCTGGGTGCGGGCAACGGGATGATGGGGGAAGCCCTGGTTCAAGAGCACGGCGTGTCGCGCCTGGTAGGCGCCGACATCATCCCCGAGGCGTACGAGGCTACCGAGCGGGACCGCCCCGGTCTGTACGACGAGTACTACGTCGCGGACTTCTGCAACCTCGACGAGGGGTTGCGGGAGGAGATCGCCTCTTGGCAGTTCAACTGTTTGACCACCGTGGCCGCCTTGGGCTTCGGGGACATACCCACAAAGGCCTTCATCGAGGCATTCAACATCATCCGAAGCCAGGGTTGGGTCGCGTTCAACATCAAGGAGACGTTCCTAGACGCCAGCGATCAGACGGGGTTCTCCCGGACCATTCGGGAGCTGATATGGTCCGATTACCTCGATCTCTACTATCTGGAGCGGTACCGCCACCGTCTCTCCATGGAGGGCGAACCCCTGTCGTACTTCGCCATCGCTGCCCGCAAGAACGCGGACATCCCGGAGGGGTATCTGCAGGACCTCGGGATCAACGGCTGACCCGCCCCCCCCGGACGCCCGTAGGCGCGCCGGCGGGAACGGGCACAGGGGGCGGAAGCTTCAGGCGCCCCGTTCGCCGGGGCGGCGCACCCGGGCCTTGAGGAGGGGAAGGACCTCGGGGAACCGGGGGTGTCGGCCGCTGCCGAGCCAGGCGAAGAGCAGGGTCTCCGCGGTGAGGGGGGTCACCCCTCCGGCCTCCAGGAGGCGTCGCCCCACCCTCTCGTCGGCCGCCGCGCGGGAGGCGACCGCGTCGGCCAGGTAGTGGGCGCGAAAACCCCGGGCCCGGAGCCCCAGTGCGGTGTGGAGGACGCACACGTGTGCCTCCACGCCGGCCAACAGGGCCACCGGGCGCCCCAGGGATGCGGTCGCCGAGACGAAGGCGGGCTCGGCATTGGCGTCGTAGGGCACCTTGGGCACCACCGGCGACTCGGCCGGTGCCGCCGCCAGGACATCGGGATGGACCGGCCCCATCTTTTCGGGCTCCAAGGCCAGGAGGACGGCGGGCACGCCGAACGCTCCGAGGGCGGCGACGGCAAAAGCCGCGCTCCGGGGGACCCGGCGGGCCCGTCCCGGGGGGTAGGCCTTGAGCAGGCCCGGCTGCACGTCCACCACCACCAGGAAATAGTCCTCGACCGTCGGGATCAGCTCCGCTCCCACGTCTTCTCCTTCCCCGAGCCGCCGCCGACGCCCCCCCGGGCCGCCTTCTTCCCGGGCGCTTCGCCGGGCCCGAGCGCCTCTGCCACCACGCACCGCACGCCCCTGCCCTCTCTTCCCGGGGCGAAGCAGCCGCTGCAGCTCGTGCACCGGGCAGGGCTCCGGTCTCCGGCCGCCCAGCGGGACGGCAGGTCGGGTTCCCAGAGGAGAGGTCGGGAGAGACTGAAGAAGTCAGCGACCCCCTCGAAAAGGAGGCTCTCCAGGGTCTCGACCTGCCGGAGCCCCCCCACGACGGCCACCGGCGCGGAGACCCGGCGTTTGACCGCGGCAGCCAAACCCCGGAAGTAGGCCTCGTCGTCGGGCCCCTCCACCCGCCGCACCGGGCCCAGGGCCCCGGACCCCGGTGTCCCCCCGCTCACTTCGATGAGGCACGGAGCCCGCAGGTCGACCCACTCCGCCACCCGGGCCGCCTCGTCGAGCTCCAGGCCGCCGGGGATGAAGTCCGCGCCATTGAGCTTGATCGCCACCGGGTAGTCGGGCCCCGCGCTTCCCTGCACGGCAGCCCAGACCTCCTGGAGGAAGCGGAATCGCTGCCGCACGCCGCCCCCGTAGCGGTCGGTGCGCAGGTTCGTCGCCGGGGAGAGGAACTGGTTGATCAGGAAGCCGTGAGCCGCGTGGAGCTGGACGAAGTCGAACCCGGCGTCCCGGGCGCGCCGCGCAGCCCTGCCGAAGTCGGCGACGATGCTGCCGATCTCTGCGGCGGAGAGCTCCCGGGGCACTTCCGGATACTGTGCCGCAGGGGTGAAAGAGGGCGCCAGGGGCGCCCGTCCCCCGATCCACTCGCCGCGCGTCTGGCCGCCGGCGTGCACGAGCTGGAGGCCCGCCAGGGCTCCCCCGTCCCGCATGGCGGCGGCGAGCCGCGTCAGCCCGGGCACGAGGGAGTCCTCCTGGGCCCCCAGCATCCCCGGCTGGTGGCGCCCCTCTGGGCTCACCGAGGCGTAACCCGTGACGATGACCCCCGCCCCCCCCTGCCCGAGCTCCCGGTAGCGCTCCACGAGCGCTTCGGTTACCGCCCCCCGGCCGTCGGCCAGCCCCAGCCAGGTGGCGGAGCGCACGAGCCGGTTCCGTGCGGTGAGGGTGCCCATCTCCACGGGCTCGAAAAGGCTGTACATGGCATCTCCCGCTCCGGCCTTGGACAAAGAGGACCTATTGCTACAACGAGCGATCGGTTCTCCGCGCCCGTTCGGCGCGAAACCACCCATCCGGCGGGCAGGATCCCGGCGCGCAGTGCAACTCGCGAGGCGGTTTCCAGCGGCCCTGCGGCCCTTCGGTGCGCCCAGAGGATCGCTCCAA
The DNA here is from genome assembly GCA_033551855.1 of Deferrisomatales bacterium. Lineage (GTDB taxonomy): Bacteria > Desulfobacterota > Deferrisomatia > Deferrisomatales > JACRMM01 > JBFLZB01. Next base: position 79,526 of record JAWSUI010000005.1, read on the forward strand.
GGCCGCCTTCCCGCTCTCCAGGAAGGCCCCACGCCCGACTCGGACGCAACTCTCGCGGTAGTACGATCACCCCCCGGGAGTGTCCTTTACGGGCGCTTCCCCCTGCGGCTGCCCCCGCGCCAGGCGAAACCGGGAGCCGAAGGTCGCGACCAGGGTCCCCCCCTCGGCGTAGACCTCCGCTTCCCCCTCCAGGTCCCGCCCCTCGAAGCGGGTCACACGGGCTCGCGCCTCCGCCGTCCCCCGCACCACGGGCGCCCGGAAACGGGTGGTCATCTCCACCGTGGCGAAGTGGGTCCCTTCGGGCAGGAGGCTCTTGATGGCCATCGCCACCGCCGTGTCCGCGAGGGTGGTCACGGCCCCGCCGTGGAGCAGGCCGGCACCCTGGGAAAGCTTTACCCGGAAAGGCATCCGCAGCACCGCCCGGCCTTCGGCGGCCTCCAGGATCTCCAGGCCGCAGAGCTCCTCGAAGGGGGCCGGTGCGATCCAGGCCGAGAGGGCGAACTGGGGCTCCCCGGCTTCCGGGTCCCGGAGCTCGTCCCAACAATCTCGCCGAGAGCCGTCAGCCATCTGCCTCATCCCCCATGCCCGGGGCCTCCCGGTCTCGTCAGGAGCAGCCCCTGGTATTCTGCCACATGGTCGTAGAATTCGCGAAACACCTCGGCCGCCTCGCACTGCGCGTTGGGAACCCGCACCAGGGATCGGGCGCCGGGGTCACGGCGCAGGCCGAGAAACTCCATCACGTGGAAGCGCTCGACGGCGTAGCCCAGGCGTCGGGCCACCCGCTCGAGGTGTGCGAACCGGATCGTGTACTCGTCGTGCCCCTTGAGGGCGATACGGCGGGGAAACCCGTCGGAGGGAGGCAGCTCCGCGAGCTCCCGGTAGGGGGCGGGCACGACCGTATCGGCGCCGTGCTCGGTCAGGAAGACCGCCCGGGCTCGTGGCGCCAGGGCCTCCAGGTACTCGACCGCGCCCACGTTGAAGGCGAAGGTGTCGGGCGCTCCCTCCACGTCCCCCTCGAGGCCGTAGGCCGCGACGAGTCGGGCGGCCCGGCCCACCGGATCGTCCGGCGGGGCGAGGACGTGCTCCCGCCGGGCAGCCCGCCGGAGCACGTCGTCCCGGGGCAGGTTCACGTAGGTCCGCAGGTCCCCGATGTTCTCGTTGCTCACGACGAGATCGATGGGGGCGTCGGAGCGGCCCAGGTACTCGACGGCGTCGGCCACGACGAACCGCACCCCCGGCCGGCCGCAGAGAGCGGCCTCCTGAAGGCCCAGGAAACGGGGGCTCAGATCCACCATGGTGAGATCGGAGACCTCGACGACCTCGAGGAACGCCGCCATGAGACTCCCCGTTCCGCCCCCCACCTCCACCACGGTCCCGAACGCGCGCGTCCCCAGCCGGTCCGCGAGGAGCTCCCCCACGGCCTCCCCGTAGCGACGGGGCCGCTCCAGGGCAGCCAGGTAGGGGCTGTCCCTGTCGGCCAGGCACTGGCAGACCGTCATCTCCCACAGGAGGCTGGGCGCCTCCTCCCCGGCGTAGTAGGCAGACGGGTCGTTGACCGACACCGCCTCCGGGGCTCCCGGCTGGGGCTTCATCGGCGTCTGTCCCTCGGGTCACGCTCGAGTGACGCGGACCGCACACGGCAAACGGGGCCGGCCCTCTCGGGCCGGCCCCGTTTGCCTGCTCTGGTCGGAGCGACCCTACCCCTTGTTGAGCCGGTTTTCCGCCAGGTGATCGACCACGCTGGGATCCAGCAGGGTCGAGGTGTCCCCGAAACCCCCGCTCACCTCGTTGGCCGCGATCTTCCGGAGGATCCGGCGCATGATCTTTCCCGACCGGGTCTTCGGCAGGCCCGGCGCGAACTGGATGTGGTCGGGGGTGGCGATCGGCCCGATCTCCTTTCGCACCATCGCCAGGAGTTCCTTCTTGAGCCCGTCGCTTCCGTCCACCCCGGCGTTCAGGGTCACATAGGCGTAGATCCCCTGCCCTTTGATCTCGTGGGGGAAGCCGACCACCGCCGCCTCGGCCACCTGGGGGTGCAGCACCAGGGCGCTCTCCACCTCGGCGGTGCCCATGCGGTGCCCCGAGACGTTGATGACGTCGTCGATGCGGCCGGTGATCTGGTAATCGCCGTCCTTGTCCCGGTTCGAGCCGTCACCGGTGAAGTAGTAGCCGTCGTACTGGACGAAGTAGGTCTGCCGGAAGCGGTCCGGGTCCCCGTAGACGCCCCGCATCAGCCCCGGCCACGGGCGCCTGATGCACAGGGCGCCGCTCGCCACGCCGTCGAGCACCGTGCCCTTCTCCGGGTCCACGATCACGGGTTCCAGCCCGAAGAACGGGGTGGTGGCCTTGCCGGGCTTCATGTCGATGGCGCCTGGGAGCCCCGTGATGAGAATGCCGCCGGTCTCGGTCTGCCACCAGGTGTCGACGATGGGACACTTGGAGCGGCCGGGCTTCTCGTAGTACCAGCGCCAGGCCTCCGGGTTGATGGGCTCGCCCACGGTGCCCAGGAGCCGCAGGGAGTCGAGCTTCCCGAGCCGGCTCTCCACGTACTGGTCACCGGCCGCCGCGATGGCCCGGATGGCCGTGGGGGCGGTGTAGAGCACGTTGACCTTGTGCTTGCCCACGATGTCCCAGTAACGACCGGCGTCCGGGTAGTTCGGCACCCCTTCGAACATCATCGTGATGGCGCCGTTGCACAGGGGCCCGTACACGATGTAGCTGTGGCCCGTGACCCACCCGATGTCGGCCGCACAGAAGTAGATGTCGCCGTCGTGGTAGTCGAAGACCAGCTTGTGGGTATAGGAGGTGTACACAAGGTAGCCGCCGGTGGTGTGCATCACCCCCTTCGGCTTTCCGGTGGAGCCCGAAGTGTAGAGGATGAACAGCGGGTCCTCCGCGTCCACCTCCGCGCACTCGCACTGATTCGACTGCTTCGGGAGCTCGTCTTCCCACCAGAAGTCCCGCCCCGCGGTCATCTGCGCCTGGACCTTGTCGGCCCCCACCCGGCGCACCACCACGCAGGTCTTAATGGTGGGGCAATTCGCCATGGCGTCGTCGGCCTGGGCCTTCTGGTTCACCAGCTTCGCGCCCCGGTAGAAGCCGTCGCAGGTGACCAGGAAGTTCGACTCGCAGTCCTGGATGCGGTCCTTCAGCGCGTCGGCCGAAAACCCGCCGAAGACCACCGAGTGGACGGCGCCGATGCGAGCGCAGGCGAGCATCGCCACGGCCAGCTCGGGGACCATGGGCAGGTACATGGACACCCGGTCGCCCTTCTTCACCCCTCGGCTCCTGAGGAAGTTCGCGAACCGGCAGACCTGGTCGTGGAGCTCCCGGTAGGTGAGCGTGCGGTCTTCGGTGGGCTCGTTGCCCTCCCACAGGATCGCGATCTGTTCCCCGCGCTTCTCCAGGTGGCGGTCGAGGCAGTTGTAGCTGAGGTTGAGCTTGCCCCCCAGGAACCACTTCACGTAGACCTCGTCCTTGGAGAACTTCCAGTCCTGGACCTTGTCCCACTTCTTGAACCAGGTCACCTGCTCCTCGGCGATCCTGGCCCAGAAGCCGTCGCTGTCCTCCACGGACTCCTTGTAGAGCTTCGCATAGTCCGTGCGACTCTGGATCCACGCCCGCCTCCGGAAGTCCTCGGGCACCGGGTAGACATCCTTGATCCCCGCTACGTCGGCCATGCTTCCCTCCTTACCCACAGGTTGACAAACGGAGCCTCTCACGTGAATACCGCAGCCGAGCACCGGCGCGGGCCCAACCGGGCGAACAGGGTGGAGGCGGATTCTACCGAAGCGAACAGCGGTGGACAACCCCAAAACGACGTTATGAAACCAACCGATCGGTAGGCGGCGGGCGCCGGGGGCGCTCTCAACGGGTCGAGAACCGGCTTTTCCGGGGAAAGACGGGTTTCACACCCAGGGACGGCCGGTGGATCCGAGAGCGCAGGCGGACGGCCGATCGATGACCACACCCCCTTCGGGGCCGGGGTTCCCCCCCTGGCGGGTCGGAGGACCTGAGGGCTCGCAGGCGTGGGGTCGTCCGTCGGCGGCGGCCGGAGTCGGCGGACCCGCCCGGCCCTTTCTCGGATGGTCCCGAAGACCTGCCCCGCGCGACCTCCGCGAACGCCCCCACGGCGCAACACCCTTCGCGGGAGGAACCTCCCGGGTGCGCGGAGACGGAGCGCGAAGCTGCTCTCGGGTCATGCGAATCTCCGGAACCTCCCGGGTGCGCGGAGACGGAACCGCCGCCGACAAACAGGACGGCCTCCGGTAGACTATGGGCGGCCGCAACCCCGCTCGCAGGAACCCGGCCGGGGTCATGGCGCCCAGTGGGGGGCGAACGCCCCACGGCCGGCCCGCGGCGCAGCATCCGGCGGCCCGGCGCCCCGTCCACCAGGAGACCGACCGTGTACAACCGCCCCGAGCTGTCCGACGAAGACCTCGCCCTCCTGGTGCCCCACACGATGGGGACGCAGCACCCGGACAACGTCGGCCGGGTACCTTTCGGCCCGAGCCCGCGGGTGGATCGGAACCTGGAGGAAGAGGAGGTTCTTCACAATGTGACGGTCCTGGGCCTTCGGGAGCTGATGATCGACTACGAAAAGAAGCGGGGGGGCTGCACCCCGCTGTGGGACTGGCTGCACAAGTGCCCCACGTGCCTGGAGGAGCGGGTCATCGGCCGGGACTTCCACGTGACCCCTCGCCTGCCCAACCCCGACACCGACCGGGACGACCCGTATTTCTGGCAGAGCCTGGGGATCTTCTCCAACTCGCTGCTCGTGATGCGCCGCCTGGGACTGCCCTGGCTCGCCTTCTCGGAGTTCATCCTCCCGGACGTGACCTCCGGGGCCACCGTGGCTCGGGTGGAGCGCCACATCCAGGAGCGGTTCCGCCTGGACGCGGCGCAGTACCGCGCCTACGGCGACGGCAACGACTTCCCGTTCGCGGGGGATTTCTTCGTCCAGGGGATACCGCTCATCGAGACGGTGGAAGCCCTCCTGGAGCCGGAAAGAATCTGGGACGACCTCGTTCGGGCCCGCTGGGAGCTCTCGGGGGTGGAGACCCGCGTGCAGCGAAGCTTCATCGCCCGCAGCGATCCCGCGTTGAAGGCGGGCCTCGTGGCGGCCCTGGTCGCCGCGACCGTCGCCCTGCACAAGGGCCGCGCCTACGAGCGGCGCACGGGGGTGCGCATCCCCCAGATCGTCGGCATCGGGTCGGCGCCCTTCCGGGGCGGACTCACGCCCGATCCTGCCAGCATCGAAGTCGTGGCGAAGACCTACCCGGGGGCGGCCACCCTGACCGTGCAGTCCGCCTTCCGCTACGACCACCCGGAACACGACGTGCGGCGGGCGGCGGCGGAGATCGAGGGGCGCCTGGCCCGGGGGTGGGTGGCGCGGCACCGGGGGGCTCCGGGTCCGGACGCCCGGGAGACGGACGTCTTGAAGCGCGTGGTCGCACGCCTCAAAGCGGCCTACGAAGACTCCTACCGGGAGCTGCTGCCCCTGGTGACCCGGGTGGCGCCGTCGGTGCCGAGTCACCGGGAGCGCTACGAGAACGTGGGGGTGACGGGGGAGGTCCGCCGGGTGGGGGGGCTGCCGGCGGTCCGCGCCATCAAGTACGCGGCCTCCTGCTACACCCTCGGCCTGCCGCCCGGAATCCTGGGCTTCCGGGCCTGGGAGAACCTCTCGGAAGGCGAGCGGGCGCTCGTGGAGCGGACCTGCCCCACCCTGGGCCACTGGCTCCGCGAGGAGCTGCGCTTATCGAGCCCGGACACCGTCCGCCGGCTGCTGTCCCGGGAGGGCCTGAGCCTGTGCTCCCGCGACCTGGCGGCGGCCACCGCCTACGCGGGGCGCGTTGCCCCCGACTCCCGGCACGCCGAGGCGTGCGCGCGGGCGGCAGCCGCCGTGGGGGATCGCGCGGCGCTGGAAGAGGCCGTCCTGGAGGCCGCCTCCCTTCGCAGGTTTCTCGGGTAGCTCCCCCGGAGCATGCGCCGCCCTCCCGCCCCCCGGGAGCCGTCCCGCCCCGTTCCCCGTTCGTTCACGGCGTAGCGGAGGGGACCCCCGGCGCCTGGGCCCCTGGCGATGCCCCTCCGCCGTCAATCCCCAGGCACCCCGCCGCTCGGGCGGCGTCCTGAAATCGCTCGAACGCCGCCTCGAGCTCCCCCAGGCGGGCGGAGACCCCCCGGAGGTCTCCGCTGCGGCCGTTCTCCTCCATGGCCCGCGCCACGGATCGGAGCGTGACGGCACCGGAGATCGCCGAAATCCCCTGGATCGAGTGGGCCTGCCGCTCCACCTCCGCAGCGTCGCCGGCCTCCAACGCGGTGCGAAGGGCGCCGATCTGCCGGGGAACCTCGTCCAGGATTCCGCACACGACCCGCCGCGCCAGGTCCTCGTCGCCCATCAGGCGCCGGAGCAGCCCCTCGCCGTCGAACGCAGGGGGCTCGGCACTCCGCGCATCTCCCCCCCCTGCGGCATCGACGTCTTCCCGGGCGCCTCCCGTGTTCGGGAGCCATTTCCGGAGCACCCCGGCGAGGGCTTCGGGGTCCACCGGCTTGGACAGGTAGTCGTTCATGCCCGCCTCTAGGCAACGCTTCCTGTCGCCCTCCAGGGCCCAGGCGGTCATCGCCACGATGGGGACGTCGTGGTTGCGCGCGGGCGAGCCCGCCCCACGAATGCGTCGGGTCGCCTCGAGGCCGTCCATCTCCGGCATCTGCAAGTCCATGAGCACCAGATCATACGACGACGACCCGAGCGCATCGACCGCCTCCCGCCCGTTGGCCACGGCATCTGCCCAGACGCCCAGCTTCCCCAGGAGGCCCAAGGCCACCTGCTGATTCGTCGGGTTGTCCTCCACCAGCAAGACCCGGCTGCCGGGAGGCCCGGGACGCGCCGGCTCGATCACAGCCCTCCGCTTCCCCCGGGTGTCGCACGCGACCGCGGGACAGGGACGCCCAGGGGCCGGAGATGCCGTCAAAATCTCGGACAGGCGTTCCATCAACTCCGCCTGCCGCACCGGTTTCGCGAGGAAGCCCTCGAAGCCCGCGGCGGCCAGGCTCGCGGAATCCCCCCGCTGGCCGGCCGGGGCTATCATCACCAGGGTTGTAGAGGCCAACCCCTTCTCGGCGCGGATCGCCCGGCCCAGGGCCAAACCGTCCACCCCGGGCAGGCGGCTGGCCAGCAGCGCCATCCGGTACGGCCTATCCGCCTGCGCCGCGCGGCGCAGGTTGTCCAAGGCAGAGGGCCCGTCCGCGGCCCCCCAAGACTCCATCCCCCAGGAGCGCAGCCTCGCCGTCAGACGCTCCCGGTTGGTCGCGTTCTCGTCCACCACGAGCACCCGCACGCCCCGAAGGGCCTCCGGAGGGGCGGACGCCACCGCCCCGCCCGGAGCAACCGCCAGCCGGACGGCAAACCAAAACTCGGAGCCCTTGCCTTCCCGGCTCTCCAGCCCGATCTCTCCCCCCATTTGCTGGACCAGCCGCCGGGCGATGGCCAGCCCCAACCCCGTGCCGCCGTAACGGCGCGTGGTCGACGCATCCACCTGGGTGAAGCTATCGAAGAGGTTCTCCTGCTTGTCCAACGGGATCCCGATGCCTGTGTCCTTCACCCGGACGACGAGGTCCACCGCTCCCTCAGCCGGTGACGGGGCGGGGCATGCCCCCGTCTCCCCCCCCTCCGCGAGGGTCACGCGAACCGCCACCTCCCCGCGCTCCGTGAACTTGATCGCGTTGCCCGCCAGATTCGTCAGTACCTGCCGGAGTCTGCCGGGATCCCCGCGCACCCGCGCCGGCACCTCGGGGTCGGCAAAGCACACGAGCTCGACCCCCTTCTCGTGGGCTTTGACGGCCAGAGAGGCCGCGAGGTCGTCCAGGAGAACCTGCAGATCGAAGTCCACCTCCTCGAGGTCGAGCTTGCCGGCCTCTATCTTCGAGAAGTCCAAGATGTCGTCGATGATGCGCAGGAGAGCCTCTCCGCTGCTTCGCAATGCTTCTGCGTATCGGCGCTGCTCCGGGCTCAGCCCGGACCCGAGCAGGAGGCCCGTCATGCCGATCACCCCGTTCATGGGGGTGCGGATCTCGTGGCTCATGTTGGCCAGGAACTCGCTCTTGGCGGCGTTCGCCCGGGTGGCCTCGGCCGCCAGGGCCTCGGCCTGGGCGCTGGCCTCTTCGAGCCGGTCGACTGTCTCCCGGAGCTCCCGTTCGGCTCGCTTCCGGTCGGTGACGTCCATCACGATCGAGTAGAGGAGCTTCCGGCCCCTGAGATCCAGGGGCCCGCTGTACACCTCCACGTCGCGGACGTCCCCGGAGGCCAGCCGGTGCCGGAAGGAGACGTGTCGGCGCTCCTCGGCCCGTGCCCGGGCCATCTCCGCGAAGACCTGGTCCTCGGACAGCATGTTGATGTCGGTGATCTTCAGGCGGGTGAGGGCGTCCCTCTCATAGCCGTAGTACGCACAGGCCGCGGGATTGGCATCCACCACCGAGCCGTCCGCCGGGTCGATGAGGAGCATCGCCGCGTGGTTCCCCTCGAAGAGGCTGCGGTAGCGCCGCTCGCTCTCCTCGAGGGCAAGGGCCCGCTCCTTGGCCTCGGTGATGTCTTCCTTGACGGCCAGGAAGTGGGTTACCGCGCCCGCCCTGTCGAGGATGGGGGTGACGGAGGCCCGCTCCCAGTAGTGCTCCCCGTCCTTCCTGCGGTTGTGAAACTCCCCCCGCCAGGTCCGGCCGGCGCAGATGGTCCGCCAAAGCTCCCCGTAATGGGTGTCCGGCTGGGTACCGGCCTTGAGGATCCGCGGATTGCGGCCCCGGGCCTCCTGCGGGCCGTACCCCGTGACCTCCGTGAATCGGGGGTTGACGTACTCGATGTTCCCTTCCCGGTCGGTGATCACCACCGATGCCGGGCTCTGCTCCACGGCCCGGGAGAGCGTGCGCAGCTCGTCCTCCATCCGCTTGCGTTCGGTGATGTCCCGCAAGATCCCGACCGCGTGCCGCTCCCCCTCCAGGGACACGGCCGACAGGGAGAGCTCTACGGGGAACTCCCGCCCCCCCTTTCGCCGGGCCACGAGCTCGAGAACACTGCCGACGGCCTCTCCGGCCCCGGAACCCCCAAAGGCCGTCACTCCCAAGGACGCAGCCGCCAAGAACCGCTCGGGGGCGAGGAAACGGTGGAGCTCCTGCCCCATCGCCTCCTCGGCGGAGTACCCGAAGATCCGGACTGCGGCATCATTCCACAGGGAGATCCTGCCCCGCGGGTCCGCCATGACGATGGCGTCCTGGGCGGTCTGGACGACCTGGTTCCAGCGCGCCTCGCTCTCCCGGAGCTTCCTCGTCCGGGTCCGGACCTCGGCCTCCAGCGCGGTCCGGTGGTGGGTGAGGAACCCGAGGAACAGTGTGACGGCTCCCGTGAGGAGCAGGCCCACGACCCCCACCGCCCACCCTTTCTGGAGCGGCTGGGAAGAGAGCCAACCGGCCGCGGGTTGAGCCACCAGCACATAGGGTCTTCCGAAGAGAAAGAGCGGCTGCACGCGCAGCAGGTCCGCGCCGCGCCCGAGAAAGCCCTGCAGGTCGGGGGGATCCCTCCGGATCGATGCTGCCAGGAGCCTCGGGACGCCGCCGGGCCCGAGCTGCAGAAGGTGCACGGACGCCCCCTCGCCGGAGACCACGGTCGGCGCGAGCGCCCCCCGGAGCATCTCCTCGAGGTCGACCACGGCCACAGCCAAACCGAGGAGTCGCGCAGACCCGCCGCCCCGGCCGGAGTACACCGGCCGAAACACCAGGACGCCCTCCTGCGCAGGGGTCTCCGACGGGAGCCGCACCGCGTCGCTCGCCGTCACGGTGCGGCGGGCTGCGGCCTCCGCGAGGGCGGAGCGCCGGGAGGAGTCGGACCCCAGGTCGTAGCCGAGCAAGCGCTGGTTGGCGCTCTGGGGCTCCACGTAGAGGACAGGGTAATACGCCCCCTGCTCGCCCGACGGAGCCCCATCCCCTGCCGCGCCCTGGTGCCAGACGCGAAACCCCGAGAGCCCTTCCTTCCGCGCAGCGGCGACGAAGCCCTCCAACTCCGGGGCAGACACGACCGGGGCCCAGGCCCACGCCCGGGTGAGGCCGTCGTCGGCAAGGGGCTTCGCGTAGCTCTGAAACTCGCTCCGGTTTACGCGGTCGCTGCTCTCGAACAGCCGTCCCAGGCCATCCAGGTGGCGCCCAAGGTCCCGCAGCGACTCGGCCACGGCGCCCAATTGCGCTTGCGCTAGCGCGGCGAACGCCGCCTCGCTGGAACGGCTCTCCGCGTCGTGGGCAAGACGGGCCGCGGCCGCGGTGAGCACGAGCCCCGTCGCGGCGCAAAGGGCCGCCTCGGTGTAGCGGAGCCATCTCGGCGCTGCATCCCCCGCCCGGCGGCGCCGACCCATCCCCGCTGCCCCGAGGGACGCCAGCCCCAGCAAGGAAAATACCAGGAGCAGAGGACCCCGTCGCGCCCTCCCAATGGCCGTCGACCAGTCAAAGGCCTCCCGCTCGACGCCGACCGCCAGCAGCACGTCGCCGGTGCGAGGGTCGATCACGGGGGCAAGGGCGGTGAAGACCTCCCCGTGTTCTCTCGCCCGGGGCCCCAGGATCGCCGCGGCGCCGCCTCGGAAGACTTCGATCTCCTCTGGCCCCGGGCCCTCGAAAACGGGGCTCGGGCGGGCCGGCGGGTGATCCTCGCCGGAGAACGACGCGGGGCCGGGCACCCATTGCCCTCCCCGCAAGCCCAGGGTGTACAGCCTGCGGGTGCCCCTGGCCTGGGCGTACGCCTCCAGCTGGGCCCGAAACGCGAGGAGCTCCGGCGTGCGCTCCTCTTCGGCGCCGAAGGCGAGGCCACGGGCCTGGGCCGGGTCGATCGCGCTGGCGACGGCCTGCGCCTCCGCCAGCAGACTCCTGCGCTGCCGGTTGTCTTCGACCCTGCCCGCTTCGTACGCCGCCCTTGCGCCCCCCAACAGGAGAAGCGCCGCAGTCCCGGACACCGCCCAGGGGCCCAGTCGCCCAGGAGCCGGCATGGCATGGGGGCTCCCGCTGCTCTGGCGCACCGGAGCCCACGCGGCCACCACCACCACGACCGCCGCCGCCGCCGCGAGCACGAAGAGAAGGACCTCGGAGAGCATCGAGGGGCTCATACCACGTCTGGTCTCTCGGTTTCACCCCCCTGACACCCCGCGGCGCCTCCGACCGCCGTCCCCCAACTACCAACTCATCCCCAGGACGCACCGTACACCCCCCGCCCGAGGCGCCGGAAGAGAGGACCCCTTCGACGAGCCATCGCCCCGCTCAGGGAAGGATCTCCCAGGTGCCGTCCGCGGCGCGACACGCCACGCCCCGTGCCTCCAACTCGCCCCCCTGGAGCGCCACGACGTGCCGGAACTCACGGCACCGCCCCACGCCGTCCAGATCCCGGATGGGGGTTACGGTGGTCTCGGCTCCGGTTCGGGGGTCCGTCCAGCGGCCCGGCTGCCCCACCGCGTTCCCTTCCAACACGCTCGCCACGCGCGGGAACGCCGTGCCCGGCCGGCCGTCCTCGACGGCCCGGGATTCCCCGGGCTTCCCCGGGTCGTCCCGGTCGGGCCGGTACACCCTCGCGCCGGGCCCCTCACCTCGGTGCACGACCCCTCCATAGGGGTCCACGCCGTACGGGCCATAGGGATCGACCGAATAGCCGGGCGCAACCGTGTAGCCGTAGGATCGGATCCGGATCGGCGCCGCGCGGCTCCTCCCGGTGTGGAACCGCCCCCGGACCCTGTCCTCGAAGAAGGACCCCTGCTGGTGAGGAAGAACCGGTCGACTGTGGACCGGGACCGCGAACACCGGGCCCGGCCGCCTATCGCGGTGCACCTGCCACGCCGGGTGGGGTGCGAGCGGCTCATGGCCCCGGAAGAAGGACACGCCGCCCACCCCCGCCGGGGCCGTTCCGCCCCGCGGGAAGCCGCCGACAACACGGCCTCCGGCCTGTCGGGCCGGGCCGACCACGACCTCCACACTGCCCCGGCCAAACACCGACTCCCCGGTGCCCCTGGCCTGGGCCCATGCCGTCGCGCCGGACATCGCCACCGCGGCGATCAGAAACCCAATCGTCAACACCCAACTGCGCATCATTTTGCTCACCCCCTTTCGACACCTCTTCGATGCGCGGGCTCCGCGGCGGGGTTCACCCGGCCGAGGCCATGGGTGTGGTTCGGGAGGCCGAAGGCCAACCGGGGTGACCGGCGCGTGGGCCCGACCATCGCGAGGCGCAGCGCGCTCGGCCACCACCCCCCAACCAACCCACGTCATTCACGAAGGGCGCAACAACACACACCCCATTTTACGGACGAACTCCTCCTTGGAAAGCCGATGAGGTTGTACACCATCCCCCGGCGCGGACAAAGGAAAGGGGCCGCCTGCGTCCCGCCGGGACCCAGTGCTTTCGGCAGGCACGGGAAGAACGGTACACTCACGCCCCGAGCCGCTTCGCATGCGAGCCGTGTGGGCGGCGCTGCCGCACCGTTCGAAAGGCAATCGAGAAGGGGGCCCCGAGGAGCGGCATCAGGGCACGGGAATCAGGCGAGCCCGGGTGGTGGAACGGCAGACACAGGGGACTTAAAATCCCCAGGCCGAGAGGCCGTGCGGGTTCGAATCCCGCCCCGGGCACCACCAATAGGAACAAGGTTCATCCGGGAAACGACCGGGGCCACGTGCCTGGGGACGATCGGGTGGGCCCGGCCACGGCCGAAAATACGGTTCCGAACGCGTACGAAGTCGAGGTGAGCCTCGAGGCGAAGCCGTTCTGCAAGTCAACCCCGACTTGCCTCCCTCGCCCCCTGGAAAAACCTCTCCATCCCGGTCAACTCCCCTTGCAGCTCCTCGATGAGGTCAGCCGCCTCCTCCAGCTCGCCGCTCTCCCCCAGGGCCTCCAGTCGCGCACAGAGTTCTGCCACCCGCTTCGCGTCGAAGAGAAGTGCGGAGCCCCGCAGCGTGTGCGCCGCCGCAGCCAATCCCGATCCGTCCCCGCGGGCCAGAGCGGCCCGCATGGCGGTTACCCGCTCGGACGTCGTCTTGCGGAAGACCTCCACCAGCTTCCAAGCCTTGTCGAGAGGCAGCCGTCCCAGCCAGTCCTCGAGACGCCGCGCCAGGTCCTCCCGCTGCTCGGGCGGCGCGTCGGAGGCCAGCCCCCCGGCACCGACCGTCGGCCCGCTCATCCAGCCGGCCAAGATCGCGTCGAGCGCGTACGGGTCGAAGGGCTTGCACAGGTAGTCATCCATGCCGGCCCCCAGGAAGCGCTCCCTGTCCCCCCGCAACGCGTGGGCCGTGAGGGCCACGATCGGGAGGTTCTTCCGAACGCCGGGGACTTCGCCTCGCCGGATCCGGCGGGCCGCCTCCAACCCGTCGATTTCGGGCATCTGCACGTCCATGAGCACCCCGTCAACGTGCCCCTGGGCCAGTTCCTCCAGCGCTTCCCGCCCGTTCGACGCCTCCGTCACGGAGTGTCCCCGGCTTTCGAGCAGGGTGCGCACGAACAACCGATTCACCACGTTGTCTTCTGCGAGAAGGACCCGCAGGGAACGAACCGGCGGGGGAGTGCCGCGTCTCGGCTCGTGGGCGCCGGCGGTATCCCCGGTTTCGCAGCACTCGAGCTCGGCCGTGAAGACGAACAGGCTCCCCTCTCCCGGGGTGCTCTCCACCCGGATCTCGCCCCCCATGAGCTCCACCAGGTGCTTGGCGATGGACAGGCCGAGGCCGGTCCCGCCGTATCGGGAGTGGGTCGACCGCGTGGCGGCGGAGAAGCTGTCGAAGAGGAGACCCAGGTTTTCGGCGGGGATGCCGATGCCGGTATCCCGCACGGCGAAGCACAGGCGCACCGTGGCAGGGCCCGCGGACTCTCGGGCGCTGCCGCACTGGATCCGACTCCCCGTCGGGGCCCCTGCCCCCTCCGCCTGCGCGAACCCGACGGTTACCTCCACCTCACCACGAGCCGTGAACTTGATCGCGTTGGCCACCAGGTTGGTGAGCACTTGGCGAAGACGCCCCTCATCCCCCCTCAGCGCATCCGGGATTCCCGCATCGACGTGGTGCGAGAGCCGCAGCCCTTTCTCGTGCGCGCCAACGCCCAGGGTGGAGACCATTTCCTCCATGAGGCGCCGCAGGTGGAAAGGCGCAGTGTCGAGCTCCGCCTTCCCGGCCTCGATCCTCGAGAGGTCCAAGATGTCGTTGATGATGTCGAGCAGGTTCTTCGCCGACTGCTTGGCAAGCCGCAGGTACTGCGCCGGTTTGGCCGGCACCCCTTCCAGGAGGGCCAGCTCGGTCATGCCCATGACCCCGTTCATCGGGGTGCGGATCTCGTGGCTCATCCGGGCGAGGAAGTCGCTCTTCGCCCGGTTGGCCGCTTGCGCCTCCCCCGCGGCCTTCCCGAGGGCCTCCTGCGTCTTGACCAGCTCGTCGATGTTCAGCGCCGTGCCGAACCAGCGGATGATCTGCCCCGCCTCGTCGCGAATCGGGTTGGCCCGCACCTTGAACCACTCGTAGACGCCGTCGTGTCGCCGCACCCGGTACTCGAGATCGTAGGGGGCGCGCTCCTCGACGGCGGCCCGCCAGGCGGCGAAGGCCCGGGGCTGGTCCTCCGGGTGCAGGAGCCGGCTCCAACCGTCGCCGAGATGTTCCTTCATCGGCACACCGGTGAAGTCGATCCATTGCTGGCTCTGGTAGTCGCAGTACCCGTCGGGTCTCGTCGTGAACACCATGCCCGGGATGGACTCGAGCGCCTGCCGGTGGAACGACTCGCTCTCCCGCAGCGACGCCTCGGCCCGGCGTCTCTCGGTGATGTCGCGCACCACGCTGACCAGGCAGCGCTCGCCGTTGATGATCGCCCCCCGGGCGCTCACCTCCACCGGAAAGGTGGTTGCGTCCCTGCGCCGGTGCACGGTCTCGAAGAGGGCGCCCCGGGCGCTCGCGTCGGCCATTTGCTCCGCCGCCATCCCCCGCGCATCGGGCGCGCGCAGGTCCTGGATCGACAGGGCGAGCAGCTCCGCGCGTGTGTACCCGTATGCCGCTACCGCGGCGGCGTTGGCCTCGAGGACGCGCCAGTCGCCCCCCCGCAGGAACAAGATGATGTCCCGGCTCTGCTCGGCCAGCAACTCGTAGCGGCGAAGCGCCTCCTCCGTCCGCTTGCGCTCGGTGACGTCCAGGAAGACGACCCCGAACCGTTCCGGCTCGGTGCGGTAGGCGTGCACCTCGTACCAGCGGCCCAGCGCCTCGCTGTACGATTCGAAGTGCGCGGGCTCGCCGGTGAGGGCCACGCGGCCGAAACGCTCGATCCAGAGAGACTCGATGCCGGGCAGGACCTCCCGCGCGGTGCGCCCCACCACGTCCGCGGCCCGAAGCCCGGTCTGGCGCTCGAACGCGGCATTCACCAAGAGGAACCGATAGTCGGCGGGATTGCCGTCGGCGTCACGGAGGAGCTCGTGGAGCGCGAAGCCCTCGCCCATGGTCTCGAAGAGCCTTCGGAAGCGCTCTTCGCTCCGGCGCAGGGCTTCCTCGGCCTTCCGGTGGCCGGTGATGTCGTGGACCATCCCCACCGAGCGAACGATCTTGCCGGCCTCGTCGCGGAAGTGCCGGCACTTCTCGTGGACGAAGCGGACCTCCCCGCTGCCCTTGCGCACCACCCGGTGCTCGATCTCGTAGGAGTCGCGGTTCTCCCGGAGCGAGCTGGAGTAGGCGGCATCCACCGCAGCGCGGTCGTCCGGGTGAACCCCGTCGAGGAAGGCACCGTAGGTGGCGCGGAGCTCCTGCGGCTCGAGGCCGAAGATGCGGTAGACCTCGTCGGACCACGTGAGCCGGTCGTGTTCGAGGTCGAGCTCCCAGCTCCCCAGGTGGGCGATCTCCTGGGCCCGCTTCAGGCGCTCCTCGCTCGCCTGCAGCGCCTCCCGGGCCGCCACCCGCTGCAGGGCGAGGCCGATGTTCTGCGCCAAACTCTCATAGAAGGCGATCAGGTCGGGCGTGAACCGGCCGCCCCGGCGGTCGTTCAACTGCAGCAGGCCCAGGATCTCGGCGCCCGAGCGCACGGGGAAGAGCCCGACGGACTCGTAGCCCGCGTGGATGCAGCGGTTGCGCGGGTGAGTCCGCGGATCGGCGTCGAGGGGAAGGGCGAGCAGCTCGCTGGCGGCATTCGTCCAAAAGCTCCCACCCTCGGTGAAGAAGGACCTGTCGAGGTCGGTGCGTCCACACAGCACCAAGCCACACGTGCACTCCAGCACGGCCCGGCCGGCCGCGTCCCGGGCGATCGCACCGCCGCCGTCCTTCGCGCAAAGGAAGTTCTCCTCCCGCAGGAACTCGCCCGAAAATCCGCTCTGCTCGAAATAGGGGCAGTCCTCCGCCTGGCGCAGCCGCAACCCCGCGGCGTCGAAGCCCGTCGCGACCCGGATCTGGCCGAGGACCTCGGCGAGGATCGGGCGCAGGCTGCCGCCGCGGTTGAGCACGCGCAGGGTGTTCGCCAGGAGCGTCTGGTTTGTCTGTGCCTGCTGTTGCTCGGTGACGTCCTCGGTGAAGATCACGATCCCCCCGACGGCGCCGCCGGCGTCGAGCCAGGGCCGCACTTCCCAGCGCAGCCATTGCACCGAGCCGTCCTTCCGGTCGAAGCGGTCGGTTTGCGCCTGCACCACTTCGCCGGCGAGCCCGCGGCGGTACGCCTCCTGCCACCGCTCGGGGATCTCCGGAAAGACTTCCCAGTGCGAGCGCCCCGTCAGATCTCGCTCCCCCAGGCCGAAGTCGCCCAACCACCGGCGACTGACCTGCAGGTAGCGCAGGTCGCGGTCGAGCATCGCCAGGGAGGCCGGCGCATGCTCGATGAACAGCCGCAGCCGCTCTTCGCTCGCCCGCAAGAACTCCTCCGCCTTCCGGTCCTCGGTGACGTCCACGGCGGATTCGCCGGGGGGAGGTGCCACGACGCCCACGGCGCCGTCGGCGGCCGCCTCTTTCCCCCGGACCTGGACCCGCCTGCCCTCGGGGCGCTTCTTCATCGTGTGGCCCCTTCTCCGGTGGCGCCTCCGACGCCCCCTCGGGGCGTGTCGGGAACCGGTTCGACGAGCTCCCCTTGTACCGTGTATTCGAGGCCCGGTCCAGGCTCCGGACCCGGCATGGGCCCGCGAAATTGCGAGCAGGGCCGCGGCGGGGAGGGGACTCGCCGAAAACCGTCGACCCCACCACCGTCGACTGGGCCGCCGTATCCCTCCAGCGGGAGGCGCTGCACTTCCGCCAGCTGCCGGGGCCTGAAAATGCCATGGGCAGGGTCAAGTTCCGCTTCCCCAATCGCTTCCACGTGTACTTCCACGACACGCCGTCGCGCGGCCTCTTCGCCCAGGCGCGGCGGGATTTCAGCCGCGGGTGCATCCGAGTCGCCGAGCCCGTCCGCCTGGCGGAGTACCTGCTGGCGATCGACCCGCGCTGGTCACCGCAGGCGCTGGGAGAAGTGCTGGCACAGGGACGGGAACGAACGGTGCTGCTGCCTGAGCCGGTGCCCGTGCACGTGCACGTGGAGTATTTCACGACTTGGGTGGAAAAGGACGGGGCCGTTCACTTCCGCAGCGACATCTACGGTCACGACGACCACCTCGCGACGCGGCTCCGGCGAGATGCCGCAACCGATGGCTCGGTGATGCGGCTCGCGGCCGTCGCCATCGGCGAGTGACCTCCCGCGCCGCGGCGGTCCCCCGCCCGACCCTGCGGCGTGGAAACCGGCCGCCAGGGACAGACCATTCTCCTGCGCGAGGGAGCCGCTGCCGGGGGGCCCGGGCGCCGCCCCGGCCTCTCACGGGAGATCGAACAGCCTTCGCGGGAGCTCGGGGTTCGAGGCAAAGTGCAGGTGCACGTAGCCTCCCAGCGTCCGCCCCAGGCAGTACCCCTCGTCCGGGAGCACCTCGCCCCGGGCGCTGCGGCACCGGAAGGCGCGGGGCACGGCCTCGGGCATGTCTTCCACGCGGGAGTAATGGAACTCGTGCCCCCGGGCGCGCAGGCCCTCGAGCCGCGGGATGCCCCGCACCTCGATCTCCCGGTAGCCGAGCTGGAAGCGTCGGTCCTGCATCCGGGCCACCGCCGGAAAGACGCCCGCCATGGGGTGGCGGCTCCCTTCCAGGTCCACGAGGGCTTCGCACAGGACCATGAACCCCCCGCACTCGGCGTAAACGGGGGCCCCGCGGCGGTGGAGGGCGAGGACCCCCTCGCGAAAGGCCTGGTTTCGGGACAGGCGCTCGGCGTGGACCTCGGGATATCCACCACCCAGATACAGGCCGTCCAAACCCTCCGGGACCCCGTCTCCCTCCACGGGCCGGAAGGTGACCATCTCGGCACCCGCGTCTTCCAGAAGACTCAGGTTCTCCCGGTAGTAGAAGCAGAACGCCGCATCCCGGGGAACGCCGATCCTCCGCCGCGGGACCCGGGGCGAAGATCTCGGGTCGGGAGGCTCGCCCTGCGGTGCGGGCCTCGCGGTGGCCCGGAGGAGGCGGTCCCGGTCCAGATGGTCCTCCGCGAGGCGGGCCAGGCCGGGGGCCAGCTCGGCCGAGAGCCCGGCGTCCTCCGGGGTCACCAGGCCCAGGTGGCGCTCGGGAAGCACGGCCGCGGCCTCACGGGGCACGACTCCGAAGGAACCCGGCAGCCCCCGGTCGGCGAGGGCCTCGTCCAGGATGCGGCAGTGGGACGGGCTGCCCACCCGGTTCCAGATGACCCCGGCCAGCCGGACCGCGGGGTCGTAGGTCGCAAACCCATGGACCAGGGCGGCGGCGCTGCGCGCCATGGAGCGGGCGTCGACCACGAGCACGACGGGGAGCCCGAGGAGCGCGGCCAGGTCGGCGCTGGACCCTTCCGGCCGCCGGCCGTCCACGCCGTCGAAGAGGCCCATGACCCCCTCCACGAGGGAGACGTCGGCGTCCCGGGCAGCGGCCGAGTAGATGCGGCGGTTGGCTTCGGGGGGGATCATCCAGGTGTCGAGGTTGTGGGACGTGCGGCCGGCCAGGAGGGAGTGGTGGGCGGGATCGATGTAGTCGGGACCGGCCTTGAAGGGCTGTACCCGGAGCCCCCGGGCCCGAAACGCCGCGATGAGGGAGAGGGTGACCGTGGTCTTGCCCGCCCCGGAGTGGGGTGCGGCCAGGAGGAAGGCGCTCGCCATCACGCTTAGCGGATCGTGAAGGACCCCTCGCCCCGAGGCTCCTCCCAGATGACGTCGCAGTGGGCGACCCGGGCCTCCGGGGGCCCGGTGCGGCACCAGGCCACGGCCTCCTCCACGAGGCCCCGTTCCCCCTCGAAGACCGCCTCGACCCCCCCGTCGGGGAGGTTTCGAACCCAGCCCCGGAGGCCGAGCCGCCGCGCCACGTCCCGCGTGGAGGCGCGGAAGAAGACCCCCTGCACCCGGCCGGAGACCAGGACGCGGGCCCGGGCGGGGCTCACGGGGCGCCCTCCCCCCAGCCCTCCACCACCAGGGGGATCTCCCGCGCGAGGGAAGCGAGGACCTCCTCCAGCTCGTCGCGCCGGTCCGCGCTGCTCCGGAGCTCGACGAGCCCTCCTCCCGCCGGCACCGTGGTGGCCACGCAGAGCCCCTCGTAGGCCTCCAGGGTGTAGCGCAGGTACACCAGGTCCTTCCGGGGGGCCCGGCAGAGGGCCCAGAGCTCTCCTGGGGGCTGGGACATGGCGCCTCCTGGGGTGCGGGAGAGATCTTCTCTCCTAAGTACTACCGCGAAAGTTGCGTCAGAGTCGGGCGCGGGGCCTTCCCGGAGAACGGGCAGGCGGCTTTGGAACGGGGCTCTGGGCGCACCGAAGGGCCGCAGGGCCGCTCGAAACCGTATCGGGAGTGCACTGCGCGCCCGGATCCTGCCCGCCGGAGGGAAGGCTTCGCGCCGAACGCACGCGGAGAACCTACCGCTCGGTGTAGAGCCAGCGCACGGTACACGGGGTCGCGAGGCGCTCGGCGGCCGACAGGCGCCCTGCCTGCCTGGCTCTGCGGCTGTCAGCGAGCAGAGCCTCCGGGCCCGGACCGGCCCGGGGGGCCGTGCCCCGCCCGAGCGCCCCCGACGCGGCCCCGCCCCTCAGGGCCCCAAGGCCACCGGGCCGCCGAAGGCCTCCGCCGCCTCGGCCAGGAGCTCCGTCTCGCGCCCCCGGTACTTGGGGGAAAAGTGGAAGATGCGAAGCTCCCCGACCCCGGCCCGTCGGGCCAGCTCCCCCGCCTGGGCGGCCGTGAGGTGGTACCGCTCCCGAGCCCGGTCCTCCTCCCGGGAGAGGAAGGCCGCCTCGCAGTAGAGCGCGTGGGCCCCGCGGCACAGAGCCTCCGCGCGGCCCGCCCCGCGGGGCTCCCACAGGCAGTCGGCCACGTACGCCAGCTTCTGTCCCTCGCTCCGGAGCACCGCCCCGGCCTCCAGCAGCTCGCCCAGGGGGCGAGACGCCCCGCCCGGCAGGCAGACGAGCTCCCCGGGCCCGGCGTCCCGGAGCACGGCCTCCTTCAGCCCCCGCACCCAGGGGCCCGGGGAGAGGCCGAGCCTTCCCAGGCCGTCCCGCGACACGTTCACGTGGACCGGCTCCTCGAGGGCGTACGCCAGACACGGCACCTGGTGATCCAACTCCACAGCCAGCACCCGGAAGGCCGCCTCCCGGTGCACGACGCGGATCCCCGGGAGCTCCTCCTCCAGACAAACCTCCCCGACGTCCTCCCGCGGGAACCCTTTCCCGCAGGGGAACCTCCAGAGACGGCCCTGGGGCGCCGCCCACTCCAGCACCTCCAGCGTAAAAGAGGCCTCGTAGGATCCGACCAGGTTCCAGGTGTAGCCCCGAAGCTTCCCCTCGGCCCGGTCCGCGATGCCCGAGGGGCCCACTACGCGGAAGGTCCGGTCCCGGCCGAGGCTGTAGCGCACGACGGTGTCCAGACCACAGAAGTGATCCATGTGGGTGTGGGTCACGAAGCCGTGGGTGGCCCGGAGCACCGGTCGGGCCGGCAGCCCGTGGAGGTCCCCCAGGTCCATCAGCAGATTGCGGCCCATGGTGAGGAGCCGCACCAAGAGGACCGGATCCCCGAAGGGGCCGTTCACCAGGCGAGGGTGAAAGGTGGGCCGCACGAAACCCCTCCGCCCCCGCCCTCACGGCTTCACGGCGTGTCGATCCGGCGCGGCGCCACCTCCACGTCGAAGGGTAGGGTGTACAAGGTCTCCCCCCGCTGGAACTGTGTGTAGATCCGGTAGCGCCCCGGCTCTTCGAACGTGTGTTCGAAATAGATCTTCGGCCCCCCGTAGTTCGGCACCGGCTGCAGGCCCGCGAAGGGGGCGAACTCCGGCCCCCCCCCGTGGTTGTGGGAAGACGCCGTCGCACCCTGGCGGAAGATCGCCAGATGAGCCAGAGCCCCCAGGTACGGCCTCAGGTCGGTCACGGGTTCGCCGTCAACGGCCAACTCCAGGGTTCCGACGGCCATTCTTCCGGCTTCTAGTTGCCAAGGGGTGGTCAGCAGGCGCGCCTCCAGGCCGTCCTGGGCGCGCACGGGCCCCCTGCGCCACACCGTGGGACCCTGGGGCGGGCCCTGGACCGAGAGCTCCAGGTCCTTGTGGATCCCCATCATCCCATCCACCGCATCCAGGGCAAGCAGGTAGCGCCCCCCGCTTCCGAAGACAACCGGAAACGAGAATCGACCCTCATGGAGGGCGTGCTCGGTCAGAAGCCCGGCGTCCTCGGCGTGCAGGTGATGAAACTCCTCCAGGTTCTCGCTGACGATCAGGAAGTGCGCCAGGCGCTCGTGGTGGACCTGCAGGGTCGGCACCGGCTGCCCGCCGGCGGTGAGGATGTAGACGTGCACCAGGGTCTCCGCGCCGGCGACCGGCGGGGAGGGCTCGGTCTCCACGCGGAATCCGTAGTTGCGGGCGACCCGGGACGGGCTCATGTACGGCAGGTGAAGGTGCATGGCGGGATCCATCCCCTCCATACCCGCCATCCCCTGCATGCCCTGCATGGACCCCATGCCCGGCATCCTCGAGTGATCCATCTGCGACATGTCCATCCCTCGATGGTCCGGCATCTCCCTTTGTGTACCCGCGCACCCGAGGCTCACGGCAAGCGCTCCGAGGGCGAGTGCCGCCATCATCGTCGTCTTCATGGCATCGCTCCTTTCACGGTTTGCTCCGGCCACAACCTAGCCTCCGCGGAACCCATCCGCAAGCTCGCGGACGCTCGGTCTCGGACGCTCGGCCTCGACTCGTGCACGGGCCAGGGGTGGAAACTTCTCGAGGATCGTGAGCCGGACCCCGGCCATGCCGGCCGACTCCAGCTCGGCCTTCCAACCGGCCACGTCGGGGGCCCCCGCGAGGCACCACGCCCAGGCCTCGGGCAGTGCCCGCACCTCCGGCGGCAGGGGAGCGAGGGCCACGAGGTCCGCCGCCAGCAGCCGACCGCCGGGCGCCAGGGCCCGGCGGACCTCGCCCCACAGGGCGGCCCGGTCCTCTACCATGTTCGCGACGCCGTTGAGGAGAACCCAGTCAGCCGACCCAGCCCGGACCGGGAGGTGGGGCAGCTCCACCCGCAAGGCCGCGAGGTGGGCCCCCAGGTCTCGCCCCCCCGCCCCGCGGGCCCTCGACAGGCGTGCCAGCATGGCCGCCGAGGCGTCCCCGGCCACGACCCGGTAGCCCTCCCGGGCCAGGAGCCAGGCGTCCAGGCCTGCCCCGCACCCCAGGTCCAACACGAGATCCCCGGGGCTGCCGGAGACCAGCGGGGCCAGCGCATCGGCCCCCACGAAGGACTCCAGAATCCCCGGCGGAGCCCGTTGCAGAGCCTCCTCCGGGTACCCGAGCTCCCGGGCCAGAGCCGCCCCGGTGGGGCAGACCAGCCCGGAAGGGGGCCGAGAACCGTGGGCACCCACGGCGTCGTAGACCTGGGCGGTGACAGCGCGGTGGGTACGGGGGTCCATGAATGCTCCGGAGCGGGGTCGTCGCGGAGGCCGTCCCGCCGCTCCGACCCCTGTGGCCCCCTCGGCGGTTTTTCGGTTGGAGGAAGGCCTGCGGCCCTCTAGAATGCCCACTCTATCATGAAGCCCCTACCCGCGAGCGCCAACGATGGGAAACACCGACCCCGAGACCAACCCCCTGTATGCCCGGGCAGAGGACCTCCACCCCTCGCACTGGAAACGCCTTGGCCGCAGGCCCCCCGCGGAGGCAGCCCAGGCGGCCGGGGCCGAATGGGACGGGGAAAGCTTCAGCCTGCCCCTGCTGGGGCACCGGCTCCGGGTGTTCCCCGCCCGGCGCATTGTGGCCTGGCAGGGGGAGGCGGAGCGCCCGGTCGGATACCAGCGGGCCCTCGTAGCCGTGGCCTATCTTGCCGGCGCGGTCGAAGCCCCCGTCAAGGGGGACTGGGTGGCCTTTCGGGAGCTCCCCGGGGGGGAGGCGTTCTTCCGGGGACCCCACAGCCTGGCGACCCCAAAGCTGGAGCAGGCCTTCGGGGCCCGTCCCGGGGAGCTCGTCAGCGCGGCCGAGGCCCTGGGCGGCGCGCCCGCCCCCGGGGCGGACAAAGCGGCCGACATCCCTGCCCTGCCCCGCATCCCGCTGCGGGCGCTCCTCTGGGCTGCCGACCCGGAGTTCCCCGCCTCCGCCGCCCTCCTCGTGGACGCCCGGGCCCACCTGCACCTGGCCCTGGACGTCTTGTGGGCGCTCTCGAATCTGGCCATCGCCGACCTCGTGAGACATCGCCGGTGACGCCCACGCCGCTCTCGCCGACCGAGCCCCGAGGCCCTTGGCCACGCCGGCCCTTCCTTCTCCTCGCGGCGGCACTGGGGATGCTCCTGCCGGGCACCACCCCGTTGCGGGCCGAGTGGCCCTACCTGACCGAGGAGGCGTCCACCCTGGCCCCGGGCCGGTACTCCCTCTCGGCGGGAGTCGGCCGGACGGTGCAGCAGCGGGCAGCACGCGAAGCCGGGGTCCTGCTCTCGCCCCGAGAGGGAACGCTCTGGGCCCTGCCGGAGCTCGAGGGGACCCTGGGGGTGGGTCGGCGGGCCGAGGTCTCGATCCATTACCAGGCGCTGTACTTCGAGCCTGAGGGGAGCGGCGGTTCCCGCTACGGGTCCGGCGATCTCCGGCTGTGGACCAAGCTGGGCGTTGTAGCCGGCGAGACACACGGCGGGGCGCTGCGCTTCGGGTTCAAGGTGCCCTCGGCGTCCGACGCGGACGGTCTGGGCACGGACGAGGCGGACGTCTACCTCCAGGCCCTATGGGACGTCGCCCTCGGGCCCGCGCTGCTCAGCGCCAACGGCGGGCTGGCGATTCTAGGGGACCCCGCCAGGAACAGAAGTCAGGACGACGTTCTCACCTGGGGCGCCGCCCTGCGGGGTCCGCTCTGGCGGGGGCTTCGGGGGGGGGGCGAGGCCGCGGGGCAGTCGGGGCCCTTTGGCGTAGGCCGGAAGAGGGACTTCTTCACCCTCGGCGCGGTGCTGGGCTGGCACGCCCCGGGTTGGCGCATCGACCTGGCCGGGCGCCGGGGCCTGGGGGACGCCAGGAACTGGGGCTGGTTGGCAGGGTTCACCCATGAGAGATAGGGTCTTCTCCCTGGGAGCCGACCGGGCGGCCTTCCTGGCGCGGGACTTCGTCCGGGGTTTTCCCGCCCACTGCGGCTTCGAGGTGGAGCGGGTGGCGGAAGGGGTGTTCGACACCCGCGTGCTGGTGCGGGCCGAGCACCGGCAGCAGGACGGCTTCGTTCACGCCGGGGTGCTGGCCACCCTGGCGGATCACAGCGCGGGCTACGCGGCCTACACCCTCGTCCCCGAGGACCGGCGCATCCTCACCATCGAATTCAAGATCAACTTTCTCAAGCCCGCGGTGGGCGACGAGGTCCGGTGCCGGTCGCGGGTGCTCAGCGCCGGCCGCACGGTGCTCGTAGCCGAGTCCGAGGTCTTCGCGGTCTCGGGAGGTGCGGAGCGGCTCACCGCGAAGGCAACGGTGACCCTCATGGCCGTACCCGTGCCCGATCTGCAGCGCTGAGCACCGGGGACGGAGCCGGTGCGGGCGGGCTCGGGGCCGCCGGCCGTTCGCCCGCCCACCGCGCCCGGCGCCCCCGGGCGACGCCCCGCATCCCCCCCTTTCCGCGCCCCAAAAGGGGCAAGGGGCTCCTCCCCCTCCGTCGCGTTTCCCTTCCTGAACCGTGCGCCGTCTCCTCGACTCTGCGGGTCCTGTCCCACGTTCTCGAGCGCAGCGCCCCTCTGTTACCGCACCGTTACAGCGCCGCGACGATCCCGGGACGAGCGCCGGCGGCTCGGGGGAAAGTGGCGCCTCGGGAGCCTTGGTGTAAGGTGGTGTCGGACGCCGCCCTGCGGGGTCCTTCGGCCCGGCGCCGGGGCCTCGGGGGCACCCCCTCTCCCCTCTCGGAGGAACGACGGTGGCTCTTCCTGAGAACAAGACCAAGATCGTGTGCACCATCGGCCCCGCCACGGAATCCCCGGAGGCTGTCGAGGCCCTCCTGCAGGCCGGCATGAACGTGGCTCGGCTCAACTTCTCCCACGGCGACTTCGCCTGGCACGGGGAGGTCATCCGCCGGTTGCGCGAGGCCAGCCGGGCAGCGGGGCGGCGGCTGGCCCTCATGGCAGACCTGCCGGGCCCCAAGATGCGCATCGGGTCCATCGAGCCCGAGCCGGTCGAGCTGCGGGCCGGGCAGCCCTTCACCCTCACCGCGGAGGACGTGGTCGGTGACGCCTCCCGGGCGTCGGTGTCCTTCGCCCGGCTCCCCCACGTGGTGGCGCCCGGGGACACCCTGTTTCTCAACGACGGTGCGATCCAGCTCCGGGTGGAGGAAGCCGAGGGGCCGACGGTGCGGTGCATCGTGGTCGTGGGGGGCGAGCTGAGCTCCCGCAAGGGGCTCAACCTGCCGGGGATCGACCTGGGGATCCGCGCCTTCACCGACCGGGACCGGGAGTGCCTGCGCTTTGCGCTGGCGCACGGGGTGGACGCCGTGAGCCAGTCCTTCGTGGTCTCGGCCGAGGACGTGCGGGCGGTGCGGGCCGCGGCGGCCGAGCTCGGGCACCAGCCCTTCGTCATCGCCAAGATCGAGCGGGCCGGGGCCCTGGAACACCTGGAGGAGATCTTGGACGCCGCCGACGGCATCATGATCGCCCGGGGAGATTTGGGGGTCGAGATCCCCATCGAACGCATGGCCTTGGTGCAGAAGGACCTCATGCGCCGAGCGAACGTGCTGGGAAAACCGGTCATCACCGCCACCCAGATGCTCGAGAGCATGACGGCCAACCGCCGCCCCACGCGGGCGGAGGCCACTGACGTGGCCAATGCCATCCTCGACGGGACCGACGCGGTCATGCTCTCGGCCGAGTCGGCGGTGGGGCGCTACCCGGTGGAGGCCACCCGGATGCTCGCCCGCATCGCCGCCGAGACGGAGCCGCGCCTGGAGGGCACGCCGGTGCGCGAGGCCATCCGCGCCCGGGACCGGGACCGGGAGGTGAGCCTCGCCGACCTGGTCTCCCTGAGCGTCGAGAGCGCGGTGGCCCGGGTGACGCCCGCGGCGGTGATCGTGCCCACGCGAAGCGGGTACACTGCCCGGAACCTGGCCCGCTTCCGGCTACCCGTGTGGATCACCGCGGTGAGCTCCTCCGAGACGACCTGCGCCGGCCTCCAGTTCTCCTACGGCGTGTGGCCGGTCCACAAGCCCGACCACCCCGACGACTGGAACGACTTCGCCCGCACCTGGGTGCGGGGCCACGGCCTCGCCGGGGACCTGGTGGTGCTGACTGAGGGCCCTTCCCGCCGCCACCCCGACGCCAACAATCGCATGGAGCTGCTGGACCTCTCCCGGCCGTGAGCGGGGGGCTCAGCGCCGGTCAGAGCCCCTCGGCCGCGGCAGCGCGTCCAAGGGTTCGGTCATAGCTCAACAGGGTGATTTCCGGAAGGCGGCGCCGGAGGGTAAGCGCGGTCGCCAAGTACCAGAGATCGGCGCCGCGCAGGCGGTGCCTGGCCGCGAGGCTGGGGAACAAGGCGCGGTCGGGGCCGATCTCGACGGAGCTCCACGGCCCCGCGGAAAGGGACTGCCGGGCCTGGTCCAGAGGCTCGCCCGAGCCCGCCGCCCGCGCGATGCGCGAGAGCACGGCGTGGACCTCTGCAAACGCCAGGGACGATACCAGGTGATAGCCTTCCTCGGAAAGTCGGGCCAGGGCATCCCGGGTGTGGACATCCTGCACGAGACAGGAGAGGATCGCCGAAGCGTCCCAGTAGATCACGGGACAGCCCGCATCACCGGGCATCGCGATCCTCGCGCAGGGTACGTTGGGCGATTCCTTCGTCTGCGAAGACCACGGGGCGGACGGCCCCGGCCGACCCAAGGCGATTTTCCACCACCCAACCGACCTCCTCCAACTCGCGGATGCGGTCGGGCAGACTGGACGCCTCCGCCGGCATCGGCACCAGACGTGCCACGGGGAGCCCCCGGTCCGTGATGGTGATCACCTCACCCCGACGCACGCGGCCCAGCAATGCACTCAAGTGGGCCTTCGCTTCCCGCACTCCCACCACTCCCGGCATGAGCCTCTCCTTCCCGAGAAGGGACGTGACCACGTAGTCTCTCGGCTCGGTTCCCGCAACCTCATGCCGGGGCCGCCGGGCTGGACGGGCTGGACGGGCCTTCAGCCTTGCGCGAGGGCCCGCTCGACGGCAGGGGGAAAGAGCGCGGACACGTCGCCTTCCAGGCGCAGGGTGACGACCGACAGGCCGTCGTGGTCGGTCACGCCGCGGTTCACGATCGCGTACGGCACGCGGCGGCGGGCGGCGAGGAGGGGGAACCCGGCGGCCGGGTGGACCGAGAGGGTCGAGCCCAGGGAGATTACCAGGTCGCAACCGGCCGCGGCCCGGGCGGCCCGCTCCAGGTCCTCGGCGCGCAGGGCCTGGCCGAAGCTGATGGTGGCGGGCTTGAGGAACCCGCCGCAGGTGCATCGTGGGGCCCGCCCGCTCGCCGTGAAGGCGGCGTACGTCTCATCGAGAGGCGCCTCCTCCCCGCAGGTGAGGCACGTCACCCGCGAGTCGGTGCCGTGGAGCTCCACCAGGCGATCCCGGGACGTCCCGGCCCGCTCGTGGAGGCCGTCGACGTTCTGGGTGACCACGGCCTCCAAGCGCCCGGCCTCCTCGAGGCGGGCGCAGGCCCGGTGGGTGGCGTTGGGCACGGCCCCGCGGATCCGGGGAAGGCTCTCCCGTTTCCACTCCCAGTACGCAACCCGAGCGGTCTCGGACCGCAGGAACTCGTCGAGCTCCACCGGCCGCCGGGTCTTCCACACCCCGTCGGGGCCCCGAAAGTCGGGGATCCCGCTCCCGGTGGAGACTCCCGCACCGGTGAACACCATCACGCGTTGCGCCCTCGCCAGCAGTGCGACGAGGCGGGGGTCCGGGGTCCGACTCTCCATCTGCATCCTCCACGCTCCAGGGCAGGTATTGCATTCCAGCAGACGCTGGCGCCCCCCGCAAGTCGGAGCCCGCCGTCTCCTCGAAACGACCGGCGGATTAGCGTGGGCGACATCCCTCGAGGCGTTCCTCGTGGAGAAGGATGCGTTGTCACGGCGGGGGGCGGGTGTTAGAGTTTCGGCAACGAAACCCCTTCCCCTGGGAGCGCCCGTGACGAACCTCTCCAATCGGTTGGGCGAGCTCTCGGGCCGTTACGGCCTGGCGAACCTCTACGCCTTCGGGAGCCGAAGCGGGGAGCTTGCAGCTCGGGTTCGGGGAGACGCCCCGACGCCCGCGAACGAGAAGTCCGACGCCGATTTCGGCGCGGAGCCGCGACGGGGAGTGCGCCTTTCGCCGCGAGACCGCGTGCGGCTCACCGCCGAGCTCGAAGATCTATTCCAGGTGCCGCGGGTGGACCTGGTGGTGCTGCCGGAGGCGCCCCCCTTTCTCGCCCTGGAGATCGTGCGGGGAGAGCTCCTCTACTGCGAGGATCCCGACCAGCAGGCCGAATCCGAGCTCTATGTGCTGCGCCGGGCCGCGGACCTTGCCCCCTTCGAGCGGGAGCGCCGCCGGCTGATCTTGGAGGAGGGGGGGAGGTGACGGCCTCCCAGCTCCGCTCCTGCATCGTGGCCGAGAGGACCGCGTGGGTTCGCGAGATGCTCCAAGGGATTCGCGCCCTTCCCCTGGACACATTCGAGGCGTTCCCAGCCGACCCCCGAAACGCCCCGGCCGCCGAATCCCACCTGCGCCGAGCGCTGGAAGCCCTGCTGGACCTGGGCCGCCACGTGCTCGCCAAGGGCTTCGGCATCGGCGTCGATGAGTACAAGGAGATTGCGGCAGCCCTCTCCCGGGAGGGTGTCCTCTCGGCGGAGGAGGGGCAGCTCCTCAGGCAGCTCGCGGGCTACCGAAACCGGACGGTCCACTTCTACCACGAGGTCTCCCGCAGAGAGCTCTATGAGATCTGCACCTCGGAGCCGCGAGACATCGACCGGGTGCTCGATTCCCTCCTCGCTTGGCTGCGCGCCCACCCCGAGCTCCTCGACCGCGCACCCTGACGCCCTGGACCCTTCGCCCTCCTCCCCGTGATGGCGAACGACGCGACGCAATCCCCCGGTGGCCCGGGTTGGCGGCGGGTCTGGCCCTCCACCCAGGCGAAAGCGTGCCTCTGCCCGTCGCGGTGCCCCCCGAGACGCGGGCGCTCGTCCCCCCGTGCCGATGTGCAGAACATTCCAGCGAAGACGGGGGCGCGCTATCATGGGCCTTCCCCCGAGCCGAGGAGGATCCCTCCATGTCGACCTTCCGCGAACGCCTCGCCCGCCTCTCCCCACCCCAGGCCGTCCGCCTCCTGGGACCTCGCGGACGCGAGCTCCTGCGGGCCGGGGGGAAGTTTCCCGTGGACCTGGAGAGCCAGGTGCGCCTGACAGGGGAGAAGCTGCGTGTCGAGCTGCCCGGGGCCGTGGCCACGGTGGCGGCGGCGCCACGGGGGTTTCGGCTCTGGTGCACGGCGTGCCCCGGCCGGTGCGAGCACCTGGGGGCAGCGCTCTGCCTGGTGCTGGAGGAGAAGGTTGCCCTGGGTTTGGCGGCCGAGCCGATGCCCGCGCCCGAGCTCGAGGAAGGGGCCAAGCCCCTCACCGACGAGGAGCTCGTGGCCCGGGCCCTGGCGGACCGGGAGGAGCGCGGCCGCACCGAGCCCATGGAGGTGCGCCCCGCCGACGCGGGAACCCCCTGGACCGACTACGCGGTCACGAGCTCGGCCTCGGGGAAGACCTACCGGGTGGCCCTTCGGGGGACGCAGCGGGGCGACTCCTACTGCTCCTGCCCCGACTTCCGGAAGAACACCCTGGGCACCTGCAAGCACGTGCTGCGGGTGCTGGCCGAGGCCGAGAGCCGCCACCCGCCCGCGGCTCTGCGAAAGCCCTGGGTACCCGACGGCCTGGCGGTGCACCTGGCCTATGGAGAGGATCTCGAGCTGCGACTCCTGATTCCCCCCGGCCTCGACCGGGCCGCCGCCGTCATCGCAAAGCCGATCCAGGGCCGGGCCATCCGGGACCCCAAGGACCTGCTGATGCGCATCCGGCGGCTCGAGGCCCGGGGGCACGAGGTCACGGTCTACCCCGACGCCCAGGAGTACCTGGCCGAGGCTCTCAGCCGGGCGCGCCTCCAGGCCGTGGCGGCCGAGATCCGGCGGGACCCGGCGAGCCACCCCCTGCGCACGGCGCTCCTCAAGACGCCGCTCCTCCCCTACCAGCTCGACGGCATCGCCTTCGCGGCGGGTGCGGGCCGGGCGATCCTGGCCGACGACATGGGGCTCGGAAAGACCATCCAGGGGATCGGCACGGCCGAGCTCCTGGCGCGGGAGGCCGGCGTCTCCCGGGTGCTCGTGGTCTGCCCGGCGTCGCTGAAGGCCCAGTGGGCTGCGGAGGTGGAGCGCTTCTCCGACCGCTCGGTCCAGGTGGTTCTCGGGAGTGCCCCGGAGCGGGCAGCCCAGTACCGCGGTCCCGCCTTCTTCACCGTGGTCAACTACGAGCAGGTGCTCCGGGACCTGAAGGAGGTGGAGGCGGCGCCCTGGGACCTGATCGTCCTGGACGAAGGCCAGCGCATCAAGAATTGGGAGGCCAAGACGAGCCGCGTGATCAAGGCCCTGCGGTCCCGGTTCGCCCTGGTGCTCTCGGGCACGCCGCTCGAAAACCGCCTCGACGACCTCTTCTCGGTCGTGGAGTTCATCGACGACCGGCGTTTGGGGCCGGCCTTCCGGTTCTTCCACCGACACCGGGTGACCGACGAGCGGGGCAAGGTGCTGGGGTACAAGAACCTGGACGACCTGCGTGGGAAGCTCGCTCCCGTGCTCCTGCGGCGCACCCGGGCCCAGGTGATGAAGGAGCTCCCGCCCCGGACGACCGAGGTTCGGCGCATCCCTCCCACCGCGGAGCAACTCGAGATCCACGACGGCCAGCAGCGCACCATCTCGAGCATCGTGCGCAAGAAGTTCCTGACCGAGATGGACCTCCTGCGGCTCCAGAAGGCGCTCCTCCTGTGCCGCATGGCGGCCAACAGCACCTTCCTGGTGGACAAACAGCCGCCGGGCTACTCCTCCAAGCTCGCCGAGCTCGACCAGCTCCTGGGCGACCTCCTGGCCGAGGACGGGCGGAAGATCGTCCTCTTCTCCGAGTGGACCACCATGCTCGGCCTCGTGGAGCCGCTGCTGGCCAAGCGCGGCGCCGCGTACGTGCGCCTCGACGGCTCGGTGCCCCAGGCCAAGCGCCAGGGGCTGGTGAAGCGGTTCCAGGCCGACCCGGAGACCAAGCTCTTCCTCACCACCAACGCCGGGTCCACCGGCCTCAACCTTCAGGCCGCGGACACGGTGGTCAACGTGGACTTGCCCTGGAACCCGGCGGTGCTCGAACAGCGCATTGCCCGGGCCCACCGGATGGGTCAGAAGCGCCCCGTGCAGGTATACCTGCTGGTCACCCAGGACACCCTGGAGGAGGGCCTCCTGGGCACACTGGCCGCCAAACACGATCTGGCCCTGGCCGCCCTGGACCCGGAGTCGGAGGTGACCGAGGTGGACTTCCGCAGCGGCATCGAGGAGCTCAAGAAGCGCCTCGAGGTCCTGGTGGGCGGCAAGCCCCCGGCCCCGGTGGACGAGAGCCAACGCCGGCAGGTGGAGGACGAGCTCGAGCGCCTGCGGCGCAAGGACAAGGTGGCCGAGGCCGGGGGCCGGCTCCTGGGGGCGGCGGCCGCCTTTCTGGGGGAGGTCTTGGGCAGGGGTCCGGGAAGCGGAGAGGCGGAGAAGCTCGCCGCCGCCGTCTCGACCCGGCTGGGGGAGTGCCTGGTGCCCACCGACGACGGCCGGGTCGAGCTCCGGCTCACCCTCCCCGAGCCCGCCGCCCTGGAGGGCCTTGCCCGGTCCCTTGCCCAGCTCTTTTCGCCTCGGGAGTGAGGAGCCGACCCTCTCGCCGGTGATCATGCCCCCCGGGGCCCCCGGCATTTCGCGGCTTTCGCCCCCACACCTGAGGCCGGGCACTTCGCGCCCGTGCGGGCGTTCCCCCACCATTCCCGCAAGCACACCCGGTTCGCGTGCCCGGGCGCCGCCGCGGAGGAGGTCACGGCCGGCGTCGTGGACCGGGCTTTCACCCTGCTCCTCAAGGGGGAGCGTCCCGCGGGCGCGAAGCCCCTCGTTTGACAGCCCGACTTGTGCTCGCGACAATGCTTCGCAGCCCCTCGCCTACCCAGCGGACGGGTGAACACCGCCCACGTCGCCATGGAGCCGCCGATGCGCAATGAGTTCACGGCCGTGATCGAACGGGACGGCGAGTGGTACATCGCCTACTGCCCCGAGATCCCCGGCGCGAATGGCCAGGGCCGCACGATCGAGGAATGTCGCGCCAGTCTCGCCGACGCTATCGAGCTCATTCTCGATGATCGGCGCGAGAGCGCTCTGCGCGGCGTACCCCCGGAGGCGATCCGCGAGACCGTCGTCATTTCATGAAACGAAGCACCTTGCTTCGCCACCTGCGCAGGCACGGCTGTTTTCTGAAGCGCGAAGGGCGGTCCCACTCCCTCTAGGAGAATCCCCAGACAGGCCACACGGAAGCCGTACCGCGCCACACCGAGATCTCCAACCAACTCGCCAAGAAGATCTGTCTCGCGTTGGCACTTCCCGAGCCCCCAGGCTAGCTCTCTCGCGATCCCCCGGGCTTGGCGTCGGACCCTCGCCGGAATGGACCCCGCCCCCGCACTTCCGAAGGACAGGGGCCTGAGCAGACCAACCCTTTCACAGACTCTGCCGCCACCCACCGCAGCTCCTGCGTGGACACCCCCTGCGCTTCCACCCGGCGGCTCGCCCGGCTCACCCCCGAGCCCCCCCTTCCGAAGCTCTCCGCGATCTCCCGAAGGGGCTCCTCCCTGCGCACCTGACTGACGCCGAGCGCCACCCGCCGGGGCGCCCGGCGATCGTCTCCCAGGCGTTTGCCGGAAGTGACCCGGCCCCGCACCCTCACGCAAACCCCGGAGTCCAGGGCAAGGGCGCACCGAGCCAGCTCCTCGGCTTTCCCTGTCGCCCCCGTACCGGAGGGCACGGCCTTCCCTGTTCTTGACGGAACGGCTTGACCCGACGAAACGGGTTGGCCATAGTCGACTAACGTAATCGGATGGGGCAGGGGAATCGGGAGGCAGACATGGGAACGCCCACGATCGTCAACATGCACGAGGCGAAGACCAAGCTCTCCGAGTTGGGCCGGCGTGTGTGGGAGGGCGAGGAGATCGTCATCGCGCGGGCCCGGGAGCCCAATCTGGATCTCTTGCCCCACAGACCGAGGCGGCAGGATCGAACACCGGGGCGGTGGGCGCAGAGGATCTGGATTGCGGACGACTTTGACGAGACCGACCCCGAGACCGTGGCCGCTTTCGAGCGCGCCCACGAGGACCGCGAGTGAGGAGGCTGCTTCTCGACACCCACGTCCTCTTGTGGTGGCTCGCCGGGGATCCCAGGATCGGCCCCGTCGCGGCGCGCCTGATTCGCGACGGGACGAACGCGGTCTTCGTCTTTGCAGCATCCGCTTGGGAGATGTCTATCGAGAAGGGGCAGGGAAAGCTGAGGACTCCCCATGAGGAGCTCGGCATCGCCATTGCAGAAGAGGGATTCCTGCCCCTCCCCATCACGGTGCGCCACGGGGAACGAGCCGGCGAGCTCCCCTTGCTCCACCGCGATCCCTTTGACCGCATGCTCGTCGCTCAGGCGCAGGAAGAAGGCCTGGAGGTCGTCACGAGCGATCCGGCGATCTCGAAGTATGGGGTGCCGACGGTGGACGCCGCGGCCTGACCCGGTCTTCGACCCTATCCACCGCTGCCCCCCGCCGCGGGCACCTGTACGCCACCTCGCCTTCCGGGAGGGGGCTTACCCGTAGGGTCTTACCCGTAAGGTACGGGCAGGCATTCAGAGTCCTCCTGCACCCTGCCTCCCGTCGTCCCGATCGGGGCCCCGCGGGGCCCGGCGAGGCCGAGAAGGGAAACCTCTCACGAGAGCTTCCATCCCCGAGGTCGGGGCAAGGATGGTGCCTCCTTGACCCGCGAGACCCTCGAGCGACACCAGGTCCACGTCTATCTGGCGGCCGTTTCTCTCGGCCTGCTGGCCGGCAGGGTCTTCCCCGGGGGCGTGGCCCAGTGGGAGGTCGCCCTGTGGCCCCTGCTCGGGGTCTTGCTCTACACCACGTTCACCCAGGTGCCCCTGGCGCATCTGCGGGAGGCCATCGCGGAGCCCCGGTTTCTTGCGGCCGCGATTCTGGGAAATTTTGCGGTGCTCCCGTTCGCCGCCTGGGGGCTCGCGGCATTGGCGCCCGGCGACCCTGCCGTTCGGCTGGGGGTCCTCCTGGTGCTCCTGGTCCCCTGCACCGACTGGTTCATCACCTTCACCCACCTCGGGGGGGGCGAGACCAGGCGCGCGCTGGCGTTTGCCCCGGTGAGCCTGTTCCTCCAGTTCCTCCTGCTCCCCCTGTACCTCGCTCTCTTCTACGGGGACGGCCTGGGGGTGGCGCTCGCGCGGCGGGAGATGCTCATGGCCTTCGGCGGGCTGATCGCGGCGCCGCTCGCTGCGGCCTTCCTCACCGAGCGGTGGGCCGAGGGCCGCCCGGGGGGCGCGGTCCTCCTGGCACGGCTCGGGTGGTTCCCGGTGCCGCTCCTGGCCGCGGTGGTCTTCCTCATCGCCGCGACCCAGGTTGGGCTGGTCCTGGGGTCCGCGCCCCTGCTGGGTGCGCTGGCACTGGTCTTCGCCGCCTTCCTGGTCCTCGCCGGGGCCTTGGCCCGGGTCCTCGCGGGCCTCTTCCGGCTCCCCACCCCCCAGGGCCGCGCCTTGGCCTTCAGTTTCGGCACCCGCAACTCCTTCGTCGTCCTGCCCCTGGCGCTGGCCCTGCCCGCCTCCTTCGAGGTCACCGCCGTGGTCGTCGTGTTCCAGTCTCTGGTGGAGCTACTCGGCATGGCCGCCTTCCTGTGGCTGGTCCCGCGGGTGCTCTTCCCGGGCAGGCCCTGATCGCTTCCCCAGGACCTGTCGCCGAGGCTCTCGAGATCGCTGTTGAACGTTATCACTGCGACGGGGAACCGCAGGTCCACGGCGACGGGCTGGTGAAGGGCGACGCACCGGGGTCTTCGGGAACACCCCTTCGAATTGCCGCGGATTGGGGGGCGAAACGCAGGGGCTCCCCGGCCCCGCTCTCCTCCGAGACGGAGGATCCAGGACCGGCGGCCGCCTTGACGCCCGGATGAGCGCAACGGTAGCCTCCCCCGGCATCTCGCCGGCCCCTGCACGCCGGCGCCGTCCCTCGCCGACCTCCCCCAGGAGCCCACCGATGCAGAGCGGCCTGCCCCCTTTCGACCGGCTGATCCAAGGTCTGCGACCGGGCGACAACGTCGTCTGGCAGGTGGACCGTCTGGCCGACTACCGCTTCTTCGCCGCCCACTTCGTGGACCAGAGCCTGCGGGACGGCCGGGAGTGCGTGTACCTTCGCTTCGCCCCGGACGAGCCCGTGGTGCCGGCCGTGCTCGGCCTGGAGGTCGTGACTCTCGACCCCGGGGCCGGGTTCGACAACTTCAGCGCCCGGGTCCAGCGCATCATCGAGGAGAAAGGGCGCGAGGCATGCTACGTCTTCGACAACCTCTCCGCCCTGGTGGCCCAGTGGGCCACCGACGTCCTGCTGGCGAACTTCTTCCAGATCACCTGCCCCTTCCTGTACCAGGTGGACGCGGTGGCCTACTTCGCCCTCACCCGCGGCCGCCACGCCCACAGCGCCGTGGCCCGGATCCGCGACACGACCCAGTTGCTCCTCGACGTGTACCACGTGGGCGCGCAGCTCTACGTGCACCCCCTCAAGGTGTGGGACCGCTACTCCCCCCAGATGTTCCTCCCCCACCGGGTGGAGGGCGAGGTGTGGTCCCCGATCTTCCAGAGCGGGGAGGCGGCCGAGCTCTCCTCGGTAGCCCTCCAGCACCCCCTGCAGGAGACCGACGCCTCGATCGCCCCGTGGCAGAGCGTGTACCAGCGCCTGCTGGACTACTCGCGGGCGGACGAGGTGCCCCCGGAGATGGAGACCGAGGTGGCGGCCCTGCGGAGGGAGCTGACCCGGATGATGCTCGGGGCCCACCCCAAGTTCGACCGCCTCGTGGACCGGTGCCTGGGGTCCCGGGACCTCCTCGCGGTCCGGAGCCGCCTCATCGGCTCCGGTCGCATCGGGGGCAAGGCGGCGGGTATCCTGGCCGCCCGGTGCGCCCTGCGCACAACCCTGGGAGAAGCCGAGTTCAACCGGATCTTCGAGAGCCAGGACTCCTTCTACGTCGGGTCCGACGTCTTCTTCACGTTTCTGGTCAACAACAACCTCTTCCGCCTGCGCCTGAACCTCTCTCGGAGCTTCCAGATCACCCACGAGGAATTCGAGGAGGTGCAGGCGCGCTTCCTGGCGGGGAGCTTCCCACCGGAGATCCTCAAGCAGTTCCGCGCGATGCTCGACTACTACGGGGAGGCGCCGATCATCGTCCGCTCCAGCAGCTTCCTGGAGGACAGCTTCGGCAACGCCTTCGCCGGCAAGTACCGAAGCGAGTTTCTCGTCAACCAGGGGAGCCCCGACGAGCGGATGGAGGAGCTCTTGCGGGCGGTGAAGCTCGTCTACGCCAGCGCCCTCAACCCCGACGCGATCACGTACCGGCGCCGCCGGGGCCTCGACGAGAGCGACGAGCAGATGGCCATCCTCGTGATGCGGGTGTCCGGGCTGCGGTACGGGAAGTACTTCTTCCCGACCCTGGCAGGAGTCGCCTTCTCTCGCAACCTCTACGCCTGGAACGACCGGATCGACCCCAGGAAGGGGTTGATCCGACTGGTGTTCGGCCTGGGCACCCACGCGGTGGACCGGGCGGCAGGGGACTACCCCCGCATGATCGCCGTGAGCCACCCCCAGCTCCGGCCGGAGGTGGGGGAGAAGGTCGCCAAGTACTCCCAACGGGTCATGGACGTGCTCGACCTGGAGGAGAACCGCCTCGTCACGCTGCCCGCGGCCGACCTGCTCGATCCCGGCGACTACCCGGGGCTGCACTTCCTCGTTTCGGTGCTGGAGGACGGCCAGCTCTACGACCCCGTCAGCAACCGCGTGGACGCCCCCGGGCACAGGATGTTCCTCACCTTCAACAAGCTCATCGCCCGCACCGACTTCGTGGGACTCCTGGGGGGCATGCTCGAGGTGCTCGAGGAAGCCTACGGGGAGCCGGTGGACACGGAGTTCACCGCCCATCTCGACGCCTCGGGCCGCGTGAAGATCGACCTGCTCCAGTGCCGTCCGCTGCGCCTGCCGGGGGTGTCCGGCCCCCTCTCGATCCCCGAGGGGATCGCCCCCGAGCGGGTGCTCTTCCGGGCCGGGCGGTTCATCAGCGGGGGCGAGGTGCCCGGCATCCGCCACATCCTCTACATCGACCCGCGCCGGTACGCGGGGGTGGAGGACCTGGCCCTCAAGCGGTCCATCGGCCGGCTGGTGGGCCGCATCAACCGGCACCCGGAGGTCGGCCAGGGGAAGCTGATGATGATGGGACCCGGCCGGTGGGGCAGCAACACCGTGGACCTCGGCGTCAACGTGGGCTATGCCGATATCGACCGGGCTGCGGTCCTGGTGGAGCTGGCCCGGGAGGAGGCCGGGCACCTGCCCGAGGTCTCCTACGGCACCCACTTCTTCCAGGACCTGGTGGAGCAGGAGATCATCTACCTCCCCGTGTACCCCGACGACGAGGAGGCGGCCTTCAACGCCGGCTTCTTCGATGAGAGCCCCAACGCCCTGCTCCGGCTCTTCCCGTCGGCTGAGGAGTTTGCGGGCGTGGTGAAGCTGATCGACGTCCCCGAGGCGTCGGGGGGCGCCAGCGCCCGGGTGGTGGCGGACCCCGAGACCCGTCGCGCCGTGTGCTTCCTGGAGTGAGCGGCAGGGTCGGAGTCCGGGACCCCGGAGAGCACCCCCGTGCCGCATCGACCGACCTACCGGGGCCGGCGGGGATACCCCTTCGCATTGCCGCGGATAGCGGGGCGAGACGCAGGGGCTCCCCGGACCCCGCTTGCCGAGCAGGCCGGGAATCCCGGTCCAACATTCCGCTTGAAGTGGCCCCGCCGTTGCCCTAGCATGCGGCCCCCCCGGCCCTTCCCGTCGCTTCGAGTCGCGAGGAGGCCGGAAGCGGTCCTGCGTTCCCCGCGGTCGGGCAACCCGCCCGGAGCGATTGCCTGCATGTCGTCCCCACGAGGAGGAAGTGCCCATGGCGGATGTTCTTAACCCCTTCGACGTCGCGCAGACCCAGTTCGACGAGGCGGCCCAGCTGCTGGGCCTGGAGCCCGCGTTGCGGGACCTCCTGCGCTGGCCCGCCCGGGAGTACAAGTTCACCATCCCGGTGAAGATGGACGACGGCACCACCCAGATCTTCCACGGCTACCGCGTGCAGTACAACGATGCACGGGGCCCCAACAAGGGCGGGATCCGCTGGCACCCCGACGAGACGATGGACACCGTGAGGGCCCTGGCTGCCTGGATGACGTGGAAGTGCTCCGTGGTGGACATCCCCCTGGGGGGCGGTAAAGGCGGGGTCACCTGCGACCCGAAGAAGCTCTCGACTGGGGAGAAGGAGCGCCTCGCCCGGGGCTGGGTCCGCGCTGTCGCCCGGGAGCTGGGAGAGCACCGCGACTGTCCGGCGCCGGACGTCTACACGACCCCTCAGATCATGGCCTGGATGATGGACGAGTTCGAGACCATCGCGGGGCGCTCGCACCCGGCCGTGATCACGGGCAAGCCCCTGGCCCTGGGCGGGTCCCAGGGGCGAGGGGATGCCACGGCCCGAGGCGGCGTCATCTGCGTGCGCGAGGCGGCCAAGCGGCGCGGGACCGACCTCAAGGGCACCTTCGCGATTCAGGGCTTCGGCAATGCCGGCCAGTACGCGGCCCTGCTCCACCCCGAGATCCTCGGGGGCGGGCGGCTCGTGGCGGTGTCGGACACCAGCGGCGGCGTGTACTGCCCGGAGGGGATGGATCCGAAGGGAGTGGTTGAGTTCAAGCTCCGGACCGGGAAGGTCGCGGGCTACCCGGGCACCACGGCCGTGACCAACGAGGAGCTCCTGGAGCTCGACGTGGACGTGCTCTACCCCTCGGCCCTGGAGAACGTGATCACCAAGGCCAACGCGGGCCGGATCAAAGCCAGGATCAGCTGCGAGCTGGCGAACGGCCCCACCACCCCGGAGGCCGACCGCATCCTGTTCGAGAACGGGGTCCACGTCATCCCGGACTTCCTGGCCAACGCCGGGGGGGTTACGGTGAGCTACTTCGAGCAGGTGCAGGGCACGTACAACTACTACTGGTCCCTCGAGGAGGTGCATCGCCTCCTGGACCGCAAGATGTCCGAGGCCTACCAGACCGTGTACAAGATGCACGCCGACCGCAGCGTTCACATGCGTCTGGCCGCCTATCTGGTCGCCGTGCAGCGGGTTGCCGAGGCGGTCAAGCTGCGCGGCTGGGTGTGACCGGCGTCCGGCCCGGGCCTTGCCCGGCGCCGGTCTGCCCCCCGTTTCAGACGCGCCGGGGGGGGTGAATCCGCCCCGGCGCCCCTCTATTCTGCCTCCCGGCGAACCGCCGCCGCGCCACCCCCGGCTCCTCGCCAGTCGGACCGGGTCTATGCTTCCCTCGGACCGCCGGAGGACCCGGCGGGTCTGCACAGCACCAGCGCGCCCCACTCCCCCATGGTCGCCTCCCGGGTTACCTCTAGACCGGCGGCCCCGTACACCGCCGCGGCGGAGGGGAGCTCGGGGACGAGCATGCCCGAGAGGAGCAGAAGCCCGCCGGGCCGGAGCCGGGCGCTCAGGACCGGGGCCAGCCCCAGGAGCACCTGGTAGAGGATGTTGGCCGCGACCAGGGGATAGGTCCCCCGAAGGCTGCGCAGGTCCCCGCACACGGAGAGAACCCCGTCGCCGACCCCGTTGCCCCGTGCGTTCTCGCGGGTGGCCTCGGCCGCGTGAAGATCGATGTCCAGGGCGACGGCCCGGGGCACCCCCAGGAGCCGCGCCCCGATCGAGAGGATGCCCGAGCCGCAGCCTACGTCGAGGAACGCCTCCGGGGGAGCATCCCCGATGGCCTCATCCAGCAGGGCCAGGCACAGCCGGGTGGTTTCATGGGTACCGGTACCGAAGGCGCGGCCCGGGTCGAGGCGGACCACCCGCACCCCCGGGTCCTCCGGGGCCCATGGCTCCCAGGTGGGGCACACCGCCAGGCGGGGCGAGATCCGGGCCGGACGGAAGAAGGCCTTCCAGGCGTCCTCCCAGCCCCCCTGGACCACGGACCAGGACCACTGGACCGCCGGCGCCCCCAGGTCCAGGTCGCGCGCGTACCGTCCCAGCCTCGCCTCGACTGCGTCCCGCTCGCCCGGCACGAAATACACCGCGACGGCCCCGGTCTCTTCCTCCACCCCCGTCGCCCCCCACTCGACCAGGAGACACGCCAGGGCCTCCCGGACCGGGTCGGGCGCCTCGACCCGGAGGCGGAGCCACTCGACCGCTGCGTCGCCGGTCAAGGGTCCACCGCGAGTCCTTCGAGGGCCCGGATCGCCTCGCGGAAGGCTTGGGGCAGCCGGCGGGGCCTTCGGGCCCCGTAGTCGAAGGCGACCAGGGCGGTGGTCCCCTCTGCGGTGACTGCCCCCCCGCGCTCCACCCGGTACCCCATGGTGAAGGAGGTACGCCCCACGGCCTCGATCCGAACGCCGATCTCGAGGACATCGCCGAGAAACATCTCCGCCCGGTACAGGACCCGGGCCTCGGGAAGGATGACGCCGAGCCCCTCCCCGATGTCGAGCTCCGTAAAAGGCCCCAGCCGTGCCAGGTACGCAAGGCGGGCGTCCTGGAAGTAGTTGAGCAGGGCCGCGTTCGAGACGTGCCCCCCGTGGTTGATGTCGCTGATCCGGACCGAGTAGGGCAGCGTGAAGCGAAAGCCTTCCATATTCCCCTCCGTCGTGCGGGAACCGCGGGGCATCCCCGCGGCGCCGCACGGTACGACGCTCCGCGGCGGCCGGTCAACTGCCCACGGCCCCCCGGCGCCACCGGGTGTCGGGGCCACGGGCCAAAGGCCCTTCGGGGACGGGATCGCGAGGCGGCCCCGAAGGGCGTCGCTCCACGGCCCATGCTTCCGTTCCTACCCTTCCGTTCTTGCGCTTGACACGTTGTTTGATGTCCGTTAGGTTCAGCCGAACGGTCGGTTGATGAGAGGGCCATGGGCGAGCGGAAGCGGTTGCAGCCGGAGCTTCGGAGGCGTCAGATCCTGGACGCGGCGGTGCGCCTCTTTTACGAGGTGGGGTACGAGGGCGCCAGCCTCCGGGACCTGTCCGCTCGGGTCGGCATCAACAAGGCTACGATCTACCACTACTTCGAGAGCAAGGAAGACATCCTCTTCGACCTCGTGCGGCGGGTGGGGCAGGAGCTCCTGGAAGGGGTTCGGCAGGCCTCCCGTGAGCAGGGGACCCCCCTGGAAGTGTTGGAAGCCATGATCCGGTTCCAGATCGGGTACGTGGAGAACCACGTGGAGGAAATCAAGGTCTTGGTGGAGGAGAAGAAGAGCCTCCGGGCCGACCTGCAGCAGACCAGCCGCGCCAACGAGAGCGAGATTTTGCGGCTCTACAAGGAGGCGCTCTCCCGGTGCCGGGCCAAGGGGCTTGTTCGTCCCGTGCACGCGACGACCGCCGCCTTCGGCATCCTGGGGCAGATCAACTGGCTGTATCACTGGTACAA
This sequence comes from Deferrisomatales bacterium, assembly GCA_033551855.1. Lineage (GTDB taxonomy): Bacteria > Desulfobacterota > Deferrisomatia > Deferrisomatales > JACRMM01 > JBFLZB01. Next base: position 121,711 of record JAWSUI010000005.1, read on the forward strand.
ACCGGAGGGGCCCCTGTCCATCCGGGAGTTGGCGGATGCCGTGGTGTCGCTCCTCTTCCACGGCCTGCTGCCGTGCCCGGGCGAGCCGGAGATCGCGCCGTGAGGATGGCCATCCTCGGCGCCGGGGTGCTGGGCTCGATCTTCGGAAGCCTCCTCGCCCGCGGCGGCTTCCGGGTATCGCTGATCGAGATCCTGGAGGAGCGGGTCCGCCTCATCGACCGAGAGGGCCTGTGGGTCCAGATGCCCTCCGGCGAGCGGGTGCACACCCGCCTGTCGATCACCGGCAAGCCCGGGACCTTGGGCCGGCAGGACGTGGTCATGGTGTGCGTGAAGGGCTACCACACGGCCTCGGCCGTCCGCGACGCCCTGCCGCTGCTCGGTCCCGACACCCTGCTGCTCTCCGTCCAGAACGGTCTGGGGAACCTCGAGACCATCGCCGAGGCTGTAGGCCCGGAGCGGGTCGTCGGCGGGATCACAGCCCACTCGGGCATGCCCGTCGGCATGAACGAGGTGCGCTACGTGGGGGGGCTGGGACCCCTGCTCGTCATCGGGCCTTACGACGGCGTGCGCCGGCCCGGGTTCGACCGGCTTCTGGAGGCCCTGCGGGGCGGCGGCCTCGACGTGCAGGACGTGGCCGACATCAACGGCGTGATCTGGAAGAAGCTCATCGCCAACGTGGCCACGAACTGCGTGGCGGCGCTGACGGGGCTCACCGGCGGCCGGGCGGTGCTCCACGACGACACGGTCCGCCTCATCCGCGCCCTCGCCGGCGAGCTCGCCGCGGTCGCGCGGGCCAAGGGGATCGACCTCCCGGAGCTCCAGGCGCCCGGCGAGTTCGCGCTGAAGGCCTTCGCCAGCACCCGAGACAACAAGGTCTCGATGCTGCAGGACGTGGAGGCCGGGCGGCCCACCGAGATCGGCAATCTGAACGAGGTGATCGTAGCCGAGGGCGCCCGCCTGGGAATCCCCACGCCATACAACGAGGCCGTCTCCTGGCTGGTCCGGGGCGTGGAGGAGCGAAACCGCCTGCGGTTGGCCGAGCTCGAGGCCGAGGGGCAACGCACCTAGGAGCGCCCGTCGGCTGCCCGAGCGCGGGCACGGGGGTGCGGACCGGCCGATGGCCGGTCCTTTGCGTCGGAGGATGCGCGGTGGAGCTTCGCGTGGAGTGCTATGCGGGGCACCGAGGGGAGGAGACTCCCCGCCGGTTCTTCCTGGGCCGGCGCCCCGTGGAGATCGACCTCGTCCTCGACCGATGGCTCGCCCCGAGCCATCGGTATTTCAAGGTCCGGGGTGACGACGGTGCCGCGTACCTTCTGCGCCACGACTGCGAGGCGGGCCGCTGGGAGCTCTGCCACTTCGACCGCCGCCCGGACCCCCCGAAACTCTTCCTAAAACTTTGACACATGGTTAAAGATCCGCTACGGTGTCGAGCCTGAACCGCCGCCAGCGGAGGGGGCCATGGGCCGGAAGGCCGGGATCGGGGACGCGGACGGGCGCATCCTGGACAGTCTGGGCTGGGGTGTCCTGGTGGTGGGGCGCTGGTCGCGTACGATACTGCGCTACAACCGTAGAATGGCGGAGATCACCGGGTATCCGGCGGCAGCGGCCCTGGGCCGACACGTGGCCGAATTCTTCGGGTACCTCAGGGGCCTGGACTTGGAGGCCCTGGACGACGAGATCCAGCGCACCGGGGGATTCGAGGCCCGAAGCCTGCGGCTCGAGCGGCACGGGGGCGAAGTGGTGTACCGCCATCTGCGGGGGGACGTGCTGGATGGCGGGACCGGCGAGGAGGAGGCGGTCGTCGTCAGCGTCCAGGACGTCACCGAGCGGGAGCACATGCGGCTGTGCATGGCCCGATATCTCACTCGGGAGGTGGCCGAGCTCGTGCTCTCGATCCGTCCGGGAGAGACCCTGGCAGGGCGCGAGCTGAACGTGGCGGTGCTCGTGGCGGACATGCGCGACTTCACGGACGCGGCCGAGGGGCTGACGCCCGAGGAGCTCTTCGAGACCCTCAACGCCTACCTGGCGCCCATGGCCGAGGCGGTGGTGGCGCACCGGGGGATGATCGACAAATTCACGGGCGACGGCTTCATGGCCGTGTTCGGGGCGCCCTCGGTCACGGGCGGCGAGGCCGGCCGTGCGCTGCGCGCCGCCCTGGACCTCGTCCGGGTGGTCGATGGTCTCTCGGAAGCCCGGGGCCTCCAGGGCCTGCCCCAGGTAGGGGTCGGCTACGGCGTCCACTGGGGCACCGCCCAGGCGGGGAACCTGGGGAGCGATGTGCGCATGGAGTACACGGTGGTCGGCGACACCGTGAACCTGGCCCACCGGGTCCAGGCACTGGCAGCCGCGGGGGAGATTCTTGCGACCTGGGCCGCCGTCGAGGCGGGCGGGCCCGGGTTCCGTTGGGGGGACAGCCGCTGGGTCCGCCTTCGGGGTCGCAAGGCCCCGGTCAAGATCCAGCCGTTGCTGGCAGACTGACGGTCGCCGTCGCTCGTGGCCGGCGCCGGGAAAGCCCGCCGCGACTCTCCGGAAGGAGAGGGTTTCCTGTATCCCTCCCCCCGGTGGCGGGCACCCCCGCCACCGCCCCCGCGGCGACGGCGAACCGGACGCCTAGCCGGAAGTTCCTGAAAAATTCGTTCCTGAATCGAGGCGAACCCCCTGACATCCCA
>JAWSUI010000006.1:0-11178 GCA_033551855.1 Deferrisomatales bacterium
CGTCGGTCAGGCCGTGGCCAAAATCACGTTATTCGTTCTTGGACAGCAGTGGGTCGTAACCGAAGCTCACTTCAAGGTCGATCTCCTGCAAGCTGGCATCCGTGAGGTTCGAGGCCCGGCCATCGGAGATCGGCGGTGGCGGGGGGGACCCCGACGTTGCCGGATCATGGGTCGACTCGTCCACCCCGCAGCCACCGACGAGGACCGAGAGCACGGATACGACAAGGCTTCTAAGTAGTGGCGAACTCATTGCTCTCCCTCTGCCTCCTGGAGGAGTCGTTCGATGTGCTCTGGGGCCACCGTTACCCCCCAGCGGGCCCTCCCCACCGCCTCCGGGAGCACCCACCGGGGCACGCCCCCTCGGGTCTTCTTGTCGGCGCGCAGGGCATCGAGGATCTTTTCGGCCCGCACGCCGGGAGCCCTTAGCGGGTAGCCCCACTTTTCCAGGAGCCCGAGGATGCGTCTCTCGTCGGTCTCCGAGAGGAGCCCGAGCCTCCGGGAGAGACGGGCGGCAAATCCCATCCCCAGGGCCACCGCCTCCCCGTGGGTGAAGGTCCCGTAACCCGCGGCCACTTCGACCGCGTGCCCCAGGGTGTGGCCCAGGTTGAGCAGGGCCCGGGCGCCGCCTTCGCGCTCGTCGGCCTCCACCAACCGGGCCTTGATCGCCACGGTCCGGGCGATCACGGACTCCAGGGCCTCGGTATCCTCGAGGATCCCCGGCCCCCGGGCCTCCAGAAGGTCAAAGAGCTCGGGGTCGGCCAGCAGGGCCGCCTTCACCGCCTCCGCCAGGCCCGAGAGCACCTCGCGCCGGGGAAGGGTGCGCAGGGTATCGAGGTCGGCCAAGACGCCCCGGGGCTGGTGGAACGCCCCCAGGAGGTTCTTGCCCCGGGGGTGGTCGATCCCCGTCTTCCCTCCCACGCTCGAGTCCACCATCGCCAGTACCGTGGTGGGGACCTGCACGAAGTCGATCCCCCGCAGGTAGGTGGCGGCTGCGAAGCCGGCCACGTCGCCCACCACCCCTCCCCCGAGGGCCACCAGGAGGTCGGAGCGCTCCAGCCCGGCGGCGACCATGGCGTCCCAGAGGGTCGCCATGGCGGCGAGATCCTTGTGGGCCTCGCCGGGTTCGAGGTGCCCCCGCCCCAGGACCCGGGCCCCCAGACCCGCGAGACCCCCTTCGAGGGCCGCCCCGTGGAGCGGCCACACCGTGCGGTCGGAAACGAGAAAGATCCGGCGCCGCCTGAGGGGCTGCGCCACGTCCCCCGCCGCCGCCGGGTTCCCGAGGAGCCCGGTCCCGACGGCTACCTCGTAGGTCCGCTCACCCAGGGCCACCCGAACCGTTCTCACGCGGAGCGGTCCTTCAAGAAACGCTCGGCAATCTCCCGGGCGACCTGTCGAGGGCTTTTCCCCCGGGTGTCGACGCGCCGGGGCACCGCCTCGTGGAGGGCCCGGCGCTGCTCCCAGAGGCGGCGTGCGGCGGCCTCCGGGTCCGGGCCGGCCAGGAGGGGCCGCTCGGTCGCGCTGCCTCGGACCCGGCGCACGCACTCCTCCGGGGGGGCATCGAGGTTGACGACGAGCCGGTCCGAGAGCCGCCGGCGATTGTCCTCTCTCAGGAGCATCCCCCCTCCCGCGGCGACCACGAGCCGCGTCCGGCGCAGGGCCCGTTCCAGGGCCTCGGCCTCGAGGTCCCGAAATCGCGGCTCTCCGTCCTCGGCGAAGATCCGGGCCACGGACTTGCCGGTCACGCGCTCGACCTCTTCGTCCAGGTCCAGGAAGTCCCAGCCGAGCTCGGCGGCCAGGAGGCGGCCCGTGGCCGATTTCCCCGAGCCCATGAAGCCCGTGAGGATCACGACGTCGTCCAACGCTGGTTGATCCGGTCGAGGTAGGCATCCAGGCTCTGGGCCAGGTCCGCCAGACAGTCCCCGCCAAACTTGGCTAGGAGGGCCCGGGCCAGCTCGAAGGCCAGGGCGGCCTCCCCGACGATGCTGGCCGCGGGGACGGCACACACGTCGCTGCGCTCCTTGGAGGCCAGCGCCGGCTCCCCCGTCGCCAGATCCACGGTGCGCAGGGGCTGCATGAGGGTCGGGATGGGTTTCATGGCCGCCCGAACCCACAGGGCCTCCCCGTTGGTGATGCCCCCCTCGAGGCCGCCGGCCCGGTTGGTGGGGCGCCGAACGCCGCCGCGCCGGCCGTCGCCCGGCCCGCCGGGGAGGATCTCGTCGTGAACCTGGGAGCCGCGAAGCCGCGCCCCCTCGAAGCCAAGCCCGACCTCGACCCCCTTGATGGCAGGAATGGAGAGGAACGCCTGGCCGAGCCGACCGTCGAGGCGCTCGGTCCAGACGGCGTGGGTTCCCAGTCCCACCGGCACCCCCGTGGCGAAACACACGAAGGTTCCCCCCAGGGTGTCCCCCGCTGCCCGCGCCTCGTCCACCCGCGCCCCTGCCCGCTCGTCCGCCTCGGGGTCGGGCATGCGCAGGCTCGCGGTCTCGGCACGGACGTGGAGTGCGGGGAGCTCGTCCCCCCAAAGGGCCTCCACGTCTCCCACCGAGGTCACGAAGGACCCGACCGCGATCCCCATCTCGGCCAAGAGGGCTTTGGCGAGCGCCCCGGCAGCGACCCGGGCCGCGGTCTCCCGCGCGCTGGCTCGCTCGAGCACGTCCCGGGCATCGGTCAGGTCCCTCTGGAGGCAGCCGGGAAGGTCCGCGTGTCCGGGACGCACCCGGGTCACCGGGGGTATCGCTCCCCGGTGCTCGGCGAGGGGGCTCATGGCAGACTCCCAGTTCTCCCAGTCCCGGTTCCGAACCCCCAACAACACGGGCGCACCCGTGGTGCGCCCCCACCGAACCCCGCCGAGGATCTCGACCCGGTCGGTCTCGATGGTCATCCGGCCTCCCCGGCCGTAGCCCCCCTGCCGCCGGGCCAGGTCCCGGTCGATGGCGGCAGGGTCCACCGGGACCCCGGCCGGCAGCCCCTCCACCACGGCCGCCAGCAGGGGACCGTGGGACTCCCCCGCCGTGCGGTACTCGAGGCCCATCAGGGGTTCCGGGCGAGGGCCTGGACGTTGGCGATCTTGGGCGTGATGAAGATGATCAGCTCGGTCTTGTCCACACGGTTCGTCTTTTGCCGGAACAGGGCCCCCAGGTAGGGGATCCTCCCCAGGAACGGCACGTAGGACTCGATGTGGCTCTGGCTGTCGGTGATGATGCCGCCGATGACCGTCGTCTCCCCGTCCTTCACCAGGACCTCGGTGGTCGCGGCACGGGTCTCCTTGGCCGGCGTCAGCGAGTCGACGGCCACGAAGGTGGTCGACGGTGCATCCTTGGTGACGTCGATCTTCATGATGATCGACCGATCGGCCGTGACGTGCGGGGTGACGTTGAGCTTGAGCTTGTAGTCGATGCTCGAGGTCTCGATCATCGTGTCCGTGGCCGTGGTGAACGGGATCTCGATCCCCTGGCTGATTTCCGCGGTCTTGTTGTCCATGGTGGTCACCCGCGGGGAGGAGAGCACCCGCCCCTTGCCCGAAGTCTCGATGGCCGAAAGCCGCAGGTCCAGGGTCAGGACGTCGTTGATGTGACCCAGGGTCATGCCGATGGCACCCCCCGGCCCGCCGGCGGCCACCGCCGCGGGGAAGTTCACGGCGAAGTTCTGGGTGCCCGTCGCCCCCTGGACCCCGACGGAGTGGGGAAAGGCCCAGCCGGTGGCGTTGCCGTGGGCCGTGTCGGCCGTGAACTGTCCGCCCCATTGGATGCCCAGGTCCCGGGCGAAGGTCGACGAGACCTCTACGATCCGCGCCTCGATCATGACCTGGGGGGTCTGCGTGTCGAGCTGCGCCACCAGGGCCCGCGCCTCGGCGACGCTCTCGACCACGTCCTTGACGAGGAGCGCGTTGGTGCGCTGGTCCACCGAGACCGTTCCCCGCTCGGTCAGCACCGCCTTGACCTTCTCGGCGAGCTCCCCGGCGGTGGCGTAGTTCACCGCGATGATGTCGGTGACCAGGGGAGCCTTTTCCTCCGCCGCCCGCGCGGCCTCCTGCGCCCTCGCCCGCTCCTGGGCCAGCCTCTCCGCCGGGGCGATCCGGATGACCGTGTCCTCCCGGACCTGGTCGAGCCCACGGGTCTTGAGGATCACGTCCAGGGCCTGATCCCAGGGCACGTCCACCAAGCGGACGGTGACCTTGCCCGCGACCCCGTCGCCCGCCACCACGTTGAGCCCGCTCACCTCGCCGATGATGCGCAGCACGTTGCGGATGTCGGCGTCCACGAAGTCCATGGACAGGCGCCGGCCCGTGTAGCGCGGCGGGGCGGGCTCCCCCCGGGCCGGTTCCGCCTTCACCCCCTCGGGAACGGGCCCGGCCCCCGGGCGGCCCTCGATGACGAGGATCTCCCGACCCCCTTCCCGCACTTCGCTCACCTGAGTGGGGCGGACGTCGCCACTGCCCCCCTCGAACGCGAGGGTGAGTTGAGCACCTTCCCGCAGGAGCCGGTAGGGAGTCGGCCGGCGCAGGTCCACGACGATCCGGGTGTCCGGCCCGCGCTCGTAGGCCGCCACGAGCTTCACGGGACCAGGGAAGGCCGAGGTGTCCAGCGCTCGCCGGAACTTCTCGGGCAGGGCCGTCTTCCGCAGGTCCAGCACCACCCGCTCGCCGGTGGCCTCGGTCACCTCGTAGGGCGTGGGCACCGACAGACCGATTTCCACCAGGCTCCGATCCGGTTCCTGCCGGAACCCGAGGTCCGCCACCCGGCCGCCCCCGGTGGCGGGTGGCTCAGCTGCCTGGCTCGCCGTTGGGGCGGCGGGCGGCGTCTCACCGGAGAATTCCGCGTGGGCGAGCGTCACGGTGTGAATCTCCGCAGCGGAGGCCCCCCACAGGACCGCGAACCCCGCGGGGGAGCGTTCCACCACGTGCCCCTCAAAGGTGCCCTCCTGCCGGCCCTCGAGCACGGCCCGCACGCCTCCGTCCTGCCTCCGTCCGACCCGGACGCGGGCCACCGGCCCCTCGGTCAGCTCCTCGGTGATCTGGTCCCCTTCCAGACCGACGCCCTGGACGTCGACGACCAGGCGAAGACCGCCGGAGAGCACGAAGGAGCTCAGATTCTCCACCTTGGCCCCCAGGTCCAGTGCCAGCCCCTGCCCGCCGGGGAGGACCTGGACGAGCGGCCCCCGACGGCCCCCGGGGGCCGCAGGGGTTGGGGGAGCGCCCCCATCGAGGCGCACGACCAGGTCCAAGCCCCCCTCCACGGCCTCCAGGCGCACCCCACCCGGGCCGGCCAGTTGCACCCTGATGCGCCCGGCCCCGCCGGGAAGCGCCTGCAGTGTGACCGACTCCACCGTACCGTCCCCCACCTGGGAGCGGAGTGGGACCCCGTCGAAGACGACATGGAAGAGGTCGAGCTCCACGGACATCGGGTCCAAGCCGGCCACCCGCTGGTGACGAAGAGGGCCCGAGGCGGCAAGATGAATGCGGGTCGCGTCCCCTTCCGCCGTGAGCTCCAGGCCGCTCACCACGACCCTCTGGGTCGCGGGCGAAGCAACGGCGGCGACCTCCGGCCGGGCCACCCCGGCAGCCCTCGGGCTCGATGCGCAACCGGCGGCCAGGGCCACCGCCGCGGCGAGCACCGCACAGGTCACTGCTCGCAGCGCCTGCCGCCCCTTCGTCTCCCCGCGGGGGGAAGGATTGCACGCCCACCGGATCATCGGTTCACCTCGCCTTCTGGCTTCCGCAAGGTCATGGTCATCACCTTGACGTTCTCCTCGCCGAAGAGGTCCACAAACCGCTCTTCCACGTCGACGCGGTCCGGGTGGATGCGAAGAATCCGCCCCCCGCGGTCACCGATGAAGACACCGCCTCCGACGACATAGCCCTTGCCTTCGGGGTCCTCCACCAGCGCCACCGATCGGCCCGCCTCCGCCCAGATCACGCCGACCAGCCGGATCTCCTCCAAAGCGTAGCGTTGCAGAGGGGTCCGCGGGACGAACACCGGCACCCTCGCAACGGGCCTCTTCTCCTCGAGCCGCACGAAGGGCTCGAAGGGGTCGCGCAACCCCACCGGGTCGTAGGAGAAGGCGGGTTCGTTGGTTTCCTCCGGGACGGGAATCTCGGAAGCCGGGTCCGCGGGGGGGGCAACCCCGGGGGCCGGCGTCGGGCGCGCTGCCGCCTGTGAGGGCAGGTGGGCCCCGCACGCAACGAACGCCGCCAACACGGCCACCGACGCCGTCTTCTTCAGGGCGCTCATCTCCTCGTGCCTCCCGTGGTCGTCGGCTTGGCGGGTTGTTCGCCGGGTTCCAGGAACTTGAAGGTCACCGCCCGGAAGCTCGCCGTGATCTTCAAGCCGCCGGGAGTCGTCTTGGGTGCCCCGAAATCGATATCCTCGATCGTCACGATCCGATTCAGCCGGCCGATCTTGTCGAAGAAAGCAGCCAGGTCGTGATAAGAACCGTAGATCTGGAGCTCCAGCGGAACTTCGGCGTAGAAGTCCTTCGGAACAGGGGCGCCGGGCTTGAAGAGCAGAAACTCCAGGCCGGCCTCCTTGCCCAGATCGCTCACCTTCTGGAGGAGGGAAGGGATCTCCTCCTGTTCCGGCAGCTTCTGCTTGGCCTCCTGGAGCTTCTCGTCCAGTCGCCGCACCTCCTCCTGCACTTGCGCCAGGTTGTCGGCGATGGCCTGGTTCTCGCGGAGCTCCCTGCCAAGCGTCTCGTACTGCGCTTCGAGCCCTCGCAGCTCCTCGAGACTCGGCTGGAAAAGGGCAAAGTAGTAGCCGGCCCCGATGGCCGCGCAGAGCACCCCCCACACGAGGGCCTTCTTGGGCCCGGACCACTTGAGATAGGCGTCGACCGCTCCGGCCATGGGTCACCCCGCCTTCCTGTAAGCTACGGTCGCCCGGATCGAGAAGGATTGCAGGCTCACCCCCCCCTTCGTGACCTGTTTGGTGACGTCGAGCCGGACGCCCCGGAACCAAGGGTTGTCCTCCAGGCTCGTCATGAAACGAGCGATGGTCTGGTTGTCGACGGCATACCCTTCCAGGAACAGGGCGCCGCCCGTGTCCCTGAGCTTCTCGATCCAAATCTCCTTGGGGATGACGCGGGCCAGGGCATCGAGGACCCTCACGGGCCCCCGCTGGCGTTCCTCGAGCTGGGCGATGATCTCGATCTTCTCCTCCAGCTCCCGCTTCTTCTTCCGAAACTCCCGTACTTCTCCGATGATTGCCTGCAAACGCGTGATCTCCGCCCGCCGCTCGGCGATGCGGACGTGCAGGTCGGCGATGTCGCTGCGCAGCATCACGTGGACCATGGCGATCCCGGCGCAGAGGAGCACCACCAACCCCACGCCCAACAGGAGCTGCCGGCGCAGGCTCTCACGTTTCTTCTCCGCGCGGACGGGGAGGAGGTTGATTCGTATCATCGCTCGTCCGCCCTCCGCAGCGCGAGGCCCGCCGCAACGGAGGCCACCGGCCCCAGCGCCTCCAGGTAGTCGGGATCGAAGAGCTTCTCAGGGGCGCGGATCCCGCGAAACGGGCTCAGGATCTCTACCGGTATGCCGACCCTCTCCTCCAACGCCGCGGCCAGCCCGGGTACCCGGCAGGAGCCTCCCGCGAGAAAGATCCGGTGGATCTCCTCCTCCTGCGACGTCGCACTGAAGAACCCCAGGGAACGCTGCACTTCGAGTACGAGGTTGTCGCTGGTCAGGCGCAGCACGTCCAGGACGTCCGCAGGGCCAGCCCCTTCCGACCGCCCCCCCAACTTGAGCCGCTCGGCCTCCTCGTACCCCACCCCGAGCTCTTTCTGGATCTCCTCGGTGAGGCTGTTTCCCCCCACGGTGATGTCGCGCGTGAAGGTGCTGACCCCGTTCTTGAGGACATTGATGTTCATGATGCTGGCGCCCACATCGACCAGCACCACGGTCTTGTCCAGGTACTCGGGATAGGACACCTCGAAGATGTTCTCGAGGCAGAACGCGTCCACATCGACCACTTGTGGGACGAACCCCGCCTCGGTGATGACCGCCGAGTAATCGGTGATGATCTCCTTCTTCACCGCCACGAGGAGCACTTCCATCTGTCCCTCCTCGTCCACGAGGGGGCCCAGGATCTGGAAGTCGATATTTACCTCGTCGATCTCGAAGGGAATATACTGCTCCGCCTCCCACTGGATTTGCTCCTCGAGCTCTTGCTCGGTCATGAGCGGGAGGTGGATCTTCTTAACGATGAGGGAATGTCCAGATACGGATGTAGCGACGTTCTTCTGCTGAAGCTTCAGAGTGGACGCTAGGCTGCGGATGGACTCGACTACAATTGCAGAGTCCATGATGACGCCATCGACGATGGCCTCTGGGGGAAGCTGCGCGATTCCAAAGTTCTTGAGCTCAACTCCGCTTTTCTGTTGTTTGAGCTCCACGATCTTGATGGAGTGACTTCCGATATCCAATCCCACCAAGTTCTTCGGCTTCCAGAAGGCCATGCAGCTCTCCTAGGCAGGGGGACAGCACCAGAAAGGCATCTGGGGCCCCAGCGAGTGACTTGGAGGGTCCGAAAACACCCGCTTCCAAGGAAGCCGGCGCGAATCCTATCGGGCGGGCCATGATTGTGTCAAGATTGACCCAGCAGAAACCCACCCCAGAGGCAGTATCGGTCCCGATGCTATGGGACTTGAGCCGACAGGGGTGAAATTCTTTTCCTCTCACTCCTCCTCTTCCTCGATCACCCGGGCCAGGGACACCACGGTCTCCCCTGTCTCCACCTCGAAGAGCTTGACGCCTTGGGTGTTCCGCCCAATGACCGGGATCCCGGACACGGCGGTTCGGATGAGCTTGCCGCTGCTGGCGATGAGCAGCACGTGCTCGGATTCCTCCACGGCCACGACCGCCGTGACGGGGCCGTTTCGGGGCGTGGTCTTGATCGTGATGATGCCGCGCCCTCCCCGGGACTGGCGACGGTACTCCCCGAGCTCCGTGCGCTTGCCGAAGCCGTTCTCCGTCACCGTGAGCAGAGTCGTCCCCGGCCGGATGACCTCGGCAGCGACCACTGCGTCTGCCCCCTGCAGGTCGATCCCCTTCACCCCGCGGCTGGCCCTGCCGGTGGCCCGCACGTCCGCCTCGGGAAACCGGATCGCCAACCCGTTGCGCGTGCTCAACACGATATCCTGCTCTCCGTCCGTGAGATGCGTGACGACCAGGTCGTCCCCCTCGTCCAGCGTGAGGGCCTGGATCCCCCGATTTCTCCACGGCCGGCTGAAGGCCAGGAGGTCGGTCTTCTTCACGATGCCCTTGCGGGTGGCCATGAAAACGAAGCCCCCGGACCGGAACTCCTTCACCGGCAGGTAGGCGGAGATCGTCTCGCCCTTCTCCATGGGCAGCAGGTTCACGATCGCCTTGCCCTTGGCCGCCGCCCCAGCCTGAGGGATCTCGTGGACCTTGAGCCAGTACACCTTGCCCCGATCGCTGAAGAACAGGATGTACGTGTGGGTGCTTGCCACAAAGAGGTGCTCGACGAAGTCCTCCTCCCGCGTGATCATTCCCAGGCGCCCCTTGCCTCCCCGCCGCTGGCTTCGGTACTGGGCCACCGGGTTGCGCTTGACGTAGCCGGCGTGGGAGATGGTCACTACCATCTCTTCCTCGGCAATCAGATCCTCTACCGTGATCTCCTCGGTATGGGCCACCAGCTCGGTGCGGCGCTCGTCCCCGTACTTGGCGCGGATCTCTTCGAAGTCGGCCACCAGCAGGTCGGAGACCTTTCGCTCGTCGGCCAGGATGGCCTCCAGTTCCTGGATGAGGAGCAGGGTCTCCCGGTAGTCCTGCAGGATCTTCTCCCGCTCGAGCCCCGTCAGGCGGTGCAGGCGAAGCTCGAGAATGTGCCTGGCCTGTGCCTCGGAGAGGGCGAAGGTCGCCATGAGGCCCTCGCGGGCCTCGGCGGGGGAGGGAGAGCGCCGGATCAGGGCGATCACCGCGTCCAGGTTGTCCAGGGCGATCTTGAGCCCCTCGAGGAGGTGGGCCCTCTCCCTCGCCTTGCGCAGACGGAAGTGTGTCTTGCGCAGGGTGACCTCACGCCGGTGGTCCAGGAAATACCCGAGGGTCTCCTTGATGGTGAGGACCCGGGGCTGATTGCCGACGATGGCCAGGAGATTGACACCGAAAGCCACTTCCATGCGGGTGTGCTTGTACAGCTGATTGAGGACGATCCGGGGGTCCTCGCCCCTCTTCAGCTCCACCACGACACGCAGCCCTTCCCGGTCGGACTCGTCCCGCAAGTCGGAGATTCCCTCGATCCTCTTTTCCCGGACCAGTTCGGCAATCTCTTCCACGAGCTTCGCCTTGTTGACCGCGTAGGGCACCTCGGTGACGATGATGGCCTCCCTGCCGGAACGTGGGTGGGTCTCCACCTCCGTGCGGGCCCGCAGGCGCAGCAGCCCCTTGCCCGTGGTGTACGCTTCCTGGATCCCGCGAACACCGTAGATGAACCCCCCCGTGGGAAAGTCGGGCCCGGGCACCACCCGCATGATCTCGGCGATGCTGGCATCGGGCCGCCGGATGAGGAGGATCAGGGCGTCGCAGAGCTCTCCGATGTTGTGGGGCGGGATGTTGGTGCTCATGCCCACGGCGATGCCGGAGCTGCCGTTGGCCAGGAGGTTGGGGAACCGCGACGGCATGACCACGGGCTCGGAGAGGGACCCGTCGTAGTTCGGAAGGAAATCGACGGTCTCCATTTCGATGTCGGCGAGCATCTCCCCGGCGAGCTTTGCCATGCGAACCTCGGTGTAGCGCATGGCCGCCGGGGCGTCGCCGTCGATGGACCCGAAGTTTCCCTGCCCCTCCACCAAGGGGTAGCGCAGGCTGAAGTCCTGGGCCATCCGGACCAGGGTATCGTAGACCGCGGCATCCCCGTGGGGATGGTACTTGCCGATGACGTCGCCCACGACCCGGGCGGACTTCTTGTAGGGTTTGTCCCATCGATTGCCCAGGTCGTGCATCGCGAAGAGGACGCGCCGGTGCACGGGCTTGAGCCCGTCGCGCACGTCCGGCAGCGCCCGGCCGATGATCACGCTCATGGCGTAATCCAGGTACGAGCGCTTCATCTCCTCTTCGATGGCAACGGGAAGTCGGTTCGTGCGGGTGTGCATGGCCTCTCCACGGGGGGCGGGTCGCGGTGCCCGCGCTTTGTATCACACAAGGGGGGTCGCTCAGAAGGCTCT
>JAWSUI010000006.1:11188-122787 GCA_033551855.1 Deferrisomatales bacterium
CGCCCCCCCGGAGGGGCGCCCCGGGGGCGGGGCGCGGTCTCGAGCAAACAGGTTCGGGGGGGCTCTCAGTCCTCCGCCTCGAAGGCGTCGCGGTACACCTCGACCCGCGGCGTCCCCCCCTCGAACCAGACCGCGACAACGTCGAAGCGTTGGGCCACGTCCCCCAGGTCGTGTTGCAGGGCGTAGTACCGGGCCAGCCGGGTCAAGCGCCGCCGCTTGCGCCGGTCCACCGCCTCCAGGGGGCCTCCGAAATCGTCCGAGGTGCGCGCCTTGACCTCGAGGAAGACGAGGGTCCCCCCTTCCACGGCCACGCAATCCAACTCGCCCAGGCGGCACCGGTAATTGCGCGAAACCACGCGGTAGCCGAGGGCACGAAGGTGGCGCACCGCCACCTCCTCACCCAGGTCGCCCAGCTGCTTTTTCACAGGTTTCCGGGGGGGAAGAGGTCGAGCTGGGAGAGGGGCGGCGACGGGGTACACACGCCGCGAAAGGAGCGGCGGTGAAGAGGGCAGGGGCCCAAGCGCCGCAGGGCTTCCCGGTGCTCGGGCGTGGGATAGCCCCGGTGTATCTCGAAGCCGTACCCCGGGTGCACGCGCCCGTATTCCTCCATCAATGCGTCTCGGTACTGCTTGGCGAGGACCGAGGCGGCGGCAATGGCGGTGGAGAGTCCGTCCCCCCCCACCACGGTCCGCTGGGGAAGGGGGGAAGGGACCGGACGGTTCCCGTCCACGAGCAGGAAGTCCGGAGGCTCGGAGAGCCCGGCGACCGCCCGGCCCATGGCCAGGAGGCTGGCTTGCAGGATGTTGAGGGCATCGATCTCCGCCGGGCTCGCGACAGCGAGGGCGAAATCCACCGCAGCCGAGCGGATGGCCGGTTCCAGCCGGGCCCGGGCAGCGGGCCCGAGGCGCTTGGAGTCGTCCAGGCCCGGGATCTCGGTCCCCGGGGAGAGCACCACGGCCGCCGCCACCACGGGTCCGGCCAGGGGGCCTCGGCCCACCTCGTCGAGCCCGCACACCCGGAGGTACCCCCTGGCGTGTGCCTCCTGATCCGGCCGCCCCAGGCGGCGGGACGCGCAGCCCATCAAGCAACTCACCTTCCTTGAAACCCCTCTCCCCCCGGGAGAGGGGCCTGGGGTGAGGGCGCCCGGCCCGCGACCGATCGGGGGTTCATCCCCCGGGGTGAGCCGAAGGGCATGGGCAACTCAGTCGATACGCAGTTCCTTCAGGCGGGCCGCCCGGCCCCTGAGATTGCGCAGGTAGTAGAGCTTCGCCCGGCGCACCCGGCTGTGGGCAACGATCTCGATCTTCTCGATCCGAGGGCTGTGAAGGGGAAACACCCGTTCCACCCCGACACCGAAGCTCACCTTGCGGACCGTGATCGAAGCCCGGGCCCCCCCGCGGTGCTGGGCGATGAGGACTCCCTCGAAGACCTGGGTCCGCACCTTCTCGCCCTCTTTGATCTTGTAGTGGACACGCAGCTTGTCCCCCGAGCGCAGATAGGGGATGTCCATGCGCATGTTTTCCCGTTCGATCAGATCCAGCGTATTCATCGGAAACTCCTCGGTTCTTGGAACGTGTCCCCGTGGCATCTGTGGGCCCGGCAACCCAGGCCGAGAAAACTGTCCAGTGGCGTCGCGACTCCCACGGCTGCCCGGCCCTGGGGCCGGCCTAGTCCGGCCCCAGGAGACGGTCCACCACGATGGACGCGGCGGAGCGCACCGAGAGATGGTTGTACCCGCCCGCGCCCCGCACGGGTTCGAGAACCCACCGGCAGGCGGCCACCGCCTCGGGCGCCAGCCCCCACCCGGTGCCGAAGACCAGGAGAGCCGGCTGCCCGCCGTCCCGCAGGAGCGCCCGTGCCTGCCGGAAGCCCAGGCGATCCGGCCCCTCCCGGGCGCTGGTTCCCAGCAGCACCGGCGGCTCTCCCCAGCGCATTTCCAGGTCCCGGGCGGCCTCCGGAAGGCTTCCCACCACCCGGAGGCTCTCGAGGGCCTCTCGGCGCCCCGGGTTGAGCTCCCCCCCCCTCCCGCCGACCCAGTGCCCCAGGAGCCTTGCCACCAAGCTTCTCTGTCCGTCCAGGGGCGTAGCCGCGTAGACCGGCCCCAGCCCATAGGTGCGCCCCAGGCGCGCGAAGTCGTGCAGGTCCAGGGTCGTAACCGCGGTGGCCACCACGGCTCCTCGCCGGTCCAAGGTCGGGTGGTGGACCAGCGCCAGGGAGACCCGCTCCCTCACTCGGCCCCCGGGGCGCGGACCCTCGCCGCCAAGGCCCGCTCCTCGGCACTCAGATCCGCCGCTTCGAGGAGATCGGGCCGGGAACGGGCGGTGCGCACCACTGCCTCCCGACGGCGCCACGCCGCGATCTCCCCGTGGTGGCCGCCCAAGAGCACCTCCGGCACCGCCAACCCCCGAAAGGCTCGGGGCCTGGTGTACTGGGGGTACTCGAGCAACCCCTCGGCCAGGCTCTCCTCCACGTGCGACTCCGCCGCCCCGAGCACCCCGGGCAGGAGCCGCGCCGTGGCCTCGATCACCGCCAAGGCCGCGGCCTCGCCCCCCATGAGCACGAAGTCCCCCACCGAGATCTGATCGTCGCAGAACCCTCGGATCCGCTCGTCGAATCCCTCGTAGCGCCCGCAGATCAGCGCCACACACGTCAAGCGGGAGAGCTCCCGGGCGGTCTGCTGTCGGAAGGGCCGGCCCTGGGGGGTGAGGAGCACGATCCGGCACCCCGGCCGCGCCGCCCGAACCGCCTCGATCGCGGCCACCACCGGGCCGGGCTTCATCACCATCCCGGCGCCGCCGCCGAAGGGGTAGTCGTCTACGATCCGGTGGCGACCCTCGCCGAACTCCCGGAGGTCCACGGGGTCCACGGCAACCGCTCCCCCGTCCCGCGCCCGACCGAGGATCCCCGCATCCAAAGGTCCCCGGAAGTACTCGGGAAACAGGGTGATCACGATGAACCTCACCCCGGCAGCCCCTCCGGCACCCGCACGCGAATCAGCCCCGCTTCGAGATCCATCTCGAGCACGGTGGAGGCCAGCACGGGCAACATCCACTCCCTGCCCTGAAGGCCCGCCACTACGAGCAGATCGTGCTCCCCCGAGGAGAACACGTCGACGGCCCGACCCAACTCGGCGCCGCCCTCGTCCACGACACGGCATCCGAGCACGTCGGCGTGGTAGTACTCCCCCTCCTCCAGGGGAGGCATCTCACCCCGCTCCACGTAGACCACGGAGTGAACCAGCGCCCGGGCCCCGTCGGCGTCGCCGACACCGGCGAACCTCACCAGGAGGAAACGCCCGTGGGGGCGAGCCGATTCCACGCCCACAGGGCGCGGCTCGCCCCCACCGCGCCCCAAATACACGCGGGAATAGCCCCGAAGCCCTTCCGGGAGCCCGCTCCCCACGTCCACCCGGACCTCCCCCCGCACGCCGTGGGGCCTTCCGACCCTGCCTACGGCAACATACGGGCTGCGAGGCATCGAGCGTCAGACTGAGCGTCTCAGTCCTTGGCCTGCGCCTTCGCCCAGACGCCCGACTTCCGCAACAGGCTGCGCACCGTGTCGGAGGGCTGTGCCCCCTTGCCGAGCCAATCGAGCACCCGGTCCTCCTTCACGGTGATGGTCGCCGGCTCGGTCAGCGGGTTGTAGGTGCCCAGAACCTCCAGGAACCGCCCGTCCCGAGGCGCCTCCGAAGCGGCGGCTACGATCCGGTAAAAGGGTTGCTTCTTGGCCCCGTGGCGAGCCAGCCTGATCCTCACAGCCATGTACGTGCCTCCGAACAGGTGGTAGCGATCCTCTCGTGTCGGGCCCCGGAGAGCCCGTGCCTCCCGGTCAGCGGGAGAACGGCAGCTGGCCGAGGCCCCTGCCCATAAGTCTTGTCATCTTGCCCATCGCACCGCCCCGGCGCCCACCCCCGAGCTGGTTCATCCGTGCGAGCATCTTGCGCGCCTCCTGATAGCGCTTCATCAGGCGGTTGATGTCCTCGACCCGCGTGCCGCTGCCGGTGGCAATGCGGCGCCGGCGGCTCGCGTTGAGGACCTCGGGCTTGCGTCGTTCCAGAGGCGTCATGCTGTCGATGATCGCGATCACCCGGGTCAACTCCCCCTCGTCCGGCTTGGCCCCCTTGAGGGCTCCGCCCACGCCCGGCACCATTTTCAGCAGGTCCTCCATGCCGCCCAACTTGCGGACCATCCGGAGTTGGTCCCGGAAGTCCTCCAGTGTGAACGCGTTCTTCCGGAGCTTCTTCTCCAGGTCCTGCGCAGTCTCCTGGTCGAAGGCCGCCTCGGCCTTCTCGATCAGGCTCATGACGTCGCCCATGCCGAGGATCCGCGACGCCATTCGCTCGGGGTGAAAGACCTCCAGGGCCTGGAGCTTCTCCCCCACACCCACGAGCTTGACCGGTTTGCGGATGACCGACTGGATCGAGAGCGCCGCCCCGCCGCGGGCGTCGCCGTCCAGCTTGGTGAGCACGACCCCCGTGATCCCCAAGGCGGCGTCGAACTCCCGGGCCACGTTGACCGCATCCTGGCCGGTCATGGCGTCGGCAACCAGGAGGGTCTCCCGGGGTTCCAGGAGGGCCGAGAGGCGACGGAGCTCCTCCATCAGGACCGCGTCCACGTGGAGCCGTCCGGCGGTGTCGAAGACGACCACGTCGCAGCCGGACCGGCGGGCCTCTTCCCGTGCGTCCCGGCAGATGTCCACGGGGTCCCGGTACGGATCGGAGTCGAAGACCGGCAGATCCAGCTCGCCGGCCAGCTTCTTCAGCTGCGCGACCGCAGCCGGGCGGTACACGTCGGCCGGCACGAGGTACGGGCGGCGCTTCAGGTCCCGCTTGAGGTGCAGGGCGAGCTTGCCGGCCGTGGTGGTCTTGCCCGAGCCTTGGAGCCCCACCAGGAGCACCGACACCGGCGGGGTGCCCTTCAGGTCCAGCGGTGAAAAGTGCTCGCCCATCATCCGGACGAGCTCCTCGTGGACGATTTTCACCACCATCTGCCCCGGGGTGAGGCTCTTCATGACCTCCTGCCCCAGGGACCGAACCTTCACCGCCTCGACGAAGCCCTTGACGACCTTGTAGTGGACGTCGGCCTCCAGCAGGGCGAGGCGCACCTCCCGCATGGCCGCCTCGACGTCCCGCTCGCCCAGGCGGCCCTTGGACCGCAGGGCGCCGAAGACGCCAGCCAGCTTTTCGGTAAGGCTTTCGAACATGTACGAGACCCCCGCCCGGGCGCTGCGCGCAGGGCGTCCCCGAGAAATTCGGAAACGCAGACTATAAGGAAGGGGTCTTCAAGGTGTCAAGGGGAAAGCCCAGAATCCACTGGCTGCCACGTCCTCGGAGCCGGGGAGTCCCTCCGCTCCGCCCCGCAATCCGCAGCCATTCGAAGAGGTGTCCCCGTAGGTTCCGGTGCGCCGGCCTTCACCCGTTCCCGACGGGCTCGGCGGCCCGGTCGAGGCAGTGCGGGGCTGCGCTCCAAGGCTCCCCGGCCCCGTTCGGATATCTGGTGGTGGATTTGGGCCGCCCCGTGCGGGAACAGATAGACGATCCGGGGTTGTAGCACATGATCGGTCCGGTTCATGAAGGCTCTGCGGAGGAGCCGACAGGAGACGGACGGAATGGCTGCAGGAGACGCGCCAGATGGGATTCGAGGAAGCGTGCCAAGGGTGGCAAGCACGCCGGCTGACGCAGGAGGGGGCGGGACGGCGGGTGCGACGTCGGATGCCTCGAAGCGGTGCGGCCGTTGTGTCTCTTGCGCCTCACCTCACTGGCTTCCCCCACGCTCAGCGGCCCGGCCGAGGGGCCGCGGAGCAGCGCTCCGGGTCCTTCGGACCCTGCCCCACGACCCGTCGGGTGTGGGCGCCCCGCCGCAGCAATACGGAACAGCGTTCCAGGTCCCGGTCGCCCTCACCCTCAGCGGCCCGCCACCGCGGCGGGGGTGGCGGCCACGAAGCGGTCTCCGGCCTCCAGAGCCGCGCGGCTGTCGAGGATCAGACTCGTGGCCGTGGCATCCTCCACGGCGACCACCAGCAGCCGCGCGAGAGGCGTGCGAAGGTCCACCAACCCCTGGGCTTCGCGTCTCCCCTTGCGGACCGGGATCTCCAGCGTCGCACCGGGTTCGAGCCCGTGGCTCGCCCCGCGGTCCAGAAAGACCACGTCGTCGGAGGCGAAGTTGATCTGGCCGGGTGCCCCCCGGAGGATCAGCCCCTCCAGACCCGGTCGGGCTGCGTGGGGTCGGAGCTCTCCCACCGGGCCCCTGTAGGCCACGACCCCGTCGCCGTCCTCCACGGCGTCGTAGGCCTCCCAAAGCCAGCCGATCGCTCGCCCCTCCTCGACGCTCACCACCTCCAACTGGCCGAGAACCCGGACGAAATACCCGTCGGGTCTTCCCGTGACGGGGTGCAGCACCCGCTCGGAGTCATCGACGAGGGTGAGGCGCTCACCGGGCTGCAGCGAGACGCCGGGGGCAAGGGCGAGCTCCACGTCCTCACCGGTCGCGTAGGCCACCTTGATCTGATAATGGTTGTCCACCGTGCCCAGCCTCTCCAGCGGGCGCGGGGAAATGAAGTCCAGCCCCCTGCCCCGGGCAACGGAGACCGCGAAACCGTCCCCACTCCCGTCCCCGTCCTCGCCCGTGGGGCGACCTCGGGCTTCGGCGGCCGGGGCGCCAGGCTCCAGGCGCTGCCAGGGCAGGTACACGAGCCGGTCCTCGGCCGGGACCCCGGCCTCCACACCACCTCGCCCCAGGAAGATCGGGTCGCCGGGGAAGATGATGTGGGGGTTTCGAAAGTGGGGGTTGAGAGCCCACAGCTCGGGCCAGGTCCAAGGGTCCTCCCAATAATGGCCGGACAGGTCCCAAAGGGTATCCCCTCGAACCACCCGGTGGTCCGCCTCCTGCCCAGCCGGGGCAGGGATTGCCGTCCACAGGGCCACGACTCCCACCAGCACCGCGCTCGCTCTTCGCACGCCAACCTCCCGTGCCCTGCTCAGGGCTGACTTTCCAGGAGCCGCCGGGCCTGGGCGGCTGCTTCGCTCCGGGAGTGCTCCGTGACGAGCCGCCGCAGAAACACGGCTCCCAGCTCCGCCTCCCCCAATTCCCGATAGGCCAATCCGATCTTGTACAGGGCATCCGGGACCCGGCCCCGCCGGGGATAGTCCTCTACCACCCTGTGGAACTCCACGACCGAGCGCTCGTAGTCCCCCTCGGCGAAATACGCCTCTCCTACCCAGTACTGGGCGCTGTCGGCATACTCGTGCCCCGGGTTTCGGGCCAGGAACTCACGGAAGTCGGCGATTGCCTGCCCGTAGCTCCCCTCGCGGAAGGCGTTGAAGGCGCGCCGGTACAGATCTGCCTCCGGGGACGCCGTGCGCAGGGCCTCTCGGGGGCCCTCGTCCGGCGCCAACGGGGGCAACGGCAGGGGGACCACCCGCAGGGGCTCGGGAGGCGGCAGCTCCTCCCGGGCAGGTCCAGGCGCCGCCCGCGCAGCCTCCTGCGCCTCCACCCGCTCTCGCAGGGCAAGGAGCTGCAACGTCACCTCGTCGAGGCGAAGCTCCAGCCGGCTGACCGCTTGGTGAAGCTCTGCCGGAACGGGACCGGGCTCCGTCGGCCTCACCTGGGACGCGGGCCCTGCGCAACCTGCGAGAAAGAGCGACCCAGCGGCCCCGAACAGCACGTGCCGACGCATCTCTGACTCCTGGCATGTACGGTCAAAAGCGCACCGTACCTTACCATTTGGGCGTCTCTCGTCAAGAGGCACCGCAGTTCGGCTGGCGTATCGGCACGAAGGGCCGCCGAGTTTAACGCCGTCACCGTCATCCGACCGGGGTGCCGGTGCACCGCACGGCCACCGGAGTCACGGACCGGCCCAGGAAAGCCCGGGACGTGTCGGGGTACCGATAAAGAAACCCTCCTTCCTTGAATCACCTCTCCCCCCGGGAGGGGGGCCTGGGGTGAGGGCGACACTCCCGCGACCGGTCGGCGTTTCATCCCTCGGGGTGACCCGAAGGTCATGGGCAGGCAAATCTGTCGGTTGGACCCTGGCGGACCAGAATCCACCACCACATTGCGGGGCGGAGTCCGGGAGCCCAGGAGTGCAGCCCCGCACCGCCTCCACCGAGTCGATGAGGCCGGCGCAAGCGGGTGAAGCCCGACGCACCGCGGACTGCTGCGACACCTCTTCGAATGGCCGCGGATTGCGGGGCGAAACGCAGGGGGTCGCGGACTCCGCTCGCCGACCAGCCGGTGGATCCCCGGCGGACCAGAATCCACCACCACATTGCGGGGCGGAGTCCGGGAGCCCAGGAGTGCAGCCCCGCACCGCCTCCACCGAGTCGATGAGGCCGGCGCAAGCGGGTGAAGCCCGACGCACCGCGGACTGCTGCGACACCTCTTCGAATGGCCGCGGATTGCGGGGCGAAACGCAGGGGGTCGCGGACTCCGCTCGCCGACCAGCCGGTGGATCCAGGCGGAGGGGACCCTTGATCCCCCCGGGACGCTGTGCTAGCGTCCGATCCCTTCCCCGCAAAGCAGAGGTTGCAGGCCTTGTGTTCCCGAGGCGGCCCGAGGAGGCTCCGATGAAGATCGGCAAGGACGAGGTGCTGCGCGTGGCCTCCCTGGCCCGGCTCACCTTCGCCGACGAAGAGGTCGGCGCGCTGGCAGAGCAACTCTCGTGCGTCCTGGACTACGTGGACAAGCTCGGCGAGCTCGATCTCGAGGGCGTCGAGCCCATGGCCCACGTCCTGGAGCGGGAAACCCCCCTGCGGGAGGACTGCGTCCGGCCCTCCCTGCCCCAGCGGGCGGCCCTCGCCAACGCCCCGGCGGTGGAGCAGGGCTGCTTCCGGGTGCCCAAGGTCATCGAGGCATGAGGAAGCACGGGGAGGAGACCGCGGCGCTCCGCCCGCGCGGCGGGGCGACGCCCGGACCCTGAGCAGGAAGGCAGCAGGAGCGCGCCATGGAACTCGTCTCGAAGACCGCCCGAGAGCTGCGCCTTCTGCTGGACCGGCGGGAGGTCAGCAGCGAAGAGCTCACGCGGGAGTACCTGGAGCGCGTCGAGGTTCTCAATCCCCGGATCGGCGCGTATCTCACCCCGACGCCCGAACTGGCGCTGGACCAAGCCCGGGCAGCGGATGAGGCGATCCGTGGACGCCGGGCGGGCCCCCTGACGGGCATCCCCGTCGCGCTGAAAGACCTCCTGTGTACCCACGGCGTTCGCACCACCTGCGGATCGAGGATCCTGGAGGGTTTTGTGCCGCCCTACGATGCCACCGCGGTGGACCGGCTCAAGACGGCCGGCGCAGTGGTCCTGGGGAAGCTCAACATGGACGAGTTCGCCATGGGCTCCTCCAACGAGAATTCGGCTTACGGACCGGTTCGCAACCCCTGGGATTTCGACCGGGTCCCGGGCGGCTCCAGCGGCGGCAGCGCCGCCGCTGTGGCGGCGCGCCTCGCGGTGGCAACCCTGGGCTCCGACACGGGGGGCTCCATCCGCCAGCCCGCCGCGTGCTGCGGGGTGGTCGGCCTCAAGCCCACCTACGGGAGGGTGAGCCGATACGGTCTCGTGGCGTTCGCCTCGAGCCTCGACCAGATCGGCCCCTTCACCCGGGACGTGGCGGACGCGGCCCTGGTCCTGGGGGTCATCGCGGGCTATGACCCCCGGGATTCCACCAGCGCCGACGAGCCGGTGCCCGACTACGTGGGGGCGCTTGCAGCCGGAGCCAACGGGCTGCGGATCGGCGTCCCCAGGGAATACTTCGTGGAGGGAACCGATCCCGAGGTGGAGGCTGCGGTCCGGCGGGCCATCGAGGTCTACCGGGACCTCGGGGCCGAGGTCAGGGAAGTGAGACTGCCCCACACCGAGTACGCGACCTCCGCGTACTACCTGATTGCCACGGCCGAGGCGAGCTCGAACCTTGCACGCTACGACGGGGTGAAGTACGGCCTCCGGGTCGAGGCGGGGGACCTGTTGGATACCTACCGAGCCACCCGGGCGGCCGGCTTCGGACCCGAGGTGAAACGCCGCATCATGCTGGGCACCTACGCCCTCTCGGCCGGGTACTACGACGCCTACTACCGCCGGGCGCAGAAGGTCCGGTCTCTCATCGCCCGGGACTTCCGCGAGGCCTTCTCGCAAGTGGACGTCATCGCCTGTCCCACCACGCCCACCCCCGCCTTCCGCCTCGGGGAAAAGATCGAAGACCCTCTGCAGATGTACCTCTCCGACATCTTCACGAACCCTTGCAACCTGGCCGGGATCCCCGGGATCTCCCTGCCCTGCGGGTTCTCCCGGGGTGGGCTTCCGATCGGTCTGCAACTCCTGGCGGCACCCTTCGCCGAGCAGACCCTGCTCGCCGCCGCCTGGGCCTACGAACAGGCCGCCGGCCACCCCAACCGCTCGCCCGAGCTGACCTGAGGAGAGCTCCATGGACTGGGAAATGGTAGTGGGCCTGGAGGTCCACGCCCAGCTCCTCACCTCGACCAAGATCTTCTGCGGCTGCTCCACGGCCTTCGGCGCAGCGCCCAACACCCAGGTCTGCCCCGTCTGCATGGGGCTGCCCGGGGCGCTCCCGGTGCTGAACCGCAAGGTGGTAGAGCTGGCCCTCCGGGTCGCCCTGGCGACCCACTGCACGGTGGAGCCCAGGAGCCGCTTCGCCCGGAAGAACTACTTCTACCCGGACCTGCCCAAGGGATACCAGATCAGCCAGTTCGAGCTGCCCATCCTCAGCGGGGGGTACCTGACGGTCGACGGCGAGGGCGACACCCCCAAGCGCATCGGGATCACCCGCATCCACATGGAGGAGGACGCGGGCAAGCTGCTCCACCCCGAGGCCCTGGGGGCAGGCGGGCGGGATGTGAGCCTGGTGGACCTGAACCGAGCCTGCGTGCCCTTGCTCGAGATCGTCAGCGAGCCCGACATCCGCAGTGTCAAGGAAGCCTCCCAGTACGCCCGCAAGCTCCGGGAGATCCTGGTCTACCTCGGTGTGTGCGACGGCAATATGAACGAGGGAAGCCTGCGCGTGGACGCCAACATCTCGGTACGGCCGCGCGGTCGGGAGGCCTTCGGCACCCGCACCGAGATCAAGAACATCAACTCCTTTCGGTTCCTCGAGCAGGCGATCGCCTACGAGCGGGAGCGCCAGATCGAGGTCCTCGAGGACGGGGGCTCGGTAATCCAGGAGACGCGCCTGTTCGACAGCGAACGCGGGGTGACCCTGTCCATGCGCTCCAAGGAGGAGGCCCACGACTACCGGTACTTCCCGGACCCGGACCTGCTGCCGGTGGTCGTCGATCCGGCCTGGATGGGCGAGGTGGCCCGCGACCTCCCCGAGCTCCCGGATGACAAGCGGCGGCGGTTCCGAGAACAGTACGCCCTGCCCCGATACGACGCGGACCTGCTGTGCCAGAGCCGGGATGTTGCCGCCTACTTCGAGGAAGCGGTGGCGCTCCACGGGGACCCGAAGGCCGTGTCCAACTGGATCATGGGGCCCCTGCTCCGGGAGCTCAACCGGGAAGGCGCACCCCCGATCCTCGAGGCACCGGTCACCCCGAGGCACCTCGCCGCCATGCTCGACCTGGTCCGCGACGGCACCATCTCCTCCAACGCCGCGAAGGAGGTGTTCGAGGGGATGTGGGCCACGGGCCGGGGACCCGAGGCCGTGGTGCGGGAGAAGGGTCTCACGCAGCTCACCGACACCGGCGCCGTCGAGGCCGCCGTGGACGCCGTGCTCGCCGCCCACCCGTCGGAAGTGGAAGCGTACCGGGGGGGTAAGACCAAGCTGCTGGGGTTCTTCGTGGGCCAGGTGATGAGGGCCACCAAGGGCAAGGGGAATCCCCAGGTGGTGAACGAGGTCCTGGACAGGAAGCTTCGGGGCTGACCGCCGGCCCCTCCTCCGGGACCGGCGCCCGCGCTCGCCCGCCCGTTTCCTCCCCCTCCCCCTGGCGTCTCCCGGGGAATGGCTCGGCCTCGAGCCGGTTCCCTACCCGCCCACCGGCTGCCGTGGGGATGGCCCGTCTTCCCGGGCCGGCCGAAGGGGCCTGCGGGGCTAAAGGCCGGACCCCGAGATGCCGTTCCGTCTCCCGAAGACCTAGCCATCCCCGAGAAGACCGCGCGCCCCCGGCCCGGTGCCAGGAGGAGCTGCCGTGACCCCCGAGACGGAACGCCTGCTGGAGCAGCTCGCCGAGTTTCGCGCCAACCCGCAGTCGGTGAGCGTGCAGCAGCCCAAGTTCACCGGGTGGGTGAACGCCGTGCGGCACTGGCTGCGGTTCCGGGAGGACCGGGAGGCCTTGGGCCGCTTCGAAGCTCTCCGGCTCTCACGGGCGACCGGAGCCATGTGGAAACGGGACGAGAGCTCCCCCGCGGAGGTCCGAGAGTTGCTCTCCGATCTCGGGGAGGTGGAGAAGCTCCTCCGGCGGGACAACGGGAAGGCAGCCCCGGCACCCGTCGCGCGGAAGCCGGAACGGCCGGCCGGAGGCGAGCGGGTGGGCCGGGGGCCCGCCCCGGGGGGGCATGACGAGGAGGAGGCACCGTTGAAGGACAAGAACGGCACCCCGGGCGCGCCGGGCCAGCCTCAGCCGCCGGCCTCTCCGACGCGGCTGCGGGCCATGGAGGCCCTGCTCTCGGAGCTCGAGCAGGAGATCAAACGGCCGGACGGGGACGTCGGGAAGATTCAGAAGGTGATGGCGGAGCTCCTCGAGCTGAAAAAGCTCGGAGACCTGATCGATCGGGTCCTCGCGAGCGCCTCCGAGCCGGAGTGCCGCTGGGAGACCTTGCGCGGGCCCCTCGCCCAGCTCTGGTCCGCCAACCGGGACGCCGTCGTCGATCTGCTTCCGGCACTGCTCAAGAGAGGCTGAGGCGAGGGCAGACCGGCGAGGGTCGACGCACCCGTTCCGCAGGTGATGGGAGCTCGCGTCCCGGCGGCAGGGGCGGTTCTTCCCGCGACCTTGCCCACCGTGTAGGGGCCGGTTATCTTGCGGGCGTCCGGAAGGAGGCCCCGTGGACCGGCTACCCTACGAGAATCCCGCCCTCTTCGGCTCCGACTCGAAGGAGGCCATCGTCGCCGTCGAGGTGGTGGCCGACGATCGAGTCCGGGTCTTCGTCCGAGAAGAGTCCCGGGTGGCGACGGAGGACGACCGCTTCACCCCCTTCCTCCTCCTCGAGTCCCCGGACCTCCTGGGAGGCGGGGCAGCCGCCGCTCGGGTGCTGGAGCTCGCCGGTCCCTGGGAGTACCGGTTTGCCGCTTTCTTCCCCGGGTGGAAGGCGCTGCAGGGGGCGCTCCGACACCTCCGGGAGACCACCGGCCGCACCCCCGGGGCCGCCGACGCACCCTTCTACTTCCTCTCCGACCCTGTCCAACAGTACCTGACCGCCACCGGCCGGACCCTGTACAAGGGGCTTCGCTTCGAGGATCTCCGCCGACTGCAGCTCGACATCGAGACCACGGTGGCGGAGGGGTTCGAGTTCCCGAACCCCCTCCGGGACGAGGACCGCATCACGCTGGTGAGCCTCTCGGACTCCACGGGCTGGGAGGAGAGCGTGCGGGGCGACCGCCTCTCGGAGCCCGACATGCTGGTCGAGCTCGCGCGGCGCATCCGCGAGAGGGACCCGGACGTGGTGGAGGGGCACAATCTATTCAACTTCGACCTCTCCTACCTCGAGGCACGGGCTGCCCGACACGGTCAGCGCCTAAAGTGGGGCCGCGACGGAAGCCCCGCTCGAAGCCGCCCCAGCCGATTCAGCGCGGCCGAGCGCACGATCCAGTACCAGCGCTACGAAGTCCACGGCCGGCAACTGCTGGACACCCTCTTCCTCGTGCAGCTCTACGACGTGGGGACCCGGGAGCTGGAGAGCTTCGGCCTGAAGGCCGTCGCCCGACACCTGGGGGTGGCACAAGACGACCGGACCTACGTGGATCCCTCGGAGATCCCACGGCTCTTCCGGACCGACATGGAGCGGCTCGTCGCCTACGGCTTGGGGGACGTCCGCGAGACCCGCGAGGTCTCCCGGGTGCTGGGACAGAGCTACTTCCATCAGACCCGGATGTTCCCCCTCAGTCACCAGAGCACCGTCGTCCGGGGCAACGCCACGAAGATCGACGCCCTGTTCTTGCGGGAGTACCTGCGCCAACGCCGCTCCGTCCCGCGCCCTCCCCCGCCGGAGCCCTTCGCCGGCGGTTACACCGACTGCCTCGTCGAGGGAGTGGTGGCCCCGGTGGTCAACTGCGACGTGCAGAGCCTGTACCCCTCGGTCATGCTCACCTTCGGCGTCCGACCGGCCAAGGACGACCAGGAGGTCTTCCCCTCCCTGCTCACCGAACTGACCCGGCTGCGGCTGGAGGCGAAGGCGGCCAGACAGCGGGCCCGGGAGCCGGCGGAACGGGCCCTCTACGAGGCGCTCCAGGGCACCTTCAAGGTGCTCATCAACTCCTTCTACGGGTACCTGGGGTTCTCCCAGGGCCACTTCGCCGACTTCGCCGCGGCCGCCCGGGTCGCCGCCGAGGGGCGCACTCTGATTCAGTCCATCCTGCAGGAGCTGGAGGAGCGCGGGGCGCGCCCCGTCGAGGTGGACACCGACGGCGTCTATTTCGTCCCTCCCGAGGGCAGCCGGGGGCCGGAGGCGGAAGAGGCCCTGGTCGCGCAAGTCAGCGACACCCTGCCCCCCGGCATCCGCCTGGAGCTCGGCGGCCGCTACCGGGCGATGCTCTCCTACAAAGCGAAGAACTACGTGCTGCTGGGCTACGACGGGGAGCTCTCGATCCGGGGCTCCGGGCTGCGCTCCCGAGGAATCGAGAAGTTCCAGCGGGCGTTCCTCGAGGAGATGTTTCGTGCCGTGCTCGAGGGGCGGCCGGAGGCGGTCCCCGGCCTCAAGGAGCGCTATCTCGACGACCTGCGCCGGCACCGTTGGACGCCCGAGTGGTTTGCCAAGACGGAGACGCTTCACGACAGCCTCGACGTCTACCGGCAGAAGCGCCGAAAGAGCACCCGCAACGCCTCGGCGGCCTACGAACTGGCCCTGGCCACGGGGCGGCCGTTCCAGCCCGGGGATCAGGTCACCTATTACGTGGCCGGCGACGGCAAGAACGTGCGGGTCTTCGAGAGCGCCCGGTTGGCCTCCCAGTGGGATCCGGAGGCTCCCGACGAGAATGTGGCCTACTACGCGAAGAAGCTAGAGGATCTCTACCGGAAGTTCGAGCCCTTCGTCCGCCCGGGCTCGGGCCAGCTCGCGCTGGGCCTTGCCCCTCCGGCTGCACAGGACGACTCCCCGTGACCGACGTCCTCCCGCCCGGGCCAAGGTCATGAGCCCTTCGCGCGAAACCCGCCGCCCCCCCGAGCCCAACCTCCGGGAGTACCGCCTGCCCGGGGATTGGACCGTGCTGGTGGGCAGGACCGACGCCGACAACGACCGCCTGAGCCTGCAGGCGGCCCGACCCAACGACTGGTGGTTCCACGTGCGGGGCATGCCCGGCAGCCACGTGCTCCTCCGGTCAGAGGAGGGTCGGGAGCCCGACCGCGAGACTCTCAAACGGGCCGCGGCCGTGGCCGCCTACCACAGCAGGGCCCGGGAGGGAGGGGTGGTGGCCGTGAGCGCTACCCTGGCCCGGCACGTGACCAAGCCCCGCGGCGCGAAGCCGGGCACGGTGGAGATCCGCCGGGAGATCGTCCTGAAGGTCCGGCCTGGTCTGCCGGAGGACTGAGCCCGACGATCCCGCGTGCGATCCCGCGGCGTCCCGGGGCCGACGCGTCCCTAAATCCACCGCAACATTGCGGGGCGGAGGCCGGGAGCCCCGGAGTGCAGCCCCGTTCCGCCTCCACCAAGTCGATGAGGCCGGCGCAAGCGAGGGAAGCCCGACGCACCGGGGACTGCTGGGACACTTCTTCGAATGACCGCGGATGGCGGGGCGAAACGCAGGGGCTCCCGGACCCCGCTCACCGACCAGCCGGTGGAGCCAAGGTGCCCCTTCCCCTTCGCCGGAAGATCAGGGTACCCTCCCTTGTCCCGAGTGCCGCCAATCCAGTCCCCCCACCCCAGGAGGTGCCGATGTCCGCCGAAGTGGAAGACCTCACCGTCAACTACGAGGAGGAAGGCGTCCAAGTCGTCCAGGAGCTGGACAAGGAGGTACTCTCCCGAGGGGCGTGGGCCACCGTGATCTTCCGTTACCGCCAGTGGGAACCCAAGAAGGACGACTACGGCCCGGATCGGTTCACCATCCGCCGGTACAAGAAGATCCGCGGGGAATACCGCCAGCAGGCCAAGTTCAACATCTCCAGCCGCGACCAGGCCGAGAAGATCGTCTCCGCGCTCCAGCGCTGGCTCGCCCAACCCGAGTCCCCCTAGCCTCCGCTGCGGAGGGGCCGCGGATATGCCCATGGCATGGCGCAGTGCGCTCGGCCTGCTCGTGTTCGCGGGGCTGGCGTGGGCCCTGAGCGAGGAACGCCGCGCGGTCCGCCCCCGGCTCGTGGCGGCGGGCCTGGCCCTGCAGGTGGGCATTGCTGCCCTGCTCCTCCGGTTCCCCCCCTCGAAGGACCTGTTCCTCGCCCTCAATGGGGCGGTCCTCGCGCTGGAGGCCGCAACCGCCGCGGGCACATCCTTCGTCTTCGGGTACCTCGGGGGAGGGCCGTTCCCGGCCGACGTGAGCAACCCAGCGGCATCCTTCGTCCTCGCCTTTCGCGCCCTTCCGCTGGTGCTCGTCGTGAGCGCCCTTTCCGCCCTGCTCTTCCACTGGAGGGTCCTCCCCCTGATCGTCCGGGCCTTCTCCCGCGTGCTGGAGCGGTCCCTCGGGGTGGGGGGCGCCCTGGGCCTGGCCACCGCAGCCAATGTGTTCGTCGGCATGGTGGAGGCGCCGCTACTGGTGCGGCCCTACCTGCGGGACATGAGCCGCGGCGAGCTCTTCGCGGTGATGACTTGCGGGATGGCCACCATCGCAGGCACCGTGCTGGCGCTCTACGCCGCCATCCTCCGAGAGGCGATCCCGGATGTTCTGGGGCACATCCTGACGGCCTCGCTCATCAGCGCGCCGGCCGCCCTCACCGTGGCGCACCTCATGGTCCCGGCCCCTGACGAGCCCACCCGCGGGGAACTGCGCCACCCCGACCGGTACGGCAGCTCCATGGAAGCCATCACCCGGGGAACGGCGGACGGCCTGGCCCTGCTCTTGAACATCGTGGCGATGCTGGTTGTGCTCGTGGCGCTGGTGAGCCTCGTCAACCAGGCCCTGGGTCTCCTGCCGGAGGCGGCGGGCGCGCCGGTGAGCCTCCAGCGCCTGCTGGGACTCGCCATGGCGCCCCTGGCGTGGGTGATGGGCATCCCGTGGGCCGAGGCCCCCACGGCGGGTTCCCTGTTGGGGACCAAGACCATCCTCAACGAGCTTCTGGCCTATCTGGACCTGGCGGCCCTCGACCCCGGCGCCCTGAGCCCGCGGAGCCGGCTCGTGATGACCTACGCCCTGTGCGGCTTCGCAAACCTCGGGAGCTTGGGGATCATGATCGGCGGGCTGGGCGCCATGGTGCCGGAACGCAAGGCCGAGGTGGTCCGGCTCGGCCTGCGCTCCCTGGTCGCCGGGACCCTGGCCACCTGCATGACCGGCGCTGTGGTGGGGATGCTCTGAGTTTCCGGAATCCCCCGGGGTGCCCGTCCCCGGATCCGGGAAGCGCAGCGGCCGGCGCCCTCGGTTCCCCCGGAAGGCCGTCGGCGGCGCCCCCTTGCCCAGGCCCGGGCAAAGGCGCGGAGGCCGGCCCCTTGAACCGCTGGGTTTTCGTGCTAGAAGTTCCCTCGTGCCACACCGGCGCGACCCGTCTCTCCAAGCGGCCGAAGAGGGCCCAGCGTGCCCGTCTACGACGAAGCGGACATCGAGCAGGCGTTTCGCGACCTGGACCTGCACCAGGCCGTCAACTGCATCGTCTACGGCCACTCCAGCAACCGCCGGGACATCCGCGACTTCGCCCTGGAATCGGTTGACTTCTCCCGGGTGCGCAACATCCTGGACCTCGGCTGCGGGTTCGGCTTCTCGACCCTCGGGTTCCGGGGCAAGCTCCGGCCCGGCACCCACATCGTCGGCCTCGACATCCAGGAGGGCTACCAGAAGCCGTTCCTGCAGGCCTGCGACTCGGTGGGGGCGGTGGGCGAGTTTCACGCCTCCGACGTGGCGGAGCTCTCCACGCACCCTCCCCACTCCTTCGACCTGGTGTTCTCGTGCTTCTCCCTCTACTTCTTCCCGGAGGCCGTGCCCGAAATCGCCCGCGTGCTGACCGAGCACGGAACCTTCGTCGCCGTGACTCACAGCCAGCAGAGCTGGCAGGAGCTGATCCGGCACATCCCCCCCACCCTGGAATCCCTGGGCCTCGGAGTGCCGGAGCTTCTGAGCATCCAGAAGCTGCTGCGCACCTTCTCGGCGGAAAACGGGGAGCTCCTGCTTCGCCCCTCCTTCCAAGAGGTCGAGAAGGCGGTCTTCGCCAACCGCCTGCGGTTCGAGCCCAATCAGATGGAGCACCTGGAGGTCTACCTGTGGATGAAGAAGAGCCTCCTCCTCAAAGAGGTCTACGAGGCGAGCCCGGACAGCATCGGAGCCGCCCTGCTCCAGCTCATCACCGCGATGACGGCCGAGGCGATCGAGCGGGGGGCCGTGGAGTTCAACAAGGACGACGCGGTGTTCCGGTGCCGCCGGCCGGTCGTGGAACACGGCACTCGGGCGCGACCGGCCGCCCCACGCTACTGCACTACGTGCGGGACTCTCCTGGAAACCAAGAAGATCGACGGGAAGCGCCGGGCGATCTGCACGGCCTGCGGTTTCATCGCCTACGAAAACCCCCTCCCGGTTGCGGCCGCGCTGGTGACCAACGCGGCGGGGGAGGTGCTCCTCGTGCGCCGGGGGCGTCACCCCATGAAGGGGATGTGGTGCCTGCCGTGCGGCTTCGCCGAGGCCGACGAGCAGATCGAGGAAGCGGTCCTGCGGGAGTTGGCCGAGGAGACCGGTCTGGCCGGGTCCGTCGGGCCGCTACTGGACGCGGTGACCACCAGGAACTACTTCTACGGCAACATGGTGATGATCACCTTCGCAATCGAGGACCCGCGGGGCACGCCGAGAGCGGGGGACGACGCCGTCGAGGTGCGCTACTTTCCGCTGGATCGGATGCCTGCCCTCGCCTTCCCCTCCCAGGAGCGGGCCGTGCGGCGCCACCGCGAGGCGCTCGGCCCGGGGGGACCGCGAGCGGCAGGGACCAGGCAGGGGCTCGACCGCCGGGGCGCAGCCGGCCCCGGGAGCTGACGACCCAACGAAGCCCACCGGCGGCAGGGGAAACCAATGGGGGAGACCCCCCGGCTCCGCGCGGCCGGGCACGGGGGGCGGACCTACGGGAGGGCCGTTTCCAATCCGGGCACACGTGGCCGCACAGCAGGAGAGACACATGGAGGACTGCGTCTTCTGCCGCATCATTCGGGGCGAGTTGCCGGCGGCGAGGGTCTGCGAGGACGACGCCACGGTGGCCTTTCTGGACCTCCAGTCGGTCAACCCCGGGCACCTCCTCGTCGTCGTCAAGCCGCACCGGGCCAACATCTACGAGCTGGACGACGAGCTGGCGGGGGCGGCGTTCCGCACGGCAGCGCGGATGGCGAGACTCGTCAAGAAGACCTTGGGCTGCCAGGGAGTCACACTGCTCCAGGCCAACGAGCAGGCCGGCGCCCAGACCCTCTTTCACTTCCACATCCACGTCGTGCCGCGCTGGGAAGGCGACGGAATGGACTTCGCCTGGCCCGTCAAGAACCCTCCCCGGGAGGCCCTGGAAGAGATGGCGACCAAGCTCCGGGCGGCCCTGCCCGCCGTCTGAATCCCACGCGGCCGGCAGCCCCGCGTTTCAGGACGACCGCGCTCCTCCCCCCTGGCCCGGGCCGCGGACCCGGGCCAGGGTTTCGAGGAGGATCTCGAGGCGGGATGGCGGGGGGCGGCTCATGCGCTCGAGCTCCTCGGGGGTGTAACCCTCGCGCAGGAAGGAGACGATGTCGAGCCGGTCCGCCCAGCAGATCACGATCCGGTGGCAGGGCAGGCCGCCGTTCACCTGGCGGCAGTGGTAGAAGGGAACCTCGCCGCCCAGGGGCGGGCAGCGTGGGTGCATCTGCGCATCGTGGCCATCGCGGCTCACGGCCCGCCCTGCCGGGGAGAGACTCTCTCCACCGCCCATGCCTCCCGGTGGCGGGCCACCGGGAGGTGGGCGTCCCAGCACGACACCGAGCAGAATACGAGCCCCGTGCGCTTGCGGTTGCAGGTCGATACGTTGCAGACCCAGTGGGACGTGCCGAAATCGATTCCCGTCTTGCACACGCTGCAGCGCCGCCAGCAATCGGAGGCCGGGGTGCCCTCCGCACGCCGGGAGCGGGGCAACGCCCCGCTGCCGGCCGTCAACCCCGCATCTCCGAGAAGACCGCGCGCTCCATGTTCTCCATGGCGCCGCGCTGGTCCGCGGGCCACTCGTAGGTGAACGGCTTGGCGGTCACCCCGGGAAAGGACTGATCCCGGGCGCCGACCACCTCCAGCTCCCAGAGCAGCATCTCGGAGGGCGCCACGGCGGCGATGCGGTCCTTGAGCTTGCGGGCCTTCCCCTTGACGAGGTAGGCGAGGTTACCCGGGCCGATGATGTGCAGGCCCGCCAGGCCCGCCCGCTGCAAGTTGGCCAAGGCCGTGCCCCCCGCGTCCACGGCGAAGCGCACCCGCCGGGCATCCAGCCCTACGGCCCACGTGTACGCCGAGCTCGGGTAGCCGTCGGCACCGGCAGTGAGCAGCAGCGCCGGGGCACCCGGGCGGAGGTGGGACAACAATCTCTCGGGCATTTCGGGCGTCACGTCGCTCATCGTCTTCTCCTCTCGGGGACAAGCCCCCGTTCTTCGGCCCTTCCGGCGCCGCCGGCACCCCGGAAGACCGGGCTGGGCACCCCCCTGTCCGTTTCGGTCACAGGTACGCGGTCACCTCCTGCGCGGGTCTGCGGGGCGGCTGTCTGCTTGCGGCACCGGGAATCCCGATCGGCAGCAGCCCCACGATCTCCAACTCCTCGCCGACCCCCAACATCCGGGCCAGTTCTTGCCGGTCGTACATCGTGAACCAGAGGGAGCCGAGACCCCGGTCCGCCACAGCCAGGAGCATGTTCTGAATACAGGCCGAGGCGGCCTTGAGGTGCGCCGCCGTGTCTCCCAGAAACGCCCCGAGACCGATCTTCCGGGGATCGGCGGCCACGGCGACGAGCACGGGGGCCCGACCGATGAAGGACGTGTCGTACTTCGCCACCCACTCCTTGCCCGAGTCCCTCGCCAGGCGATCCCGCACGGTGCCGCAATGGGTGGCGACCGCGGCAATCCGCATGGGGTCGGTGACCACGGTGAAGGCCCAGGGCTGCTGGTTCAGGGGGCTGGGGGCGGCGCAGCCGGCCTCCAGGATGGCGGTCACCGCGTCCGCCGCCACCGGCCCTTCGGCGAAGGAGCGGCAGCTGGTGCGGGCACGCAGAACGTCCGAGAGCTCCATGGTCGCCTCCTTTGCAGACTCGGGTCCGGGCGCGGGACGCGGGGCACGGCGCCGCGTCCGGCCTCAGGGGCGGGGCGGGGTCTCCGAACCCGCCCCCGCCGGCATCAGCCCAACGTCCAGGCGGCCGGCGTCTTGCCGCCGAAAGTCTTCGGCATGCGGAAGTCGCCCGCCCCCACCGCGACCTGGACCAGGCGGGCCGCCTCCTCCATGCCCAGCTCGTTCATCAGGGCGAAGGGCCCCTTGGGCCAGGCCAGGGCCGTGCAGATCCCGAGCTCCAGGTCCTTGAGCGAAACCACGTCCTTCTCGATCAGGTGGGTCGCGATCGTGAAGATGGCGCCCAGAAGCCTGTCCTGCACGGCGGCCCGGGCACCGGTGTCCTCGAGCACGGGCCCGTCCTCCAGGTTCCAGGGCTTGCCGCTGGCGAACTGTTCCCTCAGGGAAGCCGGCACAGGCGGGTAGCCCACGTCCGTGCCCCCCAGGTACTCGTGCATGGACTCGGCGGCGTGGAACGAGGTGCCCAATCCGGAGCCGTTCTGCACCCACATGATCCCGAAGCGGACACCCAGGGCCTTCCGGGAGATGTCGTCCAGGGTTGCGACATTGTACCGCCCGCCGTCGTAGAAGGAGTCGAGCACCATGTAGCTGGCGATGAAGACGGGGTTGATGGCGAACCCGGGGAAGTCCCGCACCGTGATGGCGATCTTGCGGTTCTTCTCGGCGAATGCCATGAGGGTCCGGTAGGTGTCGTCGCTCGTCCCCTTCTGGCGGATCACCTCCACGAGCCGGTTCACGTTGGCCGGGAAGAAGTAGTGCAGGCCCGCCGTCCGCTCGGGGTTCGACGCGCGCTCCATCAGCTTCTCGATCAGGAAGGTCGATGTGTTGCTCGCCAGGATGGCGTCCGGCCGGCAGTGCTTCGAGAGGTCCTCGAAGATCTGGATCTTCAGGTCCATCTTCTCGACGGCCGCCTCGATGACGAGGTCGCACTCCGCAAGACCCTCGTACCGGCTGGTTCCCGTGATCTTGGAGGTCACTCCGTCCATCTGCTCCTGGGTCATCTTTCCCTGCTCCACACGCTTCTTCAGGGCGGAGACGACCCAGCGGTCGTACAGCTGCTTCACCAGGTCGTCGTTGAGCTCCTTGAAGACGACCCGATAGCCCGCCGTGGCGGCGTTGAGCCCGATGGCGGCTCCCATCACCCCGAACCCGACGACGCCCACCGTAGAGATCTCTTTCATCTGGAAGCCTCCTCCTGTAAGACGTGGCAAGATGGACCGCGGCCGGCATAAGGGCCGCCCGCGCGAAGACCACACCTTAGGGGCGCCGGGCGGCCTCGTCAAGGTGCTCGTTGGCCGGCAATCGGGAGCCCCCCGCCGCGCTGGGGCCACGGGCCGCAAGAACCGGCAGACCGTGACCTTTGCGCACCTCGCCGCATCCATGGGTGAGGTAAGGGGCGGGGGACTCGACCCTGGCGGTCACAAGATCGGAGGAAGAGGCATGAAGTGCGAGCGCTGCGGCACCGAGATGGGAGCGGGCGAGGCCTTGGCCCACGGGGACCGGAAACTGTGCGAGGACTGCCTCATGGACGTGCTGAGCCCCGCCATGGCGTGTGACCCCTGGGCCGTCAAGCTGGCCAAGGGCGCCATCGAGTCCGGCCCGCCCCCTGAGCTCCAGGGGCTGGAAAAAGCCCTCTTCGACGCGGTCCGGGAAAGAGGCCGGGTGCCGAAGGAGCAGGCGGCCCCCCTCCTGGGCGTACGTCCCACCGAGCTGGAGCGGGCCTTTGCGGTGCTGCGCCACATGGAGCTCCTGCGCGGCCAGCGCCGGGAGGACGGGGGGGTGGACTACGTGCCCTTCGAGGGGGCCTGACAGTGAAGGGCCGGATCCCGAGCCGGGTAGTCCGGCGGCGGCAGCGCCGAGGCAGGTGAGGGTGCGCCGCGCCGCCCTTCGGCTGGCCGCCGCCGCGGTCCTCGCGATACTCCTCAGTTTCGTGCTGGCCCTGGCCCGGCACGACGTCAGCCTGGGAACCGATTGGCGCACCGCCGACCGCACCAGCCGGGGCATCGCCCCGGCCCCGGAGACGACGCCGGAAGCGGTGGTCCAGGTGTACGCGGCCCGGGCGGTCCGCTGGCGCGGCCTGTTCGCCGTGCACACTTGGCTCGCCGTCAAGCCCGAGAACGCCGAGGCCTACACGGTCCACCACGTGGTGGGGTGGAACGTGCGCAGGGGGCGCCCGGTGGTGGTCTCCCTCTCGGACGTCCCCGACCGCTCGTGGTACGGGAACGCCCCCGAGCTCCTGAACGATCTGCGCGGCCCGGAAGCCGAAGGCCTCATCCCCCGCATCCAGCGCGCGGTGGAGAGCTACCCTTACCCCCACACCTATCGCGCCTGGCCCGGCCCCAACAGCAACACCTTCGTCGCCTGGGTCGGCCGCGAAGTCCCTGAGCTGCGTCTGAACCTTCCGCCGACCGCCATCGGCAAGGACTACCTCCCCCGCGCCTGGGTCCACCGGGCCCCCAGCGGCAGGGGCGTGCAGGTATCCCTCTTCGGCCTGCTGGGCGCCACCGTGGCCCCCATGGAGGGCCTCGAGCTCAACCTGCTCGGCCTGAATCTGGGGATCGACGCGCTGGTCCCGGCCCTGAAGCTGCCCGCCGTCGGACGCCTGGGCTTCTCCCGGTCGCCCGCGGGACCGGGCGGAGGGTAGCCTGCCATCCTCGCAGCGCCCCACACGCAATGGATCACCTGCGTCCTCCCCGCCGATACGACGTCCCTGAGGGAAGACCCGTCAACGCTCTTCTGCCTGTACGCCCCCTTGCCTTCCCCAGAGCCCCCTCGGAGAGAGCTGGACTCAGCCCCGGCGAAGACGCCCGATTCGGCCACGAGGGCCCGGTGTCTCAGTAACTGAGCACCCTGGGCAGCTTCTTTGCCTGCTCGATCCTTCGAGGATGGCGGGATCGCCCCTCCCTCGTCCGGTCGAGGGGGCTGAGGTGACCCGCCGGAGAGAGCTCTGGGGCGCGAAAGATCATTGGCTCACCGGCTCCACCCCTGGGTCCGGGAGCCGAGTGTGCGGGAGCCGAGTGCGGGGCGCCCCGGTGCTCGTTGACGCGACGCGGGTTCCCGGGAAGACTGGGAATCGACAGACTGGGAATCTGGGAGGTACAGGGAGCGTCCATGAAGCGTTGGCTGTTCGGAGCGCTTGCCGCCCTGTGCGGAACACTTCTGGTTGCCGGTTTCGTCGCGCTCGTACTCCCCGCCGTCGTCAAGAGCCAGACGGTGAAGCGGGTGGAGGCGGCGACCGGCAGATCGCTCGCCATCGGCGGGCTCTCCTTCAACCCCTTCACGTGGCTGGTCGAGGTCCGGGACTTCCGCTTCTCGGAGCGGGGGGCGGACGAGACGTTTGCCGCCTTTGCCGGCGTCCGGACGACCCTGAGCCCCACCTCCCTCTTCCGGAGGGAGCCGGTCATTGCCGAGGCGCGCATCGCCTCGCCGTATCTGCGCATCGTCAGGACCGGGGAGAGTGCCTATAACTTCTCCGATCTCCTCAAGTGGTTGCCGCGGATTCCTCGCTTGTCCGTCGACGACCTCACGGTCACGGGAGCCACCCTCGAGTTCACCGACCGCCACGTGGCGGGGGGATACGCCGCGAGCCTTCGCACCTTGGAGGGCGAGATCCGCGGCCTGTCATCCGAGGCAGGCCGGCTTGCCGACGTGGACCTGCGCGGTAGGCTGGAGGACCAAGCCACCCTGCAGGTCACCGGGCGGGTGCATCCCTATCGGGGCCATGTTTTTGCGGATCTCGCCGTCAAGCTCACGGGGGTCTCGCTCCCCCCGCTCTCCCCCTACTCGGGGACCTATCTCGGCTACGCGGTGGACGGGGGGCAACTGTCCCTCGACGCCAGGTACCGGATCGAGCACGGGAAACTCGACGGGGAAAACAGGATCTTCATCGACCAACTCGCCCTGGGCAGGCGCATCGAGAGCGATCGGGCCGCCGGCCTTCCCGTGCGCCTGGCCGTCGCTCTCCTCAAGGACCGGAAGGGGGAGGTCCGCCTCGAACTGCCGGTGACGGGGAGGATCGGCGACCTCGAGTTCCGCCTCGGGAGCGTGGCGGGCCAGGCCCTCAGGACCCTTTTCATCACCGCCGAGGCCTCGCCCTTTGCCCTGCTC
Source organism: Deferrisomatales bacterium (assembly GCA_033551855.1). Lineage (GTDB taxonomy): Bacteria > Desulfobacterota > Deferrisomatia > Deferrisomatales > JACRMM01 > JBFLZB01. The sequence continues at coordinate 36,834 of JAWSUI010000006.1, forward strand.
CAGTCCCGGTTCGGTTGGGCGGAGGACATGGGGAGCATCGGCTTCGCCCCCGGCTCTGCCGAGCTCTCCCCCGCCGAGCAGGAGAAGCTCCGGAAGCTGGCGGCCGCGCTGGACGACCGGCCGGCCCTTCGGGTCGCCCTTCTCGGTTTCGTGGACCCAGAACGCGACCCCGACGCGTACCGCGAAGCTCTCTCCCGAGAGGAGAGGATGAAGTGGGTGCCGGTGCGAACCGTCGTGGGCGATCCGGAGCTGCGGAGCCTGGCGGAAGCCCGGGCCGCCGCCGTCCGGGCGTTTCTGGTCGGCCAGGAACAGGTCGACCCCGCACGGGTCGTCCTGAAGAGCGGGGACATCTACATGGCTCCGTCCCAGGCGGGAACGGCCGGGAGCCGGGTCGCGTTCGAGGTTGAGGCAGAGTAGTCTGGTTCGAGAGACGTCGCCCCTCTGCGCAGACGGGCGGCGAGAGCGCCGAGGCTGCGAGCATGCGGCCGCCATTCCCTGGGAAGGTCGCGTTGCGGGGCGCCCGCGCGCCGCGCCGGGGCAGGCGGGGGGGAATCTTTCAGGACCGCCATTCGATTCCATGGGGGCGTCATGAAGACCGGAAAAGAGAACCCCTCAGGGGTCACGGCTGCCGCCAAGCTGCGGCGCCAGGCCGAAGTGCGGTTGCATGGGGATGCACCGGGCGCGCACCGGCCCCGAACCGCGCTGGAGACCCAGAAGCTCGTCCACGAGCTCGAGGTCCACCAGATCGAGCTCGAGATGCAGAACGCGGAATTGCGCCGCACGCAGGAAGATCTGGAGCTGTCGCGGAACACCTACGCGAAGCTGTACGACCTTTCGCCCATCGCTTATTTCACATGGGATACGCGCGGGATGATCCTCGATGTGAACCTCGCCGGGGAGCGGCTCGTTGGAGCCGACAAGCGGGTATTGATCGGCAAGAGTTTCGCAAACTTTGTTTCGGATGACGAATCGAGAGAGGTCTTCTCGAGGAACCTTCAAGCCGTTGCGGGTGATTCCGATGCAGAAGGCGGCGAAATACGGATCGCCGGAAGCAAAGGTTCCGTCTGGGTTGGATGGCTGCAGAGCGCCCGCGTTCAAATTGCAGATAGCAGGGCCCCCTTCATTCTTGCATCAATTGTGGACAATACCGCGCGCCAGCGCATGGAAGACGAACTGCAAGAGAGCCACCATACACTGGAGATGATGGTAAGCGAGCGCACAAGAGAGTTGACCGAAGCGAATGCTCAGCTCACACAGCTGCTGGACGAACGCAAGAAGGCAGAAGAGGAGCTCCAGGCAGCGCTTGTGCAAATAGAGGAGCTGAAAGATCGGCTCCAGGCGGAAAACATCTATTTGCAGAAAGAGATTGCGCGAGAGTACAACTTCGACGAGATCATCGGGCACAGCGACGCCCTCGCCTACGTCTTCTTCCAGATCGAGCAGGTGGCGCCCCAGGATACGACGGTTCTCCTGCTCGGGGAGACGGGCACCGGCAAGGGAGTGATCGCCCGGGCCATCCACCGGCGCAGCACCCGCAAGGATCGGCCGCTGGTAACCGTCAACTGCTCGGCGCTGCCGGCAAACCTCATCGAGAGCGAGCTCTTCGGGCGCGAAAAGGGTGCGTTCACCGGGGCGAACGCCCGGCAGATGGGCCGCTTCGAGGTGGCCGACGGCGGCACCCTCTTTCTCGACGAGATCGGCGAGATGCCGCTGGAGTTGCAGGTCAAGCTGCTCCGGGTCCTTCAGGAAGGGGAGTTCGAACGCCTGGGAAGTCCCCGCACCATCAAGACGAACGTGCGGATCATCGCGGCCAGCAATCGAATCCTGGAGGCAGAGGTCCGCGCCGGCCGATTTCGGGAAGACCTGTTCTATCGGCTGAGCGTCTTTCCGATCACGATCCCGCCGCTGCGGCAGCGCACCGAGGACATCCCGCTTCTCGTCAACCACTTCCTCGCCCGGTTCAACAAGAAGCTGAACAAGAGGATCGAGACGGTCTCGAAAGAGACCCTGGGCGCCCTGCAAGATTACGGCTGGCCCGGGAACGTCCGGGAGTTGGAGAGTGTGATCGAGCGGGCGGCCATCACCACGCAGGGAACGGCGCTGCGCGTTCTGGACCGCTTCGAGCCGTTTCGGCGGACCGGGGAACCCCCGGCCCCCCACGAGGTCCACCCGCTCGCGGAGGTGGAATACCGGCACATCCTGCAAGCGCTCGAGAAGACGGGGGGGCGCATCGAGGGAGCAAAGGGCGCGGCCACTCTGCTGGGCCTCAACCCCAGCACCCTCCGGGCCCGGATGCGGAAGCACGGCATCTCCGCGCGGCAACGAAGAAGCCCGTGAGCCCTATATGGGGGGGCACGGTTCCTCCCGGATCGGCGGCCCGTTCCCCGCTCGCTGCACTTTGGCCAGTTCGTCCGCCGTGGCGCGGACCGTGGCGCGGATCTGTTCCTCGTCGTGATGGGCCGTGATGAAAAACCGAAGGCGCGCCGAGCGGTCGGGCACTGCCGGGTGCAGAATCGGTTGGGCGTTGATGCCGCGGTCGAACAAGGCGCGTGACAGCCGCAAAGCCTTGACCGAGCTTCCCACGATGACGGGGACCACGGGCGTGCCGGCCGCCGAGCCGGTGTTGAGGCCGCGGTGGCGCGCCAGCGTGAGAAAAAGCGCAGAGAGCTCGCGCAGCCGAGCCACTCGCCACGGTTCGCGCTGGAGCACCGTGAGGGCGGCCAGGGCTGCAGCGGCGCCGGGCGGCGAGAGGCCCACGCTGTAGACGAACCCGGGGGCGGTGTACTTGAGGTACTCGACGAGCTCCGCCGAACCCGCGATGTACCCGCCGCAGCTCGCCAGGGATTTGGAGAGCGTGCCCATCCACAGGTCCACGTCGGACCGGGCCACCCCCCAGTGCTCGCCCAGGCCCCGGCCGGTGGCGCCCATGGTGCCCAGCGAGTGCGCTTCGTCGACGAGCAGCAGCGTCTTGTGTTTCTTCCGGAGCTCCGCGAAGCGCGGCAGCTCGGGGAAGTCGCCGTCCATGCTGTACACTCCCTCGATGGCGATCAGCACCCGGCGATAGCGGTGGCGCACTTCGGACAACAGGCTGTCGAGGGCCTGCCAATCGTTGTGGGCAAAGGCTCGGCGCGCGGCTCCGGAGAGCATGGCACCCTGGACGATGGAGTTGTGGGCCAGGATGTCGTGGAGGATCAGATCGTCGGGCCCGAACAGGTGGCCGATGGTGGTGACGTTGGTGGCGTGGCCCGAGACGAAGGCGATGGCGGCCTCGGTGCTCAGGAAGGCGGCCAGGGCCTGCTCCAGATCTCGGTGTACCTGCTTCTCGCCCGCGACCAGCCGACTGGCGCCGGCGCTGGTGCCGTAGCGGTCGATCGCGGCCTTGGCGGCGGCGGCGACCTCCGGATCGTGGGCCAGCCCGACGTAGTCGTAGATGCTGAAGTTGACGGGCGCCCGCCCCCCGAGGCCGCGTGGGCTTTGGGGCTTGCCGGGGTCGACGCGGAAGTACGGGTTGTCACCCACCGCGAGCAGCCGGCGCTCCTGGCGCTTCAACTCGCCAACCTCGGGGAACCAGGCCAGTTCGTAGTGTTCGGGGGGGATCTGGCCGACGGGACGGTCGGCCCTCGGGCCGTCGATTCGTTCCGATTGGACGGCCCGGACCAGATCCTCCAGCGTCCGGGCCTCGCTGATCACCGAGTCGGGCAGACGGCAGGCGAAGGTCTCCTCCATCCTGGCCACGAGATCCAGCCGCTGCAGCGAGTCCAGACCCAGGGCGGCCAGGGGCGTTTCCAGCGTCAGGTCGGGCAACGCCGCGCCGGTCAAGGCGCCGGCGTGCTGGCGGACGGCGGCCAAGGCCGCTTGCAGAGAGCGGGGTCCGAGATGGGCCGCACAGGCCCCCGCGCCTTGCGCGGCATAACGGATGGCGGCGCTCGGGTCGGCACCCCCGATCGGCCGGCAGCAGTGCTCGGCCAGGACGTTGAGCTGCCCGTCCCGGAAGGCCGCGCGACACGCGTGGCGCTGGATCTTGCCGCTGGAGGTCCTGGGGATCGTGCCGCTTCGCACCAGCACCACCGTGTCCAGGGCCAGACCGCATTCCTCGAGCACCGCGCAGCGAAGCGCATCAAGCACGGGCCGGAAATCGTCCTGCCCCCGGCGCGCGACCTCGTGCACCAGGACCAGGCGCCGGCGGTCGGGGTCGTCTGCGAGGAAAGCGGCCCCGTAACCGGGTTCGAGCAGCGGGTGGCTGCCGCGGGCGATGGCCTCGATGTCTTGCGGGTAGCGGTTCATCCCACGCACGATGAGCAGGTCGTCCAACCGGCCGGCGACGTAGAGTTGCCCGTCCCGGAGGAAGCCCAGGTCGCCGGTCTTCAGGAACGGGCCTTCGCCCGTGCCGCTCAGGTGGGCGCCGAAGCTGCGCAGGGTCTGCTCGGGCTTGCCCCAGTAGCCCTGGCCCACCGACGCGCCGGCAACCCAGATCTCGCCCATTCGGCCGGGGCCGACTTCCTCGCGGCACTGCGGGTCGACGATCGCCACGCGAAGACCTCCGACGGGCGCGCCGCAGGCCACCAGCCGCCGAGCTCGCGGCGCATCGCCGGGCAGGGGCTCCACGCGGCTTTCGGTCAAGGCCGTGTCGTCGAAGGTCTCGACCGCGGCGCCGCTCCCGCGCCTGGGGCCGCTCACCATGAGCGTGGCTTCCGCCAGTCCGTAGCAGGGATAGAAGGCGCTGGGATGGAAGCCGCAGGGGGCGAACGCGGCGGCGAAGTGTTCGAGCGTGCCGGGGTCGATGGGCTCGGCGCCGGCGAAGGCCAGGCTCCAGGAGGAAAGGTCGAGGGCGGCGCGCTGCTCGTCGGTGATCTTGCGGACACACAGGTCGTAGGCGAAGTTGGGGCCGCCGGCGATGGTGGCCCGGTACCTGCTGATCGCGGCCAGCCAGGTGATGGGGTTCTGGAGGAACGTGGCCGGCGAGAGGAAGACGTTGGTGACCCCGGTGAACACCGGTACCAGCACGCCGCCCACCAGGCCCATGTCGTGGTACATGGGCAGCCAGAACGCGCTGCGGTCCGTGTCCTGTATGTCGAAGGCCTGCTGGATGGCTCGGATGTTGGCCATGAGGTTCGCGTGGCTGAGCATGACGCCCTTGGGCTGGCTGGTGGAGCCCGAGGTGTACTGGAGCAGGGCCAGGGCGTCGGGGCGGAAGGTCGGCTCCTGCCAGTGCTCGGCCAGGGCATCGGGAATCTCATCGGTGGCGATCCACGAGAGCTGGGAGGAGGCAGCGGTCGGGCTGTGCTCTCCCGCCGCGCTCCACGTCTGGAACGTAGCCGCGCCCGAGGCGTTGGTGAGGGCAATGCGGGTCTGGGAGTCGGCGGCGACGGCCTGGAAGCGTTCGAGCATGCGGTGGCGACGGGGTGGGTATGTCGGCACCGCGACGCAGCCGGCGTACAGGCACCCGAAGAAGGCCGAGACGAAGTCGAAGCCGGGCGGATAGACCAGGAGCACGCCCTGGCCCGCGCAGCCCCTCTCCTGCAACCGGGCCGCGATGGCCCGGGCTCGCCGGTCGAGCTGGGCGAACGTCAGCCGGGCCTCATCGGCCTGACCGTCGAGCAGATGGACGCAGGCGGCCTGCTGGGGGCGGTCTTCGGCATGGCGCCGCAGCACGCGGATGAGATGTCCGCGAAGCGGATCCGGACGGCGGTTGTTTCGGCTACGCACCGGCATGGTCAACGGGTTCCCTTGTCATTGTGCCCCGCCCGATGAGCGGAGGCTCTGGGGCAGGTCGGTTCCCCACGCCGGGGGAGCTCGCGCCGGCCCCCCCTCGGGGCGGCTCGGCATCGATCGGGTGGCCCGCCACTGTTCCCGGGACCGCCGGTTCGACGACGGCGCCGCCGGCTCGCTGCATACCGAGAGCATCGTACCGGAACCGAAACTGTCAAGTTTGGCAGGGGCCCTCGATCCGCCACCTGGGTGGCGAGCGGGTTCCGGGAGCCCCTGCGCTGCGCCCCGCAATCCGCGCCAATTGGAGGAGGGGCCCCTCGCGGAACCGGTGCGCCTGGCTTCACCGGATTCCACGGGCTGTGGCGGATCGGTCGATGCGGCACGGGGCCCCGGTTTGACAGGGCCGGGGCTCCCGGAACCCGCCCCATGATGAGGTGGTGGATTCTGGGGGCCCCGGAAGGAGGCGCCCGAACCTTCCGAGCCTTCCGAAGCCGCACGGCGCTACCCGTGCCACGAGAGGGCCCGCGAGCAATTCATGAGGACCAGCATCCCTGCCCCCAGCAGGACTCCCGCGATGATGTCGACGCCGTAGTGGAAGGAGCAGTACACGGCCGACGTGGAGAGGAGGACGAGCTGCACCAGGAGGAGCAGCTTGAGCCGCGGGAAGTGCGTCCCGCCCCAGAGCGCCACCAGCAGCGCGACCGCCACGTGGGAGCTCGGGAAGGCGGCGCCCGGGTTCTCTCCCTTCTCATAGATGAAATCCACGATCCTTTCGAACAGACCGCTCCCATGAAAAACCAATCCCCTCTCCGCAAGCGGCCCCTCCACGGGGAGAAAGACGTACACGGCATAGCAGAGGTAGAAGAGCGCCGAGAGCTGGAAGACGAAGCGCTGGAAGAGCCCCGGGCCCTTGCGAAAGAGCAGGAGCGAGACGAAAACGATCGCGGGGTAGTAGCTCAAGTAGGCGAAGTGAAAGAGCTCGTCGGCAAAGGGTCCGCGGAGCGCTTGTTGGAGATAGACCGCGGGGAAGGCGCCGAACACGGCGACGTCGGCCCGGAGGAAGATGGGGTCCAGGAACTCCGGGACGAGGATACGGTTGAGAAGCCCGGTCTGATAGTAGAGGAAGGTGTACAGCATCAGGGGATGCCACAGGGAAAGGAGGCGGTAGAACCGCTCCGTCGGCCGGGATCGGCGCATCCAGCCGGACCAGAGGACGATCGCGATCACACCGGCGTTGAACGCGGCGTGCGCGGGCGCAGCGGCCACTCGCCCCCAGGATGCGAGCACGAAGGCGAGCACGAACAGGTTGTAGCCGACGGTGAGGGCGTCGGTCGCGACGGCTAGATCCACCCGTTCTCCCGGTACCAGCCGAAGGTGGCCCGAAAGCCGCTCTCCAGGTCGACACGAGGCGCGAAGCCGAGCTCCTCCCGGATCCTCTCGTTCGAGCAAACCCATCCCTCCTGAAGCGCCTCCCGCGCCTTTTGACTGTTCAGAAGAACCCCCTTTCGGGTGACGGCCGCGGCCAGATCGCCCACGAGCCCGGCGAGCCGCAGCGCCGCAGCAGGGATGGGCACGACGCGTGCGCGACCCGCGAGGTCCCGCAGAATGGCAACCACCTCGCCGCTCGTATGGCTCTCGCCGTCCGAAACGAAGTACACCCGACCATCGGAGCGCTCGGAGAAGGCTGCCAGGGTCAGCGCCTCCACCAGGTCGGCGACGTGGAGGAGGGAGAGCTCGAGGGTCCCGCCCCCGAGCAGCGGCACGAACCCCCGCGCCGCCGCGCGGAAGTAGGCATACACGTCTCGGTCGAAAGGCCCGTAGACCACCGCCGGACGCACGACGGCCCAGGCCACGGCGCCGCAGTGACGGCGCAGGAGTTCCTCGCCGAGGAGCTTGCTCTCGCCGTAGTGCGTGATGGGTCGCGCCGCCTCCTCCTCCCGGGCAGGGCGGGCCGCGCGGTGGGGTCCCGCTACCGCCAGGGAGCTCACGTAGACGATCTTCCTCACTCTCGAGCCCCGCGCCGCGGCCACCTCGGCGAGCCTGCCCGTCCCCTCCCCGTTGGTCTCCAGAAATGCGGCGCGCGTCCTTGCTTTCGTGAGGCCCGCGAGGTGGAATACGAGCTCCGACTTCCCGAGCACGGCGCGGTAGGAACCGGGGACGAGCAGATCCCCGGCCACGGGGGCGAGCCCGGGCCAATCCGCCATCCACCGCGCCTGCCCCGGCTCCCGGACGAGGCAGGAGACCCGGTGGCCGAGCTGCGACAGCCGCGAGACCAGGTTCCGGCCGATGAACCCGGCGCCGCCGGTGACGAAGATGTCCATGGGTGACGTCTAGGTCTTCTCTGCTTCGTGGAACGCCCTGGAAAAGGGTTGCGGGTTCCGCAGGCCTTTGAAATAACGGCTGCGGGTCGACAGATTGACCCCGGCGTAGGCCTTGCAACCCAGCAAGGTCCGCCTCCACGGGGTCATGCCCAGGAACCGCTTGGCCATGGCACCCCAGGAATAGGTCTGTTTGTTCAAGTCGATGAATCCGGAAACCAGATCGTCCACGGTCATGCCCCTCGGACGAAAGAGAACGGTGTCCGGGGGGTATCCGTGGAGCCACCAGTCTTTGGAAAACAATCTGTCTTCCTCCAAGAGACGACGGTAGAGCCGGGTTCCAGGATAGGGGGTCAGAATTCGAAGCTGGACCACGTCCATGTGCGACTTCATGATGAACTCGAAGGTCCTGTCAAATACATCCTTGTTCTCGTAGTCGAACCCGAACACGAACGAGCCGAGTATGCCGAAGCCCTCCCCGTGAAATCGGCGCATCGCCTCGTAGAAGTCGATCTTCAAGTTGCGTATCTTCCGCACCTCATCCTGGGTCGTCTTCTGTACCGACTCGAAGCCGACCAGGAGTCCCAGGCACCCGGAACGCTTCATCAAGCCGAGCAGTTCGAGATCCTCGGCCAACGACGCGGTTCCCTGCGCCAGCCACCGCCGCCGCAGCGGGATCATCTCCGTAAAGAGCTCCTTCGCGGCATTCCGGTTCAATCCAAGAGCATCGTCCACGAAGAAGAGGTGGGGGGATTCCATGGACTGAATTTCCGCAATCGCCTCTTGTGTCGATCGGAGTCGATACTGGCTTCCCAGGGTCTGCCCGATGCAGCAAAACTCGCAGTCATTCGGGCACCCCCTCGATGTTTCGACTCCCACCGGTACGGGAACACCTCCCTGACGTCTTGGCTTTGGCAGTAGGTCCCTCCGCGGTGTCGGCAGGCTCTGCAAACTGGTCATTTCGCCGGACCGATAGAGCTTCCGCATGCGGCCGGCCGCCGCATCCGCCACGAGATGTGCCCAGACACCCTCCGCCTCACCGACGACGACAGCGTCTGCATGCGCCAAGGCCTCATCAGGCAGAACCGTGGGGTGTATGCCTCCCATCACCACCTTCACGCCCTTCGCGCGATAGTCGTCCCCGATCCGGTAGGCTCTGAGGGCGAGCTCGGTCAGGACGGTGATGCCGACCAAGTCCACCTCTTGATCCATGTCGTCGGGTGAAAACGCTTCTTCCACGATCGTTATCGTGTGACCGGGCGGCGTAAGGGCCGCCAGGAGAGGAAGATTCACCCTCTGTAGCTGGAAGGGGCTGGAAATGGCGTCCTCACGGTGTTCATGTGGGGCGATCAGTTTGATCTTCAAAGACTCACTCCTCCCATCGGGTGGCGATGATGCCCAGGATGAAGATTGCGCCCGCAAAGGCTCCGATGACCGCGGCGTCACGCAGCGCCGCCATGTTGTCCTCATATACCATCGATGCTCGCAGTCCCTCGTTCACGTAATACAGGGGCAGGAATTTCGCGAGCGTCGGGAGGAAGCCCGGCATCAGGTCGATGGGGAAGAAGCTCCCCGAGAGGAACATCATGGGAAAACTGATGGCGTTCGCCGCGGCAGCGGCGCTCTGCGCCTCCTTGACGAAACGGGTGAGGATCATGCCGATCCCGACGAACGCGAAGACGTTGAGCAAGACGAACCCAGGAAGCCAGGCGTTGATCCGCAGGTGGACAGGAAACACGGCGTAGCTCACCAGCAGCATCGCCGTCGTGGAGAGGAGGGCGAGGAAGAAGTGGTAGAGGATGTCCGAAAGCAGCCACTCGCTGCGGGTGATGGGCGTCGTGCAGAGCTTGCGGATGATGCCCTTCTGTCGCAGTTCCGTGTTCAGATACACCGTGCCGAACAGGCTCAGGGTCATCACCGTCATCGCAATGATGCCGGGAATGAAGAACTCCATGAACTGGTACTTCTTGGTGAGGATCGACTGCTCCACCGACTGGATGAAAGGCGGAGTCCCGGAGATTTCCAGGTTTGCTGCGGCCAGCAACCCGTTCAGTATCTTCATCTTCGTGGATACGGAGGGGGAGCCGGGATCGTATATGTAAGTGATCGCGACGGGTGCTTCAAAGTCTTTACTTTCCATCCTCTGCGTGAGGAGCACTTCGAAACCCTTCGGAATCACGAGGACGAGGTCGATCTTGTGGTCCGTGAGGTACTGCGCCGCGTCGACGGCCGGGTCGATCGTCGTGGTCTGGAACGTCCCCTTCTTGCCCAGGACCTCGATGGACTCTGCGGACGCCTTCGACTGGTCGAGGTCCTGCACGTAGAGGCGGAAGCTCACGTCGTCCTGGCCCGCGAAGATGGTGCCGAACACGAGGATCAGGATGATCGGGAACGCCGCCGTGTAGAGCAGGGTGGTCTTCTCGCGGTAGACGCTCATCAGTTTCACGTAGAGCGTTGCGCCGACGGCGCCCGGGTTCATGCCGACCCCTCTTCCCCGACGCGGCGGTTGTGGAGCGTCTCTCCCGTGAGCTTCAGGAAGACCTCCTCGAGGTTTGGCTTTCGAACGTCCAAGCCAAGATACGACGCGCCGGCACCCTTCAGTGCTGCCAGAATCTGCTGCACGTCTTCCATGTGTTGGACCCTGACCTTGAGCCTATGGGTGTTGTCTGGAATCGGCTCGAAGCTGAGATCTCGCACGACGGCGCCGGCCCTCTCGTCCGTCGCTTGCAGGGTGAGGATCAGGTAGTTCGCATTAGCTTCGATGAGCTCCGCTGGAGAGCCCCTGGCAATGATCGTGCCGTTCGAGAGGATCGCCACCGTGTCCGCCAGGCTCTCCGCTTCCTCCATATAGTGCGTGGTGAGAAATACCGTTTTCCCCTTCTTCTTCAGGCCGAGCAGGACCTCCCACACGTCGCGCCTGGAGCGGGGGTCGAGCCCCGCGGTCGGCTCGTCGAGAAACACGACCTCGGGATCGTTCACGAGCGCGATGGCGATGCCGAGGCGCTGCTGCAAGCCGCCGGAGAGGTTCTTGTACTGTTCCTTGCTCTTGTGTCCGAGGTTCACCAGCGCGATCAGCCCGTCCACGTCGCCGTCGCCGCGCCGGAAGAGCCGCGAGTAGTACTGGACGGTCTCCCGGACCGTGAGCAGGTCGAACGACGTGAACCCCTGGGGGAGGACGCCGATGCGGGGGACGATGTCGTGCTTCCTCGAGACGTCCAGGCCCAGAACGCGCACGCTCCCCGACGTGGGCCTGCGGATCGTGTCGAGGATCTCGACGGTCGTGGTCTTTCCTGCGCCATTCGGGCCCAGCAGGGCGAATACCTCGCCCTTCCTGACGGCGAACGAGACGTCGTTGACCGCTCGCAAGGCGCCGTAACGCTTCGTCAGTCTTTCGACTTCGATGGCGTTTTCCGTTTCTCGCACCCGGAACGAGCTCATTTCGAGGCTGCGTCGGGGGAGACGGGGGGACCGAGCCCGAGGGTTCGGAACATCTTCTCGACGACCGCCGGCTGTTCGAAGAGAAAACGGTCGAGCCCCGGCCGGCGGTGCTTGAGCAGGAGAAAGCTGGGGACGGGCTTGGCGCCCAGGTGCGCTTTGGTGTTCTGGGCGCCCTGGCCTGCATGGTAGAGGGGAATCTTGTGCTCTACGCAGTAGCGGATGTTCTCGAGCCAGGACAGGAAGTAGAGGTTGTGCTGCCGGCCGGCCGCATAGTCCATGCAGAAGTACTTATCCACAAGCATTTCTTCCCTTGCAACGAGCAGATTGAAGGCGGCAAGCTCTTCCTGTACGAAATAGAGAGCGTACTCGGCCCCCGGAACCCTTTCACAGATCTTCTCGAAGAACAGGCGGTTGAGCAGACCCGCTGCCATCGGGACGCGCTCCACCGTTGCCAGATAGAGTCCGTAGATTCTGTCGAGATATGGAGAAATATCGCGGTTTCGCGTTACCGTGACCTCGGAAGAGGCGCGCATTTTGCGGCGAAGGTCTTTTCTGGCAGCGCTCGAAAGGAGTCCAAAGTAGTCCTCCATGCTGTCGAAAGGAATCGGCAATTTGCCGCCGGGCACCCAGGGTAGTCGGTGGAACCCGCGCAACCCTTCCCCTGAGAGCTCGACCGTATGATTGAAGTTGTAGAACGTCACGAGGTCGCTCTTTCGTTCAGTGGCGAGCATTTGCAGCGAATCGAGCGCCAGTCTCCATGCCGCTGCGAGGGTTGTTGCATCCAAGGGACGGGCAATTCCGATTTCGCTCCATCCCCCTTCCAGCAACCCAACGCCCAACACTCGCGGATGGAAGACCGAGGGAAAGAGTCGGACCGCCCCTCGGAGCGACCTGCGCAGCCACCCCCCCGCGAGGGTGGATACATCGAGGCGGCACTCGAACAAGGGCAACAAGAGGATCGGGGCATCCCCCTGGAACACCACGATGCTCCGCAGGTGAAAACCGGGGACACCCGATTCTTGCAGGAGGGACAGGAGGGGGGCCGTGCTGGAAGGCGGCGGGAAGAGGCGCTCCAGCTCCTGCGCCGACACCCCGTCCAACCGGGGCACGCACGTGCACGTGAGGTCGTTCATGCTTGCCGCAGCAAGAGGGCGAGGGAGAGCCACGTATTCCCCTTCGGGAACGCCCGTACCGTTAGGGGCCGCTCGGCGGCCCGCGGGAGCCGACGGAGGGCCTTGCCGGACAGGTCGACGGGAAAAGCGTGCCCGGCGTCGTCTCCCACCCCCGGGGCAATGGTGATGTGCAGGGGATCCGCACCATGGAATCCGCACCCCAAGGCCTTGACGACGGCTTCCTTGATCGACCAGAGGAGCGCTGCGGCCCTTCCCAGGTCCCCACCCGCCGACCGCAAGGCATGGTGCAGCTCTTCGTCGTGGAAGACCCGGCGAAAGGGGTAGGTTCCGGGGAACTCGTCGCTTCCCGCGACGTCGATGCCGACCTCGGCCCCTTCTGCGCAGAGAGCGGCCCAGAGCGAACCTGCGCCCTCGCTGAAGGAGATGCTCGAACCGTGCCCCTCTCCCGCCAGGAGATGGGGCCTGCCCAGCGCGTCGTGCACGAGCTGAATCCCGGAAGGGTCGTCCCGGGAGGACCGGGCGCGCGGCTCCGGAGGATTCTCCCGCCCCCAAAGATGGGCCCAGAGGATGGTGGCGAGGCGGCGCTGGGCTTCCGCACGGCGGGTGGGTGGGGCGGTGGAACCGGGAGAGCCGGAGGAGTCCCCTGGCGCCGAGGCAAAGAAGACGGCGCCCGCCCCGGGAGCGAGCCGCACGGATCGAACCACGATCTCCTGGCGGACTGGTGCCGCGGCCTCCCGTTCGAACGGCGTCAAGGCGAAGCCCGTTGCAGGCGCAGGGTTCGAACCTGCATGAGCGTGTGCCCCTGGGCATCGACCCCCCGGGCATCCCAGGTGAGGGAGTCCTCGGCCGGCGCCCGCAGACGTGCCTCCAGGGTGATCGGCTCGCCCGGCCGGCACAGGCGCGGGAAGCGCATCTCTCCGATCCCCACGGGCAGCATCGAGCGCCGATCCTGTGGGTCCATGGCCGGCCCGTGGAAGCCGGCCAACTGCATGAGGGCCTCGAGCAGGTACGGAGAGTATTGGTAGCAGGCGGCTGGCAGTTGCGCGAAATCGCCGGTCTCCCGGTAGACGGTTCGGCCCCGCACCGTCCTTGGACCGGCGCCGTCCAGCACCTCCAGCACACGATACCTGCCTTGGAGCCCGGTGCGGCGCTCGTACCACTGGAGCAGCTCACCGTGGGGGACGGGCGGAGTCCGCAGCTCTTCCGGGCGGACGGGAAAATCCTGGAGCCACTCGGCGAGCTCCGCAGGCCCGCCGCCGAGGACCACCTGGCCCGTGCAGTACGGGGTGAAGCGCTCGTCCAACCGCCGCGTGGGCAACCGCCCCGTGGGGGAGAGCTCTTGTGCGGACAGGGAGACCTCGCACACGACCGCTCCAGGTTCGGCGCCCACGCGGCGGCAGGAGATGCGGGCCGGCCGGGACACCCCGGCGGGGCAGGAGATCGTGTCCAGGAAGCGCACCTGGCGCACGCCCCGCACCGGGAGGTGGGGATAGAGGATGCGGGCGGCTTCCAGGAAGGTCTCGACCATCATGGCGGCGGAAACCAGGGGATGCGCGAGAGACTTCAGCGGCCGGTGATCCGCGAGCCAGAGGTCGTGCGCGTCGAAAAAGGTTCTGGTGGCCTCCAGGTGTCCCCGGCGGAGGTCCAGGCGGGAGATGCCGTCGATCAGGGGGAAGTCCCGGTCGCTCAAGGCCACGGGTCCGCCGTCGAGCCGCCCGCGCAGGGGAGGCCGGCCGAAATCGCCCAGCGGCGCCGCCTTCACGGCCGGCAGGGCCCGCAAGAACAGGACCCGAACGTCCTCGGCCGGGGCGACGAAGAGCTCCCGGCAGAACAGGGCGACGAGCTCCTGGACGTGGATGTACGCGACGCCTCGGCGCCGGAGCGCGTGCCGGACCTCCGGGTCCTCGGCCATGCCCGTTCCCTCGATCGGGGGCAGCATCAACGCCTTGAAGTGGATGGCGGGGTTCTTGGCGCGCAGGTAGGGGAGCAGTGCCGACATCATGCGGTTGGCGGCAGCGTAGTTTGTCTGGCCGGGGTTTCCCTGGATCGCCGCCACGGAGGAGAGGCCCACGAAGAACCGCAAGCCCGCCCCCGCCGCCGCCGTGAACAGATTCCAGGCGCCCAGGAACTTGACGTCTGCGACGAGGGAGAGCTCCTCCGGGGTCAGGTCGGCGAGGAGGCCGTCCCGGAGGACGCCGGCGCCGTGGATGATGCCGTCGATCCGGCCGAAGCGTTCCACCACCTCGCCCAGGGCAGCGCGAACCGCCTCGGGATCGGTGACGTCGCAGGTCAGGTAGGTGGCCTCGATCCCGGAGGCCCGCAAGTCTGCCAGGGTCTGGGCGATCTCCCGGGCGTGGGAACCCTCGGGGGCCGATGGAGGAGACGAAGACCCGGGGCGACTCTCCAGGGGACGGGGGCCCGGCCCCGGCCCCGGGGGTGTCCTGCCCAGAAGGACCAGGCGGGGCGCGAAGGGCGCCAGCCCGCGTGCCAGGCGAGCGCCGATCCCCGAGGCGCCGCCGGACAGGATGACCACGTCGCCCGGGCTCAACTCCAGACTCGGCGCACCGCCGAAGACCGCGGGGACCGCCTGGGCCCGCGAGGTGAGGAGCCCGCCCTCCCGATGGACCAGCTCCACCGCCGGGCAGCCCCGGTCCAGGGCGGCGCGCAGCGCCGGGGGCAGATCGGTGTCCCGATCGACTTCCAGCGTGCGAAACTGGGTCGAGGGCTGTTCCTGGGCGGCGCTCAGAAACAGTCCGAGCAAGCCCTCCGCCAGCAGCCGACCCGGCGTGTCGGGCTCCTCTCGGGTATCATGGATCAGCACGACGAACTTGCGGGCCGGCGGCTGGAGGAAGGCCTGGACGAGCTGGAAGAGCCCCGCGAGCAGCCGCGCAACCTCGGCCATGTCGGCCAACCCTTGCGGCCGGCCTCGAGGCAGGGTGATGACCAGGCCCGCGCGGGAGGCGAGGCCCGCGATGCGCTCCGAGAGCCGGGCGACGCCCGCGGCGGTCCGCAGGTCGGGCCCCTCTTCGCCCGGCCCCCCGTGCTCCGGCAGGTAGGGCAGGGGAACCGTCTCGACGCCGGTGCCCTTGCGGAGGAGCTCGTCCGCGCTCCTGGCCAGCGCGTCCTCCCGATCCGGCGAGAGGAGTACGACGGCATCGCCGGGGCTCAGGGCCAGGGGTGCCGAAGCGGCCGGCTCCACGGGGGCGAGAGTGAAGACGCAGCGCTTCAAACAGGCGTCCTCCACCCCGTTTGCCCGATCCCCCTCTTCCGGCCCCGGCTCCGGCACCGCGCCCGGAGCCGCACCGGGGTCGGCCGCCCGGGCTGCGGGCCCCTCCCCGGGGCCACCTTGGCGGCCGATGATCTCGGAGATCCTGTCGGCAATGTCCTGCACCGTGCGGACCTCGATGAAGTCCTCCAACTCGATGGTGATCCCGAACAGGCGTTCCGCGGCATCCATGATGATGGGCAGACGGCTGGAGCGGATGGAGAGGTCCCTGCGGAGATCCATCTCGGGCTGGATTTCCTCCCGGGTGTATCCCGTCGCATCCATGATGATGCGAATGAGCCTCTCCATGAGGCCCTGCGCCTCCGGTGCCTCGGCGGGGAGAGGGGCCGCCGGCTCCGGAATCGCCGGCGCCACGTCGAGAGGCGGGGCTGCCGGTCTCTCGGGAGAGACGTGCTGCCGGGCTTCGAACACACCGGGCCCCCCGGGGGGGGGTCCGATCGTGGGGCCCTGTCTGCCTGCAGAGTGGGAAACGAGCCTCGGTTCCCGTGGAACCTCCAGGTGCCCTCGAGCGAAGAGCCGGGCAAGGGCGGTCCGGTAGGTCGGGGCCTCTGCGGCGGGAAGGCACGTCTGGATGCATTCCGGTTCCGCAAGCGTGTCGGTGATGAGGTCGCTCAGGGTATCGCCGGGGCCCACTTCCACGAAGAGCCGGACTCCGTAATCGTTCCAGAGGGCCCGGACGTTGCTCATCCAGTGGACGGTGGACTCCAGGTGGGCCATGAGAATGCGCCGGATCTCGGTGGGATCGGATGGATAGGGCGCCATGGTCGTGTTGGAGAGGACGGGAATCTGCGGGGCATGAAAGGGGATGGAGGAAACGTAGGCCTCGAGCTCCTCGTGGATGACCCGCATGATGGGGGAGTGGAAGGCCATGCTGACCCGCAGGAGGGTAAAACGGTATCCCCCCTCCTTCAGTTCCACGCCCAGAGCCCGGATGGCGTCGGTCTTGCCGCTCAGGACGACCTGTCGGGGTGCGTTGATATTGCCGATGTGGACGTCGCTCCGGCCCCGGAGCATCTCCTGCAGCAGCTCCAGGGGGGCGTCCGTGGCCGCCATGACCCCGGGGTCCCCGTGCAGGGCACCGGCCTTGTCCATGCAGATGGCCCGCTTGTTCACGATCCGAAAGCCGTCCTCCACGCAATAGACGCCGGCCAGGCACAGGGCGGTCAGCTCGCCCAGGCTGTGGCCGGCCATGGCCACGGGGCGAACGCCGAGGGCGAGGAGGTGTCGCGCCAGGGCGTGCTCCACGGCGAAGAGGGCGGGTTGTTGCCACCGGGTCTCTTGCAGGTCCCCCTCGCGATCGCGGAACAGGAGGTCGAGGAGGTCGAAGTCCGCGGCCGCTGCCGCCCGATCCATCCACTCCCGGATGACGGAAGAGGACTCGTAGAGGTCCCGCCCCATTCCCGCGTACTGTGACCCCTGCCCCGGAAACACCAGGGCGAGCGGCAAGGCCGGAGCGTCGTCGCGGCCTAGGAAGATCCCCTGCCGGGCCAGGGACCGCGCCGCCTTGGGTGAAGCGACGGCGGCTTCGGCAAGGGCGGCGGGGCTCCCGATGGCGGAGAGCGCGTCCTCTTCGGATGGCGCCACGACCCCAATCCGGAAGTTGCGACCGCCCAGCTGGTCCCGCAAGAAGGAAACACCCGGGAGCACGGAACGGCCGCCCGTCCCCTCCGTGAGATTCGGGCTGCTGCCGGGTGAGACCAGGATCGTCCCCGCCGGATCCAGGTCCTCTTCCACCTGCACGACGTAGTTGGAACCCCCGAACCCGAAGGCGTTGACCTGAAGCCTCCGGGGCCGGCCGTCCCTGCGCTTCCAGTCGAGCGGCTCCCGGGGGAGGAGGAGCCCGGAGCCTTCCAGGGCGATGTCCGGGTCCGGGTGCTCGTAGTTGAGGGTGGGCGGAAAGACCCCCGCGTTCATCGCGCTGACGCCCCGAATGAGGCTGTTGAGGCCCGAGGCGCCCAGGGTGTGTCCGATCTGGGATTTGAACGAGGAGATCACGGTGCGCCGGGAGGAGGGGAAGAAGGTCTTGAGGGCGCGGATCTCCTCCACGTCCCCCTGCCGGGTGCTCGTCCCGTGGCATTCCACCAGGTCCACGGCGTCGGGCCCATAGGGCGTGTCGCGAAACGAGGTGCGCATGGCGAGGGCCTGGGTGGCGCTGGAGGACTCCACCATCCCGCGGTGGTTGTTGCTCGCTCCCAGGCCGGTAATCACCACGTGGACCGGCGCCCCTCGCGCGCGCGCCACGCTTTCCCGCTCGATGACGATCATGCCCCCGCCCTCGCCGAGGACCATCCCGTCTCTCTCGGCATCGAACGGCCGGGAGGCCTCCCGGGGGGGTCTCTCCCGCCCCGACAGCCCGTACAGCGCACCCAGGGCGGAAAACTCCAGGAAATGCAGGTGGGTGAGGGGTTCCTCGCCGCCCCCGACGATCGCCGCGTCGATGATGCCGTTTCGGATCATCTGGACGGCGCTGTGGAGTGCGACCAGCGAGGTGGCGCAGGCGGCGGAGACGGAGTAGCTGGGCCCCATGAACCCGTACCGGTTGCAGACGAAGCCGCCCGCTGCGCAGTTGAGTCTGCCCAGCAGGGTGGTGTCGTCCGGAGCCATGCGCCCGGACTTCACCTGCCGTTCGATGGCCCTCAACTGCTCCGGCGTGAGGGGAACGGCCTTCCGGATGTCGGCGAGGATGTCGTGAACGTACGCCCGGATGTGCAGGTCGGTGAGGGGACCCGCCGCCTCTCCCGAGTTCTGGGAGATGAGGACTCCGATGCGCTCGCGGGGGATGCCCGACTCCAGGATGCCCGACGCCCGGATGGCCCCGTCCGCCAGCCACAGGGTGAGCCTGGTGGCTTCGGTCATGGTCCGGAAGTCGTGGGGAGGGATGCCGAGCCCGTTGCGGGAGACCCGGAAGTCCACGAAGGCCCCCACCTTGCAGTAGGTCTTGTCCGGGGCGTAAGGCTGGGGATCGTAGAAGCGTTCGTGATCCCACCGCGAAGGCGGAACCGGCGTGATCCCGCTTTGCAGAGCGAGGCTTGCCGCCCACACCTCTTCGGGGCTCTTCCCCAGGGCATTGACGAGGCTCATCCCGGTGACGACGACCCGTTCGCGATCGCCCCGGGTGGGGGCGCCCCCCCCTTGCGATGTCCAGTGGCCGACCGCGGGGGATGGAACGCCTCTCGATCGCGAGGCGTCGGGGGGAGGTTCCGAGAGGCCCGCGTTGGACCCCAGGAACGGCTGGTGCAGCACGAGCGGGCTTTCGGCCAGCTCGCGGTGAAACGACTCCAGATCCCGGGCCTCTCGGAGGAGGCCGGCGCAGGCCCCGCTCAGGAAGCGCCCGCGCTCCAGGCAGGCCTCCTCATCCAGGGGTGTCCCCCCCGGCCGGTCCAGGCCCCGGGCCGCGGTGAAGAGGCTCCCCGCCGTCATCTCCTCGGTCTGGGTCCGGAAGGAACGCTCGTCTTGGCGGCCTGCTGCAAACTCCCTCTCCAGGGACAAAATGGCAGCGACGCGCGGAGTCCCCAAAGATCGCACCCGAAGCCCGGTGGCCTGGCCCGAGACGACGGTTCCCCCGAGGGGCGACTCCAGGATCAGTCGCTGATAGAGCGCGGTCAACGCGCCGGTCTCGATCATCTCCCGGCTGGTGAGATAGGCGGTGCCCATCTGGACGGCGTCGGCGCCGAGCATGGCGGCGATGAAGGCGGTCTCCCGGTTGAAGATCCCTCCTGCGAGGATCACGCGGCAGCCTTGGAACAGGGATGGCTTGCGCCGCTTCAGCTCCAGCACCATCTGAGCGAGGGTGAGGGTGCTGTGTGGCCCCACGTGGCCGCCCGCCTCGTAGCCCTCGCAGACCACCCACCGGACGCCCGCCTCGAGGGCCAGCGTCAACAGCGCCTCGTCGGGAGCGATGTACACGACCGCCAGACCGAGCTCGAGCAGCTCCTTGACGGGGGAGAGGTCACCGCCCGCGACCCAGACGAGACGGGGCCTGTGTTTCTTGATCCAGGCCAGGTGCGTCTCCCGGCAACGGTTCTCTGCCAGGGCGATGACATTCACGGCGTAAGGGCGCCCTTCCATGGCCTCCTGCAGCCGTCCGAGCCTCCGGTCCAGGGCCTCCTCGTCCATCAGGCCCAGGGCGATGGTGGGCAGTCCACCGGCAGCGGCAACCCTTGCGGCCAGCTCGGGGACATCGGTGATGGACGCCATGGCGCCCTGGATGAAGGGGTACCTGGTTCCCAGCTCCCTGGCGACGGGGCTGCGCAAGAAACCATCCCTCTTGGCGTCAGCCAAGCGGCAGCAAGACCGAATCTCTTCGATGAAGGCCCCTACGGCCCCCTCGGTTCCAGACCCGAAACGCTCCACGAACGACGCCGCAAAGGCAGCCTCCACCGCCAGTGGGATGACCTCGTCCGGGGCGAAACGGCTCTCCAGGGGGTGAACGGCCCTGCCGTGTACCTGACTCGAGAACGACCGCCGGCTTTCCTCCGTGACCCCTGCCCTGCACAGCGAGCTCTCGAGCGCCCTGAGCTCCTGGAACGCCAAGGAGTTCCCCTTGTTGAACAGGCGCCAGGGCGTTCGCAGCTCCAGCCCCACCAGCTCCGTGGAGTCCAACCGGAGGTTGGCGAGCTGCCGGCGCTGGTGCGAATCCACCGCAACCAGGTCCGTCAGCCAGTGGACGCTCTCGAAGACGATTCCGGCAGCCCCCGTGGACAGGAAGGCCGCGGCCGCCTCAGGAGTGGAGACGCCTCCCCACACAAGGATGTCCGGCACGTTCGAGGAGCTGCCCCGCATCTCCTTGGCCGCGGAATAGAGCGTCAAGGTCGTCTCGGCACCGACCAACCCAGAGGCCTCGCAACCCTTCAGGACGACGCGCTCGATGCTTGGGTGATCGTTGATGATGTCCGCCAGGAGAGCCGCGTCACCGATAATCGGGAAGCAATGGCGGCTCGCCGACAACTCCTCCCATCTCCGAAAAACGCTGGAAGGGTCTCCGGCAAACAGGGATGGGTGAAGCTCCACCCAAATGTTCTTGACCCCGGTTCCCTCGAGGGCCTGGTGCAACGATGGGTCAAGAAACGTAGTGGCAGAAATCTTGACGTCGAGAACCTTGTCGGAGGAGTCCGATGTTCGAAACAAAGAACATAGCGCGTCGACAGCCATCGTAGAGCAGTCAAATACTGCCCTGCTTCCTGTTCTTCGGGCCATTTCGATCACCTCTTGCGTGATCTCTTTTGGCCTCCAGACGAAACTGATGAAAGAATCAAAGTGCTGGGCCACTAGGTCACAACTCCAATGAGAAAGCGGTCATTGTCCAGTTGACGACGATGCGCCAGTTGGTTCCGTGCCACCCGATTCGGCGGGCCAACATTACGCGGGTCACTTCTTCAAAGCAAGATACCATTCGGTCGCATCGCTCCCGATGCCAAGCTCGACAAGGTGGCGCAGGTCCGTTTCCAGAACCTCGGGAGTGCTGTACTCCAGAATGCGGTATTTCGGATCCGTCCAGACGCGCCGCCTCTGACCCCAGATGCTCACTTCCCGCGGCCCGGTGAGGCGAATGCGGTGGATCAGGTGGATTCCGGCCAGCGCCGCAACTTCGATCACCATATCGGTGCAGTTGTTGGCCGTCACGCCGAACTGGTCGTACTTCCTTTGCATCACGTATTCATGGATCCGTTGATGCCGCCGTCGGGTGATCGGCATGCGCCAGACGAACGTGGGGGGACGATTGGGCCTGCCGGTCTGGAACGTGCCGTCGGACCTCGTCTGCCACAGGTACGCGATCGCATCGGGATGGCCCTCGCGGGTTCGCTGGAACACACCATCATGGTACCGCGGCCCAACGAGCCCCAGGTCGCCGGTGTGGCCGAACTCCCAGCGATTCTCGGGACTCTCCAAGATGAGCCAGCTATGCCCCCAGGGACGCTGCCAGATGGAGAAGAGCAGCGACCGCGTCGTGCTGTAGTCCCAACGGGCAGCTTCGTTCAGGACATGCAGGAAATACCCCTCGTCTCCGACCGGTGTGTATGTGGCGGGGTCCAGGTCGGCATCGGCGGTGAAACGGCGCACGATTCCGATCGGCTGGGCACTGTAGCCATCGGGTTGCATCGGAGCGAAGAGCCTGGGGGTTCCGCCGGCACATCGGAGGGCAACCCCCGCCAGCCATCTCATCGCTGCTTGGACAGGCCCTCGATACCCTTCTTTGCTCGCCGTTTTCGTCATAGGGTTTTTCTGAAGATTCTATACTTCTTGTGTGGTCTTGCACCCGTTTCCTCGATCAAGGAGTTGATCGACTCGTTGTCCTCCAGGGTCCAGCCCATCTCCAGCTTTTCAAACTTCTTCTTTTCCCTGGCAATTTCATAGATGTGCCGGAAAGCCAATATGGGAAACCCCAGTTGACGGTACTTCTCCTTGACCCCAAACATCAGCAACCTCAACCCGTTGATTTCCCGCCGGTAGAGGAGTGCCTTTGCAATGCCCAGCAGGCCGATCCGGCCGTTGAGGCGTTTGAGCAAGGGGTTGATGTCGGGAAAGATCACGCAGACCGCCGCTGGTTCCTCTTCATGGTGGATGAAGAACACGAGATCCGGGTCCGCGAAGGGCTTCACGCTCTTCTGGATGTCCTTCATTTCGCGATCGCTCAAAGGGACAAAACCCCAATTCCCGGACCAGGACTCATTGTATATTTCCCGGATCAGGCCGAATTCTGCATCCCGATTCTCCGGGTCTACCTGCCGGATACGGACACCCTTCTTGTTGGCGACCTTTTCAGCAAGACGCTCCATCCAATCCGGCAGCCGGTACTCTCCTTCTATTTTGAAGGCCAACAGATCCTTTTCTTTGGTGAAACCGTAGGATTCGGCCAGCCGTTGGTAATACGGCGGGTTGTACGCCATCATCACGGCAGGCGGAACTTCGAAACCTTCGATGAGCAAGCCCGCTTCGTAATTCAACGAAGGGCTGAGCGGACCCCTCAGGAACGTCATCCCCTTCTGCCGCGCCCAGGTCTCCACGGAAGAGTAGAGGGCCGCCGCGACCTCCGGGTCGTCCGTGCACTCGAAGAAACCCCAGATGGCCATCTTCTCGTCGTGGCACTCGTTCGAGCGACGGTCGATGATGCCGGCGATCCTTCCCACCGTCTTCGATCCGCGCCGGGCCAGAAAGAGGATGCGCTCGGAAAACTCCCAGAAAGGGTGTGCATCGGGGGTCAACAGGCGGCGAACCTCTTTCCTTAGGGGGGGGACCCAATGGGGGAAGTCGGCATAGATCTTCCAAGGAAGGTCGATGAAGGCCTGCCAGTCCGATCGGGAGTCGACAGGAAGAATCTCTACGCCGGCCATGGTCGCTTCCCTCGATTTGCGGCAGCCCGGGGGCCCCGCGTTCGTCCGTGTGCCGTGTAGCTGCCAATCCCTGTAGGGGCGAAGTGCGGTTCTTCCGGAAAGGGCCCCCGTCCGCCTACGTGGTCGGGCCCACCCGATCGTCCCTGGGCACGAGCACCCAGTCATTTCCGGGATGATCCGAAATTCGTTTCTCTTCCAGACCGCCTGGGTAGTCCCGTTGTAGCGGCCTGGCCGCGACGCGGGACGAGGCCGGTAGAGTGGGCACGGCCCACCGGTTTCCGGTCGTGGCGGTGGTTGCTGAAATTCTTGAGCGCTGCATGCAGGAACGATACCGCCCAATGGTGGTCCGTCAAATTTCGAAACCCGGAAGCCCACCGCCCCGCTGGCCCGTCACATGGTGCAGTTCCGTCACATGTGGCGACCGTGGCCGGGGCGGATTTCCTTGAAAGGCTTTCCGTTTTCCTTGCATTGGCGGTGCGTTACGTGTGCGGCGCGACTCAGGGCGCTGACGGTCCATCGCTTGCACACTCTCCCTAGCAGGGCAAGCCGGCGGTGGTGAGCCCTCCACGGGGCGCGCGGGGCGGAGAAAGGGTGGTGACCAGGGGATGGTTCGATGGAGAGCTTCACGATGGAGTGGAACCGTGGATATCCGGAGAGGGTGGTTTTCTGGGCGGCTTCCGACGGAACGGCAGACGCGAAGGGAGGACACTATGAAGTCGAGCATTCGCGACAAGACCGAGGGTACGTTTCACGAGGCGAAGGGGAAGGTGAAGGAGAAGACCGGGGAGCTCATTGACAACCCCGAGCTCGAGGCCGAAGGCACTGCGGAGAAGGTCGCAGGGAAGATCCAAAAGAAGGTCGGTGACGTCAAGGAGGATCTTGGGAAATAGGTGAAGCGCTACTTCTGCAAGTTGCCATTTTGTGTGGGCCGGCATTGCAGGCAACTGGGGGTGGCGAAGCTGGTAGCAGAGTGAGTTTCCGTGCACGCAGGGCGGAACAAGACAAGAAACCACAGAATTGAGGAATCGAGCCATGAAGACAGTTTATGCAGCATCTATCGTTGTGGCAGCGGTCGCGCTGCTGGTACTGGGCGGTCTCGCCCGCGCGTCGCAAATGGACACCGACATCGAGACCAGTGCGAAACAGTCGTATGTCTTCAAAACCTACCTAGAGGGGGATGACGTGAAGGTGCAGTCCAAGGACGGAGTCGTCACGTTGACCGGAACCGTCTCCGAGGAATCCAGGAAGTCCTTGGCCGGGGAGACCGTGGCGGCGTTGCCGAATGTGAAGAAGGTGGAAAACAAGATTGAGGTCAAGGGAGAGAGCCCTGCCGAGCGGTCGGACGCATGGCTCAAGATGAAGGTGAAGACGTCCCTCTTCTTCCATCGCAGCGTGAGCGCCTCGACCGAGGTTGACGTCAACGACGGCGTCGTGACCCTGCGAGGCGAAGCCGACAGCCAGGCGGAAAAGGACCTTACTGCCGAGTACGCCAAGGATGTGGAAGGGGTCAAGAGCGTAAAGAATGAAATGACCGTGGCAAAGAAGACCCCCAAAGAGAAGCGGACGGTAGGGGACAAGATCGACGACGCGTCCATCACTGCCCTGGTCAAGACGGCGTTGCTCACGCACAAGTCGACCAGTGGCCTCAAGACGTCCGTCCAGACCAAGGATGGTGTGGTGACCCTGAGCGGAGAGGCCGCCAACGCAGCCGAGGTGGCCTTGGCCACCAAGCGGGCAAGCGACGTCAAGGGGGTGAAGTCCGTAGACAACCGGATGACCGTCAAGTAGTTCGGTCCCGGGCCGAGAATGCCAATGCCGGCTATTACGCGGCCCGAATAGCCGGCATTGGGCGGGGCAAACACACATGTTTTGCTACTGGGCCAAAAAATGCGGTGGTTTTCCAAGCCGGAAAGGCAACCTCATGCAAATTCGATTTCAAGGCGTTCCCGCTCTTGCCACAGCACTACTCGGATTGCTCATCATCCTGCCCGCTTGCGCAACCACCGGGCGGGATCGGGCCACAAAGACAACTGCGTCGATAACGGCTGTGGAATCAGACTACAAGGAAGCTTCGAATCAAATTGATGCAACCAATTCATCGTTGCTGGAGCTTATCCAACCTATCCAGCAAAACGTAAAAAAAGCCTACAGTGATTACGCTGCCAACGTGAATAAGACCGAGAAGCTGGCCACGCAGCTGCACCGCCACACAGAACAGATGACCCTACGACGCGATGCCTACTTCACCGAGTGGGAAGGTGAGTACACGAGCCCCGCGATCCGGGAGCTCGGGGAACGGCGCCGTATGGAGCTGAAGGCGGTGTACGCGCAAATCCCCGAGGCCAGCATTGGACTCAGGGGCGACCTCGCGTCCTATGTCACGGATATCCGGGAGATCGAGATGTATCTCTCGAACGACCTCACGCCCCAGGGAATCCAAGCCATCCGGCCGATCGCCCAGAGGGCGGTGAAGGACGGCGAGAGCGTGAAGGAGGGGATTCACCGCGTTCTGCTCGCCATCGGCCGCGTCCAAACCGAGATGGGTCAAGGCGGAATGAAGCAGTGACCCCGGTGACGGCGGGGCGGATTCCGCCCGGCGCCCCGCCTGCGGGGTCGACAAGGATTCGAATCTTGCCCCCGTGGAGAAAGTGCAGACAGGTGTCAATCGGATAGAATTTGTAGCCACTTGGATATATCGATGCAATCCGTCGTTGACCGGGGGCCGATTTGCTGAAGAATCAAGAGTATCGACTGGTTTTCTCAACAAATCGACGGATGGATCTTTTCTTTGTATGTTTCTTTGATACTCAAGCGCTCCAATGGGTAACGCCACTTGGAAGGAGAAAACCATGCTGTGGACAATTGTTGTAGTTCTGATCGTTCTGTGGCTTTTGGGCTTGGTGAGCAGCTACACCATGGGAGGCTTAATCCATGTTTTGCTGGTGATCGCCGTTATTGTGGTGCTGCTCAATCTGATTCAAGGCCGCAGGGTCCGGTAGGAGCCAGGAGGAGGGGCAAGATGCTCACGACCATTGCGGTCGCCTTGGTTGTTCTCTGGTTTCTCGGTCTCGTCACCTCGTACACCATGGGCGGTCTGGTTCACATCTTACTCGTCATAGCAGTCGTCGTGCTCCTGATTCGTGTCCTTCAAGGACGGCGCCTGTAACCGCTCTTGGCGCATTGCACACAGAGAGCGAGGGGCAGAGTATCGATTTGATTGTTGGTCGCATTGTTGCGGTCCCTTCTTTGTGTGCCACCCGTTGCGCAGATGAGCACCCTCCTTGAATTGGAGACCGCGAAATGAGCGCAGTCAAGATTGCCGCAATCGCGCTGATCGTGGCCGGAATCCTTGGATTGGTCTACGGCGGGTTCAGCTATACGAAGGGAACGCACGAGGCGAAGCTGGGACCGATCGAGCTGTCGGTGAAGGACCGCCAGCGGGTGAACGTCCCGGTTTGGGCCGGGGTCGGGGCCATCGTGGCCGGCGGTGCACTCCTGGTCTTTGGGGGCAGGAAAGGATAGGCACCCCGTGGTTCGCCGAGTGGTTCGCCCGGCAGAGAGCTCCGGGTTCCCAGTAGCGGGGCAGAGGGCGCCTCGTGGGGCACGTGTGGACCGGAGTTCCGGGTCTGGACCCCCGCGAAAGCGGGGAGCTGAAAGGGGTTCGTCCGCACAACTTGTGCGCCACGGAGGGCTTCCGTATCCACGCAACACGCCGACATGCCCCGTGTTTTCGCGGCTAAAGCCGCGTCCGCGCAGCCGGACGTGGTCTTGGATCCGGTAGGGACGCCTCGCCGAGGCGTCCGTCGGGGTCCGTCGGGGTCACCATCCAAGAGCACGGCGCGTTCGGCGACCGCGCCCTACCCTCCGACGTCATCCGTGAAGGGAAGAGGGACAACCCACAGATTCCGCGGACGAACCCTGAAAGGCGACGTGGGTAGCATGCGGGAAGGAAAGCTTCTGGCATGGGCACTCCTGGTGGTGGCACTTGGTTTCGGGTGCCTTCGCAGCCCCCAGGAGCTCTCCCGAGAGCACAAGGACCGGGCGCAGGCCTTGGCCGGCAAGTTCCGGGAAGCCTCCGTGGAATACCAGGCCGCGCTCCAGAGGGACCCGGGTGACGTGGAAGCCCTGTTCGGGCTCTCCCACGTCCTGGACCTCCTGGGACGCCAGGCGGAGAGCGCCCGAGTTCTCCGCAGGGCGATTGCCGCCGAACCCGACAACACCGCGGCCCGTTTGCGTCTCGCGGAAATCTCGCTGCGCGCCTGCAACTACGCCGAGGCCCTGGGGCTCGCGAGACAGGTTTCGGCCGTCAACCCCGACGACGCCGTGGCCGTTCGGCTGGAAGCCAGGGCACTGACTGCCTTGGGAGAGCGAGATCCGGCGCGGCTTCGCTGGGAGGCATTGCTCGCTTCGTCCCGGGCGGACACGGCCGCCTACCTCGATGCGGCAGCGATGGAAGTCTCGGCCGGAGAGGCCCATCGGGCCGCGGAGCTCTTGCGGGAGGGGCTGGAGAAGTTCCCCGGTTCGGGGCCCTTGCACGTTGCGCTCGGGGGCATTCTCGCCGAAACAGAGCCCCAGGAGGCGAGGGCCCTGTTCGCGCGTGCCGAGGCTCTTGCCCCCGACGAGGCTCGGGTCTGGGTGAGCCACGCTCGGGCCCTGGTGCGCCAAGGTGTTCCAGACGAGGGCGTGGCCCTGCTCGCCCAGGCGCAGCGGGCACAGACCGAGCCGCTCCGGGAGGCGGAGCTGGCCCGGGAACGGGCCCGACTGCTGCTGGAGTTGGGCGAGGGGAGACAGGCCCAGGCCGTGCTCGACGAGGCCCGGGCGCGGCATCCCGAGCACCCCGGCCTCGCGGTGACCCTGGCCGACGCCCTCATCCTGCAAGGCCGGACCGCCGAGGCCCGCGAGCTCGTAAGACCCGAGTTTGACAGCCGATGCTGACATGTGGTCGAAATCCCGAGGCATACCGGTGCCTTGCACGCAGGGGCGTTTCCGGTCGTGTATGTAGGCGGTCAGCCGACCCGGAGGATCTCGGGGGGATTGTGGATCGCGAGGGATTTCAGGCGGTTGCGTGCTTCGGAGCGGGCCTCGGTGATCTGCCAGACGCTGCCGTGGGGGCTCGACAATTGAGCAAGCTTGATCTGCTTGAGGTCGTCGCGGATGTTGCGCCAGGTGTCCTGACAGGCGTGCTCCGCGGCCCGCTCCAGGAGCAGCGACAGAACCGTCAGCGCCACGTGGGCGTGGATCCGGTGGGGAGCCCAGTGGAAGACGGGCCGGAGCTTGAGGCCGCTCTTGAGAGTGCGCCAGGCCTCCTCCACCCGCATGAGCTGCTTGTAGCCCAGGGCGAGATCTTCGGCGTGGAGAGTATCGTCGTTGGAGTGGACGACGAACTTCCCGTCGAGGCGCTCGGCGGCGCGCACCTTGGCCCAGGCGATGGAGAGCTGGCCCGTCTTGCTCTGCCGGAGGTACTTGCCGTAGCGCCCACTGGCTCGCAGCTCGCAGGCCCGCTTGCTGTGCGGCTGCCCCGCGAGGTGTCGCAGAGAGGAGAGCTCCGCCTCGAGCGCGCCGAGCACCTTGTCCCGGTGGGCCCGCTGGCGCGCCTCTTCCCGGGGGTTGTGGCACACGACGCAGCGGCGCCGGCGCTCGCAGCTGGGCGCCCCTACGGGTGAAGCGGCCGTATTCCCGAGCTCTCAGCCGCTACGCGAACCCACACGGATCGGAACAGAGCCCGGAAACCTCGTGACTGCCGCCGAACGGGGGGGCGGAGCCCTTGCCCCCCCGGCATGGCCGACCCCGATGGTCTGACGCGGATGGACTCCGAGATGCTGAGTCACAGAGGGAGGGCACCATGGGTCAGAGCAAAGATGTCATCATCATAGGTGCGGGGACCGCGGGGCTTTCCGCGTTGCGCGAGGTGCGCAAACGCACCGATAGTTTTCTCCTGATCAATGACGGACCTTACGGAACCACCTGTGCGCGAGTAGGCTGCATGCCGTCCAAGGCGCTCATTGAAGCGGCCAACGCTTTTCATCGGCGCCACGCGTTTGAGGCCTTCGCCATTCGCGGCAGCGAGCATTTGCAGATGGATGTGCCGGGTGTGTTGCGGCGTGTTCGCGCCTTGCGCGACGAATTCGTGGCCGGGGTACTCAAGGGCACGCAAGATCTGGGAGAGAAGAATCTGGCGGGACGTGCGCGTCTGCTTGGACCCAATCGTGTCGAGGTCAACGATCGGCAATTCGACGCCCGAAGCATCATTGTCGCAACGGGAAGCCGCCCCATCATACCAAAGCCATGGAAAGCGTTCGCAGAAAGAATCCTCACATCGGACAGTCTGTTTGAACAGAGGGATCTTCCGCGACGAATTGCGGTTATCGGTCTGGGTGTGATCGGTGTTGAAATCGCCCAGGCATTGTCGCGCCTCGGGATAGAGGTCACAGCCTTTGAAGCCGGCAGGCAGCTTGCCGGTCTGAGCGACCCGCAGGTCAATGCCGCTTTTTCCAAGCATCTCCAGCAGGAGTTTCCCTGCCACCTTGGCTCTGAGGCCCAGGTCACGGCAACCGCCGATGGTCTCCTGGTCAGAAATCAGGAGCATGAGATCGAGGTGGACAAAATACTGGTGGCGATCGGTCGCCAATCCAACATCGATGATCTCGGCCTTGAAAACCTTGGGGTCGCCCTGGATCAGCGAGGGATGCCGCCCTTCGATCCGACGACCATGCGGATCGCAGAGCTGCCGGTCTTTCTTGCCGGCGACGTCAACGGACAGGTTCCCCTGTTGCACGAAGCTGCGGACGAAGGTCACATCGCCGGACTCAACGCAACCCGAGAGACCTGTCACTGTTTCACGCGCCGAACGCCACTGGCCATCGTTTTTTGCGATCCCAATGTGGGGATGGTGGGTCAACGTTTCGAGAAGGTGGATGCGAGCTCCGCAATCACCGGGGAAGCCGACTTCACAAGGCAGGGCCGGGCACGAACGGCTGAAAGCAATAAAGGGCTGATGCACATCTATGCGGAAAAATCGAGCGGACGTCTGCTGGGTGCCGAAATGTGCGTGCCGGCCGCTGAGCACATGGTGCACCTGCTGGCCCTGGCGATTGAGCGCAACCTGACCGTATGGGAGCTGCTGCGTCTGCCGTTCTACCATCCGGTTCTGGAGGAAGGCCTGCGCGGCGCGCTGCGCCAGCTGGCGCAACAACTGCCGGCGGGCGATGAATCGGACCTGGCAACATGCGGCTCATTTCGTTGTGAGGCCCTTGACTGAGCCAAGAAACACCCGGCTATTCAAGAAGACAAGAGCCTCACAAATCTCCAGTCAGCTGATGGGAAGTTGCGTTCGAGCGGTCTGGTGCGCGAGGGGCCCGGAGAGCCTCACGGGGGCGGGGTGCCCCCCCTTCCCCCTCTTGGGGGCTTCGCTGCCCTTTTTACAGACCGGCAATTTCGAGCGCAATCAACAACAACACCAGTCCAACGGCCGCCGGAACGACCACCACCCAATCGTTGACCTTGAAGAGGCGCGGCAGGGTTAGATCCCCAAAGTCACCTTTGGTCAGAATGCCTGACTTGAGCCTCGGGTAGCGCGCTGCAAACAGGCCGCTGCCGATGGTGATACCGGCCAAGCCCCCCACAAGGGCATCGAGATAGCCGTTGCCGACCGCACCGGCAATGGTGCCCGGGCAATAGCCAAGCACGGCAAACCCCACCCCGAAAATCAGACCGCCGACAACGTTTATGCCGAGTGACCCCGACTTGATGGACAGCTCGATCCAGCCGAGGTTCTTCATGGCATAAACGCCGAGCATGCCTGTCACCACCGCCGACAGCATGATTTTCAGCACGGTAAAATCCGTTAGAAGCAATTGGCCCAGAATTACATCGTATTTCGTGGCCCCCCCCTTGTGCAGCAGAAAGCCGAAAACGATGCCGAACAGCAATCCAAACGCCAGTGGGGCCTTGGCCGATTGTTTTTGTTTCCGCATCACTCTCACCCTCAGCCGATGACGTGAAAGATGAATGTGGCCGTCAGAGTCCCGCCGATAAAGAAGCAGACAGTGGAAATCCAACTCGACACCGCCAACTGCAAGGTGCCGCTGATGCCGTGGCCGCTGGTGCAGCCGTTGGACCAGCGTGCGCCAAAACCAAGGACGATGCCGCCCAGCAACGCCACCATCAGGCGCAGCAGGGCGTTGTCGCCAAAGGTCGCCGCCCACCGATCAGGCACCCATTGCCCCTGAAAATCCCCGGAAAGCAGCGCCGACAGCAGCGCTCCGAGCACAATGCCGCTCACCAGCATGCCCTGCCAGCCCCAGGAGAGCTTGATTTCCCGATAGTAGAGCTTGTCCTCGACCTGCGCGCCCCGCACCAGCCGTTCCAGCAGGCCGCTGGCGCGGGCAAAGGTGGTGGAGCAGGCAATGGGTTGCTTCGAGATCAGAAAAGTAAACCAGCTCAACACGCCGATACCGATCCCCACGACGTAGGGCGACCAGCGCAGCCCGGTTAGAAATTCCATGACACCCCCTTCTCAGATCCAATGCGTTTCTTGGTCCATCACCCCGGAGTAGAATCGCGATCCGTGCGGATTCTCGCAGGCGCGGCACTGTTTGGCATAACCGGCGGCACTGTAGCCCGTCATGCCGCCGGCGACGTTGGCGACAGCCTTGAACCCATGCTGCAGCAGGATGCTCACCCCGAGACTCGAACGATTGCCGGAACTGCAGATCAACAAGGTCGGCAGGCTCTTGTCCAGCTCCCCGGAGCGGGTGCGCAGATCGGCCACCGGGATATTGCGCGCCCCTTCGATATGGCTGTCGTCAAACTCGCTCGGGGCGCGAACGTCCACCAACTGAAACGCCGCCGCCTCGCTCATTCTTGCATGAAGATCTTCCACGGAAAGCTGCGGCACGGCGCGCGACGGCAGCCCCGCCACGGCCCAGCCCGGAATGCCGCCGTCGAGATAGCCGACGATGCGGTCGACCCCCACGCGCCGCACCCGGCGATTGGCCTCCAGGGCCTTCTGGTAATCCTCGGCCACGAGCAGGATGTCCTTGTCGGTGGGCAGCACCCACCCGGCAAAGGTGGGGAAGTTGCCGTTGAGATCGAGGTGCCAGGCATCCGGGATGTGCTGGCTGCCGAAGGCATGATAGCTGCGCGCATCGAGCACGAGCACATCGGATTGCGCCAGGCGCGCCTTGAACGACTTGGCGTCGAGCTCCTCGAGTACGGGAAGTTCGGCGATCAGACGGGGTCCCTTGCGGTTGATG
Source organism: Deferrisomatales bacterium (assembly GCA_033551855.1). Taxonomy (GTDB): domain Bacteria; phylum Desulfobacterota; class Deferrisomatia; order Deferrisomatales; family JACRMM01; genus JBFLZB01. Next base: position 69,303 of record JAWSUI010000006.1, read on the forward strand.
TCGCTGCAGCGGCTGAAATGATCTGGCGCGGGCGGCATGTCTTCCGTCAGGGACTTGATGAAAGCGGCCTTGTCCTGAATCTGCAGGGCCGCATTGAAGTTTCGTTCGTAGCCGATGGTGCTCATCTGCTTGGCGCCCATGGCGCGGCCACACAGGGACCCAGCGCCATGGGCCGGATAGACCTCGCAGCAATCGGGCAGCTTGAGCAGCTTGTCGCGGAGGCTGTGATAGAGCCTTGCGGCCAGCTCCTGGGCCCTGTCCGGAAACAGGTCGGGCCGCCCGACGTCACCGACGAACAGCGTATCGCCGACAAACACGCCGACGGGGCTTTCGGAGCGCGAGGTGTCCACCACCACATAGCTCAGATGCTCGGGCGTATGGCCCGGCGTCTCCAGAACCTGCAGGCGCATATCTTCCAGTTCGATTACGTCTCCTTCCACCAGAGGCACGTGCTCGAAGGTGCATTGCGCCGATTTCGCCACATAGATTGTGGCTCCGGTCTTTGCCGCCAGCTCCATGTGCCCTGAGACGAAGTCGGCGTGCAGATGGGTTTGCAGGATGTGGGTTACTTTGACGCCCTGGGCACGCGCGGCCTTAGTGTAGACTTCCACGTCGCGTTGCGGATCGATGACCGCGCAGTTCTTGCTGCCGGACAGGATGTAAGAGCTATGGGCGATCTTCTCCACGAAAATATGTTTTAACAGCATCATGTCCTCCCTTGATGTGTACCTGGCGGCTTACAGATAAAAGACATAAAAGACGGTGACGACCACAAGAATAAATAGCAATGTCATGCCGCTGCCGGCCTTGAGATAGTCGCTGTTGCGATACCCTCCCGCCGAAATGAGCATGGCATTGACTTGATGGGTCGGCAGGATGAACGAATTGGCGGTGCACACCGCCGCCATCAGCGCCAGGGCCCGCGGATCGAGCCCGCCCTGGTTCGCCATGCTCATGACCAGCGGCGCCAGCACGACGATGGCACCCACGTTGGAGATGAGCAGGGAGAAGGCGGTGGAGAGCGTCGCCACGCTCAGCACGAGAAAAACCGGATGGGCGCCCTGTACCAGAGCCATGAGCTGCTCTGCCAGCAGATCGGCCGTGCCCGTCTTCTGCATGGCCAGGCCCAACGGGATGAGCCCGGCGAGCAGGAAAACCACCTTCCAGTCGATGGCCTGATAGGCCTCCTGCATGCTGAGCACGCGCAGCAGCACCATGGCCAGGGCCCCGGTCAGAAACGCCACGGAGATGGGGGCGCCAGAAAACGCCAGCGCAATCGCCGCCACAAAGCAGGCCGCCGCCGGCAGCGCTTTGGCGGGAGCCTTCTTCTCCGTGGTCAGGGGGGTGACGACCACGAAATCCGGAGTCTCCTTGAGCTCGACGATCTTTTCCCACAAGCCGTACACAAGGAAGGTATCGCCGGTGAGCACCTGATGATCGGAAAAGTCTCCGCGCAGGCCCTCGCCCTTGCTGAACACCATGACGGGTTCCACGGCATAGCGTTTGCGCAGGGAGAAAGTGCGGATGGACTGACCGACCATGGCGGACCGCGGGGGAATGACGACCTCGGCAAAGCCCGCCTGGCCGGGATCGCCGAGCCTGGCAAAACGCGCCGGATGCTCCTGGCGCAGCAACTCGAAATCGGCGGCAAAGCGCTCGACATCGGGGGGATCGCCCAGCAACGCCAGCAGTTGCCCCCCGGCAAAACGGGTCTCACGCCAAGGGGCGTACTCAACATGTTTGTCGTCGGAAAGCCCAAGGATGTTGAGGCGGTAGTCCCCCCACACCCCTGCCTGCTCGGGCGTCTTGCCCTGCAACGGGCTACTGGCCGGAATGCGGTAATGGCAAATGTGATGCGGCAGGCGCAGGGCTTCGATGAGTTTTTCCTGTTCGGAGAGGCCTTGCCCCTCAGGGTGCGCCGCGGGCAGCACGAAGCGCCCGAACAGCACAAAATAGCCGATGCCCGCCGTCAGCAGGGCCAGCCCCACGGGGGTCACGCTCAATAAGCCGAAGGGCTCCAGATCGGCGCCGCGCAGCAGATCGTTCATGAGGATCAGCGGACCCGAGCCCACCATGCTCAAGGTGCCGCCGAGGATGGCGGCAAAGCCGATGGGCATGATCAGGCCGGAGGCCGCCAGCTTGCGGCGCCGTGCGATATCGAGAACCCCGGGCAGAAAAAGCGCCACCGCGCCGATATTCTGGATCAACCCCGACATGAGGCCGACCGGTACGGACACCAGGGCGACGATCTTCGAGCGCCTTTCACCGGCCACTCTGAGGATGGCCCGCGAAAAGCCGTCCATCAGACCGGTGCGCGCCACCCCTCGCCCCATGATCATGACCGCCATCATGGACACCACGGCATTGCTGGAAAAACCCAACAGGGCTTCCTGCGGCGCCAGAACCCCCGTCCAGGCGAGCGCCAGCAGACACAGGACGGCCACCACGTCGATGCGCAGCAGATCCAGCACCAGCAACACAACCGTTGCGGCCAGAATGCTCAACACGATCAGGATGGATGAATCCATGAGAAACCACGTTCTTCCACCTGGTGAGCACACAAGAGCGGCGGCCGCCTGGGGGTTGGAAGCCCTACTGCGAACCCGAGCTAGCCACCGTGTGATGTGACCCGCCTGCTACCCGAATTGGCGCGCGGCGGCGATCGCCTCCACCCCTTCCGTCGAGCTGATGGTGGCGAACCGGATGAGCGGCTTGCTGTCGAGCAGCTTCATGGCTCCGATCAGAACGCTGAAGTGCACGGACCGCAGATGGTCCTCCAGGGCTGCCCTGGTCGTCCACTCGTTCTTGAAGAAGAGCGTGTTGTCCGCTTCAGCGTCCACGTAACAGTTGCAGCAGATGCAGCCCTGCTCGCTCCGAATGGGCCCCATGAGCGCTTTGAGCGTTTGCAGGATCTCCTTCCACTTCTCCGGCGGCACCGTCATATGGATCGTGGCGTCCATCATCGGAGTGTTCCTTCCTGCGCGGGCTGCGGGCGTTCCACGGGAAGCGGCGCTGCCGGTGCCCATGGTCGGCATGTCAGCGGCAATACCCTGTCGCACAGTGGCCTGGAGATCAACGAGCCGCCAGGTCTCTTTCCAGGGAATCCATCCGACGAACGATCTCTGCTCTCTCCTCGCTGGTGGGGTATCTGCCTCCTTCGATCATCCGGGAGTGGTCCACCCGAATGGAGTCCAGCCTGGCTTGGAATTCCTTTCCTTCCTTGGGACGCAGGCGCCCGCTGGCTCTTCCATCGTCAATTTTTCGTTGCAGTCCGAGCATCCTGTCCCCCGTCCTTTGCTCATCGCCCTTGGGCGCCCTGGCAGCCTCCCTGTCGATCTCCGCCCCGAGCGCATCGAGGCGCCCATGCACGCCCTTCCACTTTTCCTCGTAGAGCGTCTTGCCCCTGAGCGCCTCGGCGTCGGTTCGGATGCCCTTGAGTGTGGTCAGATACATCTGGGACTGGTCCGGAGTGAGGCTGCCGGTCTTCAGCCCGTCGCCGATCTTCTCCTGGATGAGAACCATCTTGTCATCCACCCTTCTTTCGTGATCGGGCCATACGCGCATTGTCGCACAACCTGATAGCAGGGCCAGCGAGAGAATGAGTGACGTAGTGATGCCCATGGAAGCTCTCATCTCTTTTATCCTTTTCTTCGAGGTCTACCTCATTTGTACAGTCTCTGCCTTCACAGTTGGCACGACGCTGCTCGTATTCCCGCAGAAAAACTTGAGAAGGAGCGATCTTCAACAATTCGTCACGTTCTCCTCTAGAGAAAAGGGGGCCCGCTTCGCTTGACCCATCCTACGGCTCGCCATCGCCTCAAGCGGAACGCTGACGGCTGACCGCTGACAGCCGCGAGGCGGCGCCTCGGCGGTCTGAGGCGGGGCTTAGCTAGTCCGTCCAAAAGCAATCACCGTGCCGGACGGGATTCGGGGGATGCCGAGGTGCCAGGCTTTGACCGGCCGGGACAAGATGGGCGGAGCGCCCGCTGTGCCGGCATTCCTTCCCGTCGCATTTGGCGGGCCTGCTAAATGCGACGGCAAAGCTTGAAGACTTTCCCGCTCTGTTCCCATCCGGTAAGGCATTGTCATCCAAATCGCCGGCACGTTGTCCCCGGCACGGTAGTTGCGTCTAGCTCCGGCTGGCACTGAATCTGTCTAGAGCGCTGATGCTTCGAATCACTTCCACCTCGAGCCGGAGGCGGCAGTGCCGAGAGGCGGATCGCAAACGGGAATCGAAAGGGTGACCCCATGAGAAGCGTCCGGCGGCTCTGCATCGTCCTGCTCGGCAGCGGCAGCCTTTTCGCCACTGCGTGCGGGCAGCAGGGCTCGAACGGCGACGGCGAGCCGACCCACTTCGCCGCCCGTGATTTTCGCGCGGTGGCCGGGATCAGCATGGGCGCGTACGGGGCCATGAACCTCGGGACGAAGCGGCCGGACCTCTTCGGGACGATCGGGTCTCTCGGAGGCCCGGTCGACATGCAGGAGCTCCTGGCCCAACTGATCGGTGAGAACCTCGAGGTGAAGCCCCAGGCGGGCGTTCCCGGGCAGGAGGGGGACGACTTCACGTTCGATCACATGAAGCCGTACCCAAGCCGCAACACGCGCATCCGCATGATCCAGGACCTGGTGTTGGCTTTCGGGAACCCGTTCCTGCACCACCCGGACCCCTCCAGGCGCTACCTCGCCTCCGACTCCGAGCCCGCTGCCGTCGGAAGGGACGATCGGTATGGATCGTTTTCGCCTCTCGTCGATCCCCGGGGGTTTCTCGACGGGGGTGACGCGAATGCCGACGGGCTCCGCCAGGTGGGGGAGGTGCCCGATCGGCCCACCGACGTGCTCCTGCTCGCGCCGGGGTCGCTGGCGTCGGTGTTCGGGCTGGCGGGTACCATGGTGGGCGGGCGTGAGCTCGTCGACCTCGACGCCGACGGGATCTATGACGTGGGCGACGGCATCGTGGTGAACTACTCGGAGCCCTTTGTGGACCTGAACGGCAACTTCGTCTTCGAGCCCGAGCTGGGAGAGACCTTCGAAGACCTGGGACTCGACGGGGTGGCGGGGACTGGCGACTTCGGCGAGGGCAACGGCGTCTTCGACTACGACCCGGACCGCAGCGCATGGCTGGCGGAGGATCCCCTCTCGCGGTTGGCCGCGCGGCCGGCCGCCGAGATCGCCTCCCAGAGGATCTACATGGACGTGGGCACCGGGGACGAGTTCGGGTTTGCGCGCCACTACGACAACGTCGTGGCGATGCTTGACCGCAAGGGGCTCTCGCCGGTGGTGCGAAACGGCTTCTCCGGCAACTGCTTCGCCGTGCCGAGACCTTCGGAGCCCTTCCTCCTGATCCGGTACGACGGCGGACACGTGGGAATCCCAGGAGACGACGCGATTCGAGACGACCTGCTCAGCGGAGACTTCTGCGGCGCCGTTCCCATCTGGCAGCGCCTGCTGACGCTCATCGGCTACCTGGACCGGAGCTTCCCCGACGGCTTCTTCGGGGCGGGGGGGCTCCACCTGACCGGGGACGTGATCACGCGGGCGATCCCTTCCCCGGCCCTGGCGACCGGCGGTCAGCCCGCGCCCGGGCGCGAGGTCGTGGTGTACCGGCCGCCCGCGTTTGCCAACACGAACCGGAGCTTTCCCGTCGTCTACTTCCTGGGAGGGTACGGTCAGGACCCCGAGGACTATCGGCGGATGGGCAATTTCCTGGACGTGCTGATCGGAGCCGGAGCCGTACAGAACATGTGCTTCGCGTTCCTACCGGGCTCGGGGGGGCACCGGGGCTCCTTCTTCGTGAACCACCGCGTTCCCGAGTCCCAAGTGCCCGGGCTGGCCACGGTCACGAGCGGCCGCTACGAGGACTCGATCCTCCAGGATCTCATCCCGGAGATCGAGAACGGCATCCTGGACGGCCGCGTGCGGGCGCAGTGAGGCGGATGCACGATGAAAAGTGAAGGTGTGCGACCCGACGGCTTCACCGCGCTGCGCCGGCGCGCCGAAGCGCGGGCTCGGAAAGGTGCGGCGCAGCCGCCGGAGAACGTCGCGGCGCTGTCGCCCGAGGAAGCGCGACGGACACTCCACGAGCTGCGGGTGCACCAGATCGAACTGGAGATGCAAAACGAGGAGCTGCGCCGCACGCAGGCGGAGCTGGAGCTCGCGCGGGCGCGCTATTTCGACCTCTACGATCGGGCGCCGGTAGCGTACTGCACGCTTACGGAGTGGGGCATCATCCGCGAGGTCAACCTCACCGCCGCCACCCTGCTGGGGGTGACCGCGGGGGCGCTGGTCGGGCAGCCGATCACCCGGTTCATCCTCGGTGAGGACCAGGGTTCCTTCGTCGACCTGCGCGAACGGCTCTTTGCGACCGGCGACCCGCAGGAATGCGAGCTGCGGATGCTGAGCCGGGCAGGGGACGCCTTCTGGGCGCATCTGGGCGCCACCGCCGCGCGCGACGCCGAAGGCGCCCTCGCGTGCCGCGTGGTGCTGAGCGACGTCAGCGGGCGCAAGAAAGGGGAGGAGGCCTTGCTCCGATCCCTCGACGAGCTCCGCCAGGTCTCCGCCCTGCTGCTCGCGGCCCAGGAGGAGGAACGCGGGCGGTTCTCCCGCGAGCTGCACGACGGCGTCTGCCAGACGATGATCGCCATGAAGATGACACTGGAGGCCGCTCTGGGCACACAGGGACCGGCGCCAGAGCGGCTGGCCGCCATCGACCTCCTCGTCCCCATGATGCGGGACGCGATCCAGGAAGTGCGCGGGGTTTTCATGGCGCTCCGACCTGCCATCCTGGACGACCTGGGGCTCGTGGCCGCGATTCGCTGGTTTGCCCGCGAGTTGCAGACGGCCTACCCGGCGATGCGGATCGTCCTTCGGATCGAGGTGGACGAGCAGGACGTTCCCAACCCCCTTCGCACGGTCATCTTCCGGGTGCTGCAAGAGGCGATGACCAATGCCGGCAAACACAGCGGAGCGGACGAAGCGGTCGTCTCGCTCGCGAAGAGCGGCGGCCTGTTGGAGTTTGGCGTCGAGGACAACGGGCGCGGGTTCGACGCGGACGCGCCACGGGTGGGGGAGGGCGCCCAGTGCGGGGCTGGCCTCGGCTGCATGCGGGTGCGCGTCGAGCGTGCCGGGGGATCCCTCGAGGTGCAAGCCCGGAAGGGGGAGGGAACGGCAATCCGGGCGCGTCTGCCGCTCGCCGCCGGGTGTGCCGCTTGACCCGGCCCCTCTCGATCAACTGGAAGATGAAGTTCCCGCGAGATACGACCGGGCCCACGGCACCCCGGAGCAAGGGCCGGGTCTCGGCGCCGCAACAAGGGGGCGAACCATGAACCCATCCGAGATGCCGGGGGACCTGCGCCGGCGCGCCCAGGGGCGGCTTGGGGAGAGCCCCCGGGTTGCGGCTCTTCCCCAGACCGAAGAGGGCCTCACGCGGCTCGTGCACGAGCTCCAGGTCCACCAGGTGGAGCTGGAGCTCCAAAACGAGGAGCTCTGCCGGGCCAAGAATGCGCTCGAGGAGTCGAGCGCGAGGTACGCGGACCTGTACGACTTCGCGCCCGTGGGCTACTTCACGCTCGATCGCGAAGGGCGGCTCCTCGGGGCGAACCTCCGGGGCGCGGGCCTTCTGGGGCTGGAGAGGCCTCGGCTGGCGGGCCGGCGCTTTGGGGACTTCGTGGCCGCGGACGCGCGCCCCGCCTTCGCAACATTCCTCGCGGGCGTCTTCGCGGGGAAGCGCCTGGCGACCTGCGAGGTCCCCCTGGCCGCGGGCACCAGGTCCCCGCGCCACGTGCGGATCGAAGCCGCCCTTTCCCCGTCCGGCGGCGAGTGCCGCTTGGCGGTCAGCGACATCACCGAGCTGAAGCGGGCGGAAGAGGAGCGGGCACGCCTGGAGGGGCGGCTGCGCGAGGCGCAGAAGATGGAGGCGATCGGAGCCCTGGTGGGGGGGATCGCACACGACTTCAACAACCTGCTCGCCCCCGTGGTGACCCGCGCCGAGATGGCGCTGCGGACGCTCGGCAGCGAAGACCCCGTTCGGGAGAACATCGCGCAGCTCCTGACCGCGGTGCTGCGTGCCGCCGAACTCGTCCGGCAGATCCTCCTCATCGGCGGCGGGGAGCAGGAAGGCACCTTCGTGCCCGTGGATCTCGGGCCCCTCGTCCACGAGGCCGCGGCGGGCCTTCGCGCCACCCTGCCCGCGACGGTCGAGGTCCGGTCGGAGGCCGACCCCGCTTGCGGGCCGGTGCTGGGCGACCCTTCGCGGCTTCGCCAGGTCCTCCGGCACTTGTCCGAGAACGCCGGGTATGCGCTGGAGGAGACGGGGGGGCTGCTCGCGATCTCTCTGGATCGGGCCGGGGGCGAGCAGGAGGGGGGCCGGGTGAGGCTGCGTGTCCGAGACACGGGACCCGGCATTCCCGGGGAGATCCAGGGCCGCATCTTCGAGCCCTACTTCACCACCAAGCCCGTCGGCAAGGGGTCGGGCCTGGGCCTCTCCGTCGTGTACGGAATCGTCTCGGCGCTCGGAGGGGAGGTCCGGGTCCGGAGTGGGAACGGGGAGGGCACGACCTTCGAGGTGCTGCTTCCCGAAGCCGCAGAAAGGGGGGTTCCGCTTGCGCTCGTGTCGTAGGATGTCACCGGGGAACCAACGCAGGCGCCGGGATTGCGATTTCGCAGACCCAGGCTAGCATTGCGTGGGCGCAAACCACCGGGGGACTGCTCCAGCGTGTTTCGCCCCGCCCCAAAGATTTGGTGGTGGTTTCTGTATTGCACCTACGAGAAAGGCAAGCGCGCGTGACCAGACGTGCCAAGCAGAGCGGCCCCGCGAACCCCCCTTCGGCGTCGCCCGAGAGCCCGGTGCCGGGGGATGCGTTCCCCGTCGTCGGCCTCGGCGCCTCGGCCGGGGGGCTCGAGGCGCTGGAGCAGTTCCTGGACCACGCGCCGGCCGACTCGGGCATGGCGTTCGTGGTGGTGCAGCACCTGGACCCGACCCACAAGGGCGCCCTGCCCGAGCTCCTCCAGCGCCGCACCCGGATGCAGGTCTCTCAGGTCGAGGAGGGGATGCGGGTGGAGCCCAACCGCGTCTACGTGATCCCTCCCAACCGGGACCTGTTCCTGGAGGGCGGCACCCTGCGGCTCCTGGAGCCGGCGGAGCCCCGGGGGCTCCGCCTGCCCATCGACTCCTTTTTCCGCAGCCTGGCCCGGGACCTGGAGGAACGGGCCATCGGCGTCATCCTCTCCGGCATGGGCTCGGACGGCACCCTGGGGCTGCGGGCGATCAAGGAGAACGCCGGCCTCACCCTGGTGCAGGACCCGGGCTCCGCCAAGTACGACAGCATGCCCCGCAGCGCCATCGACGCGGGGATCGCCGACTTCGTGGCTCCGGCCCAGGAGCTGCCGGTCAAGCTGCTGGCCTCGTTCCACGGCACCCTGGTCGCCGAGGTGGAGGACCAGGAGGCCGAAAGGAAGTCGCCGAGCGCCCTGGAGAAGATCGTGGCCCTGCTGCGCGCCCGCACCGGCCGCGACTTCGCGCCCTACAAGCGCAGCACCATCTCCCGGCGGGTCGAGCGGCGCATGGGCATCCACCAGCTCCGGACGATCGCCCGGTACGCGGACTTCCTGCACGACAACCCCCAGGAGCTCGCCCTGCTCTCCCGGGAGCTCCTGATCGGGGTGACGAGCTTCTTCCGCGACCCCAAGGCCTTTGCCGCCTTGCGGGAGAAGGCCCTGCCGGCGCTGCTCGCGAGCCGGCCGGCCGGCCGCGTCTTCCGGGTCTGGGTGCCCGCGTGCGCCACGGGGGAGGAGGCGTACTCCCTGGCCATGCTCCTGAAGGAGGCCCTGGAGGAGCGGCAGGCGGCGGCGGGGCGGAGCGGCGGCGACCGCGTCCAGGTCTTCGCCACGGACCTCGACCCGGACGCCGTCGCCCGGGCCCGGCAGGGGGCCTACCCCGAGGGCATCGCCGCCGACGTCTCGCCGGAGCGCCTGCGGCGCTTCTTCGTCAAGGAGGGCGGCGCTTACCGGGTGGCCAAGGAGCTTCGTGACACCGTCGTCTTCGCGCCGCACAACGTCATCACCGACCCGCCCTTCACCAAGCTCGACCTGCTCTCGTGCCGCAACCTCTTGATCTACTTGACCGCCGACGTACAGAAGAAGCTCCTGCCGCTGTTTCACTACAGCCTCAACCCCGAGGGCATCCTCTTCCTGGGCTCGGCGGAGACCGCCGGAGGCTTCCCCGACCTCTTCTCCCCCATCGACCCCCAGGCGAAGCTCTATCGTCGCCGCCCGTCCTCGGCCGCCGCGAGGGCCGTGGAGTTCCCCTCCTCCTACGCCCCGTCCGAGGACGACGAACTGGGGGCCGTCCGGGGGGCGCCACGCTCCCCGGGGGCCGGCCTCCAGGAGCTGGTGGACGGGGTGCTCCTCCGGGAGTTCGGGCCGCCGTGCGTGCTGGTGGACGAGCGGGGCGACCTCCTCTACGTCCACGGCCGCACCGGCAAGTACCTGGAGCCGGCGGCGGGAAAGGCCAACCTCAACCTCTTCGCCATGGCGCGCGAGGGCCTGCGCCATCCCCTCTGGAGCGCCGTGCAGAAGGCCCAGGAGGGGCAGGAGCCCGTTCGCTGCAAGGGGCTGCGGGTGAAGACCAACGGCACCCACCAGCGCGTGGACGTCACCGTGAAGCCCCTGGGGGAGCCGCAGGCCCTGCGGGGGCTCCTGCTGGTGCTGTTCGAGGAGGTGGCCGCTCCCCGCCGGCGAAGCCGCTCCCGCCCGGCGCCTTCCGGGGGGGTCGAGGCGCTGCCGGGAAGGGTGGAAGAGCTCGAGCGGGAGCTCCAGCAGAGCCGGGAGTACCTGCAGACCACGCAGGAGGAGATGCAGACCTCCCAGGAGGAGCTCAAGAGCGCCAACGAGGAGCTCCAGTCCACGAACGAGGAGCTCCAGAGCACCAACGAGGAGCTCACCACCTCGAAGGAGGAGATGCAGTCCTTGAACGAAGAGCTTCTCTCGGTCAACACCGAGATGCAGGCCAAGATCGAAGAGCTCTCCCGCACCTCGAACGACATGAAGAACCTCTTGAACAGCACCGACATCGCCACCCTGTTCCTCGACAACGACCTGAACGTGCGCCGCTTTACCGGCCAGACGACCCGCATCATCAAGCTCATCCCGAGCGACGTGGGGCGGCCCATCACCGATATCGTGTCCGACCTGAGCTACCCCGGCCTGGCCGACGACGTGCGAGACGTGCTGGAAACCCTCGCCTTCCAGGAGCGGGAGGTCGCGACGGTGGACGGGCGCTGGTTCCAGGTGCGCATCCTGCCCTACCGCACCTACGAGAACCGCATCGACGGCGTGGTGCTCACGTTCTCCGACATCACCGTCGCCAAGCAGCTCGAGCAGGCTCTGCGGGATGCGCAGCAGGCGGCGCAGCAGCGGATCGAGACCCTGGAATCCGCGGTGACGACAAAAGGGGAGGGCCGTTCATGACCCGTGCGCGGAAGGGGTCAAGAGACGCCCAACCCCTGCGCCGGCGCGCGGAGAGTTGGCTGCAGGGAAGGCCGCCCGGCCCTGCGGGGGACCCGGCGCCCGCAGACCTCCCGAGGCTCCTCCACGAGCTCCAGGTCCACCAGGTGGAGCTCGAGATGCAAAACGAAGAGCTCCGCGGGACCCAGGCGGAGCTCGAGTCCGCGCGCGACGCCGCCCAGGCCGCCAATCGGGCGAAGAGCGCCTTTCTCGCCAACATGAGCCACGAGATCCGGACCCCCTTGAGCGCCGTCGTCGGGATGCTGCGCCTGCTGCGCGGCACATCGCTCGACGACACCCAGCGCCGCTATGCCGAGCTGGCGGCAAGCTCTGCCGATCACCTGCTGCACCTCATCGACGACCTCCTGGACTTCTCCAAGATCGAAGCCGGCAGGCTGGAGCTGGAGTCCGTGGCGTTCAGCCCGAGACTCGTCGTCGAGGACACCGTCAGCAGCCTGGCGCCTCAGGCGAAGGCGAAGGGCATCGGCCTGACCCACCGGATCGGACCCCTGGTCCCGGGATTTCTCGCGGGCGACCCGCACCGGCTCCGACAGGTGCTGTTGAACCTGACCGGCAACGCCGTGAAGTTCACCCGGAAGGGCGAGGTGACGGTGTGCGTCGGCATCGACGGGGAGGTGCGCGGTTCCGAGCCGCCGATCCCCGGTTCGAGAGTCCCGAACGGGAACAGGGATCCGGGAGCCGGCAACGCCGTGCGCGTGCGGTTCACCGTCCGCGATACCGGCATCGGGGTGCCGATCGACTCGCTGGACCGCCTCTTTCGGAGCTTCAGCCAGGTCGACGGCTCGACCGCACGGGTGCACGGGGGCACGGGCCTCGGGCTCGCCATCTCCAAGCAGCTCGTGGAGCAGATGGGCGGCTCGATCGACGTGCAGAGCGCGGAGGGAAAAGGCAGCATCTTCGCGTTCACGGTTCCGTTCGCCCCAGCCCCGATCGATCTCTGGGCGCCCGAGAGCGCGGTCGGCGACGAGGCTGCGCTGCTCCCCCCGCCATCCCAGGTTCGCATCCTGGTCGCAGAGGACGAGTCGGCCAATCGCGAAGTCGCAGTCGAGTACCTGCGGTGGCGGGGCTGGCTCGTGACGGCGGTTGCAGACGGCGGGGCGGCGGTGGAAGCCCTGCTCTCCGAGCCCTACGACCTCGTCCTGATGGACGTCCAGATGCCCGGGCTCGACGGTATACAGGCCACGAGGCGCATCCGGGAGCGGGAAGCGTCCGGCGGAGCCCGCGTGCCGATCATCGGTCTCACGGCGCACGCCCTTCCGGAGGACCGGGCGCGGTGCCTCGAGGCCGGCATGGACGACTACCTCGCCAAGCCCGTGGAGCCCGAGACGCTGCACGCGGCCGTGGAGCGGTGGCTCGGGAGGCGGCCCCGTCCGCTGCCCCTGAAGGAAGTCCCGAACCGAGCCGGTCGTGCCCTGCTCCTCGCGAGTCTCCAGAGCGGGAGCGGGCAGGAGGGGAATCTCGGGCGGGGCTTTCTCGGCACCGTGAACGAGGGCCCCGGGCAAATCCGCAAGGCGTTGTCCCTGGCGGACGCGGAACGGGCCGCCTCCTGGGCCCACCGCCTGCGGGGAACCCTGCTCATCTTCGGGTTCCCGGTGGCCGCGGCCGTTGCCCGGGAGATCGAGGCGCGGGCCGCGGAGGGCCGGCTCGACGGCGTCACCGAGCTCGTGGGGCGGCTGGACGAGGAGATCCTTCGGGTCAAGGCCCTGCTTGCGGGGGCCGCGGGCGCCCAGACCGGCACCCCCGGGGAGGGGCCTCCGGGGAAAGACCCGTCGGAGAGGAGTGACTTCCCTTGAGATACCTGTTCATCGAGCCCAAGGCTCCCGGTCAGCACATCTTCAGCCGCATCCCGATACCGCGGCTGGGCAACGTTCTTCTCGCCACGATCCTGGCCCGACACGGCTACGAATGCCGGGTGCTGGTGGAGGAGGTCCGCCCGGTGCGCACCGAGGACATCGCCTGGGCGGACGTCGTGGGCATCTCCTCGACGACCACCACCGCCCCCGCGGCCTACGCCTGGGCCGACCTGGCCCGCGCGGCCGGCAAGATCGTGGTGATGGGCGGTCCCCACGTGAGCTTCCTGGCCGACGAAGCCCTGGAGCACAGCGACTACGTCGTGCGGGGCGAGGGGGACGAGGCCATGCTGGAGCTGGCGCAGGCGCTCGGCGGCACCCGGGATCCGGCGTCGATCGGTGGGCTCTCCTACCGGGCGGCGGGCGCGGTGCGGCACAACCCCTCCCGGCCCTTCTTGCAAGACCTGGACCCCTTGCCGACCCCGGATTTCTCGTTGGTGGAAGGGTGGAGCCCGCGGCGGGTGCTTCCGCTCTCCACCAGCCGCGGCTGCCCTTTCCAGTGCCGGTTCTGCTCCGTCATTCCCATGTTCGGCACCCGCTACCGGTTCCACTCCGTGGGCCGGGTGCTCGACGACCTGGCCCGCGCGGCCGCGTCGTCCCGGCACGTCTTCGTCTGCGACGACAACTTCGCGGCCGACAAAAAGCGGGCCCGAGCCATCTGCCAGGGGATGCTCGACCGGGGTATCCGGGTTCAGTGGTCCGCTCAGGTCAGGGCCGACTGCGCCCGGGACACGGAGCTCGTGGACCTCATGGCCCGGGCCGGCTGCTGGTACGTCTACATCGGCTTCGAGTCCCTCAACCCGCACACCCTGGAGTCCTTCGGCAAGCGCCAGACGGTGGACGACATCCGGCACGCGGTCGAGGCGTTTCGGGGTCGCGGCATCCGAATCCACGGGATGTTCGTGCTCGGGGCCGATCAGGACGACCGGCGGTCGATCCGGGAGACGGCCCGCTTCGCCCGCCGAGCCAGGATCGATTCCGTCCAGTTCCTGATCCTCACGCCGACCCCGGGAACGCCCATCCACGACGAGATGGCGGCGGCGGGGCGCCTGCTCACCCGGGACTGGGCCCTCTACGACGCCCATCACGTGGTGTACGAGCCGCTGCAGCTCACCCCCGACGAGCTCCAACGGGAGGCGGAGCGCGCCTCGGCCCGGTTCTACAGCCTGGGAAGCGTCCTGCGCGGCGCCGCGCGGCTCGACCTCTTCGACATGGGCCTGAAGCTCTATGCGTGGGGGGCGGCCCGCCGGCTCCAGCGCGGCAAGGCCCCCTTTCTGCAGAACTTACGAGCCGGCGTCCTCAAGGGCGCCCAGGACCTGAGGCAGGTGCTCCCCGCAAGGGCACGGCTCATCGCGCTGCCCACGGCAGGACTCCCGGAGGGGGACCGGCGCTTCCTGGTGAAGTTCATGACAGGGCTGAACATCCGCCCCATCGAGGTCCCGCTGGCGGCCGAGAGGCTCTGGGAGCATCCTGCGGCGCTGGCCCAGCGCGTCGACGTCGTCCTGCTGCCGCTCTCGAACGAGCCCGACGGGCACTTTGGCGGCCTCCAGCGTTTCGGGTGGGCATGGGGCGCGCGGGGCGAGGGCCACGCGTTCCTGGGGCTCCCGCTGCATCGCGACCGGCTCTACCGCGCCTGCATCGAGGCGGGGCTGGCCCTCGGGCGCAGCCTTCGGCGGGTGCGCCGTGCCTATCGCCGGGCGACGGGAGAAGGTTGAGACGGCAGTCCTCCGCCGGCGTCAGAGGGATCTTCCCGACGGAGCCCGCGCTTGGAGGGCAGAGAAACCGACCAGCTCGCGCCGTTCCTCGTCCCAGAGCTTCAGCCGCGGGGACGCGAGGCTCTTGCGCAGGGTGAGCGGTTCCTTGGCGTGCAGCTCCGGGATGCCGTCGTAACAGCGCTGCAGATTGTAGTTGGGGATGCGCGAGGCGAGGTGATGGATGAAGTGGATGCCGATGCTGCCCGAGAACCAGCGCAGCACGGCCGGCAGCCGATAGAAGGAGCTGCCGGCCACCGCGGCGCGCAGGGGATCCCAGGCGTCTTTCCTCGACCAGTACACACCCTCGAACTGGTGCTGCACGTAGAAGAGCCAGATCCCTCCGGCGCCTCCCAACCACAGCACCGGCACCTGGATCAGGAGGTAGGTCCCGAGCCCGATCGCCCAGGAGGCCGATATGGCGACGGCAGCGATGAGGAGGTTGGTGAGCCACACGCTCCTGCGCGCGATCTTGCTGACCGCCCGGCTCGGCCAGCGCTGCCGGAGCAGGAAGTAGAACAGCGGACCCGCCCCGAAGAGCACCAGGGGGTTCCGGTACAGGCGGTACTTGAGCCGCCTGGCCCAGGGCAGGCGCAAGTACTCTTCGACGGTGAGCGTCGTGATGTCGCCCACGCCCCTCGCGTCGAGGTTGGCGTAGGTCGCGTGGTGGCGCAGGTGGGTGAAGCGCCAGTCCTCCAGCGGCGTGAAGGTGAGCGTGCCGCAGAGGTACCCCAGCACGGTGTTGGCCCTCGAGGAAGCGAAGAACGAGCTGTGCACGCAGTCGTGGAAGAGGATGAAGAGGCGCACGAGCAGACCCGCCGCGGGCACGGCCAAGAGGAGCGTCAGGATATAGGGATACCCGAGCTGGATGGACCGGACCATGAGGAACCAGAGCAGGAGATACGGGACGAAGGTGTCGACGAGCTGCCACGCGGCGCGCCTCGCGTCCCGGGTCTCGAACCGCTTGAGGCTCCGGTGCCAGTCGGGCCACCGGTACGGCGGAGACCCCAGGGGGATCGAATGGGATGTCTGGTAACCGATCTCGGGCATGCGGCGCCCTTCCTGCGGACCGTCTTCGGACCCGACACGGCCCCTGTCTGTGGTGGCGAACAACGATTCGAGGGATCCGCGGTCTGGAAAAGTCTACCGCGCACAGGCGCTACCGGAAGAGGAGCAAAGGCCGCGATCGGGCCTGCCGGGGCCCCGGAAGCGTGGACCTTGTCTTCGTCCGAGCGCACGAGAGCGTCGCTCCCGTCGCCCTGGAAGGGCACGTGCCGCGGCAGCGGACGCGCAGCATCCGCGATTGTGCCGCACGGTTCCGCAACAGGAGGAGCCCACCCATGTTCCGACACATCCTCGTTCCTCTCGATGGTTCTCCCCTGGCCGAGTGCGTGCTGCCCCACGTGGCGGCCCTGGGCAAGGCGTTCGGCGCCGACGTGACCCTCCTCCACGTCTTGCCCGAGTCCTCTTCCGCAGGCCGGATGATGCCCGTCGACCCCCTCGAGTGGCAGGCGAGCCGGGCCGGTGCCTGGATGTATCTGGACGAGAAGGTGGAGCTGCTCGGGACGCAGGGGGTCAAGAGCTCCCGCGTGCTCCTGGAGGGGCAACCTCCCCAGCGCATCCTCGAGCACGCCCAGGAGCACGGCGCCGACCTCATCGTCCTCAGCAGTCACGGGAAGGACGGTTTGAGCGGCTGGAACCTTGCCAGCGTCGCGCAAAAGACCGTTCTTCGGTCGCGGGTCTCCACCCTGGTGATCCGCGCGTATCGGGCCGAGACGGCGGGGCCGGACGTGCCGGCCTACCGCAGGGTGCTGGTGCCCCTGGACGGGTCCCAGAGGGCGGAGTGCGCCCTCTCCCCGGCCACGGCCCTGGCGGGGTTTCTCGGGGCCGAGCTGGTGCTCGCGCACATCCGGGTGCGTCCCCGCCCCTATTTTCCCCAGCAGGGGCCGGTCCGCCCGGAAGATACGGAGCTCATCGAGCGGCTCGTCGAGCGCCAGGAGGGGGAAGCGCAGCAGTACTTCGACCGGCTCAAGGCCCGGCTCCCCCTGGCCGTCCGCACCCGAATCGCCGTAAGCGAGCAGGCCGCGGTGGCTCTCTACGACGTGATCCGGGAAGAGCAGGCCGACCTGGTCGTCATGAGCGCCCACGGCCACACCGGGACGACGCGCTGGCCCCACGGGCGGACGACCACCCACTTTCTCCTCTACGGGGCGACGCACGTGCTGATCGTGCAGGATCTTGCGCCCCACCCGTGCGAACTCACCGAGGCGGAGCAGGCGGCCGCGGAAGTGCCGGGGCACTGACGCGATGGCCCCGAAGAGCCCTGCCGCCGCGGAAGCTCCCCGCGAGCTCACGCGCCGCGACGACCCCCTAGCGGACCGCGCTCGGGAACTGGCGCAGCGCCACCATGTGTCGAAGCGCCGGAGCACCGGCTCCCTCACGGCGCGCGTGGCCGAGCTGAAGAACGGGATCGATCGGGTGGCGCGCCACTGGTCCCAGGCGTCGATCCAGGCCTCCGATCTCGCCTACGCGGCGGAGTGGCTGCTCGACAACCTCTACGTGGTGCGGCGGGCGCTGCGGGAAGTCCGGGAAGACATGCCGGCCGGCTACTATCGCAGCCTGCCCCGGTTGACCCTCCCCGAGCTCGGGGAGGAGCCTCGGATCTACGCCGTGGCCACCGAGCTCCTCCGCGGGTGCCGTGGGCGGTTCTCGGGCGACGACGCGGAGCACTTCCTCCACGCCTATCAGGAAACCCGGCCTCTCACCATGGGCGAGCTCTGGGCGCTCCCCACCATGCTGCGGTTCACGGCGTTGGAAGTCCTCGCCGAAGCGGTGTCCCGTTTGAGCGGGCTGCCCTTCGCCGGGCGGCCTCTGGCCGGATCCGAGGGCAAGTCCTCCTCGTTCGGCTGGACGGAGGAGCTGTCCAGCGTGGACCGGGTCTCCACCGCGATCGCCAGCTTGCGAGCCCTGGATGCGATCGACTGGAGCGCGTTTTTCGAGGCGGTGAGCCACGTCGAGCGCGTCCTTCGAGGCGATCTCACGTACGCGTCGATGGATTTCGACACCCGCGACCGGTACCGGCGCGAGGTGGAGTCACTGGCGTCCACTTCGCGCAGGGAAGAGGTTCCCGTGGCGGAGGCGGCGCTCGAGTTCGCCTCGCGGATGCCTTCGAACCGGGGCGATCCGGCCCAGGGGCATGTGGGCTGTGCCCTCCTGGGGGAAGGCCGCCGGGAGCTGGAGAGGGAGCTCGGCTGCCTCCTGCCGCTGGGCCTCCGGCTCCGTCGCCTGCTCCTGGCCCATCCCACGTTCGTCTATCTGGGGGGGATCGGCTCGCTCGCGGCCGGTCTGTGGCTGCTGGCGGTGGCCTACGGCGTCTCGCGAGGAGGCGGCGCCGGGCAGGTGGCGGCCGTGGCCGTGTTGACGGCCGTCCCCGCGCTCACGATCGCGGTGGCCCTCGTCAACTGGCTGCTGACGCTCTCCCTTCCCCCCCGCGTGCTCCCCAAGCTGGACTTCCGAGAAGGAATTCCAGGGGACTGCCGGGCCATGATCGTGGTTCCGGCGCTCTTTCGGGACGGGCACGACGTCGACTCCCTCCTCGAACAGCTCGAGCTCCATCACCTGAGCAATCCCGACCCCCTGCTGGGCTTCGCGGTGCTGGCCGACTTCGCAGACGCGCCCCGGGCGCACATGGTGGGCGACGGGCCCATCGTGGAGCGGGCCAAGACGGCCCTGGAGGCGCTCAATCGGCGCTACGGCCGGGACGGCCCCGGGCCCTTCTACGTGTTTCTCCGGGAGCGCCGCTGGAATCCCTCCGAGGGCGTGTGGATGGGGTGGGAGCGCAA
Source organism: Deferrisomatales bacterium (assembly GCA_033551855.1). Taxonomy (GTDB): domain Bacteria; phylum Desulfobacterota; class Deferrisomatia; order Deferrisomatales; family JACRMM01; genus JBFLZB01. Next base: position 88,266 of record JAWSUI010000006.1, read on the forward strand.
GCGGGGGAAGCTCGAGGAGTTCAACCGCTTGCTCCTCGGGGGCGGGCCGACCTCGTTCACGGTGCAGGCAGGAGATCTCTCGGTGCTTCCCGAGTTCCGCTACGTCCTCACCGCGGACGCGGACACCGGCCTCCCCCGAGGCAGCGCCGCGCGGCTGGTCGGAACGCTGGCCCACCCGCTCAACCGCCCCCACGTGGACCCTCGGAGCCGCAGGGTCGTCGCCGGGTACACGATCCTCCAGCCCCGCGTCGAGATTACCGCCGTGAGCGCCAACCAATCGCCCTTTTCCCGGATCTTTTCCGGCGACACCGGGCTCGATCTGTACTCCCGCGCCGTCTCCGACGTGTACCAGGATCTGTTCGGGGAGGGCCTGTACGTGGGCAAGGGGCTCTACGACCTCGACGGCTTTCATCGGACGCTGGAGGGGGTCGTTCCGGAAAACAGCCTGCTGAGCCACGATTTGCTGGAGGGCGTCCACGGTCGGGTGGCCCTGGTGACCGACGTCACCCTCCTGGAGGACTACCCGGGTGCCTACCTCCCCTGGGCCAGCCGGCAGCACCGGTGGATCCGCGGAGACTGGCAGCTCCTGCCGTGGCTCTTCCTCGGGCGCTCCCGGCAGGGGGCGGGGCGCTCCCTGCCGGCCATCCATCGCTGGAAGATCGCCGACAACCTGCGGCGAAGCCTGCTCGCCCCGGCGCTCCTGGCCTGGCTGGCGGCGGCCTGGCTGTGGCTTCCCGGGTCGGCCCTGCTGTGGACCCTGCTGGCCGCGCTCACCCCGGAGGTTCCCCTCTTGACGTCCGCGGGGCAGGAGGTGGCGGCGCGGGCCCGTCGAGGGGCCTGGGCGGGACCGGTGCCCGCCCTGCGCCGGCACGCGCTGCGCTGGCTCCTCCAGTTGGCCTTTCTGCCGTACGAGGCGTTTCTCACGCTCGACGCCATCGTTCGCACGTTGTTTCGCCTGGGCGTGACCCGGCGAAACCTCCTGGAGTGGACGACCGCCGCGCACACCTCTCGGCTGTTCCAGGATGGGGGCGGGCATCTGCGAACCTGGACCCGCATGGCGGCGGCGCCGCTGTCGGCCGGCCTCCTGGCGTGGGCTGTCGCCGCGGTCAACCCCACTGCGCTTCTCGCTGCCGCTCCGTTTCTGCTGGCCTGGATGCTCGCCCCCCACCTCGCCTGGCGGATCAGCAAGCCGGAGGTCGTCACCGCGAAGCTCGCCACCCCCGAGCAGCGCTACCGCCTCTCGTGGCTCGCCCGGCGGACCTGGTTCTTCTTCGAGCGGTTCGTGGGGCCCGACGACCACTGGCTTCCCCCGGACCACTTCCAGGAGTCACCGAAGGGCGTGGTGGCCCACCGCACCTCTCCCACGAACGTGGGGTTGGGACTCCTCTCGACCCTCTCCGCCCACGACTTCGGGTATATCGGCAAGCTGCTGCTGGCCTTTCGCGTGTCGCAGGCCTTCGAGAGCCTCGACCGCCTGGAGCGGTACCGGGGCCACTTTCTCAACTGGTACGACACCCGGACCCTGAAGCCCCTGCACCCGCGGTATGTCTCCACCGTGGACAGCGGCAACCTGGCGGCCAGCCTGGTGGCCCTGCGGGAGGGCTGCCTGGAGGTGCTCGAGGCGCCCGTGCTGCGCTGGGAGGAGTGGCAGGGCCTCCTGGATACGCTCTCGGTGCTCGCGGAGGAGCTGGAGCGCATGAAGGAACCCGCCCATACGGTCTTCTCTCCCGTGCGGGCGCATCTGGACGAAGTGCGCCGGCAGATCCTCGCCGTGCGGCACGACCGGCTCCGCTGGCCGCCGCTGTGGGAGACGCTCGCCGAACGGCAGGGCCCGGAGCTGGCCCGGTTGCTCGGCGTCCTGCTCGACCAAGGCACCGTGGGCATGTCTGCCGGCGAGCTGGACGGCCTGCGAGACTGGTCGGAGCGGATTCGGCGGCAGTTGCACAACACCCTACGGGAGCTCCGCACCCTGACTCCGTGGCGCTTCTCGCTGGCGCACGTGCCGGAGTTGCTGCGATCCGGGCCGGAAAGCGGGCTGCAGCGGGCCTGGCGAGCCCTGCGGGGCCGGCTGGAGGCAACGGAGAGCCTCGTTGCCCTGGCCGGCGCGTACGAGACACACCGGGAGGGGCTGCGTGATCTGGTACTGCGGACCCGCCGGGCCCCCACCAGCTCGGAAGCAGAACGCGAACGGGCTGCGGGTTGGCTCGAGGATCTCCTGGGGTCGCTCCGGAGGACCGAGAACGTGGCTCGGGAGCTCGTAAAGCGGTACACAGACATCATGGCACGGGCCGAGCGCACTGTGGCCGCCATGGATTTTCGTTTCCTGTTCGATTCCCGGCGCAAGCTCTTCACCATCGGCTACAACGTCGACGCCGAGCAGCACGACACGAACCACTACGACCTGCTCAGCTCGGAGGCACGGGTCGCGAGCCTCCTGGCCATCGCCAAGGGAGATGCGCCCCAGGCTCACTGGCTCCACCTCGGCCGTCCGGTGACGCAGCTGAACGGCTCGCGAGCGCTCCTGTCCTGGAGCGGAACCCTGTTCGAGTACCTGATGCCCCTGTTGCTCCTCGAGGAGCACCCGGGGACGCTGCTCGCCGAGAGCGACCGGGCGGCGATGAAGTGGCAGGTCGCGTACGGGCAGCAGAAGGGGGTCCCCTGGGGCGTCTCGGAATCGGGCTACTACCGATTCGACACCCAGCAGAACTACCAGTACAGGGCCTTCGGGGTGCCGGGCCTCGGGTTGAAGCGCGGGCTGGAAGAGGACCTGGTGGTGGCGCCCTATGCGTGCCTCCTGGCCCTCCCCCTCGATCCCCAGGAGGTGATGGACAACGTCGAGCGCTTGATCGAAGAAGGGCTGCTCGGGGGGTACGGTCTCTACGAGGCCGTGGATTACACGCCGTCGAGGCTGACCCTGGGCCAGAAGAAGGCGCTTGTGCGCTCCTACATGGCGCACCACCAGGGCATGATCCTCGTCTCGCTCGGCAACTATCTCCACAAGGGCCCCATGGTGCGCCGTTTTCACCGCGACCCCTCGATTCGCAGCGTGGAGATGCTCCTCCAGGAGCGGATCCACCACACGGCCCCCCTCGAGAGACCCCACCCCTCGGTTTCGGAAGGCTCGCTCAAGGAACGCAGGGCCGCGCGACACGAACCGTGGTCGGCGCCCCTCGATGCGCCGTTCCCGCTCGTGCACTTCCTCTCGAACGGCACCTACGGCGTGTTGATCACGAGCGGGGGCGGCGGCTACAGCCGGTGGGGAGACGTGGATCTCACGCGCTGGCGCGCCGACACGACAGGGGACGACTGGGGCACCTGGATCTACCTTCGGGACGTGGACGCCGACGCCCTCTGGTCGGTCGGCTGTCAGCCCACGGGGACCGGGCTCCAGGGTAGGACGGTCACCTTCTCGGCCCACAAGGCCGACCTGCGCTGCGAGCTCCACCAGATCGCCGTCTCGACGGAGATCGCCGTCCACCCCGAGGATTCGGTGGAAGTGAGACGGGTCGTGCTCACCAACAAGAGCTCGAGGCCCCGCCTCCTGCAGGTGACCAGCTACGGGGAGGTCGTGCTCGCCCCCCAGGACACCCGTCACCCCGCCTTCAACAAGCTCTTCATCGAGAGCCGATTTCTCGAGGACGCCAACGCCCTGCTGTTTTCCCGCCGTGCGCGCGGTCCCGAGGAGAGCCCCGTCCACCTGGCCCACCTGCTGGTCCTGAAAGAGGGGGCCGCGAAAGGGGATTGTGAAACCGATCGGGCCCGCTTCTTGGGGCGCGGCGGCACGGTGCGCAGACCTGCGGCGCTGGGTGCGGGAGGCGAGGGGCTCACGGGCACCACGGGCGCGACGCTCGATCCCGTGTTCTCTCTGTCGCAACAGATCATCCTGGAACCGCACGCCACCGTCGAGCTGGCGTTCGTCACCCTGGCGTCGGAGAGCCGCGAGCAGGCCCTTACCCTGGCCGAGCGCTACCGCCAGTGGAACCAGATCCACCGGGTCTTCGGCGAGGCGCGCACCCACAGCGAGATCGAGCTGGAGCGCACGGGCCTCACCACGGCGGAGCTCGAGCGGTTTCAGGTGTTGTTGAGCCTGCTCCTCTACCCCCACGAAGCCCTTCGGGCAAAGCCCCACGTGATCGCCGCCAACCGTTTGGGCCAGCCGGGGCTCTGGCCGTTTGCCATCTCCGGCGATCATCCGATCCTACTGGTCCGGGTCGGGGCCGAGGACGAGGCGGGCGTCGTGCTGGACGTCTTGAAGGCCCACGCGTACTGGAGGAGCCGCGGGCTGCGAGTGGACCTGGCGATCCTGAACGAGAAGCAGGCCGGGTACTCCCAGGAGGTCCAGGGCCACCTCCAGCGGCTGGTCGCCCAGACGGGGGGCGACGCATGGCTGGACCGGCACGGAGGCATCTTCCTGCTCCGGGCGGAGTTCATGCAGCCGGAAGAGATCGTCCTGCTCGAGACGGCGGCACGGGTCGTCGTGAACGGGGTCCAGGGAGACCTGGCGTCCCAACTGCGAGGGATCGTGCGGGACCCGCCGCCCTTGCCGGCACTCTCCCCCTCGCCTACGCACCGGGAACCCCCGAGAGAGATCCCGCCGATCTCCCGCCCGCAGGACCTCGTTTTCGACAACGGCTGGGGGGGGTTTAGCCCCGACGGACGGGAGTACGCGATCTTTCGAGAGCCCGGCTCCCCTCCCCCCGCCCCCTGGATCAACGTGGTCGCGAACCCCCACTTCGGGTTCCTGGTCACCGACTCCGGCTCCAGCTGCACGTGGTGCGAGAACAGCGGAGAGAACCGGCTGACCCCCTGGCACAACGACCCGGTGAGCGACCCCACCGGCGAGGCGTTGTACCTGCGAGACGAGGAGACGGGCGCGGTGTGGACCCCCATGCCCATGCCGGCGGGCGCCGCCGCCCCCTATCTGGTGCGCCACGGCGTGGGGTACTCCACGTTCGAGCACTCGAGCCACGGGTTGAAACAGCAGGTTCGGGTGTTCGCGGCACAGAGCGACCCGGTCAAGTTCGTCCAGGTCCGGCTGGAGAACGCGTGGAGTCACACTCGCCGGATCACCGCCACCCACTACGTGGAGTGGGTCCTGGGAACCCATCGGTCCGAGACGCAGCCGTTCGTGGTGCTGGAACACGACGAAGCCCGAAACGCCATCCTCGCCCGCAACCCGTACCACTCGGAGTTCGGCGCGCGCGTGGCGTTCTCGGCAGCCGACCGTCGCCTCCACGGGCTCACGGGGTCGCGCTCGGAGTTTCTCGGCCGGATGGGCAACCCCGAGAGCCCGGCGGGGCTGGGTCGGATCGGGCTCGCCGGGGCGGTGCGGGCCGGGCTCGACCCCTGTGCGGCGCTGCAGATCCACCTCGACATCCCGGCCGGAACCTCGGTGGAGTTCGTCTTCTTGCTGGGACAGGGGGGCGACCGGGAGCACGCACTCCGGCTGATCGAGAAGTATCGGGGCGTTCCGGCCGCCGAAGCCGCTCTCGCCCAGGTCCGGTCCGCCTGGGAGCGCCGGTTGGAGACCGTGCAGGTGCGCACGCCCGACCCGGCGCTGGATCTCCTCCTCAACCGCTGGCTCCCGTACCAGAACCTGTCCTGCCGGTTGTGGGGCCGGTCGGCGCTCTACCAGTCGAGCGGCGCCTTCGGGTTTCGAGACCAGCTCCAGGACGTGCTGGCGGTCCTCCACGCCGAGCCCGGCCTCGCCCGGGAGCATCTGTTGCGCGCGGCGGCCCACCAGTTCGAGGGGGGAGACGTGCTCCACTGGTGGCACCCCCCTACCGGCCGCGGCGTGCGGACGCGCATCTCGGACGACCTCCTCTGGCTGCCCTTCGTCACAGCCGAGTACGTGGCGGTCACCGGCGACGACTCGATCCTGGACGAGAAGATCCCGTTCCTGCAGGGGCCGGAGCTGGAGCCGGGCGAGCACGAGCGCTACGGCTGGTTTCCTCCCACGGACGAGGCGTTTCCCTTGCTGGAGCACGGCCGCCGCGCCCTCGAACGCGCTTCGACGAAGGGCCCCCACGAGCTGCCGCTCTTCGGCGGCGGGGACTGGAACGACGGCATGAACCGGGTCGGGGCTGCGGGGGAGGGGGAGAGCGTGTGGCTCGGCTGGTTTCTCTTCGCCGCACTGGAGAGCTTCGCCCCGCTTTGCGAGAGGCGCGGCGAGGCGCCGGCGGCAGAGGGGTTTCGCCGGCAGGCGCGCGCGCTTCGGGAGAGGATCGAGGCCGAAGCGTGGGACGGAGGCTGGTACCTGCGCGGTTTCTACGACGACGGCGCGCCGCTCGGTTCCGCTCGAAACGAGGAGTGCCGGATCGACGCGGTCGCCCAGTCCTGGGCCGTGCTCTCCGAAGCGGGAGACCCGGTACGCGCCGGAGAGGCGATGGACGCCGTGGCCGAGCGCCTCGTGCGCCCGGAGGACGGCCTCGTCCTCCTCTTGTCTCCCCCCTTCGACACGACGAGCCGCGACCCCGGCTACATCAAGGGGTATCCCCCCGGCATTCGCGAAAACGGGGGGCAGTACACCCACGCCGCCCTCTGGACGGTGTGGGCTTTTGCCCGGCTCGGGCAGGGGTCACGGGCCGGCGAGCTCCTTCGGCTCCTGAACCCCATATACCACGCCGACACCCCGGGAAAGGCGGCCCTGTACAAGGTCGAGCCCTATGTCGTCGCCGCCGACGTCTACGGGATCGATCCCCACGTGGGACGGGGCGGCTGGACGTGGTATACGGGCTCGGCAGGCTGGATGTATCGCCTGGGGGTGGAAGCACTCCTGGGGCTACGACGAAGGGGCGACCGGCTCTTCCTCGAGCCGTGCATCCCGGCGGACTGGCGAAGTTTCGAGATCACCTACCGAGAGGGCGACACCACCTACCGGTTCGAGGTGCAAAACCCGAGCGGTGTGGAGCAAGGCGTTGCGGAGCTGCTCCTGGACGGTGAGCCGAGGCTCGACCGCTCGATTCCCCTTCTGCAAGATGGGCGGGAGCATGGAGTGGTGGTCCGGATGGGGTAGTTCGAGCTTGCCGGGCGATCCGGGGCAAGGAAAGCCCCCCCGGGTTGCGGCAGAGATGTCCGGGAGGGTCGCGCATCCATGGCCGTGGCTCAGGATGAACCCGTACAGGACGGGCAACAAGAGGGGTTTGCACAGCGAGGCCGGAGGCGTAGGGGCGCACGGCTGTGGGCCCCGGCGCGTAACCCAGCCGTGCCGCCGAGCCCCCAGGTTCGACGCGCAGGCGCGACCCCAACCCACACAAATCACAACAGAACCGACGATCTGGCCCTTGGGTGCCGGAAGCTCGCCGCCCCATGATGGCGGCACTCGCCCAAGGGTTCTTGTTCGGCTGGGTCGGTTCCATGCCGATCGTCGGCGCGGTCTCCGTCTTCGTCTGCCAGCGCGGCCTCGCAGGGCAGTTGCGGAATGGCCTCGCGTTGGCGAGCGGCGCAGCACTCGCCGAGGGTGCGTGGTGCCTCGTCGTGCTCCAGGGCGTCGGCCAACTGTTCACTCGCTGGCCGGCCGCCGCCACCGTCGCCAAAGCCCTGGGCGGGGTCCTGCTCGTCTGTGTGGGCGTCTACTTCCTGACCCGCCACACGACGCTGCGCAACCAGGGGGCTCCGGTCGGCGCGCCGGCGCGGCGCCTTCGCGACGAGTTCCTCCTCGGCGCGACTTTGGTCGGCGTCAATCTCGCGATCCCCGTAAACTGGCTGGCGGCGGTGACGGTCGCGGTCTCGATCGGTCTGGTGCCCACGGTCCCGCCGCCGACGTTCGCCCTGGGGGTCACCTTCGGCGTCGTGGCGTGGTTCGCCCTCCTGCTGCGCCTTCTCGTCGGGTTTCGTCGGCGATTGAGCGCTTCGGTTCTCGACCGCGTGCTGCACATCCTGGGAATGCTGCTCATCGGGGGGGGATTCGTGGCGCTATGGATGGCGTGGACCTAGCAGGCTGCTGAAAAAGCAGCCTGCGTGCGTCCCATGGATGGGACGGAGAATTGCGGCGCTTGAAAAGCGCAGTGATTCGTGAGGGTTCGAAGGGGCCGTCTCCGAGAACCCGTAGCTGAAAAACCCAGGGAGGGGGTTTTTCAGCATCCTGCTAGATCGCACACAGAAGCGCTCCAGGATTGTTGGAGCCATCCTCTCGTCCTCGCTGGGTGTGGTCACCTTCAGCTCAAGGCTGGGCCTGCACCAGCTTCTTCGATTCCGCGAACACCCACGAAAGACCGAGTCCTGCCATCCAGACGTGACGGGTCCTCATGAGCGGGCTGTCTTCAAATACCGCGCCCGCCAAGTTATCGTAACTGACAAATGAACCGAGCCACATGTGGCGAAAACGCTTGGTCGTCGTCAGCATAAGGAACGCACCGCTGTATCCGCCGCGTGCATCGTAGGCTGGACGAGAATCGGGAATGGCATGTTCTGGCGCGACCTCGTAGTAGTAGTCGTGGTACCGCTCAGAGGCGAAATACGTGCCGGCGGTTCCCCGGAGATCCAAGCCCGCGCCGGGCCCGATGTTGCGAAGAGCGAGTGTGAGCTGGGGATTGACGACAAAGCCGATGGCCTTCCAGGTGGAAAGATCCGTGGCAATGACGGCGCGGACCGGAAGACGAAAGAGCACTTCGCGCTCCGACTGGGTGTCCCTGGCAAGGCAGATCTCCAGTGCAGGTCCCACCTGGAACGTGAGATCGAGGTCCGGCATGCCCCTCCGGGCCCGGTTCTTGTCGCTCTTGGTCGGCATGGTGGCTTCGCCGCTCAGCTTCAACCGCACTCGCTCCGAGCGGAAGAGCAAGCCCGTGATCCCCTCGCTGTCCATCCTCAGAAGATCTCCGCGATACACCAGATACGGCAGCGGCAGCACATAGAGGCGCTGTTGGTCGGAACCGCGGTAGTCGGGAAGGCTCAATGCCGCAGCTCCCAGTCCCATCTCCCACAGGGGCAGTTCCTCGGAACGGCCGATGTTCGTGGAGGAGACAGCCAGCAGGAGGCCCACCAGACAGGAAATCCGTGGCCTCATGGTCCCGACTCCCTGACCGCGACCTTGGAGGAACTCTTTGCTGCTGCGTGATTCGGCTCCCCCTCCCCGGGGCGAACTGCAGGCCGCGTTGCAACGGCGTGCTGGTACGAACCGCGCACGGCCCGGGTCAGGGCCGAAAGCCTTCGAAGATTTCCCCGATCGCCTCGGCACCGAGCGGTGGGAGTTCGGCCAGGGGCCGGTCCGAGATCTCCTCCCGGAAACGGCTCCCGAAGGTGGGGCGCGGGTTCGCGCGGTAGAGGACGCCGATGGGCAAACGGTCGCCCCACTCCCGGGTCCGGGCCAGAGCAGCCTCCGGGTTTCCGGGGTCGTGGTCTGCCCCCAGCTTGACCACCCGCTCCTTGTACCAGCCGACCGGATGCCGGTCCCAGGTGATGCACGGCTGGATCACGTCCACGACCGAGAACCCCGGGTGCTGGATCGCCTGCACCAGGAGGTCGGTCAGGTGGTCGGGGTCTGCCGCGAACCCGCGGGCCACGAAGGTGCAGCCGTGGAGGACCGCGATGCCGAGCGGGTTGAGAGGATCGGCCTCCGTGCCCTGGAACTGGATGCTGCGGGGCTCCCCTCGCGGGGTGGTGGGGGAGCCCTGTCCCTTGGTGAGGGCATAGATCCGGTTGTCGTGAACCACCATGGTCAGGTTGGGGTTGCGCCGCAGCGCGTGCAGAAAGTGGTTGCCGCCCTCGCCGTAGCAGTCTCCCTCCCCCGAGACCACCACGGTGGTCAGGCCCGGGTTGGCCGCGGCGATGGCCGTGGCCACGGGCAGGGCGCGGCCGTGGAGGCCGTTGAAGAAGTTGGCCTTGACGTAGTGGGGAAGCTTGGCGGCCTGACCGATCCCCGAGACCAGGCAAAGCCGGTGGGGCTCGACTTCGAGCCGTTCCAGGGCCGAGCAAAAGGCCTTGAGAATGGAAAAGTTCGGGCATCCGGGGCACCACTGAACCTCGGCGTCGGTTCGGAACCGGTCGGCGTCAGCCATGGAACTGGCTCCGAATGACCTCGGCAGTGAGCGGCAGGCCATCGTACCGGCTCACCCGGCCCTGGAACTCCACCGGGTACTCCGAGCGCAGCAGCCGGGCAAGCTGACCTGTCGCGTTGCTCTCCACCGTCCAGTAGCGCTTTCCCTCTGGAAACCGGTACTCGGGGAGCGGCCAGAGCTCGGTGAAGTGGATCCGACCGGCGGCCACGCCGTCTCGCCGGAGAAGCTCCACGGCCTCCCGAACGGCCTCCCGGCTCGAACCCCAACCCACCAACACGTGCTCCGCCGCCTCCACGCCGACCTCTTCGGGCCGTCGGACCGCGCTCCGCAGGCCGTCGAGCTTGGCCAGCCGCTTTTCCATCATGGGCAGCGCCGTGCCCGCGAGGTCCTCGGTGATGTGCCCGGCTTCGTCGTGCTCGTCGCTGTCCGCGGCCACCAGGTGCTCGCTCTGCCCCGGGTAGAGCCGCGGGGAGACCCCACCAGCGGCAAAGCGGTAGCGCCGGTAGTCTTCGAACTCCGCCGGGTCGGCCAGGTGGGACTCCGGTGAGGACCGGCCGAGTTCCAAATCTTCCACCGAGAACAGGGACTCGGCGAGGAGTTGATCGGTGAGGAGGATCACCGGAACCTGGAAGCGGTCTGCCAGATTGAAGGCCCGCACGGTCTGGTGGAAGGCGTCCACCGGGTCCGAAGGAGCCAGCACGACCTTGGGGAACTCCCCGTGGCCCGCGTGGACGGCGAAGAGGAGGTCGCCTTGGGAGGTGCGGGTGGGCAGGCCGGTGGCAGGGCCCGGCCGCTGGGCCAGGGTCACCACCAAGGGCGTCTCGGTCATCCCCGCCAGGCTCAGAGCCTCGACCATCAGGGCAAACCCGCCTCCCGAGGTGGCGGTCATGGACCGAGCCCCCGCGTAGCTCGCGCCAATGGCCATGTTCACGGCGGCGATCTCGTCCTCGGCCTGCTCCACGAACACTCCCAGCCGCTCCTGCTCCCGAGCGAGGTACGTGATGATGCTGGTGGAAGGGCTCATGGGGTAGGCGCTCAGGAACCGACACCCGGCTCGCGCGGCTCCCAGGGCCAGGGAGGTATGCCCATCCACGAGGAAATAGCGATCTTTCCGCCGGGGGAGCTCCCAGGGGCAGCGGTCCCCGCAACGCTCCTGCGCAAGCCGTCGGCCCGCCTCGACCGCTTCCCGATTGGCCTGGAGCACCTCTTCTCCCTTGCTGCCGAAGCGTCGCTCCAGCGCGCGGTCCAGGCACTCCGAGGCCAAACCGACCGCGGCTGCCAGAAAGCCCACGGCCACGGTATTGGCGTAGAGCTTCTTCCCCAGTTCCTCCTCCGCGATCTGGGCGAAGGGTACGGCAAGGGCTCCGCCTTCGCCCTCCGTGGGGGTCACGAGTAGGCCCCCCTCCCTGACGAGGGGGCGATATTTGCCGGCCGCGTCGTCGTTGAGGGCGAGCAGGAGGTCGGCCTGCTCGAGCGGTGCGTTTCGGGCCCGCTCGCCGATGCGAAGGGAGAAGCGGCTGTGACCTCCGCGGATCCGCGACTCGAGCTCCTGCCAGGCGAAGACCGCGTACCCCTGGGCTGCCACCGCCTCGGCCAGCAGGCCGCCGATCACCTGGATGCCTTCGCCAGCCGCGCCGACCAACACCAGGTTGATGTCCTCCACGGTGCTCCTCTGCTTTACCTCCTTGGTCCTTCGCCGCAGCTCACCCGCCCCATCCTGGCCCGGCCCAGCCCATGCACCTACCAGTGGTGGCAGGTCTTCCCCGTCCAGCCGACCCGGCGGGATGACCATCCCCGAGGAGGGGTGGGGGTGGGCGTGGCGCGGATCCTGGGTCCGACGCCCCGGCAATCAGGCCCCTCACTGCTTCTTCATGGGTTCCCCGCAACAGACCAGCTCTCCGTCGCCGGCCTCCAGAACCTTGACCTTGTTTCCGCAGATCTCGCACAGATAGGTTTCGCCTACCTTCGTAGCCATGGATCTTCTCCTCTGCCTCGCTGGTCGAGGGGTACGGGCGGCCAGTTCGTGGCCGCGCATTCTCTTCGCGGATGGGATCTCCGCTACGTTCTCGATCGCTCCTGCGCCCGCAGGTGGTCGACTTCGGCCTCCGCCTCGAGCCAGTCCTGCTCGGGGCTGCCCCCGACAAAACCACGGCTCTCGGCCCGAACGTACGCGGCCTGGCGAATCAGCGCCTCCCGGTCCGCCGGCTGGGTTCCCGCCGGGGCTGGGGCAGGCCGGACCTCCGTTCCTCCTCGGCTCCCGACGGATTTTCGCGCCCGCGTAGCCCGCTTTCTCCTCGCCGGGGCTTCAGCCTCCTCCGGCCCGATCCTTCTCTTTGCCGCTGTCATATTCCACTCCGCTGAGGGAAGGTGTGATTGGTGGACGGGAGCCGACACCGGGGACCAGGGTCGGTGCGAGAGGGTCGGACCGCGGCGATGGTCAGCCTGCCCTCCCGTGGCCCCGTTCGGCCTCCCATCCGCTGGAGACCCTACACCCAGCCGCTGCATTGTCCACCTTCTCCGACGAAAAATCACCGAGAAGGCAGGTAAAATACCTGACCGGCCCCTCCGCACGACGGGAGCTACGAAGGTCGGGGCTGCGACGGGCCGATTCATCGTCTCGGAACAGCCAGGGCGCCGGGTGCCACTTTGAGGACGGTCAGCGGGCCGAAATGGAGCTGCGCCGGGGTGGGGCCGGGTCGAGCAGCGCTCCTGACCGTGTTTGGCTGCCGAGGGGAAGGAGTGAAGGGTTGTCCTCCGGCGGGCGGGCACGGATCCGTCCGGGGGGCCAGGGCCCGAGGGACGGTGTTGACACCCCCTTCGATCTTGCTAGCCTCACCTGCGTTGGTTTTCCGCTCAGCAACCGAGGAGGCCACATGCGCGACAAGCGAAATCTCCACCTGAAGGTCCAGGAACTGGCCGACTGCTACAAGGGCACCGACCCGCTCAAGGAGATGTGTCTCGTGGCCAAGGATGCAGACCCCGACGAGGCCGCCCTCAAGTGGATCGCCCTGGCCGTGCTCCACGGGGTCAACAGCAACGCCAAGAGGCTCTGTCTCCAGGTCGGCGCCGATGGCGAAGCCGCGGTCACCGCCGAGTACCGCAAGGGGAGGCTGCCCTCCCCCGGTGGCACGGTGGCGAAGAAGGCCGTGGAGGCACTGCGGCAGATCACCCACTTCGAGAAGGACAAGGAGAGCGGCCCCCTGGCCGTTGGATGGGGCAACGAGAGCCTGGAGCTGCGGGTGAAGGTAAGGCGCAACGACAAGCGCGATATCGTGGAGATCGAGTTCCCTAGATAGGCTCGGGCACCGCCAGGGACGGCCCAGCACCCCCGGACGCGTGTTGAGCGATTTTGTCCGAGAGGAACTCTGCCTGGCAGGTCTTGAACAGGTCGGGGAGGAGGTCGTCGATCCGCTGGCGGTCCCGCTCTCGGAAGGCGAGAGTCATGACGTAGGACGCCGGGAGCAGGACCCGCTCCCCGACGGCGTGACCACCGTGCATCCGCAGGGCCACCTCCCGCTTGCGCGCCACGCTCCAGCGCTGCCCCGGTGCCAGGGGAACCACCACCGCCGCGCCGCTCGCCGGGGTCACTCCGGTCGGCCTACGGCCTCCCTGCGTTCCCCCGGCGCCCCCTTCCTCAGGCTTGCTCTCTTCTCTCATGTCGTCCGCCTCCTTGGTCACAGTTCCTTACCGGAAATCCGTGTCCAAGAAAACCGGCGCCGCCGCAGCACTTGCACCAGCCCACCGGCAAACCGTGCCCGGTGGTACGGGGACACGATGGTGCGCTCGGCCAGATCCGCGAACCATCGCACGGGTTCGCGGAGTCGAGAAAGGACTCGTCTTGATCGGCAAGCACAGGATCGGAGCTCATGAGGACCCCTCGACCTTCTCATCCACGCGGCCCCGAAGGCGGAGCACCTCCTTCAGGATCGTGAGATCTTCTCGAGCCCGAACGACGAGGACGCGAACCCGAGACGCCGGTGCGGCGACGTCGTGGTCGGCGTTGCTCGGCGCGTGCGCATCTTCGGGGAGCTCGAGTCCAGCAAACCGGAGGGCGCGCGTTGCATCCCGGCGAACGCGAGCGCTGTTCTCTCCGATACCTCCCGTGAACACGACCGCGTCCACACCTCCGAGAACGGCCGCCATCGCGCCCAGGGCCCGACGAAGGGAAAGGACGAAGCGCTCATAGGCGAGCTGCGCGCGCGACGAGCCTCCATCCGCGGCCTCGAGGACCTCCCTCAGATCTCCGGAGATGCCGGACACTCCGCGAAGTCCGGAACGCTTCGTCAGAGTTTTGCGGAGCTCGTCAACGCCCACTTCGCAATGCTGCTGGAGGTAGAGAAGGACTCCCGGATCGACCGAGCCCGAGCGCGTGGCCATCATCAAGCCCTCGAGCGGTGAAAACCCCATGGTGGTGTCGACCGACCGGCCGGCTTCGACCGCCGTGACCGAGCAGCCGCCGCCAAGATGACAGACGATGAGGCGCGAGGGAGGGGCGCCGAGAAGGTCGGTCGTTCGCTCGACCGCGTATGCCACGCTGAGCCCGTGGAAGCCGAAGCGGCGAAGGCCCCACCGCTCCGCCCATTCGAACGGCAGGCCGTAGCCGGCTGCTGCCTCCGGCAGGGTCGCGTGAAACGCGGTGTCGAACGCCGCGACTTGCGGAACCGTGGGAAAAGCGGCACTGACCGCGTCGATTCCCGCGAGCGAGGCATGCATGTGCTCGGGGTCGAGATCGGAAAGTGCCGTGAGCCCTTCACGAATGCTCTCGTCGATGACGACGGCCTCGCGGAAGCGCGTGCCCCCGTGCACCACCCGGTGACCCGCGGCGTCGAACGTGGGCGCTTGTTCGAGCGCGGCCCGGAGCTGATCCGCGCGGGCGGCGCTGTCCTCCGCCGCCCACGGCTCGCTCCCGCCGGCGAGGACCGTCTTGTCGGCAGCAAGCACCGTCCACTTCACGCTGCTCGATCCGGTGTTGAGGACCAACACGCGCGTCATGGCGTGCCCGCACTCGCGTGACCTGCTCGCGTGCTCATAGCCAACCTCCATGAAACCCCGCGGCCCGAAGTCCGCCCGCGATGTACTGGCATTTTCGCGTGAGCTGCCACAGCAAGCCGCTGCGATAATTTTCGATCATCAAAATGATCGGTCCCTGGTTGAGCCCATAGTGCCACGGTGAGACCCACCAGCCGTAGGGATTGCCGACCGGTCCGGGGTGGGTCGGATTGAAGGACGCCTTGAATCCGTACGAGTTGAATAAGGCCAACTTGGCCTGATGAATACAGTGGTGTAGAGCGGGCAACACGAGCTCGGGTGCAAATGGCAGTGATGCCACCAACGCCCACGGCGCAAGGGTGCCGTCGTCGGGGCCGTACGGCACCCCGCGCGCCAGGTAATTGAAGAACTGGCGCTCGATGCCGTCTATCGCCATGGTGTCCGGACCGGGGCCGTCGCTAGCGGTAATGCCCCAGCAATGAGGGCCGTAGTCCTTGAAGTCGAGCGGGTTATCGATCGCGTACTGTTGTTGCACGTAGGTGGCACGGCGGCTGTTCTCGAAATAGTCGATGCCTTTGTCACGCATGAAAGCGTCCTGGATTCCACGAAAGTCAATCCAGACAGGGGAGAGCTGATGGGTAAATAGCGGGCCAGCGTACAGATACTCCTGTCCGTAATGGCGTTCCCACCGGTACGTGGAGGTCCACACCGCGTAGCTCTCTTCGGGCAGCGGATACGTCGGCGAGCCGAGCCCCAGGACATACAGCAGCAGCGCTTCGTCGTAGCCTTCCCACCGAGAGTCGAGGAAGCCGCTCTCTGGCCTCCAACCGTGCGTCACCGTCGCCCCATGGTTTTGCGCCCACTGCCAATCGGCGCGGCGATACAGCGCATCGCCGAGGTCGCGGATTTCGCGCTCGGCGGGCGTCTCGGCATCGAAATACGTCCCGGCCGTCAACGCGCCGGCCAGCAAGAAGGCGCTATCCACCGTCGACAGCTCGCACTGCCAGGCGCGACGGCCGGTCTGCATGTCGAGAAAGTGATAGTAGAAGCCGTGGTAGCCGGTGGCGTCGGGCTCGGGGCCTTGCCGGCTGTTCCAGAAGAATCGCAACGTCGCGAGCGTGCGTTCCTCTGCGGCGGAGCGCGAGATGAAGCCGCGCTCCACGCCGACCGGATACGCCGCCAAGGCAAGGCCGGTAGCCGCGATACTCGCTGGCCAATCCTCCGCGGTCTTGTCGATCACCAGGCCGTTGGCGGGATTCGTCTCATGTAAGAAGTATCCAAAGGTGTCACGCTGCAGTTTGTCCAGGTCGGCATCGATCCCCGGTGTCTCGTCGCTCATGGCCGCTTGCGGCTTGCTGACCTGTTCAATCACTTCGCACCCGCGGTCGCCGCGACGCGGCCATTCCAGACGTGGATGACAGGCTCGGTGAGATCGTGATCGTATCCAAGGACGCTCAGCGACGCGGTCGCGAGCAGCAGGCGGCGCCCTTCGATCGGCGCAAGCCCGATCCAGCGGGCGCCAAGAATCCGCAGGGCTTCACGATGGCCGAAGAGGAGGACATTGCCGCCGCGTGCGCGAAGGCGACCGATGACGCGGTCGGCACGCGCGCCGACGGCCGCGAGCGTCTCGCCGCCCGGGCTGCCGTCGCGGAGAAGGCGCCAGCCGGGGCGCTCGACCTCGATATCGACCGTACGTCTACCCTCGTAGGCGCCGTGGTCCCATTCCAGCAGATCGTCGTCCTCCTCGACGTGAGCATGCGGCATCGCCAGCTCGGCCGTGCGCCATGCGCGCCGCAGCGGACTGGAGAATATGCGATCGAAGCTCAGCGCGGTGAGGCTCGGCCCGAGCTCGCGCGCCTGCCGCTCGCCTTCCTCGGTCAGTGGAAGATCGGTGCGGCCGGTGTGCTGTTCTGTCAGCGTCCACGCGGTCTCGCCGTGGCGCACGATGTATACCATCGGCAGCGCCTGGTTCATGTCGCTCTCCCGTCTGCGGCGCGTCTCGCGTCCCAGCGCCAGTCGCGGATTTCCGGCATGTCCTGACCGTATTGGTCGATGTATCGCTTGTGCTCGATCCGCTTGTCCTTGAGCGCCTGCTTCAGGGCGATGCCTCTGGTCCCGGTCTGCGGCACGCGGTCGATGACGTCCATGACGAGATGGAAGCGGTCCATGTCGTTGAGCACCGTCATGTCGAAGGGCGTGGTGATGGTGCCCTCCTCTTTGTAGCCGCGGACGTGGATGTTCTCGTGGTTGGTGCGGCGGTAGGTCAGCCGGTGGATCAACCACGGGTAGGCGTGGAAGGCGAAGATGACCGGCCTGTCCTTGGTGAAGAGCTCGTCGAAGTCGGTGTCGCTGAGCCCGTGCGGGTGCTCGGATTGCGGCTGGAGTCTCATGAGGTCGACGACGTTGACCACGCGGATTTTCAGGTCCGGAAGGTGCTCGCGCATGATGGAGACGGCGGCGAGCGTCTCCAGCGTGGGTACATCGCCGCAGCAGACCATGACCACGTCGGGCAGAGTTCCCTGGTCGTTGCTGGCCCACTGCCAGATGCCGATGCCGGCGGTGCAGTGCTTGACGGCGGCGTCCATCGTCAGCCACTGCGGGGCCGGGTGCTTGCCCGCGATCACGAGGTTCACGTAGTGGCGGCTGCGCAGGCAGTGGTCCATCACCGAGAGCAGACAGTTTGCGTCCGGCGGAAAGTAGGCTCGCACCACCTCCGCCTTCTTGTTCACGACGAGGTCGACGAAGCCGGGATCTTGGTGCGTGAACCCGTTGTGGTCCTGACGCCAGACGTGCGAAGCCAGGAGGTAGTTCAACGAGGCGATCTTGCTCCGCCACGGCAGATCGGCCGTGACCGTCAGCCACTTGGCGTGCTGGTTGAACATCGAATCGACGATGTGGATGAACGCCTCGTAGGAGTTGAAGACCCCGTGCCGCCCCGTGAGCAGGTAGCCCTCGAGCCAGCCCTCGCATTGGTGCTCGCTGAGCATCGAGTCGAGCACGCGTCCGGTCGGCGCGAGAAACTCGTCGTTCGGCAAGGTCGCGGCGTCCCATTGACGATTGGTCACCTCGAAGACGGCTCCGAGGCCGTTGGAGACCGTCTCGTCCGGCCCGAAGATCCGAAAGTTTCGCTGCTCACTGTTGAGCTTCGCCACATCGCGCAGGAAAGGCCCAAGCACGCGCGTGTCGCCGATGCCGTGCTCCCCGGGTGTGGGCACGTCGGCCGCGTACTCGCGGAAATCCGGCATCCGCAGATCCTGGAGCAGCACGCCGCCGTTGGCGTGCGGATTCTTGCCCATGCGTCGCTGCCCCTCGGGCGCGAGCTCGGCCAGCTCCGGCTTCAGGCGGCCCCGCTCGTCGAAGAGCTCCTCTGGCCTGTAGCTCCTCAGCCAAGCATCGAGCAGCTCGAGGTGTTCGGGATGGGCGCGTGGGTGGAGCGGAACCTGATGCGCACGGAAGGTGCCTTCCACCTGCAAGCCATCAACTACCTTGGGCCCCGTCCAGCCCTTGGGTGAGTTGAGGATGATCATCGGCCAGCGCGGACGGCTGAGGTTGCCGCGAACCCGGGCGTCCTCCCGGATCGCCTTGATGTGCTCGACGGCGGTGTCGAGCGCCCCTGCCATCGCCTCGTGCATCAGCTCGGGCTCGTCTCCTTCGACGAAGAGAGGCGTCCATCCGTAGCCGCGGAAGAGCTGCTCCAACTCCTCTCGCGTGATGCGGGCGAGGAGCGTCGGGTTGGCGATCTTGTAGCCGTTGAGGTGCAGGATCGGCAGCACGGCGCCGTCGGTGGCCGGGTCGAGAAACTTGTTGGAATGCCACGCCGTCGCGAGCGGCCCCGTCTCCGCCTCGCCGTCGCCGACGACGCAGGCGACGACGAGCTCCGGGTTGTCGAACACGGCCCCGAACGAGTGGCTGAGCGAATAGCCCAGCTCGCCGCCCTCGTGGATCGAGCCCGGGCACTCCGGCGATGCGTGGCTGGGAATGCCTCCCGGAAACGAGAACTGGAGAAAGAGCTTCTGCAGCCCGGCCTCATCCTGGCTGATGTCGGGATAGATCTCGCTGTAGGTGCCCTCGAGGTACGTGTTGGCCACGACGGCCGGGCCGCCGTGCCCGGGGCCGGAGACGTAGATCATGTCGAGGTCGTATTTCTTGATGACCCGGTTCAAGTGCACGTAGATGAAGTTCTGCCCGGGGGTCGTGCCCCAGTGCCCGAGCAGCATGTGCTTCACATCCGCGAGCGTCAGCGGCCGCCTGAGCAGCGGATTGTCGAAGAGATAGATTTGGCCCACCGACAGGTAGTTGGAGGCGCGCCAGTAGGCGTCCATCCTGTGGAGCAATTCCGGAGTAAGGGTGTTGGTGGTCATGGTTGATGTCTCCTGTATGGGCCGAGGTTGAGGACGCGGGCGACCGACCTGGCGATTATGAGCGCCTCGTCGGTATGGATGACCCGCACCCCGATGCGACCGTCGTCTGGCAAAATCAGCGCTGCATTTTTCGCATTGCGCTGCGGGTCCAGTTCGATGCCGAGAAAGCCAAACTCGGAGCAGATGCGCGCCCGGACCAGCGGTGCGTTTTCGCCGATGCCGCCTGCGAACACCAGCGTGTCCATCCCACCCAACGCCGCCGCGAATGCGCCGATCTGATAGGCAAAACAGCGCAACTGCTGCACCGTCAACGGCTTCGGGCGATGCGTCTGAGGCGGCCATTTGCGTTGATAATCGCGACATCCGTATGCAGCAGGCCGTATAGCGGCTGGCTGACATGTGTTTCATTTCTCATGGGTTCTCCTTGATTTTTTCGACCAGGGCCAGCGCTCGTTGGCACACGTTCTCCACGCCGAATCCATATTCGCGCAGCATGACCGGCCCCGGCGCCGACGCGCCGAAGCGATCCACGCCCAACACGTCTCCCCGGTCTCCCACGTAGCGATGCCACCCCTGCGTCACCCCCGCCTCGATCGCGAGCCGCGCCGGGATGGAGGGCGGCAACACCGCGTCGCGATACGCCTGGGATTGGCCCTCGAACAGTTCCCAGCTCGGCATGGAGACGAGGCGCACCGCCACGCGCTCTCCCCGTAGACGTTCCGCCGCGGCCACGATCAGTCCGACCTCGGAGCCGCTAGCGATCAGGATCAGCGCGGGCTTGCCGTCCGCCGCATCGGACAGCACGTACGCCCCGCGGCGCAGGTCGTCCGCCGGCGCATAGCGGCGGCGATCGAGCGTGGGCAGGTCCTGCCGGCTCAGCACCAGCACCACCGGGCGAGCGCGCGTCTCCAGCGCGACCCGCCAGGCGACCGCGGTTTCGTTGGCGTCGCCGGGGCGGATCACGGTCAGGTTCGGAATCGCACGCAGCGCGGCCAGCTGCTCCACCGGCTGGTGGGTGGGACCGTCTTCGCCTAGCGCGATGCTGTCGTGGGTGAACACGTGCACGAGGTGCAGCCCCATCAGCGCGGCCAGCCGGAGCGGCGGACGCATGTAATCGGAAAAAATCAGGAAGGTCGCGCCGTAGGGAAGAGTTGCGCCGTGCGCCGCCAGACCGTTGACGATCGCGCCCATCGCATGCTCGCGCACGCCGAAGTGCAGGTTGCGTCCGGCATGACTCCAGCCATCACCATCGGAGCCCTGGGTATCGTTGTTCGCACCCGCCGGGGGATTGAAATCCCCAAGGTCTTTCAGCGCGGTCTTGGTCGACGGATCCAGATCCGCCGAACCGCCGGTCAGCGCCGGCAGCCGCGGCGCGATCGCATTCATCACCTGGCCCGAAGCGACGCGCGTGGCGATGCCCTTGGCGTCGGCGGGAAACACGGGAATGTCCGCGTCCCAGTCCGGTGGCAGCTCGCCGCGCAGGCTGCGCCGCAGTTCCTCGGCCAGGTCGGGGAAGGCCTGCGCGTAGAGTGTCATGCGCGCGTTCCACGCCGCCTCGTCGCGCGCGCCGCGTTCGACGGCGACGGCCTCGCGAAAATGCGCCAGCGCCGCTTCGGGAATCAGAAACGGCGGCTCGGTCGGCCAGCCGAGGTTCTGCTTGGTCAGGCGCACCTCGTCGACGCCAAGCGGCGAGCCGTGCGCCTCGAAGCTGTCGTGCTTGTTGGGGGAGCCGTAGCCGATGTGGGTGCGCGCCAGGATCAGCGAGGGCCGCGCCGTTTCCGCGCGCGCGGCCCGCAGCGCGGCGTCGATCGCGGCGAGGTCGTTGCCGTCCGCGACCGGCAGCGTGTGCCAGCCATAGGCCTCGAAGCGGCGCGCGCGATCCTCCGAGAACGCGATGTCGGTGGCGGCGGCCAGCGTCACGCGGTTGTCGTCGTACAGACAGGTCAGCTTGCCGAGCTCGAGATGCCCGGCCAGCGAGGCCGCCTCGGAGGCCACCCCCTCCATCAGGTCGCCGTCGCTGACGAGCGCATAGGTGGCGTGGTCGATCACCTCGAAACCGGGGCGGTTGTAGCGCGCCGCCAGCTGCGCCTCGGCGATGGCCATGCCGACCGCGTTGGCGAGGCCCTGTCCGAGCGGCCCGGTGGTTGTCTCCACGCCCGGCGTGTGTCCACGTTCCGGATGTCCAGGGGTCTTGCTGCCCCACTGGCGGAACTGCTTGATGTCGTCCAGCGAGAGCGCGTAACCGGTCAGGTGCAGCAGGCTGTAGAGCAACATCGACCCGTGTCCGGCCGAGAGCACGAAGCGGTCGCGATCGAACCAGTCCGGATTACGCGGATTGTGCTTGAGCAGGCGTGTCCACAGCACATAAGCCATCGCGGCAGCACCGAGCGGCAGGCCCGGATGCCCGCTGTTCGCCTGTTGCACGGCGTCCACCGACAGAAACCGCACCGTGTTGATGCAAAGCTGATCGAGCGGGTCGGACATGGTCACTCCGACTATGTGTGCAACGCGCGTCAACGATCCGACAGCGCGCGGTCGACGATGGCCTGCGCCTCGCGCAGGATGTCGCGCAGATGGTCTTCGCCGCGGAAACTCTCCGCGTAGATTTTGTAAATGTCCTCCGTGCCGGACGGCCGTGCGGCGAACCAGCCGCTGGCGGCGACCACCTTGATGCCGCCGATCGGCGCGTCGTTACCCGGCGCGCGGTCGAGTACGCGGTCGATCTTCTCGTCGCCCAGTTGCGTGATCCGCACCTGTGGTGGCGAAAGCTTTGACAGCATCTCTTTTTGGGCCGGCGTGGCGGGCGCCTCGACCCGGTCGTTGGCTGGCTCGCCAAACTCGCGCGTCAGCTCGCGGTAGAGCTCGCCGGGATCGCGGCCCATGCGCGCCGTGATTTCGGCGGCAAGCAACGCCGGGACGATGCCGTCTTTATCCGTCGTCCAGACGCTGCCATCCAGACGGATAAAAGATGCACCCGCACTCTCTTCCGCGCCGAAGCCAAGCGAGCCGTCCAGCAAGCCATCGACAAACCACTTGAAACCGACCGGCACCTCGTAGAGCTTCCGGCCCAGCTTCGCCGTGACGCGATCGATCATTTGGCTGCTGACTACCGTCTTGCCAACCGCCGCATCCTCGTTCCACTTCGGTCGATGCTGGAAGAGGTAGAAGATGACGACGGAAAGGTAATGGTTGGGCGGCAGCAACCCCGCGCCCCTGGTGACGACCCCATGCCGATCATGGTCGGTGTCGCAGGCAAAGGCGATGTCGAAGCGATCCTTGAGGTCGATCAAGCTCTGCATTGCATAAGACGAGGACGGATCCATGCGAATGCGGCCGTCCCAGTCGACCGTCATGAACCGGAAGGTCGGATCGACGACTTCGTTCACGACGGTGAGATTCAAACCATAGCGCTCGGCAATCGCGGCCCAGTAGTGGACGCCCGCGCCGCCGAGCGGGTCCACGCCCATGCTGATGTTCGCGCCGCGAATCGGCTCCATGTCGATCACCTTGTCGAGATCGCTCACGTACGCGTTGAGATAGTCGTGCCGGTGCGTGGTGGCGGCGCGCAACGCCTGCTCGAAAGGGATTCGTTTCACACCCTGGAGGCCGTCTTTCAGAAACGCATTGGCCCGGGCTTCGATCCATACCGTGACATCCTTATCCGCCGGCCCGCCGTTGGGCGGGTTGTACTTGAAACCGCCGCTGTCCGGTGGATTGTGCGACGGCGTGATGACAATACCATCCGCCAGCCCGGTAGCGCGGCCACGGTTGTAGGTGAGAATTGCGTGTGAAACCGCAGGCGTGGGCGTGTACTCGTCCTTATCCGCTAGCATCACTTCGACACCGTTGGCCGCCAGCACTTCGAGCGCGCTGGCACAAGCCGGCACCGACAGCGCGTGCGTGTCGATGCCGAGAAACAGCGGGCCGCCGATGCCCTGCCGCTTGCGGTAATCGCAAATGGCCTGACTGATGGCGAGAACATGCCATTCGTTGAAAGTACGTTCGAAGGCGGAGCCACGATGGCCCGAGGTGCCGAACGCGACTCGCTGCGCCTGCACTGAAGAATCAGGGACGTCGGTGTAGTAGGCCGTAACAAGCCTGGGTACATCGACCAGCATTGCCGGCGTGGCCGGCTTGCCTGCCAGCGGACTTACGTTCATGAACGTCCATTCCTGAGTCGGCGGTAACGCCGGATGAGTGCGTTGGTCGAGCTGTCGTGCTCGAGCTGCGGTTCGTCCGTGCTTTCAAGCTCGGGGATCTTGCGCTCCGCCAGCACCTTGCCCAACTCGACGCCCCATTGATCGAACGAATCGATATGCCAGATGGTCCCTTGCGTGAAGACGCTGTGTTCGTAAAGCGCGACCAGCAGCCCCAGCGTCTCCGGCGTCAGACGCTCGGCGAGCAGGGTGTTGGTCGGGCGATTGCCTTCGAAGACCCGGTGCGGCGCGAGCCACTCGGGCGTCCCCCCGGCCTTGACCTCATCTTCGGTCTTGCCGAACGCCAGCGCCTCGGTCTGCGCAAACAGATTCGACATCAGCAGATCGTGATGCCTGGCTGGCGGATTCAACGGCTGGCAAAAGCCGATGAAGTCGCACGGGACCAGCCTTGTTCCCTCGTGGATGCCCAGGCGGCCTCAACGGCGTCTTCGCGGGTGAAGAACGCGCCGTTGCCGGTTATGCCGCCGCAAGAGCAGCAACGTGACGCTCTCCGCATGCTTCGAGTAAAGCGCAAAGTTGCATGCGCCCTCTTCTTCTATCCGAGTCCGGCCCAGGGGGAACGGCAGCCCTTCCGTAGCCGATCACCGAGATGATGCTGTCTCTGGTAATGTCATGTTTGCTCCGATGTCATTTTCTCTATCGACAAAGGCTTACTCTCATTCGTTCTCCATCGCGGCTGTATATTTGCCTTGCGAAGCCGCGCTATTTAAATGCGCTCGCTTGTATAGCTCTTGCTGCGCAATCGACTTGTTCGCGGCCTCGCCGCGCCAAGCCTGCAGCACGGATGCCTGCAACGCGCGCCCGTATGAAAAGCTCAAGACCCACGGCTGCTTCTCGACAGTGGTGTTCAAGGCATGGAGGTTGGCGGTGGCCGTTGCCTCGCTCTGACCACCGGAAAGGAAGTTGATCCCGGGCACAGCTGCTGGCACCGTGTGCCGTAGGCAGACAAGCGTTGCTTGTGCCACCTGTTGCGGCGTAGCGGGCTCCGGGCAAGCGCGGCCAGGCTCGACCATGTTGGGTTTCAAAATCATGTACTCCAGTGCAACGCGTTGAAGGTGCAGCGCGTGAAATACCGCATGCAAGACTTCCTCTGTGACGCGTGCGGAAGTCGCGAGCGTGTGATCGCCGTCCATTAATACCTCGGGCTCGACGATAGGTACCAACGCTTGTTCTTGACAAATGGCCGCGTAGCGCGCCAGCGCATGCGCATTGCTGGCAATCGCCTGCGGCGTTGGGATGCCTGTGCCGATGTGAATCACCGCGCGCCATTTGGCGAAACGCGCACCCATCTGTTTGTATTCGCTCAGCCGCTGCGCCAGACCGTCCAAGCCCTGCGTCACCGTCTCACCGGGAAATTCAGACAGCAGCACCGTGCCTTTATCTACCTTGATGCCGGGCACGATACCCTGTGATTTCAGTAACTCCGGCAAGGGCACGCCTGCGGCACTTTTCTGTTTGAGGGTCTCCTCGAACAGGATGACGCCGCTAATAAAACCACCGAGACCGGGTGTGGAAAATAACAGCTCGCGGTAATCGCGCCGGGCTTCCTCCGTGGTCGTTATATTCACCGTTTTGAGCCGCTTTTCAATGGTGCCCGTGCTCTCATCGGCTGCAAGAATTCCTTTACCCGGCGCCGTTAGCGCGGCTACCGTCTTTGCCATCTCTTGTGTGGATATCGACATAAAACCTCCATCGGTTATTACCCATCCGATAGTTTGAACTGCGGCGCTTACGCGTGTCGCGCTTCGTTGAGCTGGCGGATAACTGGCTCATCCAAATCATGGTCATAACCCAATACACTCAAGGAAGCCGTCTCCAGATGCAATCGGCGGGCTTCCAGAGCAGGCAGTGCAATCCAACGCGCAATGAGGATGCGCAATATGTCCCGGTGCGCGAAGACGAGCACATCGCCCTCCAGCGCACGAACCCGGGTAATAATCCGGTCCGCGCGCATACTCACCTCCACCAGCGTTTCCCCGCCGGGGCAACCGTCCTCGAACAAACGCCAGCCGGGGCGCTCGGCCCGGATGTCTGACGTGCGCCGGCCTTCGTACGCGCCGTAGTCCCATTCCAGCAGATCGGGATCGGCCTGCGCGCGCTCGGCAAAGCCCGCCAGCTCACCAGTCCGCAGTGCCCGTTGCAGCGGGCTGGTGAGCACTTTGGTGAAGCTCATGCCCCTCAGCCGCGCGCTCAACGCTTGCGCCTCGCGTTCGCCCCGCTCGGTAAGTGGAATGTCAGCACGGCCGGTGGCCTGTCTGCTGATCGTCCAAGCGGTCTCGCCGTGGCGAACCAGATACACCTGCGGAAGTACGCCGCTCATTTGCGCGAGGGGCCTGTCTTCCCCGTTTCCCTGGCGCCCCATTTCCAATCCCGGATTTCCGGCATGTCCTCACCGTGTTGCCGGATGTAGCGCTGGTGGTCGATCAATTTGTCTCGAATGATCTGGGTGAGATAAGCAGAGCGCGGGCCCAAACTCGACACCCGACCGACGACGTCTTTGACTAAATGAAAGCGGTCCATGTCATTGCGCACCGCCATGCCGCAGGGCGTGGTGGTGGTTCCTTCTTTCTTGTAACCGCGAACGTGCAGGTTGTGATGGTTGGTTCGCGGGGACGTCAGTTGATGGATCAGCGAAACAATTATTTCAGAGGATTTATTCATGATTTTGTTTCCTTGTTTTCCAGCTCCGCCACTTTGGCCAGACGGCGACGATGCCGCTCGGCACCGCTGAATCGCGCGGCGAGAAATGTTTGAATCAATTCCCAAGCAAGTGCGTGGCCGACTACGAGCCCCCCGAGGCAGATCATGTTCAGATCGTCGTCCTCGACGCCTTGGTGCGCCGAAAAGGTTTCATGGATCAGGCACGCCCGCACGCCAGGCACTTTGTTGGCGACGACGGACGCACCGACGCCACTGCCGCAGATGGCGACGCCGCGATCCACCTCCCCGCGCGCGACGGCACGGGCCAAAGGCACAACAAAATCCGGATAATCATCGTCCGACGTCGGCGGGCGGTCGCCAAAGGCAATGACTTCGTAGCCGGCTTCGCCCAACATCCTGGCCAGTTGTTCCTTCAAGTCATAACCTCCGTGGTCGGCGGCGACCCCGATGCGTTTCGGTGTCCTTGGCAACACTGTCATGGCGCGGCTCCCTAAATAAATACCATTTCGACTTTCAATTTTTTAGCCTTCCCCTCTTCAATCTTGTCAATCGGACTTCCAAGCCTGGCGTCCTTGAATCAACGAGAAGCTCTGCGCAACAGAGAAACAGCTCCAAAATCGTTTTTTGTTGTCGTGGTCGCCTCCTTCATCACAAGCGAGTCTGGCCTCGCGCAGTAGACCCGTGTGTCGGGAAACTTGCGCAGTCGCTATCCCGCTCCCAGGAGTCGCTCGATCAGATAGGGCAGAACGCAGAAGCACGACGCCAAAGCCGACCGACACCATGAAAACGGCGAGCATGAGCGTGGCCATAGTGGACGCGGGAACGCTCGCTGGGAGCTCGGTGTTTATCCTCACGCGGCTTCTTTCCTATCGGGTTACGGGTTTGCCGGCGCCGCAGGCGCCTCATCTGGCTTCGGCTTGGCTGCCGCGTCGGGCGTCCTGGACGCCGCCGTCTTGCCAGGCTGACGGATGCCTGCCAGCTTGGTGCGCTTCAGAAGTAGCGCATTGATCGCCACAATCAGAGTGCTGCCGGACATCGACAGCGCCGCCACCTCCGGACTCAGCACGAAGGGGTACAGGACGCACCAGCCCGTAGAGCCGGTCTGTGACGAGCCGGTTTTCCTGCCGGGCGCGGTGCAGCTCGCGCCATCCCTCGATGAATACCCCGATGCCGGCGAACAGGAGCACGTAGCCGAGGATCATCGCGATCATCATGCCCGTCTCACCGAACCCCAGCAGCGTGGACCAGAGGTTGGCGTTGAGGTTAGTCTGATCAAGACCGAAGAACCGCACGAGCAGGTAGATGGTGAGGGGAAAGCCATACATCTCCGCATAAAGAGCAATGATGAAGGCTTGGATCACGCCGGCACTCGCCCACTCCCTCCACGTCTTGGGCGCGAGGTAGCGGTATAAAACCCACGAGGCAATAACGATCACGATCAGGGCGATGCCCCAAGCTCCGGAGTGTGCAATGTGTTCGTTCATGGTCTTGTTTCTTGCTTTGCGGTTGTTGTTGTCACTGTGTTTTGATTCCGGCGTTCATGTCGTTTAGAGTTAAGCGAAAAGTCTTGTTTCCGTTCCTCAACAGAGTGATCATTTTTTGGTTTCAGACTGAGGCTCGGCCTTCAATCTCAGCAGTCGCGCGTTGATGGCCACAATCACCGTGCTCGCGGACATCAGCACCGCGCCCAGCGCAGGAGTGAGCAGCACGCCCCATGCGTAGAGCGCTCCGGCCGCTAGCGGAAGAGCGACGACGTTGTAGCCCGTCGCCCAGAGCAGGTTCTGGATCATCTTTCGGTACGTCGCGCGGGAGAGCCTCAGGATGGCGACGACATCCAGCGGATTGCTCCGCACAAGAATCACGTCGGCGGTCTCTACCGCCACATCGGAGCCGGCTCCGATCGCGATGCCCAAGTCAGCCTGCGCCAGCGCCGGGGCATCGTTCACGCCGTCGCCCGTCATGGCCACCAGGTCGCCCCGAGCTTGGACTTCCTTCACCTTGGCGGCTTTGTCCTTGGGCAGGACTTCAGCGAAATATTCATCCAGCCCGACCTGCTCCGAGACCCACTTTGCCGTCGCCTTGTTGTCGCCGGTGAGCATCAGGCAGCGGATGTCGAGTGCCTTGAGGGCCGCGATGGCCTGCTTCGCCTCGGGTCGAATGATGTCGGCGAGCGCAAGTGCCCCTTTCAACTTCCCGTCCACGAGGACGAACACGACCGTCTTGCCTTGCGCTTGCAGGGGTTCGACGCGCGGGTCGCTGAGCGCGATGTTCTGGTCGCGCACGTAGCCGGGACTCACGACCTTGATGTCCTTGCCCTCGACCCGGCCCTCGGCCCCCTTGCCCGTGATGCTCTTGAAGCCTTCGACGGGCAGCTTCTTTTCCGAAGCGGCGGCGATGGCCTTGGCGATGGGATGCTCGGAGCTCGCATCCACGGAGGCCGCGTAGGTGCGCAGCGCTTCTTCGGTGATGTCTTCGCCCAGGATCAGCGTGTCCGTCACCCCAAATCGGCCCTCGGTCAGCGTGCCGGTCTTGTCGAAAATGATGGCCCGCAGTTTGCGGGCACCCTCGAAAGCGACCCGATTGCGAATGAGCAGCCCGTTTTTTGCGGCCAACGCCGTGGAGACAGCCACCACTAGCGGCACGGCAAGACCCAGGGCATGCGGGCAGGCGATGACCATCACGGTCACGGCGCGTTCGATGGCGAACGCGAGATCCTTGCCCGTGAGAACCAGCCAGATCACGAAGGTGAGAACGCCGCCCCCTAAGGCCACGACGGTGAGCCACATCGCGGCGGTGTTGGCGAGGTCCTGGGTCTTCGATTTGCTTTCCTGGGCCTGCTTGACGAGATCGATGACCTGCGACAAGAACGAGTCCTTGCCGGTGCCCTTGACCTCGATGGTCAATGAACCTTCCCCGTTGATGGCCCCGCCAATGACCTTGCCGCCGGTCGTCTTGGCGACGGGGGTCGATTCACCGGTCAGCATGGCCTCGTCGACCGAGCTTTCGCCCTCAACGATGACACCGTCCGCAGGAATTTTCTCGCCGGGTTTGATCAGGACTTTGTCATCCACCGCCAGCTCGCCAAGGGGCACGTCCTTCACGCTGCCGTCCGGCATGAGCTTGTGGGCGTCGGAGGGCATGAGTTTGGCCAGCTCCTCCAGCGCCCGCGAAGCGCCCATCACGGACTTCATCTCGATCCAGTGCCCGAGCAGCATGATGTCGATCAAGGAGACCAGCTCCCAGAAGAACATCTTGCCGGTCAGCCCGAACACCACCGCGCTGCTGTAGAGGTACGCGGTGGCGATGGCGACGGAGATGAGCGTCTTCATCCCGGGCCGGCGGGCTTTGAGCTCCTCGAGAAAGCCCTTGAGAAACGGCCAGCCGCCATACCCGAAGACCGCCGAGGAGAGACCGAACAGCACGTAGATGTCGCCGGGGAAACGGATGGCCTCTCGCAGGCCTACCAGTGATTGGAGCATCGGCGAGAGCGCGAGAATCGGCAGGGTCAAGACCAGCGAGATCCAGAATCGCTTTCGGAAGTCCGCCGCCATGTGGGCATGATGGTCCTGTTGCTCAGGAGGGTCGGAGCCGGCATGCTTCAATTGAGCTTCTGCCGCCAACCAGTTCTGGTCGGCATGCCCTTGCGGACGACCTTCCTTCTCATAGATGGCGTAGGCTTTCCTGGCCACTTCGTCCTGCGCCGGCTTGGATTCGGGTTTATTCGGGGTTGCGTGTTCGTGTTCTTTCACCTGGGACCTCCTCACCGCTTTCCGGCCCTTGCCTCGTCGTTCAATCGAAAGACACGCGTAGTACCGCTGACGAATTCGCAGACCTCGCCGTCGACGTGGCGCGGGTAGTCGGTCTCGATATCAAAAGGCACGAACGGCGTGCCTGCCTTGGTGGCGCGCGGCTCGAGAAAGCCGTCGAAGAGCTTCTTCCAGGCCGCCGCATGCACGCTCGCCGTCCTGGTCAGCACGCCGTCGAGATCGAACAGCACGGCGTCGTAGTCCCTGGGGGAGAGGGTAATGACGACGTTCATCCCGCCGCCTCATTCACCGACGTCCTGCAAACCGGATCGACGCCATCCAGGGAGTGCGGAGATAAGAGATCGGCGACCTCGATGGTAGTCATCTTCACGGCAAGTTCTCTCGTCCTTTTTCGCTGCATCATTCCTCCGGCTCTTCGGCACCCTTGAAGCCGATGCCGCGGAACTCGGCGTGACGAGCGACGACCCGCTCCAGCGCCGAGTGCGGGACATCGGGGCTTGCCAGGTGCGGAATGGGCCTCGTCGTGGCGGGCAAGAACGCCTTGGTCACCCCGAGCGTCGTGTCGGTCTTCTCGATGGATCGTCCGGCGTCCCGTTCAAGGTCTGTCAGCGCGCGGATGCAGTCGATGTTCTCGGGGGTGGTGATGGCTTCGTTGTGCACCTGGAAGGTGAGGTAGACCTCCCGATCATCGGTGGCGAGGGATTCCTCCCACACGGCGACCTCCCACATGTCGGCACGAGGTCGGCCGAGGTCGCGCATCAGCTCGATCACGGAGTTCAGGGCGACGAGCCCGTCGGAAGCCCGGACGAATGCGATCCGCGGCGCGTCCCACAGCGCGTCGCGAAGCTCATCCACGCTCACCGGGCGTGTCGTCTCCACCATCGCGAAGTGGATGTGGCTCAGGTTGTGCGCCGCGGCGCCGGCGAGCGTCGTGATGTCGAGGCCGGGGATGACTTTCTGCAGGTCGGGCCCCTGGTGGCTCGGCACCTTCGTCTCGGGAATGACGGTGTTGATCATCCCCGTCACGTGCGACTCCCACGGATCCGTGGCTCGGCGGAGCAGAACGGCCCGGGCGCGTTTCACCCATCCGCGCGAATGCAGCGCGCCCATCGCGCGGGCGAGCGCCGTCGTGTTGCAGGAGACGACGCGGGCGGAGTCGCGGCCGAGAGCGCCGGCATAGTTCACCTGCGCCACGAACGAGTAGCCGGCCACTTCGTGCTTCTCACCGCCCTGCCACACTGCCTTTACCCCGGCGGCTTGGTAGCGCTCGCGGTTCTCCGCGCCGACGCGCTTCGGCGTGCAGTCCACAACGATCTCCGTTCGAGCGAGAAGGTCGTCGAGCGTCCCCACAACGGGGATGTCGGCCGCTTCCATCTCGGCACGCCGTGCGGGATCCGAGGCGAACACCGGATAGCCTCGTTCCACGGCGACGCGGACGCGATAGTCGTGGACCACGTCCGCAACCCCCACGAGCTCCATGTCATCCTGCAATCTCACCGCGTCCGCTACGCGCTTGCCGATGACCCCGTAACCGTTGATCCCCACGCGCACTCTTCGAGACATCTCGTCCTCCTCCTTGATCTTGTTTCGTAGCGGCTCGCAGGCCGGGCGCACTCTTGAAGAGGTCTCCTGTCATATGTTTAGCTTTCGGCGAGCTCCACAAACGGCGGGATCGGACAATCCAGCGTGTCGGCGACGGCGCGAAGCAATTCGGCTTCGCGTTCCTCGATCAAGCCGTCCGCGCCGACGACATGCACGCAGGCTTCGAGCAGATCCTTTTTGATTTGCGGCACGGCCAACGCGAGGCGCTCGAGCGCGGCATCCAGTGGTTCCAGCCCACATTCTTCGCGCGGCAGGAGCTGCAGCCCATCTGCCTTCGCACGCAAATGGGGCGCGCCCGTCCGGAATGCCTTTTCGACTTCGCCGGCGTCCCTGTTGCCGGCGTTCGCCAGCGCCGAGAGCACGACGCTGCAATCCCGCACGAGCGGTTTGAGCGTGTGGTATTGAGTGGAGGTCGAGCGGGTTTCGCCCGACTGCGGCGCGAGATGGCGGCGGACGATCTTCTGAAGGACGAACTCAAAGACTTGGATCTTCTCGTCGCTCTCCATGAGCCATTGCAACGCCTGGCTGAATTGCTCGGCCTCGTCGGGCCGAAGATGACGCAGCGCGGGCAAAGCGAGGTTCGCGAGCGGCAGCCGCGCGCGAGCGGCGACGGGCGCGACTTCAGGCCAGAGCGCGGCGGTTGTTTCGCCAACCCCCGGCGCGGTTCGCTTGGCAAGCTCCGTGAGTTGCTTCGCGCGCAAGGGTTCGTCCGGGCTGAGGAGCATCGCGTAAATCAGCGCGGCGGCGGCGAGCGGTTCGCGGGCGGCGGAACGGACCGTTTCGGGGAATGAATTCCGCAACTCCACGGCGTAGCGCACGTGCAGCGGCGTTGGTTTACCCAGGTTTGGAAGCACGGCTCCCACTTCGACGCGGTTGGGAGCGAAGCCGGCGGCGCCAACCGACGCATCCGGCATCCCGGGAATCGGCGGAAACGGAAATCGTGACGGCGGCGGCTTCACCGCCCCGCGCGGAGCTTCTGCTTCAACCGCTGTAACGCTGCCTTGCTGGAAAGTTCCGTCCCAGCCTGGATCGATGGCGCGGATGCGCTCGTCAAGCGGGGGGTGCGTGGCCAGGATCCCGAGGAACGGTTTGCTCAGGCCGTTTTCGAAGAACATGTGGCTGGCTTCCCCGGCGTGAGCGGATTCGACCCGCGAGCCGGCGCTGCCGATTTTTTGCAGCGCCCCGGAGAGCCCTGCAGGATTGCGGGTGAACTGAACCGAGGAGGCATCGGCCAGAAATTCTCGTTGCCGGCTGAGCGCGGCCTGGATGAGCCGGCCAAAGAAAACGCCGATCGCGCCGATGATGATCAGGGCAAGCCCCAAGAGCATCAGCGGATTCTTGT
Organism: Deferrisomatales bacterium; assembly: GCA_033551855.1. Classification (GTDB taxonomy): domain Bacteria; phylum Desulfobacterota; class Deferrisomatia; order Deferrisomatales; family JACRMM01; genus JBFLZB01. The sequence goes on from JAWSUI010000006.1 coordinate 121,200, forward strand.
CCTTGCTGCTGCTGCGGCTGCGCGAGAAGAGCAGGATACGGCCAACCACCCCGAGGCACAGGATGCCGAAGACGACGCCCATGAGGCGCAGGTTCAGACGCATGTCGCCATTGAGGATGTGGCTGAATTCGTGACCGATGACGCCCTGCAATTCATCACGGCTGAGCAAGGTCATGCAGCCGCGCGTGACGCCGATGGCGGCGTCGCCCGGTGCGTGGCCGGCCGCAAAAGCGTTGATGCCTTTTTCGTCGTCGAGCACATAGATCTTGGGAACGGGCACACCGGCGGCGATGGCCATTTCCTCGATCACGTTCCGGAGTTTGCGCTCCTCGGGATGGGTCGTGTTGGAGTTGACGAGCCGTCCGCCGAGCGATTCGGCGACGGCGCTGCCGCCCTTGGCCAATACTGCGGTCTTGTAGAGGCTGCCAATGATCACGACACCGAGCGTGCCGAGCACGACGTAGAAAAAAAGCTTGGGATCCCACAGGACGAGCTCGGGCGTCGGGACGCCAGGTTGCGGTCGGGACTGGGTGCCGTAGAAAATCAGCAGACTGGCGATATAAACCGCCGCGATGATGCAGGCGACGGCGATCGCGAAGTAAAACACCAGCACCTTCGTGTTCTTCCTGGCTTTGTCCTGATGCTCGAAAAAATCCATGGGTCACTTCCTTGAAATGTTCAAGCGTTGCGACTGCCTTGGGCCGCCACGCTTCAACGGTTGTAACGCATTCATGTTCTAACCCTCCTCAAGAGAACGAAACCTTCGGCGCCTCTCGTTGCTCCGGCTCCTCGATGACGAACAGCTCGGCGGCGTTGAAGTGGAAGCTCGAGGCGATGATGCTGCTTGGAAAAATCTCCCGCCGCGTGTTGTAGGCCATCACCGAGTCGTTATACGCCTGCCGAGAGAAAGAGACTTTGTTCTCTGTCGAGGTCAATTCTTCCATCAGGCTCAGCATGGTCGTGTTCGCTTTGAGGTCGGGATACGCCTCGGAGAGGGCGAACAGGCGACCGAGCGCGCCGGTGAGCTCGCCTTCGGCGCTGGCGAGTTGCTTCATCGCGGAGGGTTCGCCGGGACTGGCGGCGGCGCCCGCATTGGCGGACGACGCGGCATTACGCGCGGCGATCACGGCTTCGAGCGTGCCGCGTTCGTGTTGAAGGTAGCCCTTGGCAGTCTCTACTAGGTTTGGAATCAGGTCATAACGCCGCTTGAGCTGCACATCAATTTGCGCGTAGGCGTTCTTGAAGCGGTTGCGCAGCGCGACGAGTTTGTTGTAGATGCCGACAAAGAACAGTGTTGCAACCAATACCAGAGCAGCCAGCACGATGATGAATATGAGAAATGGGCTCATAACATTATCCTCCTATGGTTAACTGTAAGACCAAGGCTCCAAGGTCGGTGCCGTTCTTATCTTTGTTTGTTAAGATCCACTCTTTCCGCCAACATGGTTAAAGTTTAAAGACTACCGGTCGTAAGACTTCGCCTTTAGGCGGAATTGCTTCAGCGGGTCTTTCCCCGTAAGGTTGGGTGGACGGCCGACGAGGAGGGATCGAAGGATGGCGGAATAACCGGAAGGGCGCGCACACGGTC
>JAWSUI010000007.1:0-97552 GCA_033551855.1 Deferrisomatales bacterium
TCCCCCTGTCTCAAACCTGAACAGGACGTTTCGCGGAGGCAGCGGGAATTGCTGCTGTTGAGAGAGCCCGTGTCGATCTGGATCGAGTGCTCAACGCCTTTCGGCATCGAAGATCGTGTCAGTGTGTCGGGACGAATGGCGGGAGAGTCTGTCTCGGTGCTCAACGCCTTTCGGCATCGAAGATCGTGTCAGTTTCGCAGCCGCCGGACTTCGTGCTCCGAAACGAGTGCTCAACGCCTTTCGGCATCGAAGATCGTGTCAGCTGACCGGGGCGGACGACTCCACAGCCGCAGGGGAGTGCTCAACGCCTTTCGGCATCGAAGATCGTGTCAGGGGGGCTGGGTGGCGGCGCCGGAATCTCTGTTTCGTGCTCAACGCCTTTCGGCATCGAAGATCGTGTCAGCGATCCCCCTGGTTGATGGCTACGCGGTTCCTGAGTGCTCAACGCCTTTCGGCATCGAAGATCGTGTCAGGGGGTCTACTGGCACGCTCTCCGTGGTGCTCGACGAGTGCTCAACGCCTTTCGGCATCGAAGATCGTGTCAGCCGGCGATCCCGGCCATGCCCCGTGTCCCCGCTCGGTGCTCAACGCCTTTCGGCATCGAAGATCGTGTCAGTCACCCGAGGGCCCGGCCAACTGATCCAGATTTTCGTGCTCAACGCCTTTCGGCATCGAAGATCGTGTCAGTTCCCCCGAAGGTCCGCCGCCTGGTCCGCCTCGGCGTGCTCAACGCCTTTCGGCATCGAAGATCGTGTCAGTGCGCGGAGAGGGACGATGACGCCGAACCGAATCATGTGCTCAACGCCTTTCGGCATCGAAGATCGTGTCAGCCTGCGGGCCGGAGCCCGCCTCCCGACTGGGGAAAGTCGGGGGAGAATCATGCACCTGGGCTCTGTTGCACGCAACTCGGGAAGCGCTGCGGCCCGGGCGACGCAGCACCCTGAAAAAACGAGGGTTTTCAGCATCAAGCGTCGCCCCGCGGGGATATGGGCCGGAAAGCCGCTCGGAGACTGCGTCTTCCATCGCCGCGGGAACCGGTGCGGCGTTGGAGCTAGGGGGGTCCATGCATCAGAAGACCTCGAAGGTCGGGGGTGGCTTCTTCCACTCGTCTTCTCCTCGGCTGTCGATGACCCGCTGGGCGCAGCCGGGGCAGAGGCGCACCACCATCAGGTCGTCCTCGTCCGCCATGACCCTTCCCAGCTCCCATCGCAGCTCCTCCAACTGGGTCCGGGTCATCTGGATCCGAAAGATCGAGTACTGCACGCGGTCGCCCCGGCCCTTGAGGATCTTGTACGCGCGGCGCCAGCGCTTGTCGTCGCGGATGTCGTAGCACACGAGGTGCCAGTGCCGCTCGTCGCCCACGTCAGCGCAGCCTCAACTTCGCAAACAGCGAAGGCTCGCCGGTCCACTCCTTCTCGAGGAGCCGCGCCTCGAGCTCGATGGTGCGGGCATAGCTCAAGGAGTAGTCGAGCACCGGGTGCTTCCACTTCTCCTGCTTGCGGGCCTCGTAGAGCTGGATCGCCTTGCGGCGGCCGTCGGGATTGAGCCAAACCTGGCCGGACGTGACCTCGAAGTCCGGCTTGGCCCACTGTCTGCGGTTCACGGAACCGATCAGGGGCATGTCCCACAGGATGAGCCGGAAGAGCTCCATCAGATCGAGCGCCAGGGGGTAGGCGGCCGAGCGCGGCGTGTGGAGGATTCCGAGGGCGGGCTCGAGGCCCACGGCCAGGAGGCCGGCGACGCAGTCCCGGTACAGGAGCGCGTACCCGAAGGAGAGGAGTGCGTTGAAAGGGTCTTTGGGCGGCCGCCGATTCCGGCCGGAGAAGTGCAGAAAGTCGCCCTCCGCCAGGTTGAGGAGCCGCGGCAGCAGGGCGAAGTACTCGCGGCCCGCGGCTCCCTCGTGCCCACGGACCGCGTCGATGCAGCGCGTCACCTCCACCTCAAGGCCGTCGGCCCCGGGCTCGAGGCTTGCGATCTCGCCGCCCAGGCGAGCGACGCTCGCCACCTCCTCGCGCAGCCTCTCCACGCCCCTCTGCACCGCCGCGTCCCGCGGCCCTGCGGCTTCCCCCCGGGTGGCCCGCAGCACGTACCGGAGCTGGTTCTCCACCTTGGCCTGGGCGATCCTCGCGGCGAGTCCCCCGCGAAGCCTCGGGTCGCGAAGCGCGCCGTACTGGCGGTTGCGGCGCTGCACGCCCCCGGCGCCCGCAGACAGCGCTCCAACGTAGTGGCCGCCGTAAGAGAGCCAGTGCACGCCGATCTCGCGGGCCGCGCAGTAGTGTACGGCCTGGGTGGAGATCTGCACGTTCCCGTGGAGGACGAGGGCCGCCACGGTCCGGCCGGGGAGGGGCTTCTTGGTGCCGTCGGGAAGGTACACCACGAGCTGCTCCCCATCCTTTCGGATGCCCGCGCCCTGCTCCACCACGTGGACGATGCGCCGGTCCTCGTCGGCAGGAAACAGGCGCTGGGGTTTGTCGCCGCCGTCGGCGGCGAACCGCTCTTCTTCGGGGAGGCAGACGGGAGCCAGGGAGCAGGTGCGGCAAAGCTTCTCGGACACGGCCACCGGCGGCCGATCGGCGGCGCTGCGAAGCTCCCGGGCCCTCGCCACGGCCGCCAAGACCTGGGCTTCGGCCGCGGCCCGGTCTACGGGCAGCCGGATCGTCTTTCGGTCGGCGTGGTAGCGGACTACGGCCTCGGGGACGTCTTCGCCCCGATGCTCGGACAAGAGCAGGGCGTAGGCGAGCACCTGGAGCCGGTCGCTCGGCCAGGCTTCCGTGCCGTTTCGCGACCGGCCCTTCTTGTGCTCGGTGACCACGAGCCGGCCGTCCTCGCGCCGGGCGGCGTCGAGCTTTCCCCGGATGCCGAGGCGCTCGCTCCCGAGCTCCAGGGTGTACACCTCGGGTCCCTTGTCGATCTCGTCGTGCACGCGCCTGCCGGCGTACACGTTGGCATCGGCTACCCGGATCTCCTCCACTTCCTCCAAGTAGAAGAGCCGCTCGCAGTAAGCCAGCGCATGGAGGGCCATGACCCGGACCAGGGGCTCGTCGGTTGTCTTCTCCGCCTGGTGGTGCGAGCGGAAGGCGTCTTCGAAGTCGGGGTCGGCCATCGGCTTCAGACAACGTGGTCGATGTGTGGGTACGAGAGGATCTTCCCATCGACGGTCACCAGGGGGCACCCCAAAATGCGGGCCGTGGCGACGATGAGCTGGTCGGCCGGATCCCGGTGAAACTTCCCGGGTAGACGCGCGGATTCGGCGGCTATGGCCGCGGTGAGGGGAAGGAGGCAGACGCCGGGGTACGCCAGCGCCAGCGCCAGCCACTCTTCTACTGGACAGGGGAGCTTGATCTTACCAAGTTCCACCCCCTTGGCGATCTCCCACAGAGAAATGGCGCAGACGCCGAGGCCGCCGCCTGTCTCCTCGGCCGCCATGCGCGCCTGCTGCGAGGGCGAGAGCTTTGCCACATCCTGCACCCACCAGAGCCAGGCGTGGGTGTCCAGTACGATCACTTCAGTGCCTCCCAGTCCTCCAAGGCAACCGGTTCGGTCGGGTCGTCGTAACGGTACGGCTTCCCCCGCAAGGGATACCGTTCCTCGGCCTCGTGCGCCAAAGGGGGGCGCTCGATCACGATGACTTCGACCGGCTCACCCTCCACGAACGGAACCCGGTCCAGCACGATCCGCCCCCCCTTCGCCACGGTGGTTTCCACCCGATAGGCCTGCATGGAAGTTCACCTCCCTTCGTCAGTTCGCTCCGCCACTGCAAAGCACTACGGCCTCGGCCGCCGCCAGAGCGCTCGATGTCCCACCCCGTCCACTTTGACCACCTCGTCACCGGATTCCTCCAGAATCTGCTCCACCGTGCCCATGTCCTGGGCGGTGAGCAGAAAAAGCTGCACCGCCTCGGCGAGAGCCCTTCGCGCTCCGTCCACGGTGGGCCCCGCGCTCATGACGTCCAGCGGAAGCGCGTGGGCCACGAACTGCTCCCATTCTTTCCAGATCTGGACGGTGTATTCAATGTCGAAGATTCGGTTCACGGGTCATCTCCTTGGGGCGGTATCCACCCCTGCGCCAATCACACGATCCGTTGGCCCGTGCGTACGATCTTCCGAACCATCGGACCTTGGTCCTCCCAATCCTTGCGCCCGAACGCGCGGGGTTCGATCCGAAGGTCGATCCCGCGGCGGAGCCGGGTGAGGCGGACGCCTTCGTCGAAGATGTCCACCTCGTCCCGATCGAGGGGCACGACGAGGTCGATGTCGCTGTCCGCGTCCGGTGCTCCGTTGGCGTAGGAGCCGAACAGGTAGACCTGCCAGATGGCGACGTTGTTCTCCCGCAGGCGCCGCACGTACTGCCGGACTTTCTGAACGGCTAGGTCGCGATCAACTGGAGCAGCCATTGGCGGGCCTCTCGGATGCGATCCAGATGGTGTGCGGTGAACTCGCGTGTGGCCTTCTTTCGAAACTGACCCTTGTAGTCCGGATATCGTGCCTCGATGTTCAACCGTGTGACAACCTCCAGCAACTTTTCCTGGTCGCCCGTAAGCGCAAGCCCGGCCCGGCTCGCCAGGTGCGGGAGTCGTGGACCCGCGGCACATTCTCATCCACGAGCTTGACGTAGACCGCCTTCAGAAGCTTCTCGATGACAAGATGGCCCAGGAACAGAGCCCAGGCGTCGTGTCCGTTCTGGAACAGGCTCTCCGACGCGCGCAGGTCCTCGTCGGCGCTGGCAAGCCAGTAGTCGATCAGTTGTTCTCTCGTCATGCGGTCCTCGTGCGGCCGTCCAACCACAGCATATCGCGGTCGAGAGTCAGGCAGGGTTCTCTACCATGATCCATCGGGCATCGTCTGGGGTGGGAGTCCGCGCGAATCCTTCCTCGAAGTGGAACTGCCTCCAAATGGTGCCCTTTGACCCCACGTGGTCCACCCATACCGGGAGGGGCAGATCTCCCTCCGGGTTCGGTACGAGCCAGCGGCACGCGACGCCATCGAGGGGCGGATTCCACCAGACGTCGTTGACCAGGTCGCGGCTCTCGCCGAGGCTCAGGCCGCCGAAGCGCTGCACATTGCCCGGAGACGTCGCCGCCAGGTGGAGACGGTCGGCGAGTGGACCGGCATCGACCCACACCGCGAGGTCTACCCCTGTGAGCATCTCCTGGAAGTCCGGCCGCCGGTTCGTCCCGACGCCCGGTGGCTGGGGGCGCCCCGTTTTCTTGTCCTTGAGGTCCTTTACCCGCCAGACCGTGCGGAGCACGGTGGACACCTCGGGTTGCGCGAGGAGCGCGTAGGCGAGCCTGGTCCCGAGGTAGGCGCGCCGGTCCTCCTCGCCCACCAGAGAGAGAAGGAAGCCATAGACCGTCGAGGGCGGAGGGACCTCCTCGGTCTCCAGGTACTCGCGCGCATACCCCTTGCGGAAGCTGCAGATCGGGGCCGTGACCCGAAGGGAGACGGCTGCGGACTGGCTCATGTGAACTCCCCTGGTTCCTCCGCTAGGTGCGAAGCGCGGCCTTGGCCTTCTCGACGGCAGACTTGACGCCCCTCTCACAGACCTTGGCTCCGAGAGCCTTGATTGCCGGCACGTCGGCGATGAGGCCGCCGATGTACAATTCCTGCGGGTCGATGTCCTTCGCCTCAACCTTTTCGATGAGCTCCGGGCCGCTCACCTTCCCGTCTTCCTCCGAGAAGCAGTACAGGATACGGGGCGCGGGGTCCTGGGTGATGCGAAGCACGATCGACTCCGGCGAGAAGTCGAAGAGGAAGCGGCTGTGGTTGCCCGCGACCTCGCCCAGGTTCGCCAGTCCGTCCACGACGTCGATCGCACGAGAAGGGACGCGCAGGCGCTCGGGGGTCAGGGCAAAACCGTACTGGTAGCGCGTGGCGTGCATCTCGGTGCCATAGAGGGAGGTGCGGTCCTTCTCGCCGCTCTTCGCGTTGAAGGAGATGTCGCCCGAGAACGGCGTGGTCGAGATGGCCCGGGCCACTTCGAGAACGCCCCGGCGCTTCGTGGTCGTGCCCTTCTCACCCTCGGCCTTTCCGCCCTCCGCCTTCATGAAACCGAGTACGTCGTCGTCGATGAACGTCTCCCCCTTCTCCTTGGCCCAGCCGGACCAGGTCGGGTCCTTCCAAGTGTGGTCGTCCCTCTCGTCGTCCCACTGCCAGTTCACCGACTGGCCGGCCCTCTGCCAGTAGTACCGAAGTGCCCACCGGATCGCCTCCGCCGAGACGGTCGTGTGCACCTGCCCCTTCCAGAGGAGCTTCTGCAGCGTGGTGATGTTCCCCTCGGTCTCGCCCCGGTTGTTGGCGGCACAGCCGTAGCCCGTGACGATGGCCCCGAACACGTGAAGGCTCATACCTCTTCCTCCTCATCGGTCTGTTGGTCGGTCGTTTCAATCTCCTCGACGCCCTTGCCCGCATAGGACGCGAGCCCGAGCAATGCCAGATCCCTTGCTCGCTGCCAGTCAGGCCCCGTGAAAAGCCCCAACACCTTCTCCCAGCCTCCCTGGAGCACCTTGTTGATGCCGCTGCGGGCGAAGAGGTCGGCGATCTCGGCCCGGAGCGTCTCCCGGTTCTTCGCGCGCATGAGCGAGGTCCGGATGCGCTCGAACTCCCGCCCGAACTGCGGGGTCTCCCCCCTCGCCTTGGCGCGGCCGGCCAAAGCGCCGTACCGGTTGCGCAGGGCGTCGTGAACGGCCTCGACAAACAGCTTGTCTTCTTCGTTGGGCCACGGTGTCTGCTGGACCATGTCGTTCAACCCCTTTCGGTCGAAGGAGAGAAGGCCTGCCGTCTTCTTGCTCTGCATCAGTGTCCAGAACTGCGCGAACCACGGCTTCCCGGCCGCGATGTTGTCGGCGATCAGCCCACGGCTGGGGCTTGTGGCCACCCAGTACCCGCCGTCGCCCTTCACCACCACTCGGTTGTCCAAGAGGCGGATCGAGGTTTCGAAGAGCCGCAGCCGTTGGCGGTCCACGCGCCGGAGGTGTGCAACCGCCGTTCGGGTCTTCTGCTGCTTGGACCAGACCACGGTGCCGAGCGAGAGGACCGTGCAGGAGTCCACCGAGAGTGCGTCGGCCGCTCGCCCGCCGCCGAGAAGGTCGAGGGATGCGAGACCAAGCAGGCCCGCGTCGCCGAGACTGCTCGCATAGAGACGCCGGGCGGGCGACTCGAGGTATCGCGTAAAGCCCTCGGCATACTTGCGAAGGTTCGTGATGTGAGGAAGCACGAGCGCCGCTGTCCGCCTCTTGTCGAACTTGCCATCGACCGTCCGCCGCGAGACCAGGAAGTACAGCGACGCAGCAGGCGCGAAGAGAAGAGAGAGAAACCCGTTGTGCTGCGCGACCAACGTCGTGTCGGTGCTGTAGGCGACGTGCCGCACACTTCCGCCGGGGAGTGCCCAGCCAGCCACCTTGATCTGCGGCTTGAGGTCCCCCTTGTCCGTCACGAGGTTCGAGAGCTGTTGGTGCTGATACGACTGGACGGGCCGGAATCGGTGGGTGACCTGCTTGTCGTCGAAGGCCAGGGAAAGGCTCGCGTCTGAACCTGCAAGCGTCCGAGTCTTGCCGTGCTGCAGGAAGGTGCCGAGCACCGCTGAGCTGACGAGGAGCCTGGCGAGTTGCCCCATCGGGTGACGCCGATGAGCGACAAACTGGATGGCACCCTCCGGGCTGATGCCGAATGCCTCGGCCAGCAGGGGTTCGAACAGGGCCTTGGGCTTTCCGGTCCATCGCAGGTGGACCCGGGTGGGTTCCAGGGCCCACGACCCGTGCTCGGCATACTTCTTCGGGTCCAGCCGCTCCAGGGTCATGTACAGCCCGGCCAGCCCCACCCGATGCAGGTGGGTCATGCCCGGGTCAAATAATCCAAGGGTCAAGCTCTTGTCGGCCATAGGCAGCTCCCCACAGGGGGTCGTAGTAGATGGTTCCGGCTGGCGCCACGAGGTAGCGGCCCCGGGTCTCCCAGTTCTGCCAGCTCCGGCCCTTCGGGAAGGGCATGGGGATGGCGAGTTCAGCGAGGACGCCGTCGGCGTCTTCCTCCCTCACCATCTCCACGGTGTAGCCCGGCTCCATCAAAGGCTCTTTGTCCGTCTGGGAGAGCCAGGGGTCTTCGATCCAGTGGCAGCGAAAGTCGCTCACTCCGGCTTCGCCTTCTTCCTCCGGAAGAGCGAGGAAGGCGTCGGCCAGCTCTCGCTGGGATCTTGGCTCGCCGTCCGCAACCTGGACTAGCCAAGCTTCGACCCGGGCACAGAAACGCTCGGCGTCGGCCTTGGTGTTGGCATAGGGACGCGCGTCTTCGGGTCGAACGAGGAGGGCCAGCTTGGCTTCGGCCGGTGCGTCGTCGCGGCGGTTGAGGCGCCCCAGCCGCTGGATCAGGGACGGCACAGGCGCGAGCTCTGACACCAGCAGGTCGGCCGAGAGGTCCAGGGACACCTCCGCCACCTGGGTCGTTACAGCGAGGAGGCCGGGGCACTCGGGGCAGAAGCCGTCGACGACGCGCCTCTGGCGCGTGAGCCGGTCCCGGTACCGGTACCGACTGTGAAACGGCTCCACGGGAAGACACTCGTCGGCGCCCCGGCGGCCCACCCCGACAGCCCGGGCCACCGTGTTGCAGACCCACAGCACCTTGCCTCCCCCGCGGACCACCCGGGCTGCCTCGACCCAAGCCGCCTCGTCCGTCGCCTCCCTGAGCGTGTAGCGCTTTGCGGCTTCCCTCTCCGCGGGGCCGTCGACTTCCTCGATGCTGCCCCGCCTGGCGCACGCCGCTCCGAGCGCCCTGCGCCTTTCCGGCGGCAACGTTGCTGTCATCAAGAGGACAGGTGCGGTCGGGAAGATCTCCAGGAAACGCAGCAGGTGTTGGAAGAGCTTGGGAGAATAGGCGTGTATCTCATCAAAGACAAAGGCCGCCCGCGCAATGGCCGGCCACGCGTATAGGCCCCGGCGGACGTTCTGAAGGAGGCCCAGAACGGTGTGCGCGGTGCACACGGCCGCCGGAATGGGCCACGTCTCGATGGCCTCGATCTGCAACATCCGGAGCTCGCGCTCTGACCTCGTTGGTTCAGGCATGTTCTCCAGGAGACGGTAGTCCACACGCGAGCGGGAGTGGATGAGCACGGCCTCGAAGTCAGGGTCTTGGAGGTACCCGGCGAAGCCTTCGGACGCAGTTGCCGTAGTTGGGTAGCAGAGGAAGAGGCGGCGCCCCTCCGCGTGCTCGGCCGCCCAGAGATAGGCTGCCGCCGTCTTGCCGGAGCCGCATCCGGCCGTGAGAAGGGCCGTCGCCGATTCGGTGCGGCGCACGGCCTCTTGGAACGGGCGCGGAGACTTGCCCCGGAGGCGCTGCCTTACCACGGCTTCCAACCCCTCTCGGGTGAGCGTGGTAGAGAGGCGGTCGCGGAGCCACGACCCGAGAGGCTTGTCCGATGGGAGTGCCGACCCCGCGGTGTCCGCGCAAAGCAGCGCCGCCTTGAGGCACGCCACGAAGAGGCGCTGGTTCCTGAGTTCCTCGGTGTCGAGCTCTCGGCGGATCGCGCCGGCCCTCGCGTTCACTCCGTCGAACGAGTCGAGGGGGAACGCGGTGTCCGAGACTGCCGGCGGCCGGGGTAAGCCAAAGCGCCGGGACCCGAGGGCCAAGTAGTCTTCGAGGTCTGGGTGCGCGCCCAGAAAACGCACTTCCATTCCCTGACGTCTCTTCGTGTCCGGAAACTTCAGGTGATGACCGCTCACGGTGGCCAGGACAGCGGGGAGAAACCAATCCGGCCGTCCCGACCAGCCGGCGGTCAGCCAGTCCCACAGAACGTCGCGGGCCACCACGAGCCCCAGGACCTCGTGCCGAATTCCTTGACGGGGTTGCACTTTGCGGACCGCCCCTTGGAAGTGGTCGTTCGCCTTGCCGAGATCGTGAAGCCAGGCGGCCAGGAATAGGGCATCCCGCCAAAGCTCTGCCTGTTCCCCTCCGCAGAGCAGTCGCTCCATGTCCTTGGCGAGCACCTCCCCGAAGACCTCCGCGGCGCTCAGCACGCGTGCGGTGTGGCCAAGCAGCGTCGCCTCCTCGGGCGGCGCTCTGGGGTCTGGGGCGGACTTCGCCAGCAGGCGTCGGAACTTCACGCGTCTCTCGTCTCGAAGAACCCGCCCCCCATCTTCCTTCGCCCCCCCAGCCCGTGCTCCTGGAGGGCGATCGACTCCTCGGCCGTGAGCTCGCTTGCGAGCACCGAGTAGCCCACCACCTGCTTGCCGTGGACGCCGAAGGTGCGGCGCTCGCCCACGGTGAGCCTGCCCTTCACGCCCAGGGCGCCCGCCTGGCGGCGGATCTCGTCGGCGAACCGGGCCGAGTCTTGGCCGTTCCTGGTGGTGACGAGGTGGGCGTAGAGGGTTGCTGCGGGCACCAGGGCCCGGGTTTGGGGCACCCCCAGGCGCAGGCGGTGGCCGTCGACCTCGAGGGTCTTCCCGGCCAGGGGCAGGTAGGCGCGAATCCTTCCGGCAGGAAGGCGCAGGACGAGCTCGGTGTGGGGGGTGAGATCGAGGAGTCCGTTGCCCACGTAGCGGCCCCGCACCAGCCCCATGGCGAGGTCGGACGCCTCGTGGTGGGCGGGGAGCAGCCGGCACAGCGCCCCGTAGAGTCCGTAGCCGTGGTCGATGGGCAGCGTTCGGCCCGCCGCGTGGAACGCCAGGTCCACCTTGGGTTGCGCTGTCATGGCAGCCGGTCTCCTCTGCGCCTCTTCCTGCCGGCACCGCCCCCCCTTCTCCTTCTCCGGGGCCTTGGTCGTCACTCGACGGGCATCATAGCAACAACGAGTGACAGATCGCGTCACTCGAGATTGTTCGGGTTGGGGCCGTCCCGGGGGGTAGCACCGCCCCGGCGGATAGCCAGTCCGACGCTCATCATAGCCGGGTAACTCCCCGGGGCACATCACCCGAAGGAGGCAAACTGCTTTGCCTCGGACGCGGGAGGCACCCTACGGCGTCACGTGGGTGCATTGATCGGGCAAGACGCTCGCAGGCTTCATATAGTCCTGCCGAAAATGCGTGGGGGGACTGCTTCGACGGGCGGAGCGCGGCCGTGGGTTCTCCGCGCGCCAGACGGGTACAACCGGCGAAGGCGGTCTGGCTCTCGGAAGTGCGTACGGCGCAGCAGCCGGCACCCCCGAGCGCCTTCGGCCTTTTCCTCTCCAGCCCGCCCTGCCCGCGAGAGAGGTCAGCCCGAAGCCAGCCTCCGCCCCGCGGCACGGGCGGGGCGCAGCACCCGTTCGGGCACCGCGGGGTGCTCCTCGTCCCCGAGGAGGCCGGCGAAGACCGAGGCCACCGGGCGGGCCCCCAGGGTCTTCGCCATGGCCCGCAAGGCCCGGGGCGAACCGGTGGCCAGGGGGATGAGGAAGCCCGGCATGGCCGCGGTCGTGACGAGCACCGCCCGCGTGCCCCGGTCCTTCACCCGCATGACCGGACCCCCGCCGCTCTTCCAGGGCCAGTAGGCGAAGCACACGAGCCGTTCCAGGAACCGCCGGGTGAGGGCGTTGACGTTGTAGAAGTTCACGGGCGCCCCGAGAACGAGCCCGTCGGCCTGCCGGCAGAGGTCCAGGAGCTCCCCCAGGTCGTCGTCGTGGACGCACCGGCCCGGCTCGGGGCCGGGCTCCTGGGCGCACCGGCGGCAGTTCGTGCAGAACTCGATACGCGTGTCGAGGAGGTACTCCTTGGCTGCCTGCGCTCCGGCGTCCTCTGCCCCGCGCAGCACCTCCCCCACGAGGGCATCGACCGCGCCCCCCTTGCGGTAGCTCCCCACGATTCCGAGGACCTTCCTGGACACGGTCGCACTCCTTCCTGGTCGGCCACGGCCCGGGCGTGACCCGACGTCCCTCCGCAGGCGTTCCTTCCCTCCTGCCCCTCTCGGCGGAGCGGGGCAGTGCCCGGGGAACCGTCCCCGTCGGTCTCTCGTCAGGAGACTCCCCCCGCCACACTCCCCACGCTCCGGCGCACCTGCTCCACCAGTTCCTCGAGCAGCGCCCCCGCCCGGGGGCGGGACAGCACGTGCAGCTCGCAGTCGGGGCGGAGCTTCACCTCCTCTATGAGTCCCGAGCCCTTCTCGGCCACCGTGGCGACGACCGCGGCGGGGCCGTCGAGCCAGTGGTGGACGAGGCCGCGGAACGTGGGGCTCGCGCACTCCATCTTGCCGATTTCGTCCACGAGGAGCACCGGGCGGCCGCGGGTGTCGAGATTCCGGAGGAAGGCGTCGAAGGCGCGCACATCGACCCCGTAGCGCCCGACCCGGCGCGGGAGGGGGAGATCCACGTGGGCGAGCACCGCCTCGGTTCCGTCGAGGCCCACCAGGCGAAACCCGGTGCGCCGCCCCTCCCGGCGGATCTCCGCGGTGTAGAAGCCGCCGGGGCGCAGGTCCCGCAGGCGCTCGGCCAGGCGCTCCATCAGGGTGGTCTTGCCCTCCCCGGAGGGCGCAGTAACGAGGATGTTGGCTCCGGGCTCCGAGACGGCGCTTGCGCTCATGGGGTTCTCCTGGGCCGGCTCGCCTAGGCCGCAGAGAGGGCCCCCAGGGTAGCACAAGGGCGCCGGGTCCTCGACCGCCTCTGGGTCGGCGAAGGCGGTCTCGCCCCCCACTTGACAGTTCCCCGGGCCCATCTACCCTTGCCCGCAGCGCATCGATACGTTGGAGGCAGCGCCGTGGCCATCCTCGAAATCAGCGTGGTCCCCCTGGGGACCGGGACCCCGAGCCTGAGTACCCACCTGGCGGAGATCCCCCGGGTCCTCGCGGAGAGCGGGCTGCGCCACCAGACACACCCCATGGGTACGGTGGTGGAGGGCCCCGCAGCGGAGCTCCTGGCCCTGGCGGGAAGGCTGCACGAAGCGGGCTTCGCCGGGGGGGCCCAGCGGGTCTCCACTCACTTCATCTTGGACGACCGGCGCGACGTGAGCCGGCCCATGGAGGAGAAAGTGAGGAGTCTGGAGCGCGCCGGACGGGTTCGAGCGGGGGCGTTGTGATCGAGATCCCGATCCCGGGCGGCGAACCCCTGCGCCTGGCCGCCCTCCTGCTGGACATGAACGGCACCCTGTCCACGGACGGGCGGGTCGCGCCGGGGGTCCTCGAGAGGCTCCGGCGCCTGGGCCGGCAGGTACGGGTGGTGGTAGCCACCGCCGACACCTTCGGCACCGCGCGGAAAGCCTTGGCGGTGGGAGGGGTGGAGCTCCGGGTGCTCCATGCCGGAAGCCAAGCGGCCCAGAAGGAGCGGATCCTGGAGGAGCTCGGCGTCGAGACGACAGCGGCGGTGGGAAACGGGCACAACGACCGCCGCATGGTGGCCCGGGCCGCGATCGGGGTCGCCGTCCTCGGACGGGAAGGCGCAGCCGGGGAGACCCTCCGCCGGGCCCGGGTGGTGGCGGCCTCCCCAGAGGACGCCCTCGACCTCTTCCTGGAGCCCCGGCGCCTCACGGCGACCCTGCGGGACTGAAGCGCGAGGACGAGATGGCCCTCTCCCATCCCGACGCCGCCTGCGAACGAGACGCCATCCTCTGGGAGCCGCTGGAGGACAAGGCGGTACACTGCGGGCTCTGTGCCCACGGCTGTCGGATCCCCGAAGGCGCCACCGGGCTGTGCGGCGTTCGCCAGAACCGCGGGGGCACCCTGCGCACCCTCGTGTACGGGCGCCTGGTGTTCAGCAACGTGGACCCCATCGAGAAGAAGCCCTTCTTCCACGTCCGGCCGGGATCCCTCTCCTACTCGATCGCCACGGCCGGCTGCAATTTCCGCTGCTCCCACTGCCAGAACTACGAGATCAGCCAGGTCCAGCGGGAAAAGGACAGCCTGCCGGGCCGGTTCACGCCGCCCCAAGCCGTGGTAGCCGCTGCCCGGGAATCCGGGTGCGCAAGCATCGCCTACACCTACACCGAGCCGACCATCTTCTTCGAGTACGCCCTGGACTGCATGCGGCTCGCCCGTCGGGAAGGTCTTCTGAACGTCTTCGTGACCAACGGGTACGAGAGCCCGGCCTGCGTCGAGACGGCCGCCCCGTATCTGGACGGGGCCAACGTAGACCTCAAGGCGATGACCGACGAGTTCTACCGGAAGGTGTGCGGGGCCCGCCTCGAGCCGGTGCTGCGCACCATCCGGGACCTGTGGGGAAGGGGGGTGTGGGTGGAAGTGACGACCCTCGTCATCCCCCACCACAACGACCGCCCGGAGGAGCTCAGGGAAATCGTCCGCTTCCTCCTCTCCGTGAGCCCGGACCTGCCCTGGCACGTGACCGGCTTCTACCCCACCTACCGCCTCACCTCAGAACCGCCGACCCCCGCATCCTCATTGGACACGGCGCGCCGGATCGGTCTCGAGGAGGGGCTCCGCTACGTCTACTCCGGCAACCGGCCGGGCAGGGGCGGCGAGGACACCCTCTGCCCCTCCTGCCGCCGGCCGGTGGTCCGGCGCCTGGGGTTTGCCGTGCTGGACAACGCCCTGGGACCCGGCGGGCGCTGCCCGGGGTGCAACCGGGCCATCGCAGGTCTCACCATGGGAGGTGCCGCATGAGTTACCGGAAGATCCTGATTCCCCTGGACGGTTCGGAGCTGGCGGAGGCGGCGGTGGACGCCGCCGCTCCCCTGGCCAAGGCCTTCGGCGGGGAGATCTTGCTCCTCGGCGTCCTGGACCTCACCGCCGGGATGTACGACGTGTACTCCGAGGCCTTCAGCCCCGTGGACCTGCGGGCCCAACTCGAGAAATTCATCGAAAACGCGCTGGACCGGGCCGAAGGGCGGGTGCAGGCCGAGGGCCTTCCGGCGAGGCGCTTCCTCGAGGTCGGCGTACCCCACGAGGAAATCTCGGCGCTCGCCCGCCGAGAGGGCGCGGAGCTGATCGTCATGACCACCCACGGCCGCAAGGGCCTCACCCACCTGCTCCTCGGGAGCGTGACCGAGAAGCTGATCCGGACCGCGCCCTGCCCGGTACTGGTGGTGCCGCCGCCCCCGGCCCAGCAAGGCACCCCTTGACAGGTGGTGGCGGGCGTGGGATAGGCAACTTCGGAGGTCAGCAATGATCATCACCCGCGCCACCGAGTACTCCCTGCGGGCCATGCTCCACCTGGCCCACTCGTACCCGGCCCCCGTGGTCTCCAAACAGGAGATCTGCGAGGCCGAGGGCGTCACGCCGGCGTTCCTCACCAAGATCCTGCAACCTCTCATCCGCTCGGGGCTGGTGCGCTCGAAGCGGGGGGTCTCCGGGGGTTTCGCGCTCGCCAGGAACCCGGCCCGCGTCACCGTCCTGGACGTGATGCAGGCCGTGGACGAGCCCCTCACCCTGAACCTGTGCCTGCTGGAGGGAAGCCCCTGCGAGCGCGCCTGCACCTGTCCGGTCCACGACCTGTGGGTTGAGGCCCGGAACAAGCTGGAAGAGATCTTCGGCGCCCGCAGCCTGGCCGACCTCGCCGCGGAGCGTTCGCGAAGGTCGTCACTCCCCGGCAGCTGACGAGGCCCGGGCCCCGGAGAACCACCCGACGGCCGTGCCCCCCGCCCACCGTGTCGCCGACTCCACCGGGAACCGGTGAGAACCGGCGCAAGGGGTCTTGCGCCGCCGCGCCCTCGGATCGCCGCAGTTGGGTGGGTGCAGCACCGGAGGTTCCGGACCGTGTTCGCATCCCCCGGTGAAGGCTCGCGGAGGCCCAGAATCCACCACCCCGTCGTGAGCCGGAGTCCGGGAGCCCCGGAGAGCGGAACCGCGCCGCATCGACCGACCCGCCTCTTCCGGCGCACCGGGGCCTGCTGGGACGTCCCTTCGAATCGCCGCGGCCTACCGGGCGGAACGTAGGGGCCCCCTTGACGGACGGGCCTCCCCCCGGTAGGTTCGCTCCCCGTCCCACCCCTACCGCGAAGGGTTCCCAGAGCGCCCGATGGCACCCCAGAAGCCCCCCCCCTCCGACGCACCGCGCGTGCCACTGGTTCGCTGGCAGGCCAACATGACTGCGGTCCTGACAGCCCTGGCGCCGGCGGCGCTCACGGCGCTGTACTTCTACGGGTGGAGGGCCGTAGCGGTCCTCGCCGTGACGAACGCCGCCGCCTTCGCCACGGAGCGCTACTTCACCCGCCAACGGAAGGAACCGGTGACCTCTGCGGTCTTCGTCACCGGGAGCCTCCTCGCCCTGTCCCTGCCGCCGGCGACGCCGTTCTGGATGTGCGCCCTGGGGGCGGTGGTGGGGGTAACTTTCGGCAAGGAGCTCTTCGGGGGGATGGGGCGCAACGTCTTCAACCCGGCCCTGGTGGGACGTGCCTTCCTCTTCGTGACCTTCCCCACCCACGTGACGGCGGGCTGGCTCGAGCCCCTCCGGGGCGGCCCGGCGGGGCTCACCGCTTGGCTCCCCCCCGACGCCGTGAGCGCCGCCACCCCCCTGCCGACCCTGGCCCAGGGGGAGCCGGTCTCCGCGCTTCTCCTGTTCCTGGGGGCCGTTCCGGGGAGCCTGGGGGAGACCTGCAAGGCGGCAATCCTCCTGGGGGCCGCGTACCTGCTATGGAAGAAGGTCGCTTCCTGGGAGATCATGACCTCCACGGTGGGCGTCTACCTCCTGACCACGGCGGCCTTCCGCCTCCTGGGGTGGGGCGCAGGACCGGACCCCCTTCACGGGGTGCTGGCCGGGGGGCTTCTCTATGGGGCCGTCTTCATGGCCACCGACCCCGTGAGCGCCAACCGGACCCGTCCTGGGAAGGTGGCCTACGGGGCGGTCATCGGGCTGGTCACCGCTTTGATCCGAGATCTGGGCAACTTCCCGGAGGGGATGATGTTCGCCATCCTGCTGGGCAACATGTTCGGCCCCATCATGGAGGAAGGCCTGGGCGCCTGGAAGACCTGGCGGGCAAAGGAAGAGCCCTCGTGAAGGACACCCTCTATCCGATCCTCTTCATGGCGGTCCTGGCGTCCTTCTTCGGGGCGGTGGTGAGTTCCCTGGCCCTGATTACCCGGGACCGGGTGGTGGCCGGGGAGAGGGCCCAGTTTCGCCAGCACGTCCTGGCGGCGTTCCACATCCAGGTCCCCCTCGAACCGGAGGCGGTCGCCCGGACCTGGGAGGAGCGAATCCAGGTGCGGGAAGACGCCGAGGGAGAGTACTACCTGGCCCGGGCCGAGGACGGCTCGGTGCTCGGCTACGGCTTCCGGTTCACGGGACCCGGCTTCTGGGGACCCATCAGCGGCCTCCTGGCCGTGAAACCCGGCGGCGAGGAGTTGCTGGGCCTGTCCTTCACCCGGCACCAGGAGACCCCCGGCCTGGGGGGGCGCATCACCGAGAAGTGGTTCCGAGACCAGTTCGAGGGCAAGCCGCTCCTGCCTCTCCCGGACGACGCCCCCGCCCTCTCCTTCGTGTTCCGGGAGCCGCGGGTCCCCCGGGAGGTGGAGGCGATTACCGGGGCCACCCAGACCATTACGCGACTGGAAGAGTTCTTGAACCGCTTCCTGGCCGACGTCGCCCGCAGACCGGTCCTGGAGGGAGGCTCGCCCCGATGATGAAGCCGATCCTCTGGCTGCGCCGCAGTCTGGGATTTTCCACCGTGCGCCGCGGGGTGTGGGACGACAACCCCATCTATCGGCAGATCCTGGGCATCTGCTCCGCCTTGGCCGTGACCAACCTCCTGGTCAACACAGCCGTGATGTCCGCCGGCCTCGTCTTCGTTACAGCCATGTCGAGCTTCACGGTGAGTTGCCTGCGCAACGTCACCCCGAAGCGGGTGCGGATGATGGGCCAGGTGCTCATCATCGCCTCCTACGTCATCATGGTAGACATCACCATCAAGGCGTACCTGCCGGACATCAGCGAGGCCCTGGGGCCCTACGTGGGCCTCATCATCACCAACTGCATCATCATGGGCCGATGCGAGGGGTTCGCCTCCAAGAACCCCCCGCTCCTGTCTTTCCTCGACGGGGTGGGGTGCGGCCTCGGGTACAGCCTGGTGCTCCTCTCGATCGCCTTCGCCCGCGAGCTTCTGGGCTTCGGCACGCTGTTCGGCGTGGCGGTCCTCCCCGACGACGCCACCCGCTGGATCATCATGGTCATGCCCCCCGGGGCCTTCTTCATGCTGGGCCTGGTGATGTGGCTGCTCCGGGCCGTCCAGGGGGCCCAGCCCCCCGCGGAAGGAGGGTAGCGTGGAAGCCCCCGGCGCCCTCACCATCTTCATCGCCTCGATCTTCATCAACAACATCCTGCTGACCAATTTCCTGGGGATGTGCTCGTTCATCGCCGTTTCGAGGGAGATCAAGACGGCGTTGGGGCTGGGGTCGGCCGTCATCTTCGTGATGACCTTGACCTCCGGGATCAACTATTTCGTCTATGCGCTGCTCCTGGAACCGCTGGGATTGGAATACCTGCGGTTCATCGCCTTCATCATCGTCATCGCCGCCACGGTGCAGTTGGTGGAGATGGTGGTCGAGAGGGTCAGCCCGGTGCTCTACTACTCCCTGGGGATCTTCCTGCCCCTCATCACCGTCAACTGCGCCATCCTGGGGGTGAGCCTGTTCCTCATCATCCGGGAGTACACCTTCCTCCAGTCCCTGGCCTACGGCGCGGGGGGCGGCGCGGGCTGGGCCCTGGCCATCCTCTCCATGGCGGGGCTGCGCCAGAAGATGAAGCGCTCCCGGGTCCACCCGGCCCTGCAGGGGCCGGCCATCACCATGATCATCACGGGGATCATGGCCTTGGCGTTCATCGGGTTCTCGGGCATGGTGCCGATGTGAGGGGGCCGGGGACGGGGCGGCGATCCGCCGGAAGCGGGGAAGGCCCATGGCGGGCGTGATCTGGGCCGTGGTGGTGTTGGCGGGCCTCGGCGTTTTCCTGGCCCTGCTGCTCGTCCTGGCGGAGCGGAAGTTCACCCTCTCCGGTCCGGCCCAGCTCAAGATCAACGAAAACGAGCCCGTCGAGGTGGCGGGGGGAGAGGCACTCCTCTCGGTGCTCAAAAGCAGGGACATCTTCATCCCTTCCGCGTGCGGAGGGCGGGGGAGCTGCGGCCTCTGCAAGGTCCGGATCCTCAAAGGGGGCGGGCCGCTCCTGCCCACCGAGACCCCCCACCTCTCGGAGGAAGAGAGGGAGGGGCAGGTGCGGCTCTCCTGCCAGGTGAAGGTGCGGGAGGACCTGGAGATC
Source organism: Deferrisomatales bacterium (assembly GCA_033551855.1). Lineage (GTDB taxonomy): Bacteria > Desulfobacterota > Deferrisomatia > Deferrisomatales > JACRMM01 > JBFLZB01. Next base: position 19,084 of record JAWSUI010000007.1, read on the forward strand.
CAGATCCCGGAATCGTTCCTGGAGATCGAGGAGTACCCCGTCCGGGTCGACGCGATCCGCGAATGCACCTACGACACGAAGAAAGTGCGCCTGTCGTTCCTGGGCGACGTAGAGTTCTCCTTCCGCGCCGGCCAGTACGTCCAGGTGGAAACCCCCATATACGACGGTCTCGCCGAGCCCGTGTACCGCGCCTACTCCATCTCTTCGCCCCCCTCGGAGAAGCGTTTCGTCGAGCTCATCGTGCGCAAGGTGCCCCGGGGCATCTGCACCACCTACGTCCACGAGCTCCTCCTCGTGGGGGACCAGCTGAAGATCAACGGCCCCTATGGGGACTTCTACCTGCGGGAGACCGAGGCGGAGGCGGTCTTCATCGCCGGAGGGTCGGGCCTCGCCCCCTTCGAGGCGATCCTCGCCGAGATGGCCGAGCGGGAGATCGAAAAGAAGGTGACCCTGTTCTTCGGGACCGTGAGTCGCCGGGACCTCTACGACCAGGAGCTGCTGCGGGAATTCGAGGGTAAGGCCCAGGGGTTTCGGGCGGTGCCTGCCCTGTCCAATCCCGCGCCCGACGACGACTGGGACGGGGAGAGGGGACTGATCACCGAGGTGGTGGCCCGCCACTACGGCGACATGTCGAACATGGAGGGGTACCTGTGCGGAAGCCCGGGGATGATCGACGCCTGCATCAAGGTGCTCACCGACAAGGGCCTGCCCGAGGACAAGATCTACTTCGACAAGTTCACGTGAGGCCTTGCCTCATCAACCGCGGAGCCCCCGATCATGAAGCAGCCGCCGCACCTGGTGCGGGCCCAGGCCCGCATGGCGCCGGGAGTGCTCACCATGGACGGGTTCCTGGGGACCGACCCTCGGGACCTCGTCGAGATCCTCGAGGACGACGAGGGCGCCGTGCGACGGCTGGGCCTGCGGCACGACCAGCTGGCTGCGGCGCTCCAGGGCTTGACGGCGAAGGCGGTGGGGGGCTTCGGAGCCCCCGTCCGGGAAGGGGTGTTCCTCCTCTGCGCCCAGGAGGCCATGGGCGTGCTGCCCTGTCCCTTCGGTGAGCCGGGGCTCCACCCCAAGGCCGTGGTCGAAGCGACCCGGTCCGACACCGGGGAGCGTCTGAGCTGGACCGCCCTCCAGGTCCACCTCATCGGGCAACACGGCTTCTACGAGGGCCGAGGCAGCCCCTACCGACTGGAGCCCGCCACCCTCGCCCGCTTCCTGGAAGTGGAGCCCGAGCAGCCGTGAGAGCCCGCGAACGAATCGTCGACAGCTGGCCGACAGCGCAAAGCGCGCGGGGGCAGACCACCAGACCTGTCGACGAGATGGGCGAGGGGTGCGCGACCGGGCAACGCCGCATTCCGGCCTCGCCGCAGATGGATTCACGGGCTCTGCGGGAAGGCCGCGGTCTTCAGCCCGCCGGGGCGGGCCGCCGCCGGCTGCGCGGGCGCCGGCGGCGGCTACGGCCCTTCGGCCCCGGGGGATTCTCCTGCCCGCCCAGGTACGCCTCCCAATAGGAGACGACCTCGTCCAGGCCCCCTGCCAGGCGGGCCCAGGCCGTGAAGAGGGCCCACGCTTCCGGGAACTCGGCCTTCCGGACGAACCTTCCCTTCGTCCGATAGGAGCGGCCCCGGGCGATCCGATAACAGGACAGGAGCAGGTCGGCCGCCAGGTGCCGCAGGTGGGCCGAGATCTGGTAGCGGTGGGTCAGGGACTCGGTGAGGGGAGAGATGACCTCCTGGGCAGGCTCCAGCTCGGCGCCCGGCGTCAGGGGGCAGCGGGCCGCCACTGTGGGCAGGAGCAAGGCTGCCAGGTAGCGCGACTCGTCGGGCCGCCACCCCGAGGCCACCCGGTCGTCGAGGGCGTCGATCAGGGGGAAGACCCCTTCCACCTCCTGGACTTCGGGCAGGAGGTGACCGAAGAGCTCGTGCCGATGGGCCTCGGCCAGGACGCCGGCCACGATCCCTCGCTGCTGCATCTGGCGCAGCTCCTCCCGCAGGCGCGCCGGCGAGGCTTCCCCGATGCGGGCCGCGTTTCTCCGGATCCCCGCCCGGGTTCCCTCCTCGATCCGGAAGCCCAGACGAACGGCGAACTCCAGCGCCCGGAGCATCCGGACGGGATCCTCCCGGAAGCGCTCGTCCGGGTCCCCGATTACCCGGATGAGGCCCCGCTCCAAGTCCCGCAGCCCCCCTACGTGGTCTACGACCGAGAAATCTTCCAGATTGTAGAAGAGGGCGTTGACCGTGAAATCGCGGCGCCAGGCGTCCTCGTCGGGGGTGCCGAAGACCGTACCCTCGAGATCCAGGTCCTCGGGCGGCAGGAGCGCCCCCCCCGGCTCCCCCTCGGTGAGCTGGCGCAGGCTTCGGAAGGTGCTCACCTCCACGATCTTCTCGGGCTCGGCCTTTCGCCGAAAGTAGACGTGGGCCAGCCGGAACCGGCGGCCGATGAGGCGGCAATTCCGGAACAGCCGGCGGATCTCGCTCGGCCGGGCATTGGTGGCGACGTCGAAGTCCTTGGGCTCCCGCCCCAGGAGCAGGTCCCGCACCGCACCCCCCACCAGGTATGCCAGGTACCCCTCACGGCGCAACCGTTGCAGGATCCACAGGGCGTCCGGGTCGATGAGCTTCCGGCTGATCGGGTGTTCCGGGCGGGGCAGGATGACCGGTGGCTCGGGTCTGTGCTCTTCCATCCGTCGTCGGTCTTCCGGGGTTGGGCGTGCGGGGGTTCCAGGGCCGCCCCCTTCTAGCACCGTCGCCGCTCTCTGCAAAGGAAAAATGCGACAGGGGAAATGTGGTTCTTCCGGCAAACGACCGGGTCGGCTCGGCCACGCAGGCGGACGGCCGCTCGACGGGAGCAGCCCCTTCGAGAGCAGCGATGCCGCGAGGATTCCGGATGCGGCGCGGGAGCGCACCTACCGTACAGTCCGGCATCGTCCGCCGGACGGGGCGGGCCCACCCGGTCGTCCCTGGACACGAGTACCCGGTCATTTCCCGGATGAACCGAACATGTGCAGGGTTAGCCCCGTGTCCCCGCCGGTGGGTGCAGGGAAGAGGATCCGAAGGGACCGGCACCTCGCGCGGCCGGTTTGGCTTGCCCCCCCGCGCGGCCTCCTCTACTCTACAATTTCGGCCCACATCCCACCAGGCGCCGGCCGAAGGTGCCGCCCACGAGAGGACAGGAGGACGTTTCGGTGAAGAGAGTGTTGTTGTTCGTGGTCACCAACCTTGCGATCGTGTTCGTTCTCAGCATCGTGCTCAGCCTGCTCGGGGTGGGCCGGATCCTGGACGAGCAGGGGGTCGCCCTGGATCTGTACAACCTGGTCGTGTTCGCGGCGGTCTTCGGTTTCGGGGGCTCGCTGATCTCCCTGGCCCTGTCCAAGTGGACCGCCAAGCGCCTCACCGGCGCCCGCACGATCGAGACCCCGCGGGGGGAGCTCGAGACCTGGCTCGTGGAAACCGTGCAGCGCCAGGCCGCGGAGGCCGGTATCGGGATGCCCGAAGTGGCCGTGTACGACTCCCCCGACGTCAACGCCTTCGCTACGGGGATGCGCCGGAACAACTCGCTGGTGGCGGTGAGTACCGGCCTGCTTCGATCCATGACACGGGACGAGGCCGAGGCGGTGCTCGGTCACGAGGTCAGCCACGTGGCCAACGGAGACATGGTCACCCTGGCCCTGATCCAAGGAGTCGTCAACACCTTCGTGATCGTGGCCTCGCGGGTGGTGGGCCACTTGGTGGACCGGGTGGTGTTCAAGACGGAGAGGGGGCACGGGCCGGCCTTCTACGTCACCGCCATCCTGGCACAGCTGGTGTTCGGCGTCCTGGCCAGCGTCATCGTGTTCTGGTTTAGTCGGCAGCGGGAGTTTCGAGCGGACGCCGGCGGCGCGCGTCTGGCCGGGCGCGAACGCATGGTGGCCGCCCTCGAGCGCTTGCGGCGCAGCGCGGCGCAGCCCCACCTGCCGGACCAGATGGCCGCCTTCGGCATATCCGGCTCCATGGGCCAGGGGCTCAAGCGGTTGTTCATGACCCACCCCCCCCTGGAGGAGCGCATCGCCGCCCTCAAGCAGACCCGCTGACCGCCGGATTCCGTGCTGGACGAACCAACCCGGGTCCTCTCCCTCCCCCGGGCCCGGTCGGTTTAGGGGCGCCGCGCTCGAGACCGCCGGCCCTAGCCTGCGGGACCGGATGCGGGCAGGAAGACGCGAAACGTGGCTCCCGCCGGGGAGGGCTCGGCGAGGACGCGTCCCCGGCACTTTTGCGTCAGGAGGCGCACCCCGTGGAGTCCCAGCCCGGAACCCTCCTGGGCGCCTGCGTTCGAACCCCTGCACCCGGGAGCGAAAACCGCCTCCTCCTCTCCCGGCGGGATTCCGATGCCGTTGTCCTGCAGCTCGATCTCCACCTCGCCCCCGTGCATCCTGGCGCGCAGGTCGATGTGGAGCTGGCGGCCCGGGTGGCGGTACTTGACAGAGTTCGTGACGAGACCCCACAGGAGGTTCCACAGGGCGGAGGGGCTCGTCCGTAGACCGACCCCCGACGCCTCGACGCTCCAGGCGAAGCCCACCTGGGAATGGGCCACCTGCAGGGCGATCAGCAGCCGGGTGCCGAAGGCCCCCAGGTCGAGGAACTCGGCCTCCGCCGGTCTCCGGCGGGGATTGTCGATCAGGAGCTCGGTGAGGGTGGTGAGGCGGGTGCCGATCTCCAGCGCGCGGCTGACGTGCTCGCGGGCGCCGGGACCGAGGGCGGAGGGCTCGAGCAGCGAGAGGCTCAGAAAGCCCGTGAGCGCAGCGAGGGACGAGCGCACATCGTGGGCCACGGACCGGGCGGCGGACTCCCACTCGTCCCGCTCCGCCCGGAGCGCATCCAGTGCCCGGCACAGGTGCTGGAGCCGCTCCCCGTGGGCCGTGACGTTCCGCGCGGTGACCAGAAAGATCCTGTCCCGGGCGGGGTGGGGAGCAATCCGCAGGGAGACGGTCGAGGCTTCCGCCGAGTCCCCCTCGGCGGAAGCCAGGGTCACTTCCGCGGTGCGTGCCTGCCCGTCGCCCCGCACCTCCTCGAACAAGCGCAGCAAGCAGCGCCCGAGGGCCGGTGGACCGACCTCGTGGAGCCGTCTGGCAGGCCGGGGGCCCAGGAGGGTGAACGGGGGAGGCAGCGGGCTCCGATGTTCCAGGATCTCGCCCCCACGGCCGGCCGCCAGCACCGCACCGCCCAGAAGGAGGTCCCGGACGGGCTCGGCGCCCTCTCTCCCCTCTTGACGGGCCGGCCCCGTTGAGGCCCCGCTGGACGGGCTGAACCCATCCGCCCGTTCCAACACGACAGCGCGCGCACGCACCCACATTCCTCCGGCAGGGGGTGTACTGCCCTCGGGGGCCGCCGGCGGCGACACGCCCTCTGTGCAGGATGGGCTTCTCATCGGCCCAGAGCCGTGCCAGGTTTACTCTCTCTGCGCCGGGGCATGAACCCAGCTCTCCGCGACACCCTGCTCTCCGCTTCCGGTTCGCGGCGTTGCGCTCCCGCTCGCTCCTCTCCGGGCCGCACGGCCGCGCAGAGCGAAGGTCGGCGACAACGCGTCATGTTCGCGGGCGGCGTTTTCCCCACGGGCCCTCAGGCTCCCTCGGGCCCCGGGGGCATGGGCGGGGGCTGGTCGCCGCCCGCTTCCCGCTCCACCTCTTTCACCCTCTCTTTCTCCTTGCCCCCGTTGCGCTCCCGCAGGCTCTCGTCGAGCCGCGCCAGGGCCGCGTCCACCAAGCCCATCACAGTGCCCTCCTCCCCGGGCGCCCCGGCGGGCATGCCGGTGAGAACCTCCATGCCCTGCTCCACGCGGGCCACCGGGTAGAGGTGGAACTCCCCCCGTCCCACCGCCTCGACCACCTCGGGGTGCAGGACCAGGTGCCGCACGTTGGCCTCGGGGATCAGGACGCCCTGGCGGCCGTTGAGGCCCACCGCGCGGCAGACCCGAAAGAAGCCCTCTACCTTCTCGTTCACGCCCCCGATGGCCTGGATCTCCCCCATCTGGTTGACCGAGCCGGTGACCGCGATGTCCTGGCGCAGGGGGATCTCGCCCAGGCGGGACAGGAGCGCGTAGAGCTCGGTGGAAGAGGCGCTGTCGCCGTCGATCCCGGAGTAGGACTGCTCGAACGCCAGGGAGGCGGAGAACGAAAGCGGGCGCGAACGGCCGAAGGTGTTGCGCAGGTAGCCCGACAGGATCAGGACCCCCTTGTCGTGGGTGGCCCCCGACAGGCGCGCCTCCCGCTCGATGTTGAGGATGCCGCTGCTCCCGAGCCCCAGGCTCGCGGTCACCCGGGAGGGGCGCCCGAAGGCGTACTCCCCCATGGACAACACGGCCAGCCCGTTGACCTGGCCCACCTTGGCGCCCTCCACGTCCACGAGGAGGGTTCCCTCCCGGATGAGCTGCCGCACCTTCTCCTCGACCCGGTTCCAGCGGAACTGCCGATCGTCCAGGGCTCTGCGCACGTGCTCCGCTCGAACCCGATCGGCCCCGTCCTCCCAGGCGAAGAAGGCCGCCTCCCGCACCAGGTCGTCGAGTTGCTCCAGGAGCGCGACGAGCTTCTCCTTGTGTTCCACCTGCCGGGAGCCGAAGCGCACCACCTCCGCCACGGCCTCCCGGTCGAAGGGCGGGAGCCCCTCCGCGCTGGCCAGGTGGGCAATGCGCTGGGCATAGGCGAGCACGCCGTCCCCGTCCCGGTCCGTTTCGTAGTCGAAGTCCGCGACCACCTTGAAGTACTCGGCGAAGTCCGGGTCCCAGTAGCGCAGGACGTGGAACAGGAGGCGGCTCCCGTAGACCACGAGGCGCGTGTTCACCGGCACCGGCTCGGGCAGGAGGCCCGCCACTTGCAGGAAGCTCAGGGGCTGGTAGCTCTCGATCTCCACGAGACCGCTTCGGAGCACCCGTTTGAGGCTCTTCCAGACGAAGGGCTCGGTGATGGCGTCCTCGAGGTTGAAGATGAGGTAGCCCCCGGAGGCCCGCATCAGGGCGCCCGACTTGATCCGGGTGAAGTTGGTCACCAGCTTGCCCGTCTCGTCCACCACCTTCTCGATGGCGCCGAACAGGTTCCGGTACGTCGGGCTCTCCTCCACCAGCAGAGGGGGCTTCCCGTCGTCCGAGTTGTCCACCAGCACGTTCACCCGGTACTCCAGGAAGCGGTCCCCGTCGCCGGCCCGCAGGAAGGGCATGGGGAACGGCAGGGAGGGCTGCTCCCCGCCTTCCTTGAACTTCTCCAGGTTCTCCAGGGTGTGGTCTCGCAGAGCGGCCAGGTACTCCGCCACCCGGGGGTTCTCGTAGCGCTTGCCGATGTCCTCCAGCAGGGGGTCCACGATGCGGCCGGCGTAGACCTTCACGATCTGCTCCACTTCCCGGCCCATCTCCTCCATGAGAGCCTTCTGCTTCTTGAACATCTCGCGGGCCTCCCGGCCCAGGCTCTCCTGGTTCTCGCCCAACCGGCGCTTCTCCTCGTCGGCCAGAGCCTCGAACTGGGCAGGCTCTTCGATCGGCTTGCCGTCGATCATGGGGATGAACATGAGCTGGCCCTGGCCGGGGGAGTGCACGTGGAGGCTCTTCTCCTGGGCGGAGGCCTCGAACTGCTCCTTGAGGGCCTTGCTCTGGGCGTCGTACTTCCGGGAAAGGGCCTCCTTTTCGTTCTCGAAGGTCTCCTGGCGGAACGCCTCGGGGATCTTGCGCTTGAGGGTCTCCACCAGACGGTCCATCTCCCTCCGGAGCTCGCAAGCCTGGCCGGCTTCGAGCCGCACCGCCCGAGGCCGGTCGGGGTCCCGGAAGTTGAAGAGGTAGATCCAGTCCGACGGGGGCGGCAACTCCGGCGAGGCCTCGGCCACGAACTGCCGGAGCATGGCCTCCTTGCGGTTCCCGGTGAGCCCGGCGACGTACACGTTGTACCCCGGCGCCCGCATCCGCACCCCCAGGCGGATCGACCGCAGGGCACGCTCCTGGCCCAGGGGGTTCCCCAGGGGTTCCACGTCCGCGGTGGTCTCGAAGGGAAACGCCGCGGTGTCGATGACGGGGCCCAGGTCGGCAGGACCGAGCTCCCGGGGAGCTCTCGTCTGGCTCATCTCTCGCTCCTGTTCTCCCTCCTCGGGATCTCCAGGGTCAGCACCCCCTCCTCCAGCCGAGCGTGAATTCCCCCCGGGTCCGCATCCGCCGGGAGTTGGAACGTCCGCACGAAGCGCCCGCACGTGCGCTCCATCACGTGGTGGTACTCCGTATCCCTGCGGCGGGCCTTCTGCCGCACCCCCTCCACCCGCAGGGTTCTCCCTTCGGCCGTGATCGAGAGATCTGCCGTCCGGACCCCCGGGAGATCGAGCTCGATGGCGTACCGGTCCGGCGCCTCCACGACGTCGCACGCCGGTTTCCAGGGGGTGGCCTCCCGGCACCCTCCCCAGGCAGTGTGCACCAGGGTGTCGAAGAGGCGGTCGATCTCGTGGCGAAAAGAGGGGAGGAAGGGTTCTCGCGACATGGCTCGCTCCGCTTGTCGGGTCCCCCCGAGGGCTACCCCGCAAGGCTACCAGGGGCCCGATGACCGGTCAAAGTGCCGCGCGCCGGCGCGAACGGGTGACATCGGCCCAGCGGGTATCCGGGTGCTCGGCCCTCCCGGATGGACGCAGAGGGCGCGGCGCAGTGCAAGGACGCACCGTCCTCCGACGCCGGGAGTCCAGCGCCTGAGCGACCCGGAAGGGCTTGCCGCGGCGGGGCGGCATTGAGTACCCTCGATCGATGGCCGAGGGAACACGATGAGCGCATGGGAGGTCTGGGGACTCGTCGTCCAGTATCTGGGCAACGTCCTCTCGGTCGTACTGATCCTGGCCATCTTGTCGGGGCGCAAGGAGGCCCGTGCCACCCTGGGTTGGGTGATCCTCGTCGTGTTCCTGCCGTACTTCGGCGCGGTGGCCTACCTGGTGTTCGGCCGCCGCATGCCCATCCACCTCCCCCCGGAGCCCTCCGACACCCCCGTCTGCCCTCTCCCGCCCGAGGGGCTGAGCGAGCCCATGGAACGCACGGCCAAGCTGACCTCGCTCGCTCCGGCCCGGTGCCGCCGCCTGGAGCTGTTGCCCGACGCCTCGGAGAAGTACCGCCGCCTTGTGGCGGACATCGCTGCGGCCAAAGAGCGGGTGTACCTGTGCTACTACGTCTTTCGCCGCGACCGCTCCGGCCGGCGGCTCCTGGAGGCCCTGGCTCAACAGGCCGCGAAGGGGGTGGACGTGCGCCTTCTGTACGACGGCTGGGGGGCGTTCGGTTTGGAGCTGCCCGGGTTTCTCGCCCCATACCGCCGACAGGGGGTGCAGGCGCGGGCCTTCCACCCGGTGACCGACCCCCTCCAGATGTCCCGTATCAACTTTCGCAACCACCGGAAGATCGCGGTGATCGACGGGGCGGTGGGCTACACGGGCTCGACCAACGTGGGGGATGAATACTTGGGACTCAACCCCCGCTTCGGCCCATGGAAGGACGTGCACCTGCGGCTCGAGGGCGCGGCGGCCGGCGCGTTGGAGCAGGTCTTCCGCGAGGACTGGCGGATCGCCACCGGCGAAGCCCTGGCCCCGACCCCGACCCCTGCGGACCCGGGAGACACCTGGGTGCAGGTCATCCCCTCGGGCCCCAACCAGCGCCACGACAACCTCCTGCCCTTGCTCTTCGCCCAGTTCGCGGCGGCCCGGGAGACCCTCGATCTGCTCACCCCCTACCTGGTGCCGGACTACGGCCTCGTCGCGGCCCTGCGCATCGCCGCCCGCCAGGGCGTGCGGGTGAGGATCATCGTGCCGGGGAAGAGCAACCACCCCATGGTGGCCGCAGCCGGGAGATCGTACTACGATGAGCTCCTGGAGGGCGGGGTGGAGTTGTACGAGACCCGCCGAGGGATGCTCCACGCCAAGGGAGTGCTCGTAGACGGTCGTTGGGCGATGGTGGGCTCCGCCAACCTGGACAACCGGTCCTTCCACCTGAACTTCGAGCTCAACCTTGCCACGTCCGATCCCTCCTTCTGCGGCGCCCTGGGGCACCTCGTCGACACCTGGCTCGGCGAGGCCGTGCCGGTTACCGCCGAGGAGTTGGGCCGGAGGTCCCTGCCACGCCGCCTCCTGGAGGGAGCGTGCCGAACCCTTTCGCCCGTGCTGTGAACCCAACCCGGAAGCCGCAACGCCAACCCGACGCGGAGGAAGTCACCATGCCCCTAGTCCTTGCAGCCCTCGCCGCCGCGTGTCTCCTCTTCGCAACCCACGTGCCCGGGGCCCTGGCCTTCCCGGAGACCCAGGGCTCCTCCCGCAAGTGCACCGACTGCCACAATTTGACGACCCAGGAGGCCGCCGAGCTCTTGCGTCCCCTGGTGGACGCGGTGCTGGACGTGCGACCGAGCCGGCTTCCCGGCTTCTGGGACGTCGACGTGGAGCGGCAGGGGCAAAAACTCCCCGTCTCCCTCGACTACGGCAGGCGGTTCCTGGTCACGGGCGACGTCATCGATCTGCAGACCATGGAGAGCGTGACCCGCGAACGGATGGTGGACCTCCATCGGGTCGACGTCTCCCGCATCCCCCTGGATGACGCCATCGTGATCGGCGACCCCAAGGCGCCTGTGAAGATCGTGGTGTTCGACGACCCCGAGTGCCCCTTCTGCCAGAAGATCCACCCGGAGATGAAGAAGGCGGCGGCGCAGAGGCCCGAGGTGGCGTTCTTCATCAAGATGTTCCCGCTCAAGATGCACCCGGACGCCGCCCGCAAGGCCCGGTCGATCATCTGCTCCGGGTCGGCCCAGATGCTCGAGGACAGCCTGGCCGGCCGGCCGATCCCCGACCCGACCTGCGAGACGGACCAGGTGGAGAAGAACGAGGCCCTGGCCCGGGAGTTGGGCATCTCGTCCACGCCGACCCTGGTGTTTCCGGACGGCCGCGTGCTGCCCGGCTACAAGACCGCGGAACGGATCCTGGCCCTCCTGGACGGGGGACAGCGCGACGCTCCGCACAAGACCGGGAGGTAGGGGCATCGCTCGAGCCCGGCGGCTGGGACCGTACACAGAGGGAGGGCTAGCGTGGTGCAAAGGCAGCTTGTGACGGCGGTGGCTTGTTGCGCCCTCCTGGCCTCCGCCGCCTCGGCCAGTATCTGGGACACCCTGAAGCAGGCGGTTGGAGGCCTTGGGGGCCAGAGCGGCGCGCCGGGCCCGACAGGTCTGACCTCGGAAGAGGTGGCCGCAGGACTGCGAGAAGCGCTCCGGGTGGGAGCCGAGCGGGCCGTGGGCCTCGCTTCCCGGCCTGGGGGGTTCCTCGACGACCCGTCCATCCGGATCCCGCTCCCGGACCGGCTCCAGACCGTCGGCCGGATGCTGCGCAGCCTCGGCATGGGCTCCGAGGTCGATGCCTTCGAGGAAACCCTCAACCGCGCCGCCGAGCGGGCCGCCGGCAAGGCACTGCCGATCTTCGGCGACGCGGTGTCGGCCCTGACATTCGAGGACGTGCACCGGATCTGGAGGGGTGAGGACGACGCGGCCACCCAGCACTTGGACCGGACCACCCGCCCGCGCCTTGCCGCCGAGTTCGAGCCGGTCGTGCGCGCAGCGGCCCAGGAGGTGGGCGTGACCCAGGCCTATCAGGGCCTCACGCGCCGTCCCGAGGTCTCGGCCTTGGTGGCCGGGACCGACCTCGACCTGGATCACTACGTGACCGGCAGGGCCCTGGACGGCGTCTTCGCACTCCTGGCCGCGGAGGAGCGGAGAATCCGCACGGAGCCGGCGGCCCGGACCACTGAGCTTCTGAGGAAGATCTTCCAGCGGTAGCGGGAAGGTCCGCCGCCCCGCCGCTTCCAGGGCCCCACGACCCTTCCTCGTGTTCGGGCCTCGTCCCCTCGGCGGACCGGGCGGGACCCCGCCCCCGGCGGCGCCTCCCGGAGCGCCGCTGCGACGCCTCGAGGTGAGACCCATGCCGCACGCTCTTTCCCGCTGGTTCGCAGACCGACCCATCCGCCAGAAGCTGTTTCTCGTTTACGCCGGAGCGTTCTCCCTGCTGCTAGCCGCCGGGGGGGCGCTCACCTACTCCCTGGTCCGTACCTCCCTGGAGGAGAGCATCGAGAGCGAGCTGCAGGATTCCACCTCTGCCATCCTCAACCTGGTCAAGACATCCGTGCGCGGCTCCATTCGAAACTACCTCCGGGCCGTGGCCGACCGGAATCTGGAGCTCGCGGGGCACTTCCACGACCGCTACCACAGCGGCGAGCTCACGGAGGAGCAGGCGCAGCAGGCCGCGGCCGCTGTGATGCTCGCCCAGCGCATCGGAAGGACCGGTTACCTGTGTGTCCTCGACAGCGCGGGCCGCATGCTCATCCACCCGAGCCCGGGGGTGGTCTTCCGCGACCTTTCCGAGTACGCCTTCGTCCGGGAGCTGAGCACCCGCCGGGATGGGTACATGGAGTACGAGTGGCAGAACCCGGGCGAGCCGGGGCCCCGACCCAAGGCCATGTACATGGCCTATTTCGAGCCCTGGGACTGGATCATCCTGGCCGCTGCCTACCGGGACGAGTTCCCCGAGCTCCTCCAGGTGGAGGACTTTCGGGACGCGGTCCTGTCCCTGAAGTTCGGGCAGAGCGGGTACTCCTACGTCGTGGACCTGGAGGGCACCGTGGTGCTGCACCCCTCCCTCCAGGGGGAGAACATCTTCGACCAGCAGGACCTGCCGACGGCCTTCTTCGACGAGATGAGGCGAGACCGGTCGGGAAGGGTCCTGTACTCCTGGCGGAACCCGGGGGAGCCCGCTTCTCGGAAGAAGCTGGTCATCTACGACACCATCCCCGAGACGGGCTGGATCGTCGCGTCCTCGGGCTACCTGGAGGAGATCTACGCGCCCCTGCGCACCGTGCGCACCCTGTTCCTGGTGGCCGCCCTGGGCTTCACGGTCCTGCTGCTGCCGCTCACCCTGCGGCTGAGCGCCTCCATCGCGAGCCCCTTGCGGGAGCTCATGACCCAGCTCAACCGGGGCGCCTCCGGGGACTTCTCCCTCCGGATGAGGCCCCGCAGTCGGGACGAGGTTGGCCAGCTTGCCGCCTATTTCAACTCCTTCATGGAACGGCTCGACGCCTACGGCAGGAGCCTTCGGGAAGAGATCGCCGAGAGGCGCCAGGCCGAGGAGGCCCTTCGCCGCTCCGAGGAGATGTTCTCCAAGGCGTTTCGCTCCAGCCCTGACGGCATCGCCATCCTCACCCTGGAGGACCGCCGTTTCCTGGACGTGAACGGGGCCTTCGTCCGCGTGACGGAACACGGGGCCCAAGAGGTCGCCGGCAGGACTTTGGAGGAGATCGGCTTCTTCGCAGAGCCGGCCGAGGGGGAGCAGCTCCTGGGGGAGCTCGAGCGGCAGGGGCACCTCAGGGGGCAGGAGGTCGCCTTCTTCACCCGATCGGGGGAGCGCCGCCTCGGCCTCATCTCCGCCGAGGTCATCGAGATCTGGGACCAGCCCCGGGTGTTGGCCACGGTCCAGGACGTGACCGAGTGGCGCCGCCTGGAGCGGGAGGTGATCGAGACGGGAGACCGGGAGAGGACCAAGGTCGGCCAACAACTACACGACGACCTCGCGCCCCACCTGATCGGCATCAACGCCCTCGCGATGGTTCTGGCCAGGAAACTGCCGCCGGGCGGGGAGGAGGCCGCGTTTTCTGCGGAGATCCAGGAGTTGATCGGCGAGGCGATTCGCAAGACCCGCAGCCTGGCCCGGGGCCTGTGCCCGCTCCACCTGATCGACCGGGGGCTCACCCTCGCCCTGGAGGAGCTGGCGGCCAACACCGAGGCGCTCCACGGCATCCCCTGCGAGCTCATGACTCCCGAGGAGGTGCTTCTCGCCGACCCCTCCGCGGCGACCCAGCTCTACTACATCGCGGCAGAGGCGGTGCACAACGCGGTGAAACACGCCGAGGCAAGCCGGATCACGATCGACGTGACCGAGGACGACGGCCGGATCCACCTCCGGGTCCGCGACGACGGCAAGGGCGTGGGCGACGAGGACCGGACGGACGGCATGGGCCTACGCATCATGGAGTACCGGGCCCGGACCATCGGTACGGCCCTGACGTTTCACAGTCGGCCCGGGCAAGGGACGGAGGTATCGGTGGCCGTGCCCGGCCACACGGCCGGGGAGGAGGGGCGATGACGAGGAGACGGGTTTTCCTGGTGGAGGATCACCCCGTGTTCCGCCGGGGGCTGCGAGAGATCATCGCCCAGGAGGAGGATCTGGAGGTCTGCGGGGAGGCCGACACCGTGACCAAGGCGTCCTGCGCCATCGCCCGGGACCAACCGGACCTGGTCATCGTGGACATCTGCCTCCAGGAACGCAGCGGCCTCGAGCTCATCAAGGAGCTCCGGGAGCGCCACCCGAAGCTTGTCGTGCTAGTGGTCTCCATGTACGACGAAAGCCTTTACGCGGAGCGCGCCCTCACCGCCGGGGCCCTGGGGTACGTGATGAAGCAGGAGGCCCCCGAGTCGATCGTCCGGGCGGCTCGATCCGTGCTGGAGGGCCGCCCTTATTTGAGCCAGAAGCTCACGGCCGCGCTGATCGGAAGGTTCGTGGGCGCGGGTACGCCCCAGGGACCCGCGCCCGAGGCGTCGCCCCACGAACGGCTTACGAGCCGGGAGCTCGAGGTGTTGCAGATGATCGGGCAGGGGCTGACCACGGGCGAGATCGCCGGCCGCCTCGCCATCAGCGTCAAGACCGTGGGCACCCACCGGGAAAAGCTCAAGGAGAAGCTCAACCTCAAGACCGCCAGCGAGCTGAACCGCTACGCCACCCTCTGGCACAACGCCGGGGGGGCCCGCCCCAAGGCCGATCCCTCGGATCGGTGATTCACCTACCCCAGCATCCTCCCTCCGCTGAGCGTACAAACGGGGCGGCGCCGATTGTGGCAGCCGCCCCCGGCGCCTAACATCCCAAACACAGCAAATGGCGTTCTGAAAACTCGGCGAAGGCCGGGCGGACGGTACGCCTGCCCCCGGGACTTTCCGGAGCAGTTTCCCCAAGGGGGGCTGCGAAGACCCGGCCCCACCCAGCAGCGCCCTGCGAGCGGCAACAGCGTCTCCACAACAGGAGGGAACGAGGATGACAACGACACTGGATCTGCCCGAACGCTTCAACGCCGCCGACCACTTCATCGATCGCAACGTGCGGGCCGGCCGGGGGCAGAAGGTCGCGGTCCTCTGCGAGGACCGTTCCCTCACCTACGAACAGGTCCAGGCCGGCGTGAACCGCTTCGGGAACGCTCTGCGGTCCTTCGGGGTTCGCATGGAAGAGCGGGTGGCCCTGCTCCTCCTCGACACGGAGGTCTATCCCCAGGCCTTCTTCGGGGCCATCAAGATCGGGGCCGTTCCCGTCTGCCTGAACACCCTCCTGCGCCCCAAGGACTACCAGTACATGCTCAACGACAGCCGGGCCCGGGTGCTGGTGATCGACGCCGGCCTCCTGGAGTGCATCGAGCCCATTCGCGGCGCCCTGCAGTTCGTCGAGGCGGTGATCGTGGCCAACGGTGCCGCCCCGGCGGGCGACCGCAACCTGGCCGACGTCGTGGCCTCCCAGCCGGCACACCTCGACGCGGCGCCGACCACTCCGGACGACGCGTGCTTCTGGCTCTACAGCTCGGGGTCCACCGGAGACCCGAAGGGAACCGTGCACCGCCAGCGGGACATGGTGTTCGCCGCCGAGACCTACGGGAAGAAGGTTCTGGGCATCCAGCCGGAGGACGTGTGCTTCTCCGCCGCCAAGCTCTTCTTCGCCTACGGCCTGGGCAACGGCCTGTACTTCCCCTTCAGCGTGGGGGCCACCGCGGTCTACCTGCCGGGCCGTCCCACCCCCGCGGCCGTCTACGAGACGATCCGGCACCACCGGCCCACCCTGTACTTCGGCGTGCCCACCCTCTACGGCTATCTCCTCGAGGAGCCCGGCGACCTGGAGGGCGTGCGCCTGTGCGTCTCGGCCGGCGAGGCCCTCCCGGCGGACATCCTGAAGCGCTGGCGCGACCGCTTCGGCCTGGACATCCTGGACGGCATCGGTTCCACCGAGATGGCCCACATCTTCCTCTCCAACCGCCCCGGAGAGATCCGGCCCGGCTGCACCGGCCGCGTGGTCCCCGGCTACGAGGCCCGGATCGTGGACGAGAACCTCCGCGACGTGCCCGACGGTGAAGTGGGCACCCTCCTGGTGAAGGGGGAGAGCTCGGCCGCCTACTACTGGAACAAGCGCGAAAAGACCCAGCAGACCATGCTCGGCGCCTGGCTCAACACCGGTGACAAGTTCTTTCGGGACGAGGAGGGGTTCTACTACTACGCGGGCCGAACCGACGACATGCTCAAGGTTGGGGGGATCTGGGTTTCACCCGTCGAGGTGGAAGGCGCGATCATCTCCCACCCCGCCGTCCTGGAGTGCGCCGTCGTCTCCGCAGTGGACGAAGAAGACCTGGTCAAGCCCAAGGCGTACGTGGTGCTCCAACCGGGTCGCGAGGCGTCGCCGGCCGTGGAGAGGGATATCAAGGAGTACGTGAAGAAGTCCCTGGCGCACTACAAGTACCCCCGGTGGATCGAGTTCGTGGGGGACCTTCCGAAGACGGCGACCGGGAAGCTCAAGCGCTTCGAACTGAGGGACCGCACGTCCGAGCAGGAGGCCGCGGCCGCCTGAAAAACGCCCGGGGCGCCGTCTGGCGGCGCCCCCTGCCCCGAGCACAGGAGACGATGTGAAGACGAAACCGCAATCCTCGTGGCGTGGCCTCTTCCTGCTGGCCTTCGCCGTCCTGACCCTGATGACCTGGTCCCCCCTGGGGTATGGGAGCTACGGCCCCCCCCAGAGGGTCTTCGGCGTGCCCGACTGGGTCGTCATCGCGCTTGCCGCAGGGGTGGTGCTCTTCGTGCTCCAGTGGATCTACCTCTTCCACAGCGGCCTCGCCCTGGGGGACGAGGACATGGAAAGAATCCTGTCCCGGCTGAAGGAGGACCAGGCAAGGGAACGGGCTGCCGCCCTCCAGGTAGTCGAGCGAGAGGCGGTGAACTCATGATGGCCTTTCTCATCATCATCACCCTGTGCCTCGTCTCCGCCTTCGCGGGGTACCTGGCCTACCGCCGGGGGTTCACCCGCACCGCGGACGACTACTTCGTCGCCGGCTCGAGCCTGGGGTATTTCGTGCTGATCTTCAGCCTGCTGGCCTCGTTCCTCAGCGCGTTCTCCATGTTCGGGATGTCGAGTCTGGGGTACCGCACGGGCTTCGTGGCGCTCTTCGTGCTGTGCATCAATCTCGTGCCCCTGGGATATCTCTGGTACTTCATCCACCGGAAGACCTTCCTCCTGGGCAAGGCCCGGGGCTGGCAGTCGATGGGAGCCCCCTTCGGGGAGCGCTACGGCACCGGGATGCGCCTGCTTATCCCCGTGGTGACGATCCTCGCCTCGATCCCCTATCTCGTCGCCCAGATCCAGGGCATCGGCGTCATGATCGAGGCCATGACCGAGGGGCTTCTCCCCTACGGTTCCGGCCTGGTGTTCGTCCCCGCCTTCATCGCCCTGTATCTCATCATGGGCGGCATGAAGGGGGCGGCCTGGGCCAACACCATCCAGGGAATCTTCTTCTCCCTCATGGTCTTCGTGCTGTTCTTCGTGGTGATGGCGAAGAACGGGGGCTTCCTGGCCACCATGGACCTCGTCTTCGCGAAGCACCCCGAGCTCTTCGAGCTGGGGGCCAAGGGCGGCAAGGTGTGGAGCCTGCCCATGATCTTCGGTTTCGCCTCCGCCATGTGCCTGGGGTGCATCTGCTTCCCCCAGCCCTACATGCACGCCTACTCCAGCCGCTCTCCCAACGGCTTCAAGGCGATGGTGCTGTCCTTCGGCGGCCTGTGCATCGTCCTGATCACCGCGACCACCCTAGTGGGCATCGCGTCCACCATCCTGGTTCCGGGCCTCATCGGCCTGGAAGCCGACAAGGTCTACGGGCTCACGGCCCGCCAGGTGCTACCCGACGCCCTGGCGGCCCTGGCGGTAGCGGGTGGGTTCACGGCGGCGATGTCCACGGTGAACGGGCTCGTCTTCGGCAACGCCATGAACATCGCCAACGACATGTACCGGTACTTCCGGCCCGCGGCCAAACCCGAGCACTTGGTGGGCATCGCGCGGTGGGCGGTGGCGGGGCTCCTGCTGATCTCGGTGATCATCGCGTGGAACCCGACGACCCCCGTGGCCGAGCTCTCGGTCATGGCCTTCGGGCTGATCGCGGTGACCCTGTTCCCCCTCTTGGGCGCCTACTTCTGGCAGCGGGCCACCCGCTGGGGCGCCATGGCCTCCACGGTGATCGGGGTGGGCCTGAACCTGGCCTTTTTCTTCGGCGCCGGTTCCCGGGCAGTGCTCAACCCGCTGCCCGCCTTCTGGAACCTCAACGGCTTCCTGGTCGCCTTCATCGGCGCCGGGGTGGCGTTCGTGGTCGTGAGCATGCTGACCCGCCCGGGGGAAGTGGAGAGGAACAGCCTGCCGGTCTTCTTCCACCCCGCCCTGTAGCCCCGTGCGGGGGCGCGCCGCTCCCGCCCGCGCCGGCGCAGCGAACGAAGCCGCCCCCCGTGCACGGGAGGCGGCTTCATTCCAGGGGCAACCCCACCCAGAGGTAGTCCGCGTCGTCCGCCGTGACCCCCGCGCGGTCGAGGCGGTTGGGGATCTCGGGCACCACGATGCGCATGGGAAACGGGGCGATCCGCTGGACCTGGTCGGGGATCCCCCGCTTCCACGCGTGGCCGCTTCCCGCCAGGACCACCACGGTGTGGTCCGGGTTGTCTTCGAGGAAGCCCACCACGTGCACCGCCATCGCCGTGTCCCACAGGATCTGGGCCTCGCAGAAATTCCGGAAGGCGCGCCCCTCGTGGCCGTGCATCCCCAGGGCCCGGCGGATGAAGTCCTCGTAGGTCTCGTCGACCTCGCAGCGCACCTCGGGCAACTCCCCGAGCTGCTCCTGGGTCAGGCTCTCGAACCCGTCCCGGGCCACCTGGCGGATGGTGTGCTGGGGTACGTTGAGACCCACGAGGGGGATCCCGTGTTCCCGGGCGTACAGGAAGATGTCCCGGTAGTAGACCCACGGCATGCCCCAGTTCTCGTAGTAGATCGGCAGAAACTCCTCCAGGGAGAGGCTGCCCTCGACCCAACGGTCCAGCAGGTGCTGGTTCTCGGCGCGGAACATCTCCAGCCCCACGGCGACGGGCCGGTCGGCCTCGTGGAAAGCCCGTATGACCTGGATTTGGGCCGCGTGGTGGGACCGCTGGTCGTGGAGCTCGCCCACGAAGACGAGCCTGGCCCCGGCGAGATCGGGCATGGCTTGGGCCAGGGACAGGCGCGCGCCGTCCGCCACGCGGAGGAGCCCCTCCCACGTCCCGGTCCGAGGGGTCAGGACCGCGTGCAATACCAGAAGCGCCACCGCGGCGCTTACCCAGGCGTACTTCCTCACGAAGTATCCCTCCTAACGCCGCCCGGCCCCGGGGTGGCCTCGGTCCCAGCGGCCCCCTACAGCTCCGAGAGCCACTCGGCGAGCTTGGCCGCGGCGACCGTGAGCAGGTAGAAGAGCGCGGTCCAGAAGGCGAGGTGGACCCACCAGCCGAGCCCGCGCCCGCCCAGGGGACCGAGACCCCCGCCACCGGGGGGCAAGGGCGTCTGGGAGCTCACCGGGTTCCCTCCTCGCCGGCTTGTCCCCGGTTCCCTCCCACCGGCGCCGGAACCAGCGGGATCTCGGCCCAAAAGCAGCTCCCGCCCCCGGGCTCGTTGCGAGCTCCCACCCGGCCCCCGTGGAGGGCCACGATCTCACGACAGATGTGGAGCCCGAGCCCGAAACCCTTGGGCTCTCCCGCCCCCCCGGGGCGGCCCCCCGCAAACCGCTGAAAGAACAGCGGGAGAAGCCCCTCATCGAAACCGGGCCCCCGGTCCGCCACCTCCCAACGGATCACATCCCCCCGGAGGGCAACCCGAATCGAGACCTCCTTTCCCCGGGGCGAGAACTTGATGGCATTCTGCACGAGGTTTCCCAGGGCCTGCCGCAGGCGCTCGGGGTCGCATTCCGCTCCGGGAAACCCGGGGTCAAGCTCCAACCGGAGCGCCACCTCCTTCTGGCGGGCCTCCTCCCGGTGCATCTCCACCAGGTCTTGGGCGAGCACTGCGAGACTGACCACCCGCGGCTCCAGGGAGAGCCGTCCCTCGTCCAGCCGGCGGACGGTGCGCAGATCCTCCACCATGCGGTTCATCGTCCGAACGGCCTGAAGAATCCGGTCCACATACCCCTGCTGCCGCTCGTTCAGCCCGCCCGCGGCCAGCAGCAGCTGCGAAAACCCCTGGATCGCCACCAACGGGGTGCGAAGGTCGTGAGCCACGATCCCCAGGAGCTCGTCCTGCTGCCGCTGGAGCCGGGCCAACCGCCCGCCCAGGGCCGAGGCATCATGCCGTATCGAGCGCAGACGGCGGCGGCACTCCTCCAGGGTCTCGGCCGCGGCGGGCCCTTCCTCCCGGGCGGTTCCTGCCTCCTCTCCCTCTGTCGCCCCTCGTTCGGACAGGCGCTCCAGGAGCGCCGTCAGCAGGGCCTCCACCTCACTCCACGCCCCGAGCACCGGTTCGGCCTGCCAGCCGTCACCCTCGTTCTCCCCCGGCACCCCTTCCCCGCACTCTCCTCCCGGCCTCTCGACCATCGATCCTCCTTCCCAGACGAGGCAATCTAGCAGAAGTCGCACCCCCGGCAAAGACGGCCGGCCCCTCCCAGAATCCACCCTCACGTCCCGGGGCGGGGGCTGGGAGCCCCGGACAGCAGCCCCGTACCGCATCGACCGACCCGCCGGGACTTTCCCCCTCCCCCCCACCGATAGTACCCTGGGCGCGTCCTGTTTCGCAGGAACCCCTTCCGGGCCCCTGCCCCAACCCACCGCGAGAGACAACCATGGCGGAACTCGGTCTCCACGAGGGCGACAGCCTTCACGGCTTCCACATCCATCGGATCACCCCCCTCGAAGAGCTCAACGCGACCCTCGCACAGCTCGAGCACGCCCCCACCGGCGCCCGCTGGCTGCACCTGGCCAGCGCCGACGACAACAACCTCTTCGCCGTGGGCTTCCGCACGCCGCCCCCTGACTCCACCGGCGCACCCCACATCCTCGAGCACACGGTGCTGTGTGGGTCGCGGAAGTACCCCGTGCACGACCCGTTCTTCGCCATGCTTCGGCGCAGCCTGAGCACCTTCATGAACGCCCTCACCGCGGACGACTGGACCCTCTACCCGTTCTCCACCCAGAACCGGAAGGACTTCTACAACCTGATGGCGGTCTACCTCGACGCGGCCTTCTTTCCCCTGTTGCGGGAGCGGGACTTCCGGCAGGAAGGACACCGGCTGGAGTTCGCCGACCCGGAGGCCCCGACAACGCCCCTGCAGATCAAAGGGGTCGTCTACAACGAGATGAAGGGCCACATGTCGGACCCCCGCTCCCTGCTGGGAACCCGGGTGGCCGAGGCGCTCTACCCGACCACCCCCTATGGGAAGAACGCCGGCGGCGAACCCCGCCACATCCCGGACCTCACCTGGGAAGGCCTCAAGGCCTTCCACGCCGCCTGTTACCACCCCAGCAACGCCTACTTCTTCAGCTATGGAGACCTCCCCCTGGAGCCCCACCTGGCCTTCGCGGCCCGGGAGGTCCTGGGGGCGTTCGGCCGGATCGACCCGGGCACCGCGGTCGGGGTCGAAGAGCGCTTCTCCAGTCCCCGCAAGGAGTCTGCCGGCTACCCCATCGATGCGGGGGAGCCGACCGCCGGGAAGGCGATGGTGCAGGTGGCCTGGCTCACCTGTCCCATCACCGACCACACGGAGCGCCTCGGCCTGGACCTCCTCTCGGAGCTCCTCCTCGGCAACCCGGCGGCGCCGTTGCACAAGGCGCTCCTGGACTCGAAGCTTGGGGCGAACCTCGCGCCGGGGTCGGGGTTCCTGGGGGAGAACCGGGAGACCCACTTCGCCGCCGGACTCCAGGGGACCGAGCCCGAGCGGACCGAGGCCATCGAGGCGCTGGTCCTCGAGACCCTGGAGGAGGCCTCCCGGACGGGGTTCACGCGGGAGCGCATCGAGGGGGCCATCCAGCAGGTGGAGCTCGCCCACCGGGAGGTGCGCGGCGACCACTATCCCTACGCCCTGTCCCTCCTCTCCCGGGTCATGGGCCCGTGGATCCACGGGGCCGAGCCCGCCGAAGCCCTGCGGGTGGCCGAGAGGCTCGCCGAGATCCGGGGGGCGGTGGCGGCGGGCCCCTATTTCGAAGAGCTCATTCACCGCCAACTCCTGGAGAACCCCCACCGGGTGACCCTCACCTTGCGGCCGGACCCGGACCTCAAGGCGCGCCAGGAGGCCGAGGAGGCAGCGCGGGTGGCTGCGGTGCGGGAGCGCCTGTCGGAGGCCGACCGGCAGGAGCTGGTGGAGCGCGCCCGAGAGCTCCGGGAGGCCCAGGAGGCGGAGGAGGACGTCTCGGTCCTGCCCTCGGTCGGACTCGAGGACATCCCCCGGGAGGAACGCCCCGTCTCCAGCGAGGTGGAGGACCGGGGAGCCGTGTCGCTCGGGTGGTTCGACCAGCCCACCAACGGCATCGGGTATTTCCTGGCGCACGTGGAGGCGGGCGGCGTCCGCAGC
The DNA here is from genome assembly GCA_033551855.1 of Deferrisomatales bacterium. Taxonomy (GTDB): domain Bacteria; phylum Desulfobacterota; class Deferrisomatia; order Deferrisomatales; family JACRMM01; genus JBFLZB01. The sequence goes on from JAWSUI010000007.1 coordinate 41,722, forward strand.
GACCTCTCCCCCTATCTTCCCTTCTTCTGCGCAGCCCTGCCCCTCGTGGGGGCGGCGGGTCAGCCCTACACGGCCATCGCCGAACGCATCGCCGCCGCCACCGGGGGGGTCGGCGCCGGGGTCGGGGTCCTCGACAACCCCGAGGGGGGGGGGGTCCGGGCCGTGCTGGAGGTTACCGGCAAGGCCCTCGTGCCGAATCTGGACAAGCTGTACGGAATCCTCGCGGACCTCCTTGGCTCCGCGGACTTCACGGACCGGGAGCGCCTCCACACCATCCTCAACCAGCTCCGGGTCAACCTGGAGAACTCGCTCCCCGCCATGGGGCATCGTTACGCCGCCCGGGCGGCGGCCGCCACCCTAACCCCCGGAGCCCAGCTCCGAGAGAGCTGGTCCGGGGTGGAGTACATCCGCTTCGTCCGCGGGCTCGCCGGGAAGCGCCCGGAGGAGCTCGGACCCGCGGCAGGACAGCTCGCGGCCATCGCCGGCGCCCTGCCGTGCCGGGAGCGAATGGCCTGCGCCGTGACGGGCGAGGCGCGCGCGTTCCCGCAGGCCCGGGAAGCAGTCGCGCCCTTTCTCTCCGCCCTCCGGACCGGGAGCCCTCCCGCCCAGCCCGGTCCCCCGGCGCCCTGGCAGGAATCCCCCGCCCGCCTGGGCCTGGCGGCCTCCCTGCCGGTTTCCTACGTGGCGCGGGTCTTCCGAGGGGTCCCCTACACCCATCCCGATGCCCCCGGCTTGACGGTGCTCGCCAAGCTCCTCAAGGCGGGCTACCTCCACCGGGAGATCCGGGAGCGGGGGGGTGCCTACGGCGGGATGGCCGGGTACGCCCCGGAGGCCGGCCTCTTCTCCCTCCTCTCTTACCGCGACCCCCACGTGGTGCGCACCCTGAGGGTGTTCGCCGACGCCGCCCGGTGGGCCGCCGCAGGCCGCTTCAGCGCCCAGGATGTCAAGGAGGCCGTGCTCGGCGTGTTCAGCGACCTGGACACCCCGCTCTCCCCCGCGGGAAAGGCGGCCCGGGAGTTCGCAAACCAGCGCCAGGGGCTGAGCCGGGAATTGCGCCAGAGATTCCGGGAGGGCTTGCTGGCCGCGTCCTCCCAGGGCCTCTCGTCCCTGGCGGAGCGGTACCTGGTGGCCGGGCGGCCGGGAAGCGCCGTGGCCGTTCTGGCAGGAGAAGAAGCCCTCCAGCGGGCCAACGAGGAGCTCGGGGACGAGGCACTGGAGATCCGGCGGGTGTGACGGGACGGACGGGTCCCCCACGTCGCCTAGGCCAGGGCAGGACCCTCCTAACCTCGGAGGGCGATTGGCCGGTCTTAGGAGAGACCTCTGTGTGCAACCGCGGTTCGAGGCGCGAGTCGGGCAGCAGCAACCGTCGCGATCGCCTGGGTTCTCGTCTGGACCGGGACGGCTCACATCACACGAAACACCGGCAAATGCAGGCCCCGGCGGATCGCGAGCACCCGAAGCGCCACCACGGTCAGGAACCCAGCCCCGAACGCGACAGGGTCTTGCAACCCCGCGACCTGCAACGCCAGGCACAGGACGATCCCAGCGATCGCCGCCGTAGCGTAGATCTCCTTCTGGAGGACGAGCGGCACCCGCGCCGTGATGACGTCTCGCAAGATGCCGCCGGTTACGCCGGTCATGGTGCCCATGATCACCACGATGAGGGGGGAGTGCTGGGCCGACAACGCCAACTTGGCGCCGGACATCGCGAAGAGCGCCAATCCCAGCGCATCGGCCACCAAGAACGAGATCCCCGGCAGTGGCCGGCAGCGCAGATAGGCGACCGTTGCCGCCGTGGACGCGAGGATGACCGTCAGGTACCAGGTGTCGATGACCCAGAAGATGGGATGCCGGTTCAGCAGGAGGTCCCGGAGCGTCCCGCCTCCGATCGCCGTCAGCACGGCGACGATGGCGATTCCGAACAGATCCAGATTCCGATCACGGGCAGCCATCACGCCGCTGGCGGCGAATACCGCCACGCCGGCAAGATCCAGATAGTACAAAGGCACGTGCGCTCCTCGCGTCACACGGAAGAACGGGCCGCCTCCGGCCCACGGGCCGGCCTGCACACCCGGGTTCGCGTTTCCCTTCGAGCTATGGCTCGGAAGGCGTGCCTTCCCGCACCACCTTGGCCGCGCGGATCGCTTCGAAAACCTGAAAGACAAGCCTGTGCCGGATGACGATGGACTCTCACCGCGCCCCGAGGCGGCGCCGCCCTACAGCGCCGTCTCCCGGAACGGGACCTTCGGGTGCTTCTCGGCCAGCCAGTTCATCGACCACTGGCTCTTGAAGAGCACCACGGGCCGGCCCGCCTTGTCCTCGCACCACATCGTGCTCGCGTCCCGGTCCACGGCCCGGGGGTCGAGGCCGGGGCCCTCGGCGGGGGCCTCCACCCAGCGGGCGAGCTCGAAGGGCATCCGCTCGAGCTGCACGGTGACGCCGTACTCCCCCTCGAGGCGGTACTTCAGGACCTCGAACTGGAGCACCCCGACCGCCCCCACCACCGGGTCCTTGTCCCCGTATGGCTGGCGGAAGACCTGGATCGCCCCCTCCTCGCTGAGCTGCTCCAAACCCTTCTGAAGCTGCTTCTGCTTGAGCGCGTTCTTGATCCGCACCCGGGAGAAGTGCTCCGGGGAGAAGTGCGGCACCCCCTCGAAGCGCAGGTCCCGCCCCTCGGCCAGGGTGTCGCCGATGTGGAGGTTCCCGCGGTCGTGGAGGCCCACGACGTCCCCCGGGAAGGCCTCCTCCACGAGCACCCGCTCCTGGGCCAGGAACTGGAGCGGCAGGGCCAGGGTGAGCTCCCGGCCGAGACGGCTGTGACGGGCCTTCATCCCCTTGCGGAAGTGCCCGGAGCACACCCGCACGAAGGCCACCCGGTCCCGGTGCTGCGGGTCCATGTTGGCCTGGATCTTGAACACGAAACCGGAGAACCGGGGATCGTCCGGAACCACCTCCCCCTGGTCGGAGAGCCGGGGCCCCGGCGGGGGCGCCATCCCCAGGAACTCCTGGAGGAAGGGCTCCACTCCGAAGTTGGTCATGGCGCTCCCGAAGAACACCGGGGTCAGCCGGCCGGCGGCGACCCGCGCCGGGTCAAGCTCCTCCCCGGCGCCCTCCAGCAGCTCCACCTCGCCCCGGAAGGCCGCGTAGTCCTCGGCGCTCATGACCTGGGCGATCGCCGGGTCGTCGGGGCCGGCGACCCGGGACGAGACCCGCTTCTGTCCGTGGGCCTCGGCGTCGAAGAGGCGCACCAGCCGCCCCCGCAGGTCGTAGACCCCCCGGAACCGCTTGCCCATGCCCAGGGGCCAGTTCACCGGGCAGGCGGAGATGCCGAGCACGTCTTCGATCTCGGTGAGGAGCTCCAGGGGGGGACGGCCCTCCCGGTCGAGCTTGTTCACGAAGGTGAAGATCGGGATGCCCCGCGCCGCACAGACCTTGAACAGCTTGATGGTCTGGACCTCGACCCCCTTGGCGCAGTCCATGAGCATCACGGCCGAGTCGGCCGCGGTCAGGGTCCGGTAGGTATCCTCGGAAAAGTCCTGGTGCCCCGGGGTGTCGAGAATGTTGATCCGGGCCCCGCCGTACTCGAACTGGAGCACGCTCGAGGTCACGGAGATGCCCCGCTGTTTCTCGATTTCCATCCAGTCGGACGTGGCGTGCCGGGCGGCGCGCCGGGCCTTGACCGCCCCGGCCAAGTGGATCGCCCCGCCGTACAGGAGGAGCTTCTCGGTCAGGGTGGTCTTGCCCGCGTCCGGGTGGGAGATGATGGCGAAAGTGCGGCGCCGGCGGGTCTCTTCCCGCAGCCGGCTCGGGGACAGGTCCATGGGTGGTCGGCCCTCCGGAACAAGGGCCCTATAGGCTACGGAACCCGCGGCGGTACGTCCAGACCTTTGTGCGCGGCTGGCTTCCCACGGCCGGGTGGCGAGCGGGGTCCGGGAGGGCGAGGGCTCAGGCGGGTTTCACCGCGTCCCGGGTGGTCTCCTTGACGCGGTACATGGCCTGGTCGGCGTGGCGGATCAAGGCCAGCTTGGTCTGGGCGTCCTCGGGGTACGAGGCGACGCCGAAGCTCGCGGTAACCCGGATCCGGTACCCCTGCTCCGAGAGGAAGTAGTGCTCCCTGACCTTCTGGCGCAGGTTGGAAGCGACCGTGACTGCGCCCTTCTTGTCCGTGTTGGGCAGTACGAGCACGAACTCGTCGCCCCCGTACCGCGCGGCCACGTCGGAGGAGCGCACGCACCCGCGGATCAGCCGGCCCATCTCCGTGAGCACGCGGCTGCCCACCAGGTGCCCGTGGGTGTCGTTCACGCCCTTGAAGTAGTCCACATCGAAGAACACCAGGGACAGGGGCGTCCCGTACCGGTGGGCGCGATCGACCTCGTGGTCCAGGTACTCCAGAAGGTGCCGAGCGTTGTACAAGCCCGTGAGGTCGTCGGTGATCACGAGCTCGCGCACCCTCTCGAAGTAGCGCGCGTTCTCTATGGCGATGGCGGCGAAGTCGGCGATGGTCGAGAGAATCTTGAGGTCGGCCTCGGAGAACTCTCCCTCGTCCATGTTGTTGATCAGCTCCACCACCCCCAGGATCCGGTTCCTGCACCGGAGGGGCACGCACACGATGGAACGGGTGGAGAAATCGCTCGCCTCGTCCACCGCCGGGGCAAAGCGGGTGTCTCCCCGCACGTCCGGAATCAGGAGGGACTCCCCGTGCAGGGCCACCCAGCCGGCGATGCCCTCCCCCTTATTCAAGCGGAGCCCCTTGAGCCGCTCTGCGGCGGGGGACACCGCAATCTCGAAGACGAGGTCTCCGCTAGCCTCGTCCAGAAGCAAGAGGGACCAGTTCTTCGGGCGGAGCAGCAGGCTCACCTTCTCCATGATGGCGCCCAGGACCTCCCGCAGGTCCAGGGTGGAGGTGAGCGCCTTGCCGATATCGACGAAGGTCTCGAGCTCTTCGCTACGCCGCTCCAGCAGGGCGAGGAGCTCCTGCTCCTCGCAGGCGCTGCGGCTGGCCTTTGTGCCCATCGTTGTTCTCGCTGCCTCCGGGCCCGTAAGGCCCACGACGTGCCCCGGGGGAAGCCCCGGGATCACCCCCCGCCGCACCAAGGAACGGGCGGCGGCGCCGGAGGAATCCTGGCTCCTCGCGACCGCCCCGCCGGGAGATCCGAGGGAATCCACTGCCTTGCACGCGCATATCTCTTCGGATAGTATGCCAAAAATATTGAGAATCTGGCACAAAAAGGTCTCCGAGGACGCCATGCGGATCTCGTGCCCCCGTTGCAAGAGCCAGTACGACGTTCCGGACGAGCGGCTCGCCCGGGGTGCGGTCAAGATCCGTTGCGCTGCGTGTCAGCACGCCTTCGCCGTTCGCGCGCGCCCCGCTGACACCCCGCAGACGCCGCCGGGCCCTGCTCCGCTCCGCGAAGGGCGGGCAGCCGGGGAAATGCCCTCGACCCCGCCTCCGGAGGCCCGCTTCGAGGACGTTGACCTGGACTTGGCCGCGGAACGGCTGCTCCGGGTAACCGAGCAGCCCGGCCCCCAGGGCGGGTCTGACGAGGGGTCCTGGGGAGCGGGGGAGGGACCGAGCGACACCCTCGAGTCCCTGGGGGATCTCGACCTGGGAGACCTGGGCGCCCTGGATCGGGACTTCGACCTTCGCGGGGAACCCCTCGCCCCCGGCTCCATCCCGCAAGAGCCGGCGGAGCGGGTGCGGGAAGACGAGCTCCTGTCGCCGCGAACCCGGACTACGCCCTCGCTGGAGGGCGCTGTCGCGCCCCGGCGGGTCGACCTCCAGCCGGGATCCCGTCACACCAAGCAGCGCGCCCGGCCCTCGCCTCTCGCCGCCAAGGACCGGGGGCGGTCGCCCCTCTTCTGGGCCGTGGCGGCGGCGGCCCTCGCCACCCTGGCGTACACGGGATACAACCTGCAACGCCACCCCGACGCCTTCACTTTCCTGAGCCCGGCCAAGGTCCGCAGCCTCTGGCAGAGCCGGCAGATCGAAGCCGTTCTCGGCGTGGAGGGGCTCACCGGGTACTACCGCGACCTGCAAGGAGACCGTCGGGCGTTCGTGATCCGGGGAGAGGTGATCAACCGCTCGTCCGGGAACCAGAGCCTCATCCGGGTCCAGGGAAGCCTGTTCGGCAAGGACGGCAGGCAACTGGCCGTCCAGGAGGTGTTCTGCGGCAACGTCGTCTCGGATGCCGAGCTCGACACCCTTTCGCCCTCCGACGTGGAGGCCCGACTCCAGAACGAGGTGGGCGACGCCATGCAGAACTTGGAGGTCGCCCCAGGGGGCCGCGTCCCCTTCACGGTGGTGTTCTTGCCACCCCCCGCGGGAGTGGACTCCTTCAGCGTGCGCCCGGTGGGCGCGCGGGCCGAGCCCGGCACCTGAGCCCCGAGGGTTCCATCGGTCGCTTCGCCCCCCTCGCCCCCTACCTGCGGCCCCATCTTACCGCTTTCTTCCTGGGGTCCGGCAGCCTGACCCTCGGCAGCGCGTTCCAGCTCGCCGGGCCGTGGGTGCTGCGCGACGCCATCGACTCCCTGAGGGATCCGGCGGCCGCCGGCCTGCTGGCCCGCTACACCTTGGTCTTCGTCGCACTGGCTGTTGGCCAAGGGCTCTTCAAGTTCCTGTCTCGCCGCCTCTTTCTCGGGGGCGCCCGCCGGGTGGAGCACGATCTGCGCGGGTCGTACTTCGGACGCTTGATCCGGCTGCCGGCCGCTCGCCTCCAGCGGGGCCGGAGAGGGGACTTCGTCAGCCGCGCCACCCACGATCTGCAGGACATCCGGCTGTTCCTCGGTGCCGGCGCACTGAACTTCCTGCAGACCGTAATCCTCATCTCATCGGCTACGGTGCTCCTGTGGCGGATTCACCCTTTGCTTACATTCGTGGCCCTCCTTCCCTTCCCGGTGGTCTCTGTGCTGGTGCACCGGTATTCCCCCCGACTCCACCGCCGCTACCTGAAGGCGAACGAGCAGCAAGGGGAGCTCTCGGCGATGGTGCAGGAAGCCTTGGCCGGGGTTCGCGTCGTCAGGGCCTACCACCGAGAGGCCTGGCAGCAGGACCGGTTTGAAGACGCCAACCGCGCCGTGCGGGAAACACAGGCCGCCGTGGTGCGGGCCTGGGCCCTGCTCTTTCCGATGGTGGGCATGGTGGCGGGGCTGGGGCACATCGCGGTGCTGGGTCTGGGCGGCGCGTGGCTCGCGCGGGGGTCCCTCACCCTGGGGGACTTCGTTGCGTTCAATGCCTATCTGGCCATGCTCACGTGGCCAATGGTAGCGCTGGGGTGGACCCTGAGCCTGGTCCAGCGGGGAGCGGCGGCCCTGGATCGCCTCCGGGAGGTCCTGCAGTGGCCCTTCGAAGCCAGGGGCAACCGGGTTCCCCTTCCCGATGAGGCCCCGCGCCTGACGGCCCACGGCGTGTCCTTCGCCTACGAGGAATCCCCCACCCGGGTTCTCCGGGACGTGGACCTGGACCTCCCCGCGGGCTCCTTCCGCGGCCTGGTGGGGGCGACGGGCTCGGGGAAATCGACCCTGGTCGGCCTTCTCGCACGACTGCGGCAGCCGGACGCAGGATCCATCCTCCTGCACGACGTGCCCATGGGGCAGGTGGAGGAGCGGGCCTTGCGGGACCTCGTCGCGCTGGTGCCTCAGGAGGACTTCTTCTTCGCGGACTCCGTGGCCCACAACGTCTGCCTGGGCCGCCCCCGGGAAGCCGCGGGCCTGTCCTGGGCCCTGGAGACGGCAGGCCTCGCCGTGGAGGTCGCCGAGATGCCCCAGGGAGCGGACTCCCTGGTGGGGGAGGGTGGAATCACCCTCTCCGGAGGTCAGCGCCAGCGCCTGGCGATCGCCCGCGCGCTTTACGGGCGCCCTCGGTTCCTTCTCCTCGACTCGGCCCTCTCCAGTCTCGACACCGGGACGTCCCGGCGGGTTCTCTCGAGCATACGTCGGGCCCTGCCGGAGGCGGCGTTGCTCGTCGTGTCCCATCGGGGCGCGGAGGTGGACGAGGCCGAAGAGGTGGCCTTCCTCAGCGGGGGGACCATCGTCGCCCGGGGACGCCACCGCGATCTCTTGGAAACCCACCCCGGATATCTGCGCTTGTATCGGGAGGAAGAGCTCCGCCGGGAGTTGGCGGAGGCACCCCCGTGAGCCGCGGCGGATGGGCCCACGACGGAGGGGGGCAGCCGTTGGACTGGCGCCTGCTGCGGCGGCTGTGGCCCTTCGTGAGGCCCCACGGCGTGGCGTTTGCGCTGGGCATCGGCGTGATGGGACTTGCCTCGGTGGCCAAGCTCGCGGGTCCCTACCTGCTCAAGCTCGCCATCGACGGACCCATCGCCCGAGGCAACCCGCGGGGGGTCATACCCTATGCCGTCCTGTTCTTGGCGGCCCAACTCCTCGAGGGGGTGCTGGAGGCGGCCCAGGCGATGCTGGTCCGGATCCGGGGGGAGGACGTGCTGCGCTCCCTGCGCTCCGCCCTTTTCGCCAAGGCCCAGAGGCTTCCGGCGGCCTACCTGGACGCCACGCCCAGCGGCCGCATCCTGTCGCGCATCACGGCGGACGTGGCGGTGCTCTCCGATCTGTTCAGCTCGGGGGTGGCGGCCCTGGTGGGCGACATCCTCCTCCTGGTTGGCATCCTCGCGGCCATGGCCCACCTCGACCCCTATCTGGCGCTGCTGGCCTACGGCAGCCTCCCCGTGCTGCTGGTATCCTCGGAAGTCTTTCGCCGCCGCCTGCGTTCCGTGTACCGGGCCACTCGCGAGAAGACCGCCCGCCTCACCGGCAGGCTCCAGGAGCTCTTGCGGGGGGTGAACGTCCTCCGGATCTTTGCCGCCGAGCGCTGGGCCGACGCCGAGCTCGGAAAGGCCAACGCCGAGCACCGGGATGCCTTTCTCCGGTCGGTCACCCTCTACGCCCTCTTCTTCCCGCTGGTGGAGCTCGTCTCCGCCCTGACCGTTGCCCTCCTCCTGTGGCAGGGGGGGGGCGCCGTGGTGCGCGAGGCGGTGACCTTCGGGGTGCTGGTGGCCTTCCTCGAGTACCTCCAGAAGTTCTTTCGGCCCGTTCGGGATCTCAGCGAGAAATACAACGTGCTCCAGGCTTCTATGGCGGCCGCGGAGCGCATCACCGATTTCCTGGACCTTCCGGAGGAGCCCGCGGGGGGAAAGGCGCGGATTCCCCTGGCGGGCTCGCTGGAGCTCGACCGGGTGGGGTTCGCCTACGACGGCGGCCCACCTGTGCTCCGGGAGGTGTCCTTCTCCCTGGCTCCCGGGGAGGTGGTCGCCCTGGTGGGCCCCACCGGGTCGGGCAAGTCCACCCTCGTGAGCCTCTTGCTGGGATTTCGCCGCCCGTGCTCGGGGACCGTTCGGATGGACGGCCGGGAGCTGGGAGAGTTGGACCCGGGGGCCCTGCGCGAGCAGATGGCCCTGGTGCCCCAGGAGGTCTTCCTCTTCCAGGGGAGCGTGCTGGACAACATCACCCTGGGCCGGCCGGGCATCGGCCGTGACGCGGCGGAGGCCGCCGCCCGGGCCGTGGGCCTCCACGACGCCGTGGCCTCCCTCCCCCAGGGCTACGACACCCAGGTGCTGGAGGAAGGAGCCCTCCTGAGCGCGGGCCAGAGGCAGCTCGTCGCCTTCGCCCGCGCCCTGGCCGGCAACCCTCGCCTGCTGATCCTGGACGAGGCAACATCGGAGATCGACCAGGCCACCGAGGCGGCGATCGAGTCGGCCTTGGTGACCTTGCTCCGGGGCCGGACCAGCCTGGTGGTGGCCCACCGCCTGGCCACCGTCCGCCGCGCCGACCGAGTGGTCGTCCTGGCCCGAGGGCAGGTGGCCGAGCAGGGCACCCACCGGGAGCTCCTCAGCCGCCCCGGTCTGTACCGCACCCTGTACGAGCTGCAGTTCCGCCGCACGGAGTCCGGAGAGCCTGTCGGGAACTCGCCGTGAGAGGGCCGAAGTGCACGGCGCGCCCGGGCAAACGACGAGACACGACCCAGCAGATCGGCGAGTGAGCGCGCGCCCAACGCCGCAGCCGAGCGCGCGACAGAGTGGTTCAAAGCTTTGAGACCGCGACAGCCACCCGCGAGGACCGCACCATGGGAGACACCCTGCCCACCGACCACCTGCCCGAGCTTCTGGGCCTCCTGGCCGTGCTGCTCCTGCTCTCGGCCTTCTTCTCGGGGTCCGAGACCGCACTGCTCGGCACCGACTGGCTCAAGATGCGCTACCTGGCACGCAAAGGGAACCGGCGCGCCCGCATCCACCAAGGTCTCATGGAGCGCAGGGACCTCCTCCTGGGCACCATCCTGGTGGGGAACAACCTGGTCAACATCGCCGCCTCCGCCATCGCCACCGCCTTGGCCTTGTCAGCCTTCGGCGAGCGGGGCATCGCGGTGGCCACCGGAGCCATGACGCTGCTCCTCCTGGTCTTCGGCGAGATCGCTCCCAAGACCTTCGCGAGCCAGCGCGCCGAGCCCGTGGCTCTCGCCGTGGCGCCCGTGTTCGCCCTCCTGGGCCGCCTGCTATACCCCGCCGTGGTGGCGGTGACCTTCCTGTCCAATGGGCTCCTGCGGCTGTTCGGAGCTCGGCCCGAGGCCGCTCTGCGCCCGAGCCTCTCCGAGGACGAGATCCGGACCCTGCTCACGGAAGGGGGCGCGGGTGCGGCGGTGGCCGAGAGCAAACGGCGCATGCTCCACGGGATCTTCCAGATGGGACGCCAGACTGTGCGCGAAGTCATGGTCCCCCGCACCCGGGTGCGGGCGTTGGACGTGGCCACGACGGTCCCGGAGGCCGCGGAGAATTTCGTCACCTCCGGGTACACCCGCCTGCCCGTCTACCGGGAGAGCCTCGACGAGATCGTCGGGATCGCCCATGCCCGGGATGCCCTGGCCCTTTTGGGCAGGGGCACTGCCGGAACCCTCGCGGCCATCGCGCGGGAACCCCTCTTCGTCCCGGAGTCCAAGGACCTGGAGAGCATGCTCTACGAGTTCCAGACGCGCCGCACCCACATGGCCGTGGTGGTGGACGAGTACGGGGGGGTCGAGGGGATCGTTACCCTGGAAGACGTCCTGGAGGAGATCGTGGGAGAGATCCGCGACGAGCACGACGTGGAGGCGGACTCCATCCGCTTCCTTCCCGGGGGAGAGGTGCTTGTGCACGGGGGCGTATCGCTGCGGGAGCTGAACCAGCGTCTGAAGCTGCGGCTTCCCACCGATACGGACGTCACCCTAGGCGGGTTCGTGATGACCCGCTTGGGCCACATTCCCGAGGTCGGGGAGTGCGTGCGCCACGGAAGCTCGGAGCTTCGGGTCGAGCGCACCGGGCGGCACCGGGTCCTCCTGGTCCGGGTTACCCCCCTGCCTCTTCCCGTCTCGGGGAGGGCGAATACCCCCGGCGGGGACGTGCCCCCGAAGGGTGGCTGAAGCACCGCCGCCCCGGGGGCTTCCAGCCCCCGGCACAGGACCCCGACGCCGTCCCCGGAGGACCTCTCGCGCTCGATCCTGCCCCACTCGCCACCACTTCAAAAACTTCCTGAAAAGACCGGTAGTTTTTGTGCTCGAGCCTTGACAGGCCCCTGGGCGGTTTGTATAGTCACGCCCATTGTGGGGCGAAGTGGGATAAAGTGGGTGAAGAGCCCAGGGGAGCATGGATGTTCCGCGGGTGCTACGAGCACACCATCGACGACAAGGGACGCCTGAGCATCCCTTCGCGCCTGCGCGAGGCGCTCGACGCGGCGTTTTCCGGCCCTCTGTTTCTCACCCGCAAGGACGACTGCTTGGTGGCCTACCCGGCGGACGAGTGGCGCTCCCTCGAGGCCAAGGTCAATGCCCTGCCCTCCTTCGACCCAAAAGTGGTTGCGTTCCGACGGTTCTTCGTGGCCCCCGCCCAGGAGTGCCCCCTGGACAAAGCGGGCCGGATCTTGATCCCTCCGCACCTGCGGTCCTTCGCCGCCTTGGAGCGCGAGGTCGTGCTGGCCGGGATGGGGAATCATCTGGAGATCTGGTCCAGGGATCGCCACGATGCCGCGATGCAGGCGGCCCAGGCCGACTTCGCCCAACTGGCCCAGGCCATGGGGGCTTTGGGCCTGTGACGGCCATCGTTAGGGGCACCCGCAGGGGCGTCGCCGTGCTCCGTCCGGTCGGCGAGGTGGGCCGCGACGAGGGAGAGACGCTCTGCCGGGCGGTGAGCGCAGCCTTGGGGGCCACGGGGGGCGGCGTTCTCGTCGATCTGCGATCCACCCGGCACATCCACTTTAGGGTGGCTGGCGCCCTGGCCAGGATCGGTCGGGGCCAGCGGCGGCTCGGGCTCGTGGGTCCCACGCCCTACGTGCGGCAGATCCTGCGGGTGGCCGGCGCCCTGGAAGGAGAACTGCCCGTGTACCGGACCTTTCGCGAGGCGGCCGGAGACCGGACGGCGTGACGGCCCCCTACCACGTGCCCGTGCTCCTGGAGGAGGCCCTGGGCCTGCTCCTCACGGACACCAACGGGACCTACGTGGACGGGACCCTAGGGGGCGGGGGGCACGCTCGGGGGCTCCTGGCTCGGCTCGGGCCCCGGGGGCTCCTGCTGGGTGTGGACCGGGATCCCGAGGCCCTGGCCTCCGCGGCGCCCCTGGCGGCCCAGTTCCCCGGCAGGTTTCACCTCGTCCGGGGAGATTTCGGGAACCTGGGAGAGATCCTGGCGGCCGAGGGATGGGGGCGCGTCCAGGGCATTCTCCTGGACCTGGGGGTGTCCTCGCGGCAACTGGACGAGGGCGCGCGAGGCTTCAGCTTCTTGCGGGACGGCCCGCTGGACATGCGCATGGACCCGACGGCGGGCGCACCCGCCTCGGACCTGGTCAACACCCTCGACGAGAAGGCCTTGGCCCACCTCTTCCGGGAGTACGGGGAGGAGCCGAGGGCGGGCCGGGTCGCCCGGGCCGTGACGCGCGCGCGCACCCGCCGCCCCTTCGCCACGACGGGAGAGCTGGCGCGGGTGGTGGAGGAGGCCCTGGGGCGCCGGGGCGGCAAACACCCCGCAACCCGCGTCTTCCAGGCCCTGCGCATCGCAGTGAACCAAGAACTGGCCTCCCTGGATCGCTTTCTGGGGGCTCTCCCGTCCCTGCTGAAGCCCGGGGGACGAGTGGTGGTGATCGCCTACCATTCCCTGGAGGACCGCCGGGTGAAGCAGGTGCTGCGGTCTCTTGCCCCCCAGTGCCGCTGTGCCCCGGAAGCCCTTCGGTGCTCCTGCGGCTCGCCGGGCCTGCTCCGGCCCCTGGGCCGCAAGGCATGGAAGGCGGGGATGGAGGAAGTGCGGGTCAACCCGCGGGCGAGGAGCGCCCGGCTCCGAGCCGCCGAGCGGCTCCCGGATCCCCCCCGAGGAGGAGCGCGATGAGCGTCACCAAGCCTGCCCGCGCCTTGGCCCTGCCGGCCCCGCCCTGGTCCCTCCCCGCGCTGGGACGCTGGGGGGTGCGGGCAGGGGTCTTCGCGCTGTGCCTCTTCTCGGCACTCCTCCTCACCGCCGCCCGGCTGGAGATCACGAGGCTCCACTACGACCTGAGCGACCTCTACCGCCAGAAGGAGGCCGTGGGTGCAGAGGTCTCGCGGCTGGAGGTGGAGGCTGCGACCCTGTCTTCCTCGCGGCGCATCGAGGAGTTGGCCAAGACCCAGGGCTTCGTGTACCCGGACCGGAACAGCGTCATCGTCCTCGATGAGTAGGAGAAGGGCGGAAGGGCACCGGGCGGGCCGGGCCGCCCGGTGGCGGATCCGCGTGATCGCCGGTTGCGTGATGGTGCTCTTCGCCCTGGCTGCCCTCCGAGCCGTGCAGCTTCAGGTCTTCGACGCCCCGGAGCTGCTGGCTCGCACCGAGGATCAGCGTCGCCAGCGCCTGGAGCTGCTCCCGGCACGGGGGGCGATCCTCGACCGCCACGGGCGGGAGCTCGCCAAGAGCATCCCGGGAGCGAGTGTCTTCGTCGACCCCTCGAGCCTGCTGGGAGCCCAGGAGGATCTCGAGCGCCTCTGCGCAGCCCTCGGCTTGAAGGTGCGGGAGGCCCGCCAGGCACTCGAGCGAGGGGGGGCGCGCTTCGCCTGGCTCAAGCGCCGGATCACCCCCCGGGAAGAGGAGGCGGTCCGTTCCCTGGGGATTTCCGGGGTCGGCATCGCCCGGGAGCCCCACCGCACCTACCCCAAGAAGACCCTGGCGGGCCAGGTGGTGGGCTTCGTGGGGATTGACGGCCGGGGGCTGGGAGGCCTGGAGTACCGCTTCGACGGGCTCCTGAGAGGCAAGCCCCGCACCGTGCAGGCCGAGCGGGATGCCCGGGGCTGGCTGCTTCTGACGAGCGCCCCGGACACCGCCGAGGGGAGCGGCAGAAGCCTCGTCCTCACCTTGGACGAAACCATTCAGCACGTGGTGGAGGAGGAGCTCGCCCGGGCGGTGGACCGGAGCAAGGCTCGGGGCGGTATCGCGGTGGCGATGGATCCCGTGACCGGGGAGATTCTGGCCCTGGCGCAGGTCCCCCTCTTCAACCCGAACGCGGTCGCGGACAGCCGGTCCGAGGATCGGAAGGTGCGGGCAGTGGTGGAGGTGTACGAACCGGGCAGCACGTTCAAGGCTCCTTTTCTCGGGATCCTGTTCGACCAGAGGCTGGCCCGCCCGTCGGACATCGTCTACTGCGAGAACGGCCGATGGCCCGTCCACCGGCGCGCGATCCACGACACCAAGCCCCACGGGTGGCTCTCCGTGGCAGACGTCCTGAAGGTGTCGAGCAACATCGGGGTGGCCAAGCTCTCGGAGAAGCTTTCTCCGCAGGCTCTCTACGACGGCTTGGGGCGCTTCGGCCTGGGGACTCCGACCGGGGTGGAGCTGGGGGGCGAGTCCGGAGGAATCCTCCCGCCCCCGGCGAGATGGTCCAAGCTCACCCCCAAGACCGTCTCGTACGGCCAGGGCGTCTCCGCCACGGCGCTCCAGGTGGTCACCGCAATCGCCGCGCTGGGCAACGGAGGGGTTCGGATGAAGCCGCATCTGCTGCGGGCCGTCCTGGACGAGGGAGGCAGGGAGGTGGACCAGGTCCAGCCCGAGGTGGCCGGGAGGGCCATCGGGGCGGACGCCGCCGCCTCCCTGGTGCGGATCATGGAGCAGGTCGTCTCGGGGCAGGACGGGACCGGTGCCCAGGCGGCCGTGCCGGGGTACCGCGTGGCGGGCAAGACCGGGACCTCGTGGAAGCCGGACCTGGTCAAGGGGGGCTATCAGCGCGACAAGGTCGTGGTGAGCTTCGCCGGGTTCGTCCCGTCTCGGGCGCCCCGCCTCGCCCTGCTGGTTGCCGTGGACGAGCCGACCCAGGGCTCCCGTTACGGAAGCACCGTGGCTGCTCCCGCCTTTCGGGAGATGGCCAGGCGGATCCTGGGCTACCTCAAGGTCCCGCCGGAGCCGGGTGGCGAGACGTCGGGACCGGCCGTCGCCCGGAGGCCCCAACGGGGCGACGCAGAGACGCCCATGGGTACCATGCCCGACGTCCAGGGCCTGACCATGCGGGAGGTGCTCCGGCGCCTCGAGGCCGCGGGGGTCAGCCTGCGGGTGAGCCTGATGGGGTCCGGCGTGGCCGCCACCCAGGACCCGGCCCCCGGAACTCCCCTTGACGGGGGACAGGCGTGCCGGATCGTCTTCCGGCCCCTGTTGTAAACGGACGCGCGCTTCGGGCCCGGCCCGGAGGAGACAGAGCTTGCGCCTCTCCCGACTCCTGCAGGGCATGCCTGTCGAGCACCTGGACCCCGGCGACCCGGAGGTGGCTGGGGTGGCTTGCGACTCGCGCGCCGTGGGCCCCGGCGGCCTCTTCGTCGCCCTTCGGGGAAGCCGAGCCGACGGCCACGACCACCTGGAGACCGCCGCCCGTGCCGGGGCGGTCGCCTGCCTCATCCAGGACCCGCGCCCCGGCTTCGGGATGGTCCGGGTCCGGGTCCCCGACCCGGAGGCGGCCCTGGGTCGGACAGCGTCGGCATTCTACGGGCACCCCTCGCGGGCGCTCCGACTGGTGGGGATCACCGGCACCAACGGGAAGACCACGACCGCCTATCTGATCCAACACCTCTTGGAGGCGTCCAGGGTCCGCACCGGCCGACTCGGGACCGTGTCGTACGCATTCCCCCGGGGAGAAGAGCCGGCCCCCCTCACGACCCCTGACGCCCCCACGCTCCAGGCGGCGCTGGCCCGGATGAGGGACGAGGGCGCAGCGGCCGTGGTGATGGAAGTGAGCTCCCACGCCCTGGTGCGCCGGCGGGTGGAGGGGTGTGCGTTCGCGTGCGCGGTGTTCACCAACCTGAGCCAGGATCACCTGGACTTCCACGGGTCCATGGAAGCCTATTTCGAGAGCAAGCGGCTGCTCTTCAGCCGGTACGCGCCCGAGGCCCCCGCCGTGCTCAACGCCGAGGATCCCTACGGCCGACGCCTCCTGGCCGATGCCTCCGCACGGGTTGTGACCTATGGCCTCAGGGCCGGGGAGGTGCGCTTCGAGCTGGAGGAGTTGGGGCCGCGGACCCTGCGGGGGACCGTGTGCTACCCCGGGGGCCGGGCGGCGGTGCAGGCCCCCATGGTGGGGGAGCTGAACGCCTGGAACGTCGCCTGCGCCCTGGCGACGACCCATGCGCTGGGCCTGGACGTGGCGGCGGCGGCGGCGGCCCTGGAGAACGCTCCCCCCATCCCGGGGCGCCTCGAGCTCGTGGACGGCGGCGGCGGGCTTTCCGTGTTCGTCGACTACGCCCACACCCCCGACGCGCTGGAGAGGGCGCTCACGGCCCTGCGAGGCTTTGGGGGCCGCCGGGTCCTGTGCGTGTTCGGGTGTGGGGGGGACCGGGACCGGGCCAAGCGGCCCCTCATGGCCCGGGCGGCCGCCAGCTGGAGCGACGCCCTGGTCCTCACGGCGGACAACTCCCGCTCCGAATCGACCGAGGCGATCTTGGATGCGGTCGAGGACGGCCTCCCCCCGGAGTGGCGCCCGGCGGCGTCCCCCCGGGAGCTGGCCGCCGCCGACCGGAGCTTCGCCCGGGTCCCCGACCGCGCCGAGGCCATCCGCTGGGCCATCCGGGCCGCCAGGCCGGGAGATGTGGTGCTGATCGCAGGAAAGGGCCACGAGACGACCCAGGCCCTGGGGGATCGGGTGCTTCCCTTCGACGACCGGCTCGTGGCCCGGGCGATGCTGCGGGAGGGGGCGGGGCCGTGAGGCTGCGCCTGGAGGAGGTGGCGCAAGCCACCCAGGGCCTTCCCGAAGGCCCCCCGGAACTGGTCTTCCAGGGGGTCTCCACAGACTCCCGCACCACGGCACCGGGAACCCTGTTCATTGCCCTGGCAGGTCCTCGCCACGACGGCCACGATCACCTTGCCGAAGCGGTGGAACGGGGGGCCACAGGCGTTCTCATCCACCGGGGGACCCCACCGCCGGGTGCGGCCGCGGTCCGGGTCGTCGATACCCTGGTGGGACTGGGCCGGCTCGGGCGCCACGTGCGGCGCCGCCTGGGCCTGCAGGTACTGGCGGTAACGGGAAGCGTGGGCAAGACCACCACCAAGGAGCTCGCCGCCGCGCTCCTGCGCGCCGCGGGGCTGAGCACCCTTCAGACGCCGGGAAACTGGAACAACCGGGTGGGGCTGCCCCTCACCCTGCTCGGCGCTACCGGGGAGGAGCAGGCTGCCGTCTTGGAGCTGGGGATCAGCGAGCCGGGGGAGATGGCCGACCTGACCGGGATCTGCGAGCCCGACGTCGCCTTGATCACCGCCGTCGCAGAGTGCCACTGTGAGGGGCTCGGCACCCTCGAGGACATCGCTCGGGAGAAGCTCTCGGTGGTGCGGGGCCTGGCGCCTGGAGGCACCCTGGTACTGCCCCACGGGGCCCCGCTGCTGCCTCCGCCCCCCGGGGTGAAGACCCTCACCTTCGGGTGGGAAGGGGGGGCCGACGTGCGGGGCACGGACGTGTCCTGCACCGCGGAGGGCGGAACCACGTTCCGGGTAGAGGGCCGGGAGCTCCGCCTCGCCCTCCCGGGCCGCCACAATGCTTCGAACGCCTTGGCAGCCCTGGCTGCGGCGCGCGCCCTGGGGGTCCCCTGGGACAACGCCGCCGACGCCCTCGCCGGCGTCCGTCCCGCCCCCCTGCGGGGCGAGGTGCGCACCGCCCCCGGCGGCGCCCACCTCCTGGTGGACTGCTACAACGCAAACCCCGCTGCGGTAGAGGCCGCCCTGGAGACCCTGGGGGAGCTGGCGGGCCCCTCGCGCAAGCTCGCTGTCCTGGGGGAAATGCGAGAGCTCGGCCCCCTCAGCCGGGACGGCCACGCCCGGGTCGGGCGCGCGGCCGCCGCCCTCCCGGTGGAAGAGCTCCACCTGCTCGGCGACGAGACCGTCCCAGCTCGGGATGCGGCCGTCGCGGCAGGCCTGCCGGCAGACCGCGTCCGGATCTACGCAAACCAGGAAACCCTGGCCGCCGCCGTGCTCGCCCGTCTGGAGGGCGGTGACTGGATCCTTGTGAAAGGCAGCCGAGCCCTGGGGCTCGAAGCGGTGGCCGACGCGCTGGCCGCCTGGAAGGGATGACCGTGGACCGCTCCCCGTGCCGCAGCTCCGTGAGCCCCTGGGGGGGGCACGCATGATCTATCGCCTGTTCTATGCGTTCCAGGAGACGTTCAGCGCACTCAACGTCTTTCGGTACATCACCTTCCGCTCGGTGGTGGGAATGCTCACCGCCCTGCTCTTGGCGCTCGTGCTGGGCCCCCGGGTGATCCGGGCGCTGCGCCGGCTGAAGATGGGCCAGGCCGTGCGGGACGACGGCCCCCAGACCCACCTGGCGAAGGAGGGGACGCCCACCATGGGCGGCATCCTGATCCTACTCGCCCTGGGGATCTCTACCTTGGCCTGGGCCGACCCCGCAACCCCCTCGGTGTGGATCGTGCTGGGGGTCACCCTGGGCTTCGGGGCCGTGGGCTTCGCCGACGACTATCTCAAGGTGGCCCGGCGCAACCCCAAGGGCCTCTCGGCCCGGACCAAGCTGTGGTTTCTGGTGGCGATTGCCACCGCCGGCTGCCTGGCCCTCTGGTCCACCCCGGGCTTCGACACCCGCCTGGCGGTCCCCTTCTTCAAGGACCTGCGGCCGGACCTCGGGTGGCTCTACCTGCCCTTCGCCGTCTTCGTGGTGGTCGGTGCGGGCAACGCCGTCAACCTCACCGACGGCCTGGACGGTCTCGCCATCGGCCCGGTCATCACGGCGAGCGTCACCTACCTGCTGTTCTCCTACGCCGCAGGCCACGCAGGGATCGCCGAGTACCTCCAGATCCCCTTCGTCTCGGGGGCCGGGGAGCTCAGCGTCTTCTGCGCGGCCATGGCCGGCGCCGCGCTGGGCTTCCTCTGGTACAACGCCTACCCGGCCCAGGTCTTCATGGGTGACGTGGGGGCCCTCGCCCTGGGTGGGGCCCTGGGCATGGTGGCGGTAGTGACCAAATTCGAGATCGTGCTCGCCCTGGTGGGGGGCGTCTTTGTCCTGGAGACGGGCAGCGTGATGCTGCAAGTGGCCTCCTACAAGATTCGGCGCAAGAGGATCTTTCGCATGGCCCCCCTCCACCACCACTTCGAGCTCAAGGGCTGGGCCGAGCCCAAGATCATCGTGCGGTTCTGGATCATCTCGATCATCCTGGCCCTGCTCGGCCTCTCCACCCTGAAGCTGAGGTGACGATGGGAACGGGCGGCGGCAGGGCGGTGGTCTTGGGTGCCGGGGTGAGCGGCCGGGCGGCTGCCCGCTTCCTGCTCTCCCGGGGATGGGCCGTAGACATCCACGACGACGCCCCCAGCGCGGGCCTCCACCCGGGCACGGAGGGCCTGCAGCGAGAGGGTGCGCTGCTGCTGGCAGGAGGGGTCGCGCTCGATCCGACCCGGTACGACCTGGCCGTGTTGAGCCCGGGCATCTCGGTCCACGCCCCCCGAGTCAGGGCGCTGGCGGAGGCCGGGGTGGAGGTGACCGGGGAGGTGGAGCTCGCCGCCCGGCACCTCTCCGCTCCGGTGCTCGCCGTCACCGGCACCAACGGCAAGACCACCGTCACCGAGCTCCTGGGGGAGATCCTGCGGGCCCAGGGGAAGAGGGTGTTCGTGGGGGGAAATCTGGGAACCCCCCTGGTGGAGGCCGTGGGGGGCGACTGGGACTTTCTGGTGGCGGAGGTCTCGAGCTTCCAGCTGGAGACCATCTCCCGGTTTCGGCCCCGCGTCGCGGTGCTCCTCAACGTTACCGACGATCACTTCGACCGCCACGGCGACCTCGCCGGGTACGCCCGGGCCAAGGAACGCGTCTTCGAGAATCAGGGCCCGGGGGACGCCGCGGTCGTCAACCGGGAGGACCCGGTGGCCTGGGAGGCGGCGCGGCGAGCCCGCTCGGCCGTGCTCCCCTTCTCCGTGAGCCGCATCCTCCCGGTCGGCGCCTGGCTGGAGGGAGACGACGCGGTCTTCCTGCTGCCGGGCCACGACGGCGTGCGGGTGCCCGCGACCTCCCTGCAACTCCCCGGTCGCTTCAACCGAGGGAACGCCCTGGCTGCGTGTCTCGCCGCCGCCTGGGTCGGGGTCTCCCCCCAAGGGGCATGGGAGGCCGCCCGGGGCTTCTCCGGGCGGCCCCACCGCCTCGAGCCGTTCCTCTACTGGGAGGGCATACGGTTCGTGGACGACTCGAAGGCCACCAACGTCGGCGCGGTGGTCGCGGCACTGGACAGCGTCGAGGGTCCGGTGGTTCTGGTGGCCGGCGGAGTGGACAAGGGCGGGGACTACTCGGCCCTCGCCCCCCCCTTGACGAGCCGGGCACGGGAGGTAGTGCTCGTGGGCGCTGCCGCCCCGCAGATGGCCGACGCCTTGGCCGGCGGCCTGGCCGGGCGGGTTCCGGTGGGCGTTTTCCCGGACTGGCCCTCCGCGGTGCGCCGGGCGGTGGCTGCCGCGCGCCCCGGCGACACCGTCCTCCTCTCGCCGGCCTGCTCGAGCTTCGATGTCTTTCAGGACTACGCCGAACGGGGCGACACCTTCCAGCGCCTGTGCCGCGAAGAGACAGCCCGGCTCACGGAGAGGTCGGGAGATGACTGACGGGGGCCGGACCGACTGGGTGGTGCTCGGCGCCGCCTTCCTGCTCACCGCGGTGGGGCTCGTGCTGGTGTACTCCACGTCGTCCCCCCTCGCCTTTGGCCGGGAGGGCGCGGACACGGCGTCCTACCTCAAGCGCTCCCTGGCCTTCGCCGGCCTCGGGGCCGTGGCGGCCTGCGCGGCTGCCCGCGTCCCCACGACCTGGCTCCGCCGGGCCGCCTACCCGGCCCTGGCTGCGGCCACCGTGCTCCTGGTCCTGCCCTGGGTTCCCTCCGTGGGACAGGCGGTGAACGGAGCCCACCGGTGGGTGCGGGTCGGGGGGTTCGGCTTCCAGCCTTCCGAGCTGGCGAAGCTGGCCCTGATCCTCTTCCTGGCCCACAGCCTGGCCAAGCGGGGAGACGGGGTGCAGTCCTTCGCCTACGGGTACCTGCCCCACGTCGTCCTGCCGGCGATTCCGATCGGGCTGGTCTTGGCCGGCCCGGACCTGGGGACGGCCATCCTCCTCGCCGCGGTCGTGGGGGTGACGGCTTTCAGCGGGGGAGTGCGGCTTCGCCACCTGGGCGCCGGGCTGCTCCCCCTTGTTCCTCTGGCCGTCTACCTGCTCTGGTTCGTCTCCTTCCGACGGGACCGCATCCTCGCGTTCCTCGACCCCTGGAGCCACGCCCAGGGGGCCGGTTTTCAACTCGTCCAGAGCCTCCTGGCCTTCGGCGCAGGCGGTATCTGGGGTGTCGGGCTCGGGGCCGGCCGCCAGAAGCTCTACTACCTGCCGGAGGCCCACACGGATTTCATCCTGAGCGTCTGGGCCGAGGAGCGCGGCCTCGTGGGGATTCTCCTCGTACTGCTCCTGGTCGCCGTCCTGGTCTGGCGGGGCTACCGGATCGCCCTTCGCCAGGAAGACCCCTTTCGCCGTCTGCTGGCGACGGGGATCAGCACGTGGCTCGGCTTCCAAGCGGCGCTCAACGCCCTCGTGGTCACGGGGTGCCTGCCCACGAAGGGCCTCCCCTTTCCCTTCCTCTCCTACGGCGGGACCGGCCTGGTGGTGTGCCTCACCGGGGCCGGGCTCCTGGCCGGGCTCGCCCGGCAGGAGCAGCAGGCATGAGGCTCTTGATCGCCGGGGGCGGCACCGGGGGCCACCTCTTCCCGGGGATTGCGGTAGCCGAGGAGCTCCTGTCCCGGGGGAAGGAACACGCCGTGCTCTTCGCCGGAACGGACCGGGGGCTCGAGGCCCGGGTGCTCCCCCCCCTGGGGTTGCCCTTCGCCACGGTCCGGGCCGGCGGGGTGGTGGGGGCCGGCCTCGCAGGGACGCTCCGGGCCCTGGCCCTCTTGGCGGCCGGCACGGTCGACGCCGCGCGCGTGCTCCGGCGGTTCCAGCCCACCGCCTGTCTGGGAGTGGGCGGGTACGTGAGCTTTCCAGTGGTGGCCCTGGCCTGGGTGCGGCGCATCCCCACGGCGATCCAAGAGCAGAACGCCCGGCCCGGCCTCGCCAACCGGGTGCTCGCCCGGCTCGCGGGAGCCGTATACGCCGGGGACCCAGCGGCCGTGCGGCACCTGCCCCGGGCCAAGGTGCGGGTCACGGGGAACCCGCTCCGGCGGGCCCTCGCCTCGGCCCTGCCCTATGCCCCCCCCGAGCACGGCCAGCCGGCGCGCCTCCTGGTCCTGGGGGGAAGCCAAGGGGCTCGGGTCCTCAACGAGCTCCTGCCGGCCGCAGTGGACGCCCTCGGGGCTCCCGTCTCGGTGTGGCACCAGGCAGGCCGGGGGCGGGCCGAAGCGGTCGCCGAGACCTACGGAAACCGCGAAGGGGTGCGCGTCGCAGAGTTCATCGAGGACATGGCGGGAGCCTACGGGTGGGCGCACCTGGTGGTGGCCCGGGCGGGAGCCCTCACCGTCGCCGAGTTGGCCGCCGCGGGCCGGCCCGCGGTCCTGGTGCCCTTTCCCCACGCAGCGGGGGGGCACCAGGCGGCCAACGCGCGGGCCGCAGAGGACCGCGGGGCCGCGGTCACGGCCTTGGAGGCGGGGCTGACCCCGGCGCACCTGGCGGAGCTGCTACGGGCCCTCCTAGGAAGCGCCGAGAGGCTGAACGCCATGGCGGCGGCCGCAGCGGCCTCTGCCCGCCGGGACGCAGCCAAGACCATCGTGGACGACCTGTTGCAGCGGGAGGGCCGGCGCCCGGCCCCCGGCGCCACCCCGTGACCCGGAGAGTCCCGTGTATCGTCGCGAGCAGAGAGTCATCCATTTCGTCGGGATCGGGGGCATCGGGATGAGCGGCATCGCCGAGGTGCTCCTCACCCTGGGATACCGGGTGAGCGGGTCGGACCTCAGGGAGTCGCCCCTCACCCAGCGCCTGGCGGGCCTCGGGGCCCGGGTCGCCCAGGGCCATGCCCCGGAGAACCTCGGGGACGCCTCGGTGGTGGTGACCTCCTCCGCGGTGAGGGCGGACAACCCGGAGGTCATCGAAGCACACCGGCGCCTCCTCCCGGTGATACCCCGGGCCGAGATGCTCGCCGAGCTCATGCGGATGAAGTACTCCGTGGCCGTGGCCGGGGCCCACGGCAAGACCACCACCACGTCCCTCGTGGCGGCGGTGCTCTCCGAGGCCGGCCTCGACCCGACCGTGGTGGTCGGGGGGCGGCTGTCGGGGCTGGGCTCCAACGCCCGACTGGGCCAGGGGGAATTCCTGGTGGCCGAGGCCGACGAGAGCGACGGGAGCTTCCTGGTGCTCTTTCCCACATTGGCGGTCCTGACCAACATCGACCGCGAGCACATGGAGCACTATGGCACCGAGGACGCCCTGGAAACCGCGTTCGTGGATTTCGCCAACAAGGTCCCCTTCTACGGGGCCGTGGTGGCCTGCCTCGACGACCCCCGGGTCCAGGCGGTCCTCCCCCGCATCCGCAAGAGGATCCTCACCTACGGACTCTCCGCCCAGGCCGACGTCTCGGCCCGGCACCTGCGCAGCGAGGGGGGAACGTCGCGTTTCGAGGTTCTGGTCCGGGGGGAGCCGCAGGTGGAGGTCACCCTGAACCTTCCCGGTGAGCACAACGTGCTCAACGCACTGGCGGCGGCGGCAGTCGGCACCGAGCTCGAGGTGGACCCCGAGCGGATCGCCAGGGCCCTCAGCGGCTTTTCCGGGGTCGACCGCCGCTCCCAGTTGGTGGGAGAGGCCCGCGGGATCCGTGTGATGGACGACTACGCCCACCACCCCTCAGAGCTCCAGGCCACCCTGCGGGGCCTCCGGGAGGCGTACGGTCGACGACTGGTGGCCGTCTTCCAGCCCCACCGCTACTCCCGCACCCTCGACCTCTTCGAGCGCTTCCTCACCGCCTTCTACGGGGCCGACGTCCTCGTGGTCACCGAGGTGTACCCGGCCGGGGAGACGCCCCTTCCCGGGGCGACCGGCACCGCTCTGGTGGAAGGCATTCGGCTCCACGGGCACAAGGACGTTGAGCTGGTCGCGGACCTCGCCCGCGTCCCGGAGCTCCTGGAGCACCGCCTCCAAGAAGGGGACCTCGTCGTGACTCTGGGGGCGGGAAACGTCTGGCAAGCGGGCGAAGCGTTGCTGCGCCGCCTTCGGGGAGACTGAACCGGTGGCCGGGAACGCCCTCGACCGGGTCCGGCGGGCGGTGCGGGGCCGAACAGCCCGCGCGCTACCCATGGCGGAGCACACCACCCTGCGGGTGGGCGGCCCCGCGGACCTGGTGGTCTACCCGGCGGACCTGGAGGACGTGCGGCGGGTGCTGGCGGCACTGGCGGCGGAAGGGGTCCCGTGGTTTCCCCTCGGGAACGGCTCCAACCTGGTGGTACGCGACGGGGGGATCCGAGGGGCCGTGGTCTGTCTCTCCGGCGGATTCACCGGCCTGGAGCGCAGAGCGGGACCCGACGGGAGCCCCCTGGTCTGGGCGGAGGGGGGCCTGCCGCTGCGCCGTTTGGTGGGCTGGTGCGTGCAACAGGGGCTCTCGGGGTTCGAGCCCCTGACCGGCATCCCGGGTACCGTCGGGGGCGCCCTGTCGATGAACGCCGGGGCCTGGGGAGCGACCATCGGGGACCGGGTCGCTGCGGTGCACGCCGTGGCCCCAACGGGGGAGCTCCGGGTCTTCGACCGTGACGCCATGGGTTTCGGCTACCGCTCCAGCGAGCTGCCGGAGGGCCACGTGGTGGTAGGTGCCCTGCTCGGCGGGTCGGAAGCCCCGGGGGAAGCCGTGAAGGGCCGCGCCCGAGAGCTCTACCGCCGCCGGCTCGACACCCAGCCCGCGCGGGAGCCGAGTGCGGGCAGTGTCTTCAAGAACCCCCCCGGCCGGAGCGCCGGGCAGCTCATCGACGCCTGCGGGCTCAAGGGCGTGCGTGTGGGGGACGCGGAGATCTCGCCGGTGCACGCGAACTTCATCGTCAACCGGGGCATGGCGACCGCAAGCCAGGTGGTGGGGCTCATGGGGATGATCCAGGAGCGGGTCTACATCCGCCACCACCTGAAGCTCGAGCCCGAGGTGAAGGTGGTGGGGGAATGGGAAAAGGGCAAACTCAGGATCCAGGAGTGACCGTGAACCGAGTGGCGGTGTTGATGGGGGGACGGAGCGCCGAGCGCGAGGTGAGCCTGCGCACCGGCGCGGCAGTTGCGGAGGCCCTTCGGGGGCGGAACCGGGAGGTGCTGGAGGTCGACGGGGGACCGGACTTGGCGGTCCGTCTCGCGGAGCTCCGTCCCGACGCTGCCTTCGTGGCCCTGCACGGCCGCTGGGGAGAGGACGGTACGGTGCAGGGGCTGCTCGAGATGCTGGGGATCCCGTACACGGGCTCCGGGGTGCTCGCGAGCGCCCTCGCCATGGACAAGGGGATGTCGAAGGTGGTCTTCCGGGCCCTTGGCGTTCCCACCCCCGACTTCCAGGTGCTGGGACCGGGCATGTCCGGGAGAGAGGTCGAGATCCCGGCGCCCCTGGTGGCCAAGCCGGTACGGGAGGGGTCCACCATCGGCGTGGCCGTGGCGCGGGAGCCCGCCGAGGTGCCCGAAGCGGTCGCTTTCGCCCGTGGCCACGGCAGCCAGGTCCTGGTGGAGCGGTTCGTGGAGGGCCGAGAGGTCACCCTCGGGGTCCTGGACGGCGCCCCCCTGCCCCTGGTGGAGATCGTGCCCGACAAGGGTTTCTACGACTACGAGGCCAAGTACACCCCCGGCCACACCCGGTACCTGTGCCCGGCGCCCCTCGATCCCCGGGAGACCGAGGAGGCCGTGAGGGCGGGGTGTGAGGCGTACCGGGTGCTCGGGTGCGCCGGGGCCGCCCGGGTGGACCTCATGATCGACCGACGGGGCCGGCCCTGGGTCCTGGAGGTGAACACCGTTCCGGGCATGACCCCCACCAGCCTCCTCCCGAAGGCAGCGGAGGCGGCCGGGTTGAGCTTCGCCGAGCTGGCCGAGCGCATCCTGGCCGGGGCCGGGCTCAAGGCGTAGACGATGGAGCGGCTGCGGCCGGTAGCGGTCTTCGCCTGGGTGCTGGCGACGGTTGGGCTGGCCGCCGCGCTGGCCGCGGGGGTTCGGGTGACCTCCGGGCGCCACCTCTTCGTGCTCCACTCCGTGGGGGTGGAGGGGGCCCAGCGGACCCCGCCCGGGGAGCTCGTTCGAAGTGCCGGGCTGGAAACCGGGACAGGTCTCTTCCAGGTGGAGGTCGACAGGGTGCGCACCCTCGTGGAAGGGCTCCCGTGGGTGCGCCGGGCCCGGATCGTGCGTCAGTTGCCCTCCACCCTGCGGATCGAGGTGGAGGAATGGGAGCCGCGGTGCCTCATTCGGCTGGACCGGCTGTATTACCTCACCGCCGAGGCCCACGTGGTCCAGGCTCCCCTTGACCAGGGCCTCGACTACCCGGTGGTGACGGGGCTGGCCTGGGCCGACCTGGAGGCGGAGGGACCGACTCGGGCCGGTCTCCTGGAGCTCCTCGCGCTCCTCGAGGGCGGAGCCCTGGGGGCGGAGGTGAGCGAGATCCATGCGGACCCGGAGGAGGGTTTCACCTTGTACACCTCGGCAAACGGCGGCACCGGCATCCGCCTGGGGCGCAACGAACTGGAAGAGAGGCTCCGCCGCCTGGCCCGGCTCCAGCGGCACCTCGCCAAGCGCGGCCAGACCGCCTATGCGGTCGACCTCGGAGACGAGGACAAGATCGTGGCCCGGCTCCTGCGCGGAAACCGCAAGGAGCCCAGGCGATGAGGAGCGGGGCGGAGACCGTGGTCGGGCTGGATATCGGCACCACCAAGATCTGCGCCGTCGTGGGGGAGCTGAGCACCGACGGCGTACGTATCCTTGGCTACGGAACCCACCCCTCTCGGGGCTTGCGCAAGGGCGTCGTGATCAACATCGAGGCGACGGTCCAATCGATCAAGAAGGCGGTCGAAGAAGCGGAGATGATGGCGGACCGGGAGATTCGGCGGGTCTTCGCCGGCATCGCCGGGGGCCACATCAAGGGGTTCAACAGCCACGGAGCCATCGCCCTGAAGAACCGCGAGGTCAGCCCCGCCGACATCCGGCGGGTCATCGACGCCGCGCGGGCGGTGGCTATCCCCATGGACCGGGAGGTGATCCACATCATCCCCCAGGAGTACATCATCGACGACCAGGACGGCATCAAGGAGCCCCTGGGCATGAGCGGGGTGCGATTCGAGGCGCGGGTGCACATCGTCACGGGGGCGGTCACCAGCGCCCAGAACATCGTCAAGTGCTGCAATCGGGCGGGGCTGGAGGTGGCCGACATCATCCTGGAGCCCCTGGCCAGCGCCGAGGCGGTGCTCACCGAGGACGAGCGGGAGCTCGGGGTGTGCCTGGTGGACATGGGGGGAGGCACCACCGACATCGCGGTGGTGGGGAACGGCGCGGTCAAGCACACCTCGGTGCTTGCCCTGGGGGGGAACCACGTGACCAACGACATTGCCGTCGGGCTGCGCACGCCCGCGGGCGAGGCGGAGCGGATCAAGCGGCGCTACGGGTGCTGCCTGACCACCCTGGTGGGAAAGGACGAGACCCTCGAGGTCCCCAGCGTAGGGGACCGCAGGCCTCGCGTCCTCAACCGGCGAATCCTGGCGGAGATCGTCGAGCCCCGGATGGAAGAGCTCTTCGGTCTGGTGCGCCAGGATCTGGAGAAGAGCGGCGGGCAGGACGAGGTGGCCGCAGGGGTCGTGCTCACCGGAGGAGCCTCCAGCCTTGCAGGAGCCCCCGACCTCGCGGAGCGCGTGTTCGGGCTCCCCGTGCGGCGCGGCACGCCGCAGGAGCCCGAGGGGCTCCCGGACGTGCTGCGGGACCCGGCCTATGCGACCGGTGTGGGCCTGGTGCTCTATGCCGCCCGCAAGCGCGACGACCTGCCGCGGGACCTGGAGGCGGACGACGAGAACCTCTTCGCCAAGGTCACCCGGAGGATGAAGTCCTGGTTCAAGGAATTCTTCTGACCCACGCCAGGATCGGCTCACGGCGACCAGCGTCGCCGGGGGCGTGAGCCCCGGCCCGCGACAACGGTAACGTTCTCTCCATCACAGGAGGTGTCCCATGTCGAAGTTCCACATCGAGGACTCGAGCCACTTCACCGCCACCATCCGCGTCGTCGGCGTGGGGGGCGGGGGCGGAAACGCCGTGAACACCATGATGACCGCGGGGATTCAGGGTGTGGACTTCATCGTGGCCAACACCGACGCCCAAGCCCTGAAGGCGAGCCGTGCGCCCATGAAGCTCCAGCTCGGGGGGGGCTTCACCCGGGGGCTGGGGGCGGGGGCCAACCCCGAGGTCGGGCGTCAAGCCGCCCTCGAGGACACCGCCGCCATCGCCGACGCCCTCACCGGTGCAGACATGGTCTTCGTCACTGCCGGCATGGGCGGCGGAACCGGCACCGGGGCGAGCCCCATCATCGCGCGGGTCGCACGGGAGTGCGGCGCCCTCACCGTGGGCGTGGTCACCAAACCCTTCGCATTCGAGGGCAAGCGCCGGATGCGGCAGGCCGCGGAGGGGATCGAGGAGCTCCAGTCCGCGGTGGACACCCTCATCACCATCCCGAACGAGCGGCTCCTGTCCATCGCCGGCAGGCAGGCCTCGATCGTCGACGCCTTCGCCATGGTGGACGACGTGTTGCGGCGCGCCGTGAAGGGCATCAGCGACCTCATCACCAACGCGGGCCTCATCAACGTGGACTTCGCCGACGTGCGCACCGTGATGAGCGAGAAGGGCCTCGCGCTCATGGGAACCGGTTACCACCAGGGGGAGAACCGCGCCGTCCTCGCCGCCCAGGACGCCATCTCCAGCCCCCTCCTGGACAACTTGAGCATAGAGGGGGCCCGGGGCGTGCTCATCAACATCACGGGGCCGTCCGACATGACGCTGTCCGAGGTGACCGAGGCGGCCACTCTCATCCAGGAGGTGGCCCACGAGGACGCCAACATCATCTTCGGCCAGGTCATCGACGACGCCCTCGAGGACGCGGTGCTGGTCACCGTCATCGCCACCGGGTTCGGGCAGGCCAAGCCCGAGGCACCGCCGTTGGAAGTGGTGCGCCTGAACCGGACCGAGAAGGAGCCGGAGGCCAACCGGGACATCCCCACCTTCCTCCGGCGGCGCAGGGAGTCCGCCTCCGCGGTCACCGTGACGCGGGTGGTCGGGTCCGACATCGAGCTCGAGGACGAGTACGACATCCCCACGTTCCTGAGGAAGCAGGCGGACTGAGAGTCCGGGCGGGAGGCGGTGGGTAGCGGCGGCCCCCCGTCAGAGGGAGACGCCGAGGGTGGCGAGCTCGTCCTCCAGGAGGGGCACCCAACCGCGGTTCGCCGCCGGGTTGGCGGGGCTGGGATGGGTGATGCGCCCCACGGGGACTCCCAGCCCGGCGAGTACTTCCCTCGCCCGCTCCTCCGCGAACTTACCCACCCCGACCACGAGCCGGGGCCGCAGGTAGGCCACCGCTTCGCGCAACGCCCGGTCGCACGCCGCATACAGGGGTGCGGCCTCCCGAGCTGGGAGCTTGTCCGGCGTCCGGTTCCGCGCGCTCTCCTCGAGGAAGAGGAGGGGGCAATAGTTCGCCACGAAAAAGCGCCGGAAGAAGGCCTCCGGCGGGCCGAAGCGCTCCCGCGCCCACCCCCAGAGGCGCCGACCGCTGACCTCGCTCCGGCGGCAAGAAAACCCCAGGACCGGCCGCCTCGGGTGCTCCGCGGGGGGCTTCCCCACGGGCGCCTGGATGCCCATCCAGTCCCGCACCGCCGAGACCTCGCCGAAGGGGACCCCCGTCTGGGCCATCCCGAAGGGGCCGGGGTTCATCCCCAGGAAGAGGACCTCCTTGGGGGGGCGCCCGAAGCGTTCCCAGTAGAGGGCGTGGGGCGCCCCGGCGTAGGCGAGGGGATTGTAGACCCAGGCCACCGGGGGGCTGAAGCGGAGCACCGCCACCTCGGCGCCCAGGCGGTCGGCGATTCCCGTGCCGGTCACGAGGTGTCCTCCTCTCCCCCGAGGCCCTGCCCCCGGAGCGCCTCGAGGAACGCCCGGCCGTAACGCGCCAGCTTTCGTTCCCCCACCCCGGGGATTCCGGCGAGCTCCGCCAGGGTCTCGGGGACGCGCTCCGCCATCTCCCGCAGGACCGTGTCGTGGAAGATGACATAGGGCGGAACGCCCTGGGCGCGCGCCAACTCGAGCCGCAAGGCCCGAAGCCTTGCGAACAGGCGCTCTCCGGCCTCGGAGCCCCCCACCCGCGCACCGCGAGGCCTCGCACCGCGCAACGACCTCCGGCCGGACCGGTCGCGTCGCAGCAGCACCCTCTCCTCGCCCCGGAGCACCCCCCGACTCTTCCCCGTGAGGCGAAGGGCCCCGTGGCCGTCGTGATCCACGGCGGCCAGACCCCCGGCGACGAGTTGCCGGAAGACAGAGCGCCAGGCCGCGGGCTCGAGCTCGGCCCCGATCCCGAAGGTGCTGACCCGGCCGTGTCCCCACCGGCGCACCCGCTCCGTCTCCCGCCCGAGGAGGACGTCCACGAGGTGAGCCACGCCGAACCTCTGGCCGGTGCGGTACACACAGGAGAGCGCCTTCTGGGCGGCGAGGGTCCCGTCCCATGTCTCCACCGGCTCGAGGCACGTGTCGCAGTTCCCGCAGGGCTCGGAGCGCTCCTCACCGAAGTACCCGAGGAGCACCTGGCGCCGGCACCGGGCCGTCTCACAGTAGCCCAGCAGGGCGTCGAGCTTCCGGCGCTCGAGCCGCTTGTGCCCCTCCTCCGCCTCCGACGCGGCGAGCATCTGCCCCAGCAGCACCACGTCCGCCATGCCGTAGCACAGCCACGCGTCGGAGGGCAGGCCGTCCCGGCCGGCGCGGCCGGTCTCCTGGTAGTACGCCTCCACGCTCTTGGGGAGATCCAGGTGGGCCACGAACCGGACGTTGGGTTTGTCGATGCCCATCCCGAACGCCACGGTGGCCACGACCACCACCCCCTCTTCCAACACGAAGCGCTCCTGGTGAGCCCTCCGGACGTCGGCGTCCAAGCCCGCGTGGTAGGGCACGGCGTCGAAGTCCCGTCCCCGGAGCCACGCAGCCGTGTCCTCCACCCTCCGGCGGGACAGGCAGTACACGATCCCCGCGTCCGCCGGGTGCTCTGCCCGCAGAAACGCCAGGAGCTGCTCCCGCGGGCGCTCCTTGGGAACCACCCGGTACCGGATGTTCGGGCGGTCGAACCCCGTTCGGAACGTCGCCGCACCCTCGAGCCCCAAGCGCGAAGAAATGTCGGCCCGGGTGGGGGCGTCGGCAGTGGCGGTGAGTGCCAGCCGGGGCACCCCGGCGTAGCGCTCGGCCAGGACGCCGAGGCCCAGGTACTCGGGCCGGAAGTCGTGCCCCCACTGGCTCACGCAGTGGGCCTCGTCGATGGCGAAGAGGGCCAGGCCGGCACGGTCGAGAAGGGCGAGGAACCGGTCGGTGAGCAGGCGCTCCGGGGCCACGTACACCAGGTCGAGGCCTCCCCCGAGGATCGCCGCCTCCACCCGCCGTGCCTCCTCCGGGGGGAGGGAGGAGTTGAGGGCGGCGGCCCGGACCCCCAGTTGGGCGAGGGCGTCCACCTGATCCTTCATCAGCGCGATCAGGGGCGAGACCACGACGCCTACCCCGGGCCGCACCAGGGCGGGGATCTGGTAGCACAGGCTCTTCCCGCCCCCCGTGGGCATCAGCACCAGGGCGTCGCCCCCAGCGGCCACGTGGCGGATTACCGCCTCCTGCTGCCCCCGGAACGCGGGGAAGCCGAACACCGTGCGGAGCACGTGGAGGGGGTCGGCGCCGGCCATGGAGAACACGCTCGGTGGGGAGGAAGACACGGGCCCCAGTGTGACCGACGGCGGGCCCGCGCGCAACGTCCGGCAGACGCCGTTCGACGGAGTCGGGCACGTCGCCTCCCGGCAGGGAGAGAGCGTGGGGCACACTCCGAGCGCCGTGGCCTCCCGGCCCGCAGACGGGCGTGGGGCGAGGACGGCTCCGCAAGCCTCCACGCGCGCGGGGGCGGCAGCGGCCTCGCCGCTTGCCGCCCCCGCTGTCTGGGCGCGCCCCCGGTGCTACCGGTCAGTAGCTCAGGCGAACGACCTGGCCCGGCTCGGTCACGTAGATGTTCCCGAACCAGCTCTCCTCGTCATACCCGTAATCGCTGTCCCACCAGTAGACGATCACGAAGTACGGGGTGGTGCCCACGGCGACCTGGACGTCGTCGACACCGCTCCAGCCGGGGCACGACCCCGAGCCGGAGGCCACGACGGTCCCGGACCACCCACCCCGGCGGACCACCCACGAAGCCTCGGCCTCGGGGTCTCCAGGGCAGGGCGGGCCGCTCGTGTCGCTGTCGCCCCAGACGAGGCGGAGGGTCCCCGTGCCGCTCGTGACGGTGAAGGTGACGGTGTTCTCGGCCTCCACGTTGCCCGACCAGTCCTCGGACCAGAAGGCCAGTGTGTAGGAGATCGTCCCGGTCGCGGCGGGGATGACGACCCGGGTGCCCGTCTGGATCGGGCCGTCGTTGAGGCGGTAGTAGGTCGCCTTCACCCCCAGGGTGCCGTCGTCGGTCGCCGTCAGGGTGATCGTGGTGCCCTGGTAGTAGATGGGCTGGGTGTTCGAGGTCGTGGTGGGCGGGGTGGTATCCTCGACGACGGTGAAGATCACCGTGTTGGGCTCCAACTCGGTGTTCCCGGCCTGGTCCTTCGACCAGAACTCCAGGGTGTGCCGGCCGGGCTCCGCGACGAAGACGTATTTGCCGGAGGCGGTCACCGGGCCCCCGTTGAGCCGGTAGAAGGTGCGCCCGACCCCCACCTTGCCGTTGTCGGTAATGGAGAAGCCGATCCTCGCCGGGCCGATGTACTCCCCGATGGCCTTCGCGGCTGTGACCGGCGGCGTGGTGTCTCCGGGGGTGTACCCTGCGTGGCAGTTGAGACAGGCGGACTGGGTGACCCGGAAGTCGCCGCCGTGGCAGAGGTTGCAGTCGTTTGCGGGGTCGTAGGAATCCTCCCAGGGCAGGTGCCCGATCGTGGAGTCCTGGTGGTAGAAGGCGTGGCAACCGCCCTGCTGGCACCCCCCGCCCCAGAGGCCCAGGGTGTCATAGGGGGTGGGGTGGCATGTCGCGCAGTCGCCGCCGTGCACGGCGACCAAGTCCACGGCGTGGCAGATGCCGCAGTCCACGGTCACGCCGAAGTAGGGCCGGTCGCCCCGCCATCCGGCATCGTCGTGCTGGTTATCCTCGAAGAGGACCACCCGTCCGCTCCCCAGGGTCGCGGAGTGGCTGAAATCCCCGTGGACGTCCTCGAGGGTGCCGTGGCAGGGGAAGCAGACGCAGTCGCTCTGGGCGGCCGCCGGGCGCGCCCACGCGCCTGCCACCAGGAAGGCCGCCAACGGCAGGGTCGCGGCGCCCATCGCCCGGCGGAACCCGGTTCTGCCCGCGGGATGGCGCGCCCCGGCCGCTGCCGGCTCGGAGCGAGAACGCCCCCGATGTCGGGCGTAGGGCTCCCCTATTCCGTTGGAAATAGGCAACGACCTCCTGTGAACACTTTCACGAGACTTCATGCGCTCCCCCTTCCTCCCAAAAAGGTTCACTGCAGACGCCCACGCCGACGGGCGGCACACAATCGCCTAGTGCCGTTCCCTTCGACTTGAAGCCCAGTCGCACCGAAGACGTGATCTCCACCAAACACGCAACGAGCACACCGCTTACCACGCGCGCGAAAGAGCGTCAATCCAAATGGTGCATCCAAACGGTGCATCGTTTCACGGTCGGCGCGCTTCCGACCGTTCCAGGCAGGCCCGAGTCGGGCCCCTTCCCGTGCCGACTACTCGTAGACAAGAACTTCGGTTGGTCCGAAGAGCCACCTCCCCCTTGTGCGCCCTGCTCGAAAGGTTACTGGACTAGCAGGACGCTGAAAAACGGCCTGGGGTGCGCCCCACGGAGGGGGCGCCGAATCTCGGAGCTTGAAAAGCGCAGTGATTCATGAGGGTTCGAAGGGGCCGTCCCCGAGAGCCCTCACCTGCAAAACCCCGTGGAGGGGGTTTTTCAGTGCCCTGCTAAATCCAACGCCGCGAGCCGCGCCAGCGAACCGTCCGGCGCGGTGTCCCGCTGGAGGCGGGCCACGAGCTCGCGGTCGTGGCCGTAGAGGTCGGTGCGGAAGTGGACGGCACCGTCCTTCCCGACCCAGGCCGTGAAGTACTCGATATGAACGGACACCGGTTCCCGTAGGTACACCGTGCGTTCGAGCCCCTGGGCCAGAACGTCGGTCAGTGCCTCCGGGGGCCAGCGCGGGTCTCCTGCCAGGACGTACTCCGCCAAGCGGACCGGCTCCGCCACCCGGATGCACCCGCGGCTGAAATCCCGGCGCGCCCGGGAGAAGAGGTCGCGGGACGGCGTGTCGTGCAGATAGACGTGGAACCGGTTGGGAAAGAGGAACTTGACTTGCCCCATCGCGTTCTCCGGGCCCGGCCGCTGCCGAAAGTGCAGCCCCTCCCGCTGGAGCGACACGGCGGCCCAGTCGACGGTAGTGGGGTCTACGACCTGAGGCGCGTCCCAGCCCCGCAGGACCTGGAACCCCTTCTCCTCCAGCCGCAAGGGATCCTTCCGCAACTGCGGCAGGAGATCTTCCCGGGCGATCCTGGGCGGCACGTTCCAGGAAGGGTTCAGCACCAGGTGCGTCATGCGGCCGGTGAAGACCGGCGTCGGGTTCTGCGTGGCCCCCACGACCACCGGCATCTGCAGCACCGGGTTTCCCTGCTCCCAGGCCTCCAGGCGAAAGGCCGCCGTGTTGACCCGGAGGTGGCGCGCCGCGGGGAGCTGCCCCCGCCAGCGCAACCGCTCCAAATTTGCCTCGACCTGCGCCACCCGCGTCTCGACAGGCACATTCAGTGCCCTCCGGGTCGCGCGGCCCACCACCCCGTCCGTCTCCAGGCCGTAGCGGTCCTGAAACGCCCGCACGGCCGCCTCGAGGTCCGCATCCATCCCGGGGGGGCCTTCCGGCGCGGCCAGGAAGCCTTCGGCAAAGAGCCGCTGCCGCAAGAGCGCCGTCGCCGGGGAGAGATCCCCGCGGCGCAAGGCGGCCGTCTCGGGCAGCGGCTCCCACCCCCCCGCGGCGGCGACGGCTCGGTACCAGGCCAGGGCGCCGCGAAGCCCGCGATACCCGGCATCGGAAGGGGCCAACCCTTCCAGGGTCTCGGCAATGCGCCCGGTGGAGAGGGCCTCTTCGAGCACGGCCGTCAGGTCGGCGGAGGGGGGCGTCGTCCCCGGCTCCGCCCGGCCCCCGCGCAAGTGATCCGCCAGGGTCAGGAAGGCGTCCGTCAACAGGAGGTCGCGCACGGCCTGGGAGGGAGCGTCCAGGAACCCCGGGCCTCCCTCCTCCTCGTCGCTCCGCCACCCCTCCGGCGGCAGATAATCGTCCGGCCGCAAACCGTGGCCGGCGGCACGTCGGATCGCAGACTTCAGGGCCTCCGCGGCCGGGAGGAGCCGGCTGTCCTCGGTCCAGGCCAGTCGGAATCCCCTCTCCCGGTAGAAGCGCGCGCAGAGCTCGGGACTGTGGAGCGGAAGCGTCCCCGCTGCCCGCTCCGCGACGGCGCCTACGGCGGCGTCCCCGGAGGCTCCACCCGCTGCATTGGCACGGCCCGCCGCCCCCGCGACGGCCACGAGGGCCGCCAGCAGCAGGAGCCCGGCACCCCACCCCGCTATCGCCCGCAGCCGATCCCAACCCGTGGCCCGGGCGCCGAGGCGACCGTTGGTCGCCACGATCCCCTCGCCCGGAGTAGCTCCCCGGGGCTGCGTGACCGCCCGACACATGTGCTCGCTCCTCCTCCCTGAGACATCCGCGGATATCCGCAAGAGGAGCAAGGGCCGTGCCGCCTGGCGACGACAGCACCAACTCTCTGAAATCAGAAGGTTTTTCGGCGGAAAACAAAAAATGGTCCGCCCCGGTGGGCAGTGAATTTCCATTTCAAGGAAGTCCACGCCACCCAAAGGCTCGCCGTATCCACTCCGACACCCACCCCAGGGCCCCGGAGCAAAGAATCGTTCCCCGGCAGGACGTCGAGAGCGGGGATGCGAGCCTGGGCCGCTCTCGCCCCTCGGGGAACAGCCCGAATGGGAGCGAGAGGCGGAGCCTCGGCTACCGAGGCGTTGCCGGATCGCCCCGCAGGGCCCTCCAGGTGGGCCGCTCCAGGAAGCTGCCTGCCACGTTGGCCTCCATGCGCTCGAAGAGCTTCCACGGAACCGCGAACGTGAAGAGGTCGTCGCCGAGCTTCGGCCGCAGCTGGAGGCGCGCGGAGAGGTCCACCAGACCCAGCACCGCTCGAGGGTCCTCCGACTCCGCCTCCCGGTAGGGGTAGATGCCGATGGATTGGCAGCCGGCGGCGAAGGGCACGGTGACGTGCTCGTTGTGCCGCCCGTCGTAGTTGACGAGGACGACCAGGGCGGCGATCTGGTGGGGGTTCGCGAGGAAGATCACGACCCGGGGCAGGCCGCTCCGCGGCGGAGCGCCCGTCAGGGGACGGAAGACCACGAACCGGGCGGGGATGTCCGCCATCGGCAGGTTCTCCGCAAACCGGGCCACGAGCTCCGGGGAGCGCAGATAGCGCTCCCCGTGCAGGAACTCTTCGTGGGCCTCGGGCGCCATGTGGGGCTTCACGGCCTCGGCCACCCGCCGCCCCTCCTCCGAGGGCTCGTTGCCGGTGGAGAGGAAGCGGCAGAAGCAGTCCATGCCGCCGGGAAAGTTGCGGTACTGGTCCCCGAACCCCAAGCCCACCCCGCCCCCGAAGCAGCCGAAGGTCTCCCGGTCGCAGGCCGCGGTCCTTCCCTTGGCCGCGGCGGCCACCAGCCACATGACGCAGCCCCACCCTCCCTTCTTGAACCGTGTCGCCCCCTCCGGGGCTTCGTCGGCCCACAGGAGGGCCACCGGGGGATGCCGAAGCCCGAGGGCATCGGCGACGCGGCTCTTTCCTCCGTTCTCCATGCCAGCCTCCTCTCCCGGGCCCCGGTCGGACCCGCAGCCGGGTGTCGTCCGGCCGTGTGCACCTCCGCCCACACCGGCCCCTCCACCCCTCGATAGGGTGTGGTGGGATCATCACGGATGATGGGGCGGGGGGCAAGGGCTTCTCGGGCTTCTCGGGCTTCTCGGGCTTGCAATCCGAGGATTGAGTGGAAACACGGCCTCCCCGGGCTTGCGCTCTCCGCCGGAGTCTGCGAAAACGCCCTCCTCGGCACGGGAAGGGCAGCGAGGTTGAGAACACGCGTGCGCACGGAGATCCGCGACGGGGCGAAAGCCGCCTGGCCCATCTGCCTAGGGTACGTACCCATCGGGCTCGCGTTCGGGGTGCTCGCCCAGAAAGCGGGACTGGGGCCCTGGAAGGTCGCCCTGATGTCGGCACTCGTCTTCGCGGGCAGCTCCCAGTTCATCGCCGTGGCCATGCTGCAGGCCGGCGCGGGAATTGGCCCGATCGTGGCTACCACCTTCGTCGTGAACGTGCGCCACGCGCTGATGAGCTCGTCTCTGGCGGTCCCCCTCACCGGGGCGGGGCGCTGGTTCCTCGCTCTGTTCGCCTACGGCATCACGGACGAGAGCTTTGCTCTCAACATGAGCCGGTTCCGGCAGGCCGGATGGGACCGGTGGCGGGCCCTGACCCTGAACCACGCGGCCAACCTCGCCTGGATCGCCAGCGCCGTCGCCGGCGCCCATGCCGGGCATCTGATCCCGCCGAGGGCATTCGGGATCGACTACGCCCTCATAGCCATGTTCTTGTGCCTGCTCGTCCTCCAGCTCCGCAGCCGGGCCCACGCGCTCACCGCCCTGCTCTCCGGCGCCGTCGCCCTTGCCCTGTACCTGACGCTCCCGGGAAACGGCTACGTCGTCCTGGGAGCGGTCGTGGGCGCGACGGCGGGGCTTGCCCTCCGCCGCCTGGCCTCGGCCAAGAAAGGCCTCTCGTGAGCACCGGCGCCTATCTGCTCCTGCTCGTCGGCATGGCCGCGGCGACCTACCTCCCCAGGGCCGTGCCGCTGCTCGTGCTCTCCGGCCGGCCGCTCCCGCCGTGGATGCGCGAGTGGCTCGAGCTGGTCCCCGTGGCGCTCCTGGCCGCCCTCGTGACCCCGGCGGTCCTGGCCACCCCCGATCCCCGGGCCGTCGGCCTGGCGCGGGCGGAGCTCTGGGTAGCCCTCCCCACCCTGGCTTTCGCCTGGAAGACCCGCTCCCTGGGGGGCACGGTGGTCGCCGGGATGCTGCTGTACTGGCTGGCGGGTCACCTCCGGTGATCCAGGGGCGGGGCCCGGGCGGACCCGGGGTCCACCGAACCCCCGGACACGGGCCCGGTCGATGACCCTCGGCCCACCGATGCCCCCGACACTCGCTCGGACCATCGGGGGATCACGGGGCGTTGCGTAAGGCTTTTCCGGCCCCGCCCCGCCAAGCGGGGAATCCGGCGAGGGGGCCGGAATCCAACGCCACGTCGTGGAGGGGAGTTCGGGAGCCCCGCGGAGCAGCCCCGTACCGCATCGACCGAACCGCCGAGTCCGGCGCAAAAAGGGGTGAAGCCCGGCGTGCCCGGGCCTGCGCGGACACCTCTTCGAATCGCCGCGGCTTGCGGGGCGAAGCGCAGGGGCTCCCGGGCTCCCCTCACCGAGCAAAGGGGAACCCCGGGACCAAGGCTCGGTTGACCGCCGGCGCCGGTGTCCCTACCATGGCGCGGCCCGCACCCCCTGGGAGGAGCACCCATGTCCACGCCCCCCGCGCCGGAGGCCGACGCCCCGACGCGCATCGACCTCCCCGACAGGACCGTCTACCTGGTCGGCACGGCCCACGTGTCCCAGCACTCCGTGGAGGACGTGCGCCGTGCCATAGAGGAGCTGCGGCCCGACTGTGTCTGCGTGGAACTGGACGCCCAGCGCCTCGAGGCCCTCCGGGACCCCAACCGGTGGAAGGATTTGAACCTGGGGGCTGCCCTCCGCCGGGGAAACGGGGCCTTCCTCCTGGCCAACCTGGCCCTCTCTTCCTTCCAGCGCCGGATGGGGCTCCACACGGGCGTGCGGCCGGGCGCCGAGCTCCTGGAAGCGGTGGAGGAGGCCGAGCGCCGCGGCGCCGCCGTGGAGCTCGTGGACCGGCCGATCCGCACGACCCTGCTCCGGGCCTGGCGCCGCACCGGGCTTTGGAAGAAGGTCTCCCTCTTCTCGGCGCTCCTGGCGAGCGCCTTCGAAAATCCGGAGCTCGGAGAGGAAGACCTCGCCAGACTTCGGCAAAAGGACGCCCTGTCCGGCCTTTTGGAGGAGATGGGGCAGGCCCTGCCGGCGGCGAAGGAGATCCTGATCGACGAGCGCGACCGCTACATGGCGGAGCGCATCCGCCGGGCACCGGGCCGGACCGTGGTGGCCGTTGTGGGCGCAGGACACCTGCCCGGAATCTCCCGCGAGCTCGCAGGGACGGGCGACGGAGCGGACCTTGAGGCCCTGGATGCGGTCCCCCCCAAGCCCCTCTCTTCCCGCGTGATCCCCTGGCTGATCCCGACCGTCGTGGTCGCCCTGTTCGCCTTCGGCTTCTTCTTCGGCGACGCCTCCCGGGTACGGGAGGCGGCATGGGCCTGGGTGCTCGCCAACGGAGGCTTCGCGGCCCTGGGCGCCTTCCTGGCGCTGGCACACCCCGCCGCGATTGCGGCCGCCTTCTTTGCGGCACCCGTGACCAGCCTCAACCCCACCGTCGGCGCCGGGATGGTCACCGGTCTGGTCCAGGCCTGGGCGGGCAAGCCCCGGGTGCGGGACGTCGAGAACCTGCTCGACGACCTCGGCCACTGGAAGGGATGGTGGGCCAACCGGGTCTCCCGGGTCTTGCTGGTCTTCCTGTTCTCCAACCTGGGGTCGAGCGTGGGGACGTTCGTCGCCTTCGGGTGGCTCAAGGACCTGGTGTGACGACCCGCCGGCGCGACGCTCCTACTCCCGGAGCCGAACCCGGAGCAGGCCCTCCTCCACCCGCAGATCCTCCACGCCGGCGGAGAAGGCCGCCCAAAAGCCGCCGGCCGCCTCGAGATCCCCGGCCAGATCGACGTTCTTGATCCCCCCCAGCCAGGCGTTCGGGACCGGGACCCCCATCACGCTCACGCCCCGCAGCACGACCCGGGGTCGCCCCTCGGCGTAGGCCAGCTCGAGGCCCGCCGTGACCTTGATCGTCCTGCCGCCCAGCAATGGCACATCCTGGGCCAGGGGAAGCAGGAGCGTCGCGCTGAGCAGGTCCTCGGAGAAATGGAGCGCGACGGTGCGGGCCAGGTCGGTGTTCCGGGCGAGGAGCGCGTTGATCTCCCGTTCGGTCAAGCGGACCTCCCGATCGGCGCCCTCCTCGCTGTACGGCTCGGGCTCCGGGGGGCCCGGAACGCGGGAGGAAGCTCTCTCGCCGGCCCCTGGGGTCACCCGGTCCAACTTTTCCGCCAGGGTGCGCTCCTCCCGGGGGCTCAGCGTGACCGGCGCCAGCTCCCGCGGAAAGACATAGGCCCTGACGCCCGCGACCGCGGCGACGACGGCCGCCGCCACGAGGACGGCGAGGATGAATCCCCGGCGCCCCCGGGCCCGGCCCGGGGCCGGATCCCTCGGGAGCCCCGGCACGCCTTCGCGCCGACCGTCTGCCATCCGCGCGTGTCTCCTTTCTCGCGTCGCCACTGAAACGGCCGGGGGTGCCCGCCGGGAGCGGCAGCTGAGGCCAGCGTACCCCGCGCTCCTGCCCCTGCAAGACGGGGGCTCCGGGCGCCTCCGAAGCTCCCCCCGGGGATGCGCAGCAGGAGACCCGGTCCCCGGCGTTTCCCCGCGGCGCGCGCCCGGGGTTTCTGCCCCCCGGCGGGACCCCGGACAGATTCTGGCCGG
Organism: Deferrisomatales bacterium; assembly: GCA_033551855.1. GTDB lineage: Bacteria > Desulfobacterota > Deferrisomatia > Deferrisomatales > JACRMM01 > JBFLZB01. Next base: position 83,053 of record JAWSUI010000007.1, read on the forward strand.
TCGAACGTTGGCAACGGAGGCGGAAACGGGCATCCTCTGCCCACTGTCCCCGGCCCATTTCGGGCTCTTCCGGGGAATGACGGGCTGCCGCGCCAGAGAACGGCCGGGTGGGTCCGACGGCCCAGGCGGACGGCCGCTCGTGGAACCTATCCCGGTCGAGGCCTGTGACCTCTCGGGCGTTCCGGAGGACCCGAGGGCTCGTAGGCGACGGGGCGTCCGGCATCGGACGCCGGAGTGGGCGGCCCCACCCGGCCGTCTCCCGTATGAACTCATTTTCAGAGGTGAACGTGGCGTCTCGAGACTCCTCTCCCCCCGAGTGCACCGCGCCGTATCCCCCCGGCCGCCTCGCGTGGACCGTCTGGGGGCTCGGTGCGGCCCTGTACCTGATCGGATTCTACCAGCGCGTGGCCCCGGCCGTGATGACCGCAGAGCTGACCCGGGATTTCGGCCTTTCGGGGGCCGCTCTGGGGAACCTGTCCGCGTTCTACTTCTACAGTTACGTGGCGATGCAGGTGCCCACCGGCATCCTGGCGGACCGCTGGGGGCCGAGAAAACTGCTCGCGGCGGGCGCAGGCGTGGCGGCAGCCGGCAGCGCGGTCTTCGCCCTGGCGGGGACCCTCGCCGGTGCAGGGGCAGGCCGCCTGCTGGTCGGAGGCTCCGTGGCGGTCGCCTTTGTGGGCATGCTCAAGCTCGCCAGCCGGTGGTTCGCACCCCGGCAGTTCGCTCTGGCCACCGGGATGGCCCTGTTCTGCGGGATCATCGGGGCCGTGTTCGCCGGGGTGCCTCTGCGGCTGCTGGTCGCTGCTCTCGGGTGGCGCCCCGTCATGCTCGTCTCGGCCCTCTTCGCCTTCGGGGTGGCCGCCGCCATCTGGCTCGTCGTGCGCGATGACCCCGCCGAGCGGGGGTATCGCAGCCATGCGCACCCGGGCGCCGACGATGCACAGCGGCGGCCCCACGGCATCTTTTCCGGTATCCGCGAGGTCTTCCGCTTCCGGAACACCTGGCTGCTCACCCTGGCCCCCGGGGGTGTGGTGGGCTGCGTCCTCACCTTCTCCGGGCTGTGGGGCATCCCGTTTCTGACGAGCCACTACGGCCTGAGCCCCACCCACGCGGCAGCGCTCACCTCCGCCCTCCTGGTGGCGTGGGCCGTGGGCGGCCCCCTGTTCGGCTTCGCGTCCGACCACTGGGGTCGGCGGAAACCCCTGTATGTCCTGGGCTGCGCCCTGGTAACTGCCTCCTGGGGGCTGATCGTGCTGGTCCCGAACCTGCCTCTTCCCCTGCTCACGGGGGCGCTCCTCGTGGCCGGCCTGGCCTCCGGGGGCATGATCATCGGTTTCGCCTTCGCCAAGGAGTCGGTACCGTCGCCCCTGGCCGGGACGGTCTCCGGGGTGGTCAACATGGGAGTGATGACGGGCCCCATGATCCTCCAACCCGCCGTGGGCTGGGTCTTGGACCGCCTCTGGGACGGCACCCTCGCCGGCGGCCTCCGGGTCTACCCCTGGCCCGCCTACCGCGCGGGCTTCTCCCTGATGCTCGGATGGGCGGCGCTCGCCCTGCTCCTCGTGCTACTCACCCGCGAAACCCACTGCCGGCAACGGGCCTAGTACGACAACGAGCGATCGGGTCTCCGCGTGCGTTCGGCCCGAAACCTTCCCTCCGGCGGACAGGATCCCGGCGCGCAGTCCAGCTCGCGAGACGGTTTCGAGCGGCCCTACGGCCCCTCCGTGCGCCCAGAGCATCGTGCCAAGGCCGCCTGCTCACCCGGCGAGTCGGGTGAGCAGGACCGTGCCCAGGACCAGGGCGACCACGCCCCAGAGCCGCAGGGTCCTCTCCTCCGGCTCCCGGAGCCACAGGGCAGCGATCGCGGCCGCCCGTTCCGGGGAGATTCGGACCAGGTAGACCCCCTTGGCCAGGGCGGCGGCCCCGATGAGGAAGGACCACCAGAAGAGCCGATCCAGGGTGAACGCGCCGAGAACGAGGAAGACGCCCAGGACCAGGGGGATCAGCGCGATCCCCTTGAGGCGGGCCGGGTCGAGGAGCCTGGCCGCCGCGTCCCGGGTCGGCGCCGTGTTGAGGATCAGGGACGCGCCGGCCGCAATCCAGAACAGGGCGACGAGGAGCAAGAGTACGCGCATGGGAACCTCCTCCCGTAGCTGGGATCCATGGGGCTGAGAACGGGCTCTGCCAAAGCGCCCGGGGTCCCGCCCAGCCTACCAGTTCCGCCCGAAACGTCACGGGCGGTGCGCACGGCGCGAGCGAGCGAACGACCAAACATAGCAGGCAGATGGGCGAGGCGTGAGCGAGTGCGCGACGATGCAATCCGGTCGCGCAGCAGATAGTTTCACAGGTAGGCTCTGAGCCGGCCCCCGGATCCTCGGCCGCCGCGCCGCGGGGTGCGGCCCCCGGGGTCCGGCACCGGAACCCCCCAAAGCGCCCTCCGACCTTCGTGCCGGCAGGTTCGCGCCGCGAGAACCTGTTGCCAGTGGGAGCGGTCTCCCGGCCGCCACACCGGCCGCAGGCTGCCGCGCCTACCTCCCCAATCGCCTCGCCCCCTCCCCCGCCGCGGCGGCCCGAGGGCCGGCCTCCTCAGAAGTGCGGCCGCAGCAGGTCCGCGATCTCCTCCGGGAAGGCCATGCACAGGGTCTCGTTGTAGAGGTTCCGGAGTGCCCCCACGTCGGTCGTCCCGAGGGCCTGGTTGAAGAACGTCCGGGGCGAGAAGAGGAGGTGGACGCGGCTGTGGTCGTCGCCGGAGGCCCCGGTGAAGAGGTTCACGTTGAAGCTGTAGATCCCCATGGCATCGTAGGCTGCCATGGCGCGGACCAGGCCCGACGCCAAGTCGGCCAGGTCCCCCTCGGAGAGGTCGAGAGTGGCTCGGGTCCCCTCCACCACGCCGAGCACGTCGCCCGCCACCCCCATGGGGGCGAAGGGCACGAGCCAGTCGGTGCTGCCGATGCGCCCCAGGTATCGCCGGCCGTCCTCTCTCTCGGCCGCCACCAGGTCGTCCCAGTAGTTCGTACCCGTGCGGTCCCGATAGACCCGGGCGGCCTCCAGTTCCGCCCGCATGAGGTTCGGGGCGTTGGAGCTCGCGAAGACCTGGAGGTGGGAGTGAATCAGGGAGCTCCCCGCGGGCGGCATGTGGTTCCAGTTGACGACGTGATAGACGGACTCGGGGTGCTTCACGGCCTGCAGCGCCCGGAAGAACCGCATCGCGAGGCCGAAGGCGCGGGCGATCCGCTCCGGTTCGATCTCGGTCATCGGAAAGAAGTGCCGGCCGCCCAGGGTGGCCACCGCGCTGAGCGCATCGTACGGCGCCATGTTGGGGAACAGGACCATGTCGTCCTCCCGGAGGCGCCCCTCGGGGAGAATCTCCGGCGGGAAGGACGGGGTCACGCTCAGCACCCGCTCCGGACAGAAGGGGCACCAGGACTCCGTGCCGGCCACCAGCTTCTCGAAGTCGGGCTTCTGCCACTGGAGCTTCATGAAGTGACAGATCCGGGCGGTCCGCCCGGTCAGCGGGTCTTCCCGGATCTCGCTGGGGATGGCCCGGCGGGAGCCGTCCTTCGGGTCGAGGAGCACCGTCTCCTTGCGGAGCGCCACATTGTCGATCCGTGCCATGTCTTGGTCCCTCCTCTGCTGGAATCGCGTCGGCGCCCAAAGCTAGCAAGGCCCGCCCCGGGGTGCAAGCGGGCGGACCCCGGGCCGGAGCTGCCCGCCGTGTCGAGGAGATCCGGCCGCAGCACTGGGTCCCTCGCACCCCGGAGCCGCCGGCGGATGCCTCCGGGGTGCTCCGGAATCCACCTCCACGTTGTGGTGGGGAACGGAGGGGCTCCCCGACCCCGAGCACGGGCCAGGTGGCGGGTCCGGGGCGCTGCCCCGCGCTTGCACCCGCACCGGGCGGCGCGCTATGATTTTCGCCCCCAAACCCTGTTTCTTCTCTAGAGTCCGCGAGGATGCCGATGGAGCGCGCCAGTCTCGACTTCGCCCACCTGCCGTTTGCCTATCACAAGACCGATGCCAACATCCGGTATCGGTGCAGCGACGGCGTCTGGGGGCCCGGCGAGCTCACCTCGGACGAGACCCTGACGCTCCACATGGCGGCCACCTGTCTGCACTACGGCCAGGAGATCTTCGAAGGCCTCAAGGTCTTCGAGCGGCCCGACGGCAGGCTCCAGACCTTCCGGCTCGAGGAGAATGCCCGCCGCTTCCAGCGGTCGGCACGGAAGCTCCTGATGGAGCCCGTGCCGGAGGACCTCTTTCGGGAGGCCGTGCACCGGGTGGTGCTGGCGAACCGGCGCTTCGTGCCCCCTTACGGGAGCGGCGCGAGCCTCTACGTGCGCCCCCTGCTCCTCGGGTCGGGGGCGGAGGTCGGGGTGAAGCCGAGCAGCGAGTACCTGTTCCTCGTCTTCGTGACCCCGGTCGGCCCCTACTACAAGGCCGGCTTCACCCCGGTCCGGCTGATCGTCGAGGAAGAGATCGACCGGGCCGCGCCCGGCGGGGTCGGCGACATCAAGTGCGGGGGAAACTACGCCGCGGGCCTGCGGGCCACCATGGGGGCCAAGGAGAAGGGCTACTCGGAGGTCCTGTACCTGGACTGCCGGGAGAAGAAGTACATCGACGAATCGGGCTCCTCGAACTTCTTCGCCATCATCGGCAAGCGCTACGTGACCCCCACCAGTCCCTCGATCCTGCCCAGCATCACCAACATGAGCGTACGCCAGTTGGCCCGGGACCTGGGCCTCGCCGTGGAGGAGCGCCCCGTCTCGGTGGACGAGCTCGGCAGCGTGGACGAGGCGGGGTGCCTGGGCACCGCGGCCGTCATCACCCCGGTGGAGGCCGTCACCTACCGGGGCCGGGACTTCGTGTACGCGAAGGACGGGAACGCCGGGCCCCTCACCCAGGAGCTCTACCGGCGCCTCACCGCCATCCAGCTCGGGGAGGCCCCCGACCCCTACGGCTGGACCGAGGTCATCCCGGAATGAGCTCTCCGCACGCCGCCTTCGCCGGGGAAAACAGCGTCCGAATCGAGGTTCGGGACGAGACAGCCACCTACGCCTACGCGGACCTCTTCCACGTGAAGCTCCGGGTATCGGCCTGGATACCGGGCGAGGACGAGCCCTACGTGCGAAACCTCGAGCGCGCAGGGGTCCGGGCGCCCGACCTGGAGGTCATCCGTGCCCGCCTGCTCGCAGACTTCGAACGCCACGCCCTTCCCTACCTCCTCCGCCCCGACTTTCCCAGGCGCTGGGTGGAGCACCGGTCCCGTGCCCGGACGCGGGTGATCCCCTTCCCCGGCGCCTCGTGAGATATTCCCGATGACCTGCGTCCGCTGCGGCCGCCGCCTCCCCCCGGGCCCCTACGGCAGGCGCGACACCTGCCCCGGCTGCGGTGCGGACCTCCACGCCTGCGTCCAGTGCACCTTCTACGCCCCCGGGCACTACAACAACTGCCGAGAGCCCCAGGCCGAACGGGTACTCGACCCGGAGAAGGCGAACTTCTGCGACTACTTCCGGCCCACCGGCGCCGCTGCCGGGCCTGCGGCCGTCGATCCCAAGGCCGAAGCCAAGGCCCGCCTCGACGCCCTCTTCAAGGGATCGTGAGGAACCGCCACCGACGGGGGCCCCGCCCGTGACCTGGCTTCGCCGGCTCCTGCGCGCCGCCTGGCCGGACGCGGTGCCCGAGGTGGACCTCCACGGCCTGCGGGTCCCGGAGGCCCTCGCCGCCGTGCGGGCATCGCTGGACGCCGCGGAGCGGGCAGGCGTCGCGCGCCTGCGGATCGTCTGCGGCAAGGGGAAGGGGAGCCGGGGGGGAGAGGGGGTGCTGCGGGTGGCCGTGGCGGGCTGGCTGGAGGCCAACGGCTATGAGGGCAGCTTCCGGCGGGAGATGGACCGGGACGGCCGCGACGGGGCGCTCGTGGTGCACCTCGGCCGGCCGCCGCGGCCGGGCGGAGAACGACCAGGCTGAACGCGCTGAAAAGCTCGCCTTTTCAGCGGCTGTCCCAGCCGTGTGTTCGGACCATGCGACCCTCCCCGTGATGACAGTTGCCGATGATGATGGCATCACCCCCCCTGGAGCCTCTCCGAGGTCGGGCGTGGCGGCCTCCGGCGTGAGGTACCACCGCGCGCAACTTGCGCGTCGTGTAACTTACATCCCACGTGAGCTGCCTGCGTCGGCATGGAAACCTTCGCCAACCGCCTGAAGGAGCTGGAGTCCCCCGTCCTGGCCGAGCGGACAGCCATGGCGGGAATCCGGCGGCCCGGAAATCCTGGGTTGACATGGACACCCCCATTCGCTAAGGTTCCGCACCTTCCAACCGTCTCGTGGGCCGTTAGCTCAACTGGCAGAGCAACTGACTCTTAATCAGTAGGTTGGAGGTTCGATTCCTCCACGGCTCACCAAAGAAATCAAGGGGTTAGGCGAATGTGCCTGACCCCTTTTTCTTCGTGTCAACCGGGAGGGACCGCTGCCGGCCGCCGCCTCAGAACCCGTACCCGGCGGTCTTCACGTCCACGACCCGCCCGTTCTCTAGGGTGAAGACGTACAAGAGCCGATGGGGCCCGAAGTTGTACGTCCACTCCTCCACCGCCACGGCGGCCCGGCGCTCGACGAGGCGCCTCCCGGCCCTGTCCACGGTGGTGCGCCCTCTCTCCTCGTGGCGCACGTCGATGGAAGCCGGCTGCCCGCAGTAGCGGAGCAACTCCGGTTTGCTCCTGCCCCTGGCGAGGCTCTCCGCCCAGCACGCCGTGCCGGGCTCCGGGACCGGCCCTTCGGTGTAGCCGTACCCCCCGGTGCGGACGTCGGTCAGCCTGCCGTCCTGAAAGGTCAGGAAGTACAGGAGTCGAGAGGGGCCAAAGTTGTAGACCCATTCCTCCACGGTGGAGACCACCCGCCTCTCGTCCAGGAGGGCGCGGTCCGGGGTGTCGAGAAAGTGCCGCTCCGCGGTCTCGACCAGGCGCTCCTCCCTCCAGGAAGGCTCGCCGCACTTCCCCAGCACCTCGATCCTGCGGTCCCCCGTGCTGACGATCCGCCCCGCGCAGGTGAGCCCCCAGGAGGTTCCGGGGAGCCCCGTCGCCGCAACCACCGCCAGGAGCCATGCGATCCGGTTCATCGAGAAGCCTCGGTTTGGTTCCGCGGTGTCGGGGCATGCGCCCGCCGCAGTTCGGCAACGTCGGTCCGTTTCATTCGGAGCGTCGCACAATCTCTCACAGGTTTTCATCCGCATCCTGCGACAGGCGAAAGACATTCCGGGGCCTACCGACTCTGAGGAAGCCCCTCGGAACGACTGTAGCATACCGCGTCCCGACGCCGACTGGAGGACCGCAGGGGGCCCGGCCCCGCGTTCGCCCCGGAAGCCGCCCACTTTCGGATCATCCGGGAAATGACCGGGTACTCGTGTCCAGGGACGATCGGGTGGGCCTGACCACGTAGGCGGACGGCCGCTCGACGTGAGCAGCCGCTTCGGGAGTCGCGATGTCGCGAGGATTCCGGACGCGGCGGGGGAGAACACCTACCGTGCAGTCCGGCCTCGTCTGCCGGAGTGGGCGGGCCCACCCGGTCGTTTACCGGGAAACCCCACTTTCGTCTTCCCAGGACGACATCCGATGTTGTAGGCTGCGCAGTTCGTCTGGACCCGTGCGAGAGTGGCGGAACTGGCAGACGCACTGGACTTAGGATCCAGCGGGTAACTCCGTGGGGGTTCGAGTCCCCCCTCTCGCACCAACACCACACCCGCGGGGCGGCCGGCGGCCGCGCCGCTGCCCGCCGACACCAACCACCGCAGACCACCGGTTCCACCAGGGTGCCCGCCGCGAGCCGGCGCTCCCCTGCCGCCCGACGAAGAGGAGAGACGCCCATGAAGGCCAGCGTCGAGTCCATCAGCCCGGTCAAGACCAAGCTCACCGTGGAGCTGACGCCGGAGGAGGTCTCCCAGGAAGAGGGGGTCCTGTTCCGTGACCTGCAGCGCAGCACCACCGTGCCGGGGTTCCGCAAGGGGAAGGCGCCCCTGCACGTCCTCAAGCGCCTGTACGGCGACCGGGTCCGCTCCGACGTGTTCGGCCGCCTGATCGAGAAGAGCTACGGCGATGCGCTTCGGGAGCAAGGCATCGCGGCCGTCTCGGAAGCCGACATCCAGCTCGCCGAGGCGTCGGCCGAAAAGGGAATCTCCTACACTGCGGTGCTGGAGGTCCGGCCCAAGGTCAAGGCCCGCGGCTACACGGGGCTGACCCTGCCGAAGGAGAAAGTCACCGTGGCCGAGCCCGAGATCGACGCTCGCCTAGACAGTCTGCGCTCCCAGCGGGGCACCTTCGAGCCGGCTCCCGAGGGCCACACCGCAGCCGGCGGGGACATGGTGGTCATGGACTACGAAGGCCGCGTCGACGGGGAGCTCTTCGAAGGGGGGGCGGGGCAGGACCGCACGGTCGTCCTGGGTTCCGGGGTCCTGATCCCGGGCTTCGAGGAGGGGATCCTGGGTGCGGCGGCGGGGGAGGAGCGCACCGTGGAGGTGCAGTTCCCCGAGGACTACCCCAAGAAGGAGCTGGCGGGCAAACCGGCGTCGTTCCGGATCACGCTGAAGGACGTCAAGCTCCGGCGGTTGCCCGAGGTGGACGAGGACTTCGCGCGGGAGGTCGCCGGGGTGGAGTCCGTGGAGCTCCTGCGGGCGCGCCTGCGGGAGGCCATCGAGGCGGAGAAGCAGAGCCGCGTCGAGCGCGTGTTCCGGGACCTGGTGAAGGACACCCTCCTCGAGGCGAACCCCTTCGAGGTCCCCGAGAGCATGGTCAGCGGCCAGCAGGCCTTCAGCCTCGATCGCCTGCGGCAAGACCTCTCCCAGCGGGGCATGGACCCCCAGGCCCTGGGGATCGATCGGCCCGACGTGCAGGAGGTGCACCGTCGGGCGGCCGAGCGTTCGGTGCGCTGGGCCTTCCTTCTGCGGGCCATCGCCGAGGCGGAGGGCCTGGAGGTCACCGAAGACGACGTGGACGCACGCATCCGGGCGATCGCCGAGGAGGACGGCAGACCTTACTCCGTCGTCCGGGCTTTCTTCGACGAGGACGAACGCCTCGACAGCCTGCGAAGCCATCTCCTGGACGAGAAGGTGATTGCCCACGTGGTGGCGGGCTCCACGGTGGAGGAGCGCGAAGAGCTCGGCACGGAGGAGGCGCCCCATGAGTAGCCTGATCCCGTTCGTGGTCGAGAAGACCAGCCGCGGCGAGCGGTCCTACGACATCTACTCCCGGCTGCTCAAGGACCGGATCGTCTTCCTCGGCTCCGTCGTCGACGACGACGTGGCCAACGTGATCATTGCGCAGCTTCTCTTCCTCGAGTCGGAGGACCCGTCGGCCGACATCTACCTGTACGTGAACTCGCCCGGGGGGTTGGTCTCGGCCGGCCTTGCCATCTATGACACCATGCAGTACGTTCGGCCCGATATCTGTACGATCTGCCTCGGCCAAGCGGCCAGCATGGGGGCCCTGCTGCTGGCGGCGGGTGCTCCGGGGAAGCGGTGGGCGCTGCCCCACTCCCGGATCATGATTCACCAGCCCCTCGGGGGATTTCAGGGCCAGGCGACCGACATCGAGATCCACGCCCGCGAGATCTTGCGGCTGCGCCGGGAGCTCAACGAGATTCTGGCTCGCCACACGGGCAAGGAAATCGACACGATCGCCGTGGACACCGAGCGGGACTTCTTTATGGATGGAGGGCAGGCTCTGGCGTATGGTATTCTCGATAAAGTAATCGAAAAACACCTGAGACCACAGGGCGGGGTGTGAGCCGCCCGGGAGATGCTGCCGGGTGAATCCGAGAAAGGGCAAGGGCACCGGCCTCTACTGTTCGTTCTGCGGCAAGGGGCAGGAGGAGGTCCGAAAGCTGATCGCAGGGCCGACGGCCTATATCTGCGACGAGTGCATCACCCTGTGCAACGACATCATCGCCGAGGAGGCCACGCCGCAGTCCTCCCTCGAGGACAGCCTGCCTGCCCCGCCGGAGATCAAGAGCTTTCTCGATGACTACGTGATCGGGCAGGAACGCGCCAAGCGCGTCCTCTCGGTGGCGGTGTACAACCATTACAAGCGCATCTACTCCCCCGCGCGGCCCGGAGACGAGGTGGAGTTGGAGAAGTCCAACATCCTCCTCATGGGGCCCACCGGGTGCGGCAAGACCCTCCTGGCCCAGAGCCTGGCGCGCGTGCTGCGGGTCCCCTTCGCCATGGCCGACGCCACGAGCCTCACCGAGGCCGGCTACGTGGGCGAGGATGTGGAGAACATCATCCTGAGCCTCCTCCAGAACGCCGACTACGATGTGGAGAAGGCCCAGAAGGGAATCGTCTACATCGACGAGATCGACAAGATCGCGAAGAAGACCGAGGGCCCCAGCATCACCCGCGACGTCAGCGGCGAGGGGGTGCAACAAGCCCTCCTGAAGATCCTCGAGGGCACCGTAGCGAGCGTTCCGCCCAAGGGCGGGCGCAAGCACCCCCAGCAGGACTACATCAAGGTCGACACCCGCAACATCCTGTTCGTCTGCGGGGGGGCCTTCGTGGGCCTCGAGGACGTGGTGGAGCAGCGCCTCGGGTCGAAGAGCATCGGCTTCGGCGCGGACGTCAAGACCAGGCGCCAGAAGCGCGAGGAAGGGGTGCTGGCCCACGCCCAGCCCCAGGATCTGATCAAGTTCGGGATGATTCCCGAGTTCGTCGGCCGCCTCCCGATCCACGCCTCCCTGGAGGAGCTGGACGAGGCGGCCCTGGTACGCATCCTCAAGGAACCCAAGAACGCCCTGGTAAAACAGTACCGGAAGCTGTTCGACATGGAGGGAGTGACCCTCTCCTTCACGGACGGATCACTCAAGGCCGTCGCCCGGGAGGCCACCCACCGCAACACCGGCGCCCGCGGCCTGAGAGCCATCCTGGAATCCGTGATGCTCGACCTCATGTACGAGATCCCGTCCCAGAAGAACGTGCAGGAAGTGATCGTCAACGAGGACGTCATCAACGAGGGAGAGGCCCCCATCATTCTGTACAGCGGCCAGGACTCCGGGCGCGTCGGCACCGGCTGAGGCCGGAGAGAGACGCCCATGACCACCGCCACGACCGGACCCGACAGGGTCCTCCCCCTCATTCCCCTGCGCGACGTCGTCGTCTTCCCCCACATGGTCATCCCGCTCTTCGTGGGCCGCGACAAGTCCATCGCCGCCCTGGAGGAGGCCATGGCCGGGGACCGCGAGATCCTCCTCGCTACCCAGAAGGAGGCGCGCGTCAACGAGCCCGGCCCCAATGACATCCACCCCGTGGGGACCGTTGGGGCCATCATCCAGCTCCTCAAGCTCCCGGACGGCACCGTCAAGGTGCTGGTCGAAGGCAAGGCCCGGGCCCGCCTCAAGAACTACCTCGGCACCGACCGGTACTTCCTCGTCCAGGCGGAGGAGCTGCCCGAAGCCTCGACGGGCAGCGCCGAGTCCCACGCCCTGCTCCGCACGGTGGTGGACTCCTTCGCGGAGTACGTGAAGCTCAACCGCAAGCTCCCCTCCGAGCTCGTCGGCTCCGCCCAGACCATCGAGGAGCCGGGGAGGCTGGCCGACACCATCGCCTCCCATCTCGCCATCAAGACGGGCGTCAAGCAAGAGCTGCTCGAGATGCAGGACCCCATCCGCCGCCTCGAGAAGCTCCTCGAGCTGATCAAAGGCGAGATCGAGGTGCTGGAGATCGAGCAGAAGATCAAGCGCCGCGTCAAGAAACAGATGGAAAAGACGCAGAAGGAGTACTACCTCAACGAGCAGATGAAGGCGATCCAGAAGGAGCTGGGGGAAGGGGAGGACACCCAGAACGAGATTCGGGAGCTGGCGCAGCGGATCCAAGACAAGGACATGCCGGAAGATGTCCGGGAAAAGGCCCAGAAGGAGCTGCAAAAGCTCAAGATGATGTCGCCCATGTCGGCGGAAGCCACCGTGGTGCGCAACTACATCGACTGGATCCTGGACCTCCCCTGGAACGAGCTCACCGAGGACAAGGTCCAGATCCCCGACGCCCATCGGATCCTCGACGAGGACCACTGCGGCCTCCGGGAAGTCAAGGAGCGCATCCTGGAGTACCTGGCGGTCCTCAAGCTCGTCGGGACCACCAAGGCGCCCATCCTGTGTTTCGTCGGCCCCCCGGGAGTGGGCAAGACGAGCTTGGCCCGCTCCATCGCGCGGGCCATCGGCCGCAACTTCGTCCGGCTGAGCCTGGGCGGGGTACGCGACGAGGCACAGATCCGCGGGCACCGGCGGACGTACATCGGCTCCATGCCCGGCAAGATCCTCCAGAGCCTCAAGAAGGCCAAGAGCTCCAACCCCGTCTTCCTCCTGGACGAGGTGGACAAGATGAGCATGGACTTCCGCGGGGACCCTTCGGCGGCCCTCCTGGAGGTCCTCGACCCGGAGCAAAACGACACGTTCAATGATCACTACCTGGATCTGGATTACGACCTGAGCAGGGTGCTCTTCATCACCACCGCCAACTACCTGCCCAACATCCCGCCTCCCCTCCGGGATCGGATGGAGGTGATCCAGATCGCCGGCTACCCCGAGCTCGAGAAGCTCGACATCGCCAAGCGCCACTTGGTGCAGAAGCAGATGGAGGCCAACGGCCTCAAGGAGTCGGACATCCGCTTCACCGACGCGGCCCTCCTGGAGGTGATCCGCCGCTACACGCGAGAAGCCGGGGTCCGGAACCTGGAGCGCATGATCGCGAACATATGCCGGAAGGTCGCCAAGGAAGTCGTGGCCGAGGGAGGAACCGGCCCCCGCCTGCACCGCATCACCCCCTCGGTGGTCCGCAAGCACCTGCGCGCGCCCCGGTACAAACACGGGGTAAAGGAAGAGCGCAGCGAGGTGGGGTACGCGACCGGCCTGGCCTGGACCGAGGTCGGGGGGGAGCTCCTCGGGATCGAGGTGGTGCTGCTGCCCGGGAAGGGCAACCTCACCATCACCGGGAAGCTCGGTGACGTGATGATGGAGTCGGCGCGGGCGGCCGTCTCGTACGTGCGCAGCCGCGCGCACCGCCTCGGGCTCGAGCGGGACTTCTACCAGAAGATCGACATCCACATCCACGTGCCCGAGGGCGCGATTCCCAAGGACGGGCCCTCCGCCGGGATCACGATCGCCACCTGCCTGACGTCGGCCCTGACCGGGATCCCCGTCCGCAAGGACGTGGCGATGACGGGGGAGATCACCCTGCGAGGGAAGGTGCTGTCCATCGGGGGCCTGAAGGAGAAGCTCCTCGCGGCCCACCGAGCCCACATCGCCACCGTGCTCCTGCCCCGGGAGAACGAGAAGGACGTGCCGGATCTCGACCTGCCGCGCTCCGTCGCCAACGAGATCCGGCTCGTTTACGTGGACCACATGGATCAGGTGCTGGGCACCGCCCTGGAGACCGAAGATCCGGACGCCATCCTCGCCGGCACCCCCGGGGGGGCACGCACCGTAGAAGAGATCCTCGGGATCCCCTCGGCCGCCCCTCCCCCCGCGCCGCACGGACCCGAGGCGTCGCAAATCCAGTAGAAAAGGGCCTTGACAGCGTTCGGGGGCCGTTGCTATAACCCGGCAACACCTCGCGACCCGATGCAAGGAGGGACACCGTGACGAAGGCTGAGCTCATCGAGGTCATGGCGACAAAGGCCAATACCTCCAAGGCGGCAGCGAAGCGGTTCTTGGATGCCTTCACGGAAGCCGTCACGGACACCTTGAAGAAGGGCGACAAGGTGACCTTGGTCGGGTTCGGAACCTTCAGCGTCACCGAGCGCAAAGCCCGGAAGGGGCGGAACCCCCAGACCGGCAAGGAGATCAAGATCTCCGCCAGCAAGGCGCCGAAGTTCAAGTCCGGCAAGGGCCTGAAGGACAAGCTCTAGGTCCTTGCCAGCCCCGGGCGGATAGCTCAGCCGGGAGAGCGCCGGCCTTACAAGCCGGAGGTCGCAGGTTCGATCCCTGTTCCGCCTACCAGAACGCCCAGGACCCGTTTTGCGGGGGCGTAGTTCAGTCGGTTAGAACGCCGGCCTGTCACGTCGGAGGTCGCGAGTTCGAGTCTCGTCGCTCCCGCCATGTAAAAACAAGGGGTTACGCGTTTCGCGTAGCCCCTTTGTTTTTTCTGGGTGCGTATAGGGTGCGTCCGGGTGCGCCCCCCCATCCCCCGCTTCCTCATCGTCGAGCACCCCCACCAGATTCTCATAGGCCCCGGGGAGTAGGTGGCCGTAGATGTCCACCGTCACCTTGATGGAATGGTGACCGAGCTGGTCCTTCACGAAATGGACCGGGACCCCCGCCTGAAGAAGGTGGGCCGCATAGGTGTGGCGAAGATCGTGGATGCGGATCTTCTGGATGTTTGCCTTCTTCACCGCCAGATGAAACACCCGGTTGAGCCAGTTCTGGCCATCCTGAAAATTCCCTGTTCGGTTTGGAAACACCCAGCAGGGCATCGTGCCCTGAGCCTGGGCGCGAAAAGAGGTGGAAATCTGAGGTGAAATAGACGAGAAGCGCG
>JAWSUI010000008.1:0-51053 GCA_033551855.1 Deferrisomatales bacterium
GCCCTCTATGTTTCTGAAACCCACGCCTCGACGGTCTGAGGCGGAGCCTCGTTAGCTAAAGGGGTGAACACCTGGGACGGGCACCTGACGTGCCGCCCCGTGGCGGAGGCGTTCGGGATGCCCTTCACCCCGCTGGGGGACCTGCTCGCCGCGGCGGTGTGAGGGGGCTCCCGGCGGACGACTCCTCCGTCAGAGCCTGCGCCTCGTCTGCCGGAGTGGGCGGGCCCACCCGGTCGTTTACCGGAAGAATCTCAATCCTTCGTCAGGATCACCGCCAGGGCCTGGGGGGGGGTCTTCCCGATGCCCCGGAGGGCGTGCGGCCTGGCAGAATCGATGTACAGGCTGTCTCCCTTCTTCAGGGTGTAGACTTCCCCGTCATAGAGCATCTCCAGAGTTCCGGAGAGCACGTAGAGGAATTCTTCGCCTTCGTGGGCCATGGGCTGCACCGTCGCGGCCGCCTGGGGGTCGAAGGTCACCAGGAACGGCTCCATGCCCTGGCCCCGGATGTCGGCCGCCAGCAGGCTCATATAGGTGTACCCCTGGCCGGTGCGCTGGGCCTGGGTGCTGGTCCGCTCCACCGCCGCCCCGTCGCCTGCCGGTATGATGCTGAAGATGTCGGACCGGGGTCCCGCGCCGTGGATGATCTGTCCCATGCGCGATCCCAGGGCACGGGAGATCTTGAGCACCGCGCCGATGGAGGGGACCTCTCGCCCCTCCTCGACCGCCTCGATGTAGGCCGCCTCCAAGCCCGTGAGCTCTGCGACGTGGACAGGGGTCATGTCCTGGGCCTCCCGCATCTTCCGGATTCGCTTGCCGACGTTCATGAGCCCTCCTCTGGGCGACGCGGTTGCGCTCTGCGGGCCTGATTAGCACAGGCCGGCGGGGGGAGTCAAAGCCCCGCAAGCGCGGGTGTGAATGGCGGCAGGGCTTGTCGACTCCCCGGTTCACGGGGCGGGTGAAGCCTCACAGGAAGGGTACAAGGGCGTCCCGCAGATTTTGCTGCCGAACCGGAGGGCTCAATCCTTGCGCCCGGGCCCGTCTCTCCTTCCCCTCGGACCCGGCCGCCCGCTGCCGCCGCGGCGCCCGGCGGTGGGGCCCTGCGGGCCATACAGGGTGCGCAGGACTCCGGGCCGACCGAGGGATCGGAAGTAGCGGGTCAGCAGCTCCCGGTTCCTGGGATCTCGGTACTGGGCCAGGGCCCGCTGCACGCTCTTCTCCTTCCCTCGGGGCACGATGACCTCCTCGCCGGTGGACGGGTCACGGCCCGTGTGAAACATGCACGTGGACGCCGACATCGGGGTGGGGGTGAAGTCCTGCACCTGCTCGGCGAAGTGGCCGAGCTCCCTGGCGAACTCCGCCAGGTCCATCGCGTCCCGCAGGTCGCACCCGGGGTGTCCGGTCATGAGGTAGGGGACGAGGTACAGGGGTTTTCCGATCTCCTTGCGCAGGGTCTCGAAAAGCTCGCGGAATTCTCGATACTTTCGGGCGTAGGGCTTGCCCATGAGCCGCAGGGGGCGGCTGGCCACGTGTTCGGGTGCCACCTTGAGCTGGCCCCCCACGTGGTGCTGCAGGAGCTCCCGGAGCAGGCGCCGCTGGCTTGGAGCCAGCAGCAAGTCGTGCCGGAGTCCCGAGGCAACGAAAGCGTGCTTTACCCCGGGCACCCGGCGCGCGGCCCGGAGGAGCTCCAGGTAGGGCGCGCCGGAGGTCTCGAGCTGGGGGCAGACGTCGGGGGTCAGGCAGCTCGGGCGACTGCAGGCGTACCGCCCCGGGCCGACATTTCGGCACCCGGTGCCGTACATGTTGGCGGTAGGACCGCCCACATCCTGGATCGTGCCCCGGAAAGCCGGGTCCGCCGCCAGCCGGCGGATCTCGTCCAGGATCCCCTCGGGGGACCGGCTCACCACGCCCTTGCCCTGATGCGCCGAGATGGCACAGAAGGAGCAGCCGCCGTAGCAGCCGCGGTGAGTCACCACCGAGTGGCGCACCGGGGCCAGCGCCGGGATCCCCCCTTCGTCGTCGTACCGGGGCGGGTAGGCGCGCAGAAAGGGCAAGCGATAGACGGCGTCGAGCTCCCGGGGCGTGAGGGGATCTGCCGGGGGGTTGACGACGACCGCCTGGGAGCCGTGGGGCTGGACGGCCGCCGGGACCTCGGGCTCGAGGAGCGCCCGATAGAGAGCCTGGAAGTACTCGAAGAAGGCCTGGGGGCTGGACGCCGCCTCCTCCGCCGGCGGAAGCCGGAGCACCCCGGGGCCCTCCGGCGGTTCGGAGGTCCGATAGGCGATCCCCCGCAAGGTCCGGAGCTCCGAAACCGCCGAACCGGCAGCCAGGCAGGCCGCCAGGTCCCCGAGGGCCTTCTCCGCCATGCCGTAGACCAGGTAGTCGGCTTTGCCGTCCACCAGCACGGACCCCCGCACGCGCTGCTGCACGAAGTCGTAGTGGGCCAGCCGGCGCAGACTGGCCTCGATGCCCCCCAGAACCACCGGAACTTCCGGGAAGGCCTCCTTGCACCGCTGGGCGTACACCACCGAGGCGTAGTCGGGCCGGCGGCCGGGCTTCCCGCCGGGGGAGTACTCGTCCCTGCCCCGGCGCCGGCGGTCCGGTGTGTAGTGGGCCACCATGGAGTCGAGATTCCCGGCCGCCACGCCGAAGAAGAGCCGGGGCCTGCCGAAACGGCGGAAGGCCTCGGGGCTGGTCCAGTCCGGCTGGGCAAGGATCCCGACGCGGTACCCCCGGGCCTCGAGGTACCTGCCAACGAGGGCGGCCCCGAAGGCCGGGTGGTCCACGTAGGCGTCGCCGGTGACCAGGACGACGTCGAAGACGTCCCCCGGGTGCTCGGGGGATTCGGGGAGGAAGCCTGGGGCTGGGGACATGAAAACCGGTACCTCGGAGGGGGAGGGGAGCCCGTAGGCTACGGAGGGGGCGTCGCCGTGTCAACGCGGAAACGGTTCCTGGACCCTCCACCCCGCCGGCCGGGGGGGCAAAGGCCGGTGCGGGCGTCCCTGGAATGATTCCCTCGCGTTGACACGGGAACCTCGTGCTGATAGTCTCCCTCCGTCGCCGTGATTGTGCAGGGGAGCTAGGCCATGAGGCTGACCACGAGAAGTCGTTACGGGGTGCGGGCCGTCTTCGACCTGGCGTACCACTCGGCCGGCGAGCCGGTGCAGATCAAGACCATCGCGGAGCGCCAGCGCATCGGCCTGCGTTACCTGGAGCAGATCTTCCAGCAGCTCAAGGACGCGGGCCTCCTGGGGAGCAAGAGGGGACCGGCGGGGGGGTACTTCCTGCTCAAGAGCCCGGCGGACATCACGGTCTACGACGTGGTGACCGCCACCGAGGGGCCCATCGAGCTCGTCTTCTGCGCCGGGGAGCCGGGAGTGGAGACCCCCTGCGACACCCGCCCGTGCGACAGGAAGGGGGAGTGCCCGGCGGGGGAGCTGTGGGAGGAGCTCGGAGAGAGGATTGCCGAGATCTTCCGCGGCACCACCATCGAGGACCTCTGCCGGCAGGCCGAGGCATTGGGTCTCGAGAGGGTGCGGGCGTCGCGCCTCATGTTCCACATTTGAGCCCGCGCGGTGAGGCGTGACGGGTGAGGGGTGACCCGTGACGTGTGGCGCGTTCCGGGGTTTTCGGGTTCCAGGCTCCGAGCTCTCTGTCCCAGCCTCCCCATCCGGTCCCACCCCGCCGTTTCCCCTATGGGCGCGCTTCAGCGGCCGGCTACCGCGAGCCCCCGGTCCCGCAGGAACGTTTTCACGTCCCCGATCCGGAGCAGCCGGAAGTGGAAGACGGAAGCGGCCAGGAGGACCTCGGCCTTCCCATCCCGGGCCGCCTCGTAGAAGTGTTCGAGGGTGCCCGCTCCCCCGGATGCCACGACGGGGAGCGTCACGGCGTCGGCGATCGCCCGGGTGAAGGGGATGTCGTAGCCGGCCTTCGTCCCATCCCCGTCCATGCTGGTCGGCAGGAGCACCCCGGCCCCCAGTTCCTCGCACCGGCGGGCCCACGCCACGCAGTCGATCCCCACGGGCTTCGTGCCCCCCGCCACCACGAGCTCGAAGCCGGAGGGCATGGCGGGGTTTCGCCGCCCGTCGATCGCCACGGTGATCCGGGCGGCCCCGAACTTCTCCGCCGCCCGGGCGACCAGGTCCGGGTCCTTCACCGCCGCGCTGTTCATGGAGACCTTCTGGGCGCCTGCCTCGAGCACCTGCTCCACGTCCTCCAGGCTCCCGATGCCCCCGCCCACCGTGAGAGGAATCGTGATCTCTTTCGCCACGGCCCTTACCCACTGGAGGCGTGTACTGCGGTTCTCCAGGGTGGCGGCGATGTCGAGCATGGCGAGCTCGTCGGCCCCCTCGCTCTGGTAGAACCGGGCGTTCTCCACCGGATCGCCCGCGTCTTTGATGTCCACGAAGTGGACCCCTTTGACGACCCGGCCCTCCTTCATGTCGAGGCAGGGCATGATGCGGATGGGTTCCATTCAAGTCTCCTCTTGGGGCGGTTGGGAAGGGGCAGATCCTAACCCAGGTGCGCCCGGCAGGCCTACAGGCCTACAGGCACTTGGCTCCGCTCCGTGACCGTGGATCTGGCGATTGCCCAAGAGGGCAAATGGTCCCAAAGCTTCACGACTCACGCCTCCACGTCCGGGCGGCCCTTCAACGCCGGTGGCAGGAGACGCGCTCCGTGCACAACAGCTACCACGGTTACGGTTTGGCGCTGGACCCGATAGATGAGACGGTAACTGTACACGAAGCGCTCCCGGAGTCTCTCGTCTCCCAGTTCCGGAACGACCCTGCCTCGCCGCGGCAACGCGGCCAGAGAGCGTGTCTCTTCGAAGAGGCGCGCTACGACGGCTCTCGCATAGAACTCCGAGTCCCTCGCGATGTGTTCGGCAAGGGACTCGACGTCCTCCACGGCTTCGGGCGACCAGACTACTCGGAAGTCCATCGGCTCAGCCGTCTCTCGACTTCCTCCTGGCTCAGCGTCCCCTCAGAATCGGCCCGGGCGATCCCCCGTCTGACTTTCTCGATCAGGTAAAGATGGTACTGAACGTCCTCGATGGAGCAGTTCTCGGGAAGCCTTTCGAGAAGCGCCTGAATCTCTTCTTTTGCCGTGTTCATCGTCATCTCCTTGCTGGTGGGACGCGCCTTCACGCCTTGTCCTCGATGATCCGGACGACGTCGAGGGTCTGGAGCTTGTCCAGGGCGATGCGGATGGGGTGGGTGCCGTCGTAGCGCTGCCTGGGAGGCCTTCCGAAGTATGCAAGTGCATATCGCGTTCATAAGCTCATTTTCGGGAAAGAGTGTCACCACGGGCCTCGTCGATCTTCTCCGCACTACTGTCGATCCCGAGATCGGTCCAGAACCGATTCGGTGACAGCAGTTCCCTCACCTCCGCCCCTAAGAACACCGGCTTACCCCTGGCCAGGGCGCCTTGGCGCAGGGCGTCGGTCCGGGTGCCCGGCGGGGCGTGCAGAAAGAGGAGGTGCCTGGCAATCTGCGCAACCAGCTCGTTTCGCCGCTCGGCCCGGTCGGCGGTCATCCGCCGGGCCTTGGCGGCAAACGGCGAGAGGATCAGGAGGCGGCCCTCCGCCAGGGCGTCGCGTCGCGGCTTGGGGAGGCGGCGGGGCTGCGGCAGCCCGCGGGCGGGGCACCAGACGACGGGCTGGGTGCCGCGCAGGAGGAGCTCCAGGCACTCCTGCTCCATGGGCGTGTGGAAGCCGCCGATCACCGGGATGCCGGCGTCCCGCAGAGCGCGTGCCGCCTCGTAGGCCCGGAGGACCACGTCACCGGGGCAGCGGGTGGAGCAGAAGAGGCCGAGGAGGTCGTTGGCCAACAGGCGCGGCGGGCCGAGACACCAGAGCTGAGGCGCGCCTCGGCCGTCGGTGGAATCCCTGAGCCGGTGGGGATAGGCCTCGTGTTCCGGGGTCAGCAGGAAGGGTTCGGGTGGCATCGCTCGCAGGCCCCCTCGTGGTACAGACAGTCTCCGTGCTCTATTGGCGATCCGCGCCGGCAGTGGACGACGACCCGGAAGGGCGACCGGCGGTCGTCGAACCGCGGAGGCTCCAGGTTGGCGGCCCGAAGGGCCTCACAGCTCGGCGAACGGGTCCACGACGACCAAGCCCGGGACCCATGAGAAATCGGCGGTGTTCCGAGTGACCAGGGTGAGGCCGTGGGACAGCGCCGTCGCTGCGATGAGCGAGTCGGCCAAGGACATCCTGCGCTGGCGCCTCAGCCGTATGGCCGCGTCTACGACAACGTCATCGATGGCGAGCTGTCTGGGGATCGCGAGCAAAGAAGCTGCGCTCCTGCTCTCGGCCTCGGTGATTTTGTGAAAGCCGAGCACCTCCACACGAGTCACTGCCGAGATGGCCAGGACCTTGCTTGCCAACCACGCAAGGAGCTTCTCTTGGTGCGGCTGGAGCGCGTAGATCACGATATTGCTGTCGAGAAGGAACATGAAACCTACTCGCGACCCGGAAGGATGCGGTCCGTTCGCATCTCCCTCTGCCAAACCACAGGGTCTCCGAACTTCTCGCCGAGCCCGTGGTCGGCAAGCTCCTGAGCCAGCGACGCGAAGCGGGCGCCGTTTGGCGCGGTGTCGCCGTCCGGAACTGCGAGCTGGTCCGGCTCGTCGAGCGTGAGTACCAAGACCTCCACCGACTTGTTCACGAACGAGGGCGGAAGGTCGATGATCAATCTCGTCGACGAGACCCTCTCGATGCGTCGTTCCACCTGCATGGTCGTCCTCCCTTCCACCGTTTCCGGCTGACGCTACCCCGCTATTCTACAACGATGCGGATCGTCCGCACTCGCTTCCTGAGCTCGAGGTCGGCTGCATCCCGCCCGCGGCCACGTGGGTCAACCGGTAGTGCAAGCGATGCCGGTCGCCGACGCCGGCGAGGGCGAAGTCGTGGCCTTCATCCAGCCGGAAGAAAATGCCCCCGCTCTCGGGGGGGGGGCTTGCGCCGCTCAGCTTTGCCGGAACATCCCCACCATCCCCTCGATCGTCATGTTGTCCCGGATGGCGTCGTGGGGGATGAGGAGGTAGCTCCAAGGCTTGCCGCCGTGCGCGGCTTCGTGGGCACTCGCGTGCCCGCACCACTGGACGGCGCCGCGGGCCTTCTCCTGCACCACCGGGTCGCCCACCTGGTCGGCCCGCTTGGGCTCGCAGATCAGCTTGGCGGTCTTGGTCTCGACCACGAAGTCGGGCTCGTAGGGGGTGTCGCTCTGGTAGTAGATGTGGAAGTCGCCCCGGGCCGGCTTGAACCACTTTTCCACCTGCGGGTCGGCCTCCAGGATCGCGCTGAACCGCCGCTCGGGGTCGGAGTCGAACTTCTGGATCGGGTAGATGCACTTGGCGAACCCGGTGAAGAGCATGCGCCGGATGTTCTGCCGGTCGTCAACCGGCGTCCGGTAGTCCCGGGGTTGTTCGCCGGCCGGTGCCTTGTAGACGGTTGGAGAGAAGGTCTTGAAGCCCTTGGTCACCTGGGCCTCGTAGGCCGTGGCGCTCTCCCACCGGTGCTGCTGCATCTGGGCGTGGATGAGGTTCGCCAGGCGCCGCTGGTGGTAGAGCAGCACGTTGCGCACCTGGGCCTCGTCGGCCAGGTAGGACTGTAGCCTCGCCACTATCTGCCCCGCCAGCTTGTAGAGCAAGTCCGCGTGCTCGTCGTAGCACACGTCGTCGAAGTCGATGAGCACCCGCACCAGGTAGTCCTCCAGCCGCTCCTCCTCGCCCCCTTCCACCGCTGCCAACTTGCTGCGCTCTCCGGTGTCCAGGGTCTGGATCAGGATGTCACGGGAGACCGGCGGCAGGTTGATCTCGGCCAGTCTTTCCAGGTCGAAGTCGCGGAACCCGGACGACACCTCCCCCGTAGGCACCGCGAGGACCCGCGGAATGTCGATGGTGCGGGCCACATAAGTTTCCACCGTTTCGGCCACGATGGCTTCCACGTCGGGGGCGCCCTCAGCTTCGTAGAGCTCGGGCTGCACCGGCGCCGTTCGGCTCTTCACCTCGGCGACGATCTGCTGCTGGATCTCCTGCCGGGTCAGGTCGCGGGAGGTCGGCAGCCGCTCGAACGTTCGGATGACGTCCATGGTGGTCTTGGCGACCTGTTTCTCGGGCTCCGTCCTCTCCCGTGGTGGGTCCCCGCCCGGGCGAGGGATCGGCTGGGTCAGGGTCGGCTCGACCGTCACGGCCTGCTGGGCCTCCTCGGCGATGTCCTTGCCGATGTAGATCCTCTCCAGCCGGATGGCGGAGTCGGGCCGGTTGGCCTCGTCCACAATCTCCTGGAACCGGTCGTGGGCCACGATGGTGAGGGTGTCCACGGCCGACACGCCTACCCGCCGGCCGTAGGGGAGCCGGAGTCCGCGCCCGATGGACTGCTCCACCAGGGTGCGGGAGTTCGCCGCCCGCAGGGGCACGATGGTGTAGAGGTTGGTCACGTCCCAGCCTTCCTTCAGCATGTTGACGTGCACCACGATCTCGGTCGGCTCGTTGGGGTTCTCCACGGCGAGAAGGCGCTGGACCATTTCGTCCTCGTCAGCACCCGTCTTACTTGAGTCCACCTGAATGACTTTTCCCGCATAGCGACCTTCGAAAAAGTCCTTCGATTCGATCCGGGCTACCAACTCCCCTGCGTGGCTGATATCGCGGGCGACGATGAGCATGAAAGGCTTTACCACCGGCAGGTGATTCTGCCGTCCGAACACGTCCAGCTCCACCTTCACCGCCTCGTGCACGCGGACGCCGTCCTCGATCTTGATCGTCTCCAGTCCCTCCTGCGAATGCTGGCCGGGGTCGAAATTCTCACGGGTGGCCACGGCAGGCTGTTTCACGAACCCGTCTCGAAGTGCGTGTGCCAGCGGATAGTCGTAGATCACGTTTCGGAACGGGATCGTCTTTCCGCCGCTCGCTTCGACGTGGGGCGTGGCAGTCAGCTCCAGGCCCAGGATCGGCTTGAGCTCGTTGATCGCACGCATCCCCGCCGCGGCCCGGTAGCGGTGGGACTCGTCCATCATCAGCACCAGATCGTCGAGCCCGGCCAGGTAGTCGAAGTAGCTCTCGCCGATGTACTCGGAGAGCCGCTTGATTCGGGGCGCCTTGCCCCCGCGCACCTCGGAGTTGATCTTCGAGATGTTGAAGATGTTGATGTGGACCGCGTCGTCCGCCCCGAACAGGCGCAGCTGGCGGGCTGCCTCGTCGCGCACGCCGTGGCCGGCCTCGTAGTTGTCGCCGGTGATGATGACCGGCGGGGTCGTGGCGAACTCGGCGATGCCCCGCAGCACATATTTCGGGGTGTTCGGGGTGAAGTCGGCGATGAGCTTGTTGTAGATGGTCAGGTTCGGGGCCAGCACGAAGAAATGGCGGATCCCCTTGGCCAGGTGGAGGTACGCCACAAAGGCGCCCATGAGCCGGGTCTTGCCGACACCGGTCGCCAGGGCGAAGCAGATCGAGGGGAAGTCCCGCTCGAAGTCCTGCACGTTCGGGTACTCGGAGCGGATGACCTGGAGCGCTGCCGCCAGGTCGGCGTCCTTACGGGGTGGGGCGATCTCGGTGATGCGCGCGAGGATCTCCAACGAGTCCCGCTGGGGCTTGCGCAGGCTCAGACGTCCGCTGATGGCGTTCACGTGTCGGTTCATGCGTCGCCCCCGTCGTCACCCAGACCCGCAAACAGCGGCAGGTCGGTCACCGCCTTCTGCCTCTTCGGCTTCTTCTCTCCGTTGGCCGGCGGCAGGTCCTCCGCCATCGGCAGGTTCTGCACGTTGAGGCTGTAGTCGTCTTTGCCCCACTCACAGCGGTTCAGCACCGCGGCGGGGATCTTCTTCACGGTGAGGTTTGCGAACTCCACCGTGTTGGCGCGAAAAGCAGAGCAGTAGACGAGCAAACTCCGCTCCTCCCCGACCTCGTCGGCGATCTGCCGGAGCTGGTCGCCACTGAGGTTCTGCGTCGTCACGTAGATGAAGTCGCGCTCGGTGGAGTGGCCATGCTGCCAGAAGACCGTGTCGCTGGGGGCATAGGTGAAGCCCGCCAGCTTGCACACGGCCTCGGCCAGCATCGCCGCGTTGTAGCTCCTCGAAACGACCCAGTTGCCCCACTTGTCCTTCTCCAGCAGGGAGGGGGCGAGACGATAGAAGCGGAAGCCTCCGCCGCCCTTCCATTCTACGGTCCCGGTGACGCCACCGGGATCGGCGCCATCGATCACCTTCTTGAGGCGGGGGGCGCAGTGAGTGACTGCGTGCTCACCCAGTTCTACGCCTATCCAGCGACGGCCCATCTTGTGGGCGACGGCAGCTGTGGTGCCAGAGCCAAGGAACGAGTCGAGTACAAGGTCGCCCCGCACCGTGCAGCATTCTAGTAACTCAGAGATCAAAGCCTCTGGCTTAGGGAAAGAGAACTTTCCCTTCTGGCCGAACAGCGCGACGCTTTCATAGGTCCCGTGCTGCGTATAGGCACCCTCGATTATAGACTTCGGTTTCCTTCTGCGCTCCTCCCCACCAGGGTCCCTCAAGTACTGCTTGTATGATACTGTGTAGCCTCTCTTGGTCTTGGTGAAGACGATTTCGTTATTCTTCCTGGCCTGTTCGACGCGATCTTTAGACCACTGCCACTGCTTGGTAGGCCAGATCTCCGTGCCATCGTCAGCAATGATCGCGTACCTAAGATTCGGACGGTCATCCATGCTGGTGGTCCCAAGTGGTTGCAGTCGGTAGGGACCTCGAGTGGACAACTTCTCGTCGGTAAGCTTGTAGTATTTCTTGATTGCCTCAGGGTCTGGTGGCAGGAAGAATAGGGGCGTGAGAGATAGATCTTTCGCATACACCAGAACGAACTCGTGTTGGTTAACGATAAATCTTGACTTGGCCCCTCCTCCGTAGCTCTTCTTCCAAGCCATCACCTCAAGTCGATTTTGTCTTCCAAAGATCTCGTCTAGGAGAGCGCCAAGATAGAATAGCTCATTAGAGTCTACTGAGCAGAATAGAACTCCATCAGGCCGAAGAAGTCGACGCAACAAGGCCGCTCGTTCTCTAATAAGGCTCAGCCATAGAGAATGCTCAACTCCATCGTCGTAGTGCTCAAACGCACTTCCGGTATTGTATGGTGGATCAATGTAGATACATTTGACCTTCCCCGCATGCTCCTGCTCTAATGCCTTCAGCGCCAACAGGTTGTCCCCGTGGATGAGGATGTTGCTGAAGACGTCATTCTCGGTTACTCGGTGAGGGGCATGGTAGGAGAGCTCCGGGTCTTCGATTAGCACCCGGGGCTCCAGCCGCGGCCGGTTTTCCTTCCCGATCCAGGTGAGCTCGAGCTTCTGCTTGCGGTCCTTCATCCGGTCCTCGATCGTGCTTCCGGCAATTCAGGGTCAAGCTAACGCCAAGCTAAGAGTGTAGGTCGGGGCTCGCCCCGACGGCCTCCCGATACGAGGCGGCCTGACCACGTCGGGGCAAGCCCCGACCTGCAACTTCGATGGCTTCACGCAACGCGAGGACTGTCCCGACGTTCCAGAGGCGCCGCTGCCAGGGCGTACCCGCGCCGAAGAAGTCGAGCAGGCGGCTCGCCACCTGCTGTGGGTAGATATCGCCATCGAGAATGCGCGGTGCTATCCTGGCTTCACAATCGAGACTGCACAGAGGGAATCGCTCCGGACGCTTCGTGCGGAAAGAGCCATTCCCTCTTTACTTTCTTGGTTTGAGCCGCCCGTCAGCGGGTCCTCCTGGCCGTGGGGACCGCCTCCGATGGTGGTTCGCACCGGTGCAGTGCTCTCGCGACCGTCCCTTGGCATCTCGCCCCAGGTCCGCCCGTCCAGCACCCGCCCAGCCGCCTTCTTGTTCCGGCCACCCCACTGTTTGAAGAAGAACGGCACCCCCGCGGCGAGGCACTGGTCCCGCAGGTCTCGCGCCCACGCGGGGTCTATCGGCCGGGCGCCCGGACCCGATTCGCCGCCGGCAATGACCCAGTGGATGCCGGCCAGGTCGAGGCCGGTCAGGGGCCCGAGCAGGGGCTCGGCGGAGAGAAAACGCACGGCGGCGGGGACGGTGCGGAGGTCGTCGATCCGCTCTCGGACGTCAGTGCACTCCACGGTCACGCCCATCCAGACGTTCTCGGGCCAGGGCAGCCGCGGGGCCGTCCGGCGTAGCCGGCCGGCGCGCTTGGTCAGCACCTGGAACCGGTGCCACGTCGCCGCCTCCATGGTCTCGAACACTCGGCGGATAAACGCCTCGGGCACCTCGTCGTGGAAGAGATCGCCCATGGAGTTGACGAACACCTGCCGCGGCCGGCGCCAGGTGAGCGGGAGCCGAAGGGTGTGGGGGTGGATGGCGACCTCGAAGCCCTTCCGGTAGTTGGGCTGGCCCATGGCCCGCAGGCGGACCGCCATGCGCTCGGCGTAGCAGTTCCGGCAGCCGGGGCTCACCTTGGTGCAGCCCGTCACCGGGTTCCAGGTGGCGTCGGTCCACTCGATCGTCGATTGGAGGCCCATGGGCTCACCTGCGGAGGATGTGCTCCGCGATCTTCAAGGCCGTCGGCGCACCCTTGGGATTGGCCGCGGCAAAGCACAGAAGATAGAGCGGGATGTTCTGGGGCCCCATGAGGGGGAGCGGGTTCTCGGCCACCGCGGCGAGGGTTGAACCTGAAGGGCCATGCGGGCCGAGCCGTCCAGGAACATGGACGGCTCGCTTTCCGACAGTTCGGGAAACAAGAGCGATTGGGAACGCTCGGGGTCCTTCAGCTCGCGGTAGCCGGTACCCGCAAAGGCGTCGATGTATGCGAACCGGAGCCCCTTGCCCTTGAGAACCTGCACGTAAGCCGTCAGGTACCGCTGAACTCGCTCCAGCTTATCCTGAGTCCATCCACCGCCGAATCGCTGCAACGACTTGGCCATACGCTCCCCCTTCCCCAGGTCCGCTCCCCTTTGGTTCGTCGGAGGGCAGCGAAGACGCGCGGCATGGTCACCCCCGGAGGACGGCGCGGCGCGCGGGGCGCCGAGACTGGGTGCTCTTGTACGACGCCGGCGGGGGCGGGGTCAACGGCGCCGGGCCGGCGCGGTTCTCTCCGGGCTTGGGGACGTCGATTCGTTGCCCCCGTGGATGAGGATGTTGTCGAAGAGGTCGTTCTCGGCCACCCGCTCTCGGGCATGGTACAAGAGCGCTGGATCCTCCAGGAGGATGCGCGGCTCCAGCCGCGGCCGGTTCTCCTTCCCGATCCAGGTGAGCTCGAGCTACTGCTTGCGGTGGGTCATCACGGTTCCTTCAGCCGTAGGTCGGGGCTTGCTCGACGCGTCCCTGTTTCTCCAGCGCTCGGAACGTCTTCGTCTCCGCAAGCTCAGTAGTGATACCGGCACTGCAGAACGACGAGGCAGTCGCCTTCGATGCGATACACGAGACGGTGTTCCTCGGTAATCCGGCGCGACCAGCATCCGCTCAGGACGTGTCGGAGGGGCTCGGGTTTGCCGGTGCCGGAGTCGGGCGTGCGAAGGGCTTCCCGCAGCAGCGAGTTGATCCGCTGCAGGAGCTTTCGGTCGGTCTTCTGCCAGTAGAGGTAGTCCTCCCAGGCACCCTCGTGGAAGCTAATCCTCATCGATCAGTTCTCGGGGCTCGTGCTTCCCCTGCGACACGTCCCCCACGGCCTTGAGGAGGCGTGCGGCGTTGGCCGGGCTCCGAAGGAGGAAGGCGGTCTCCTGCCAGGAGTTGAAGTCCTCCAGAGACAGCATCACCACCGACTCCCCTTTCTGCCGCGTGATGACGATGGGCTCGTGGTCCTGCACGACCCGGTCCATGGTCTTGGCGAGGTCGTTGCGAGCGCGGGTGTATGAGATGGCATTCATGGTATCCCTCCTGTTCAATGTTCTGTACAGAATACTACCGCCTTCGCCCGAACGTCCAGGGGCGCCAGGACCGCAGCGCCCGAGTGTATCCCCTGACGGCGAGACTTCGAGCACCCTGCCCGGCGCGGCTCAGGTCAACTGCCACCTAGCAGAGAGGAGCGTCAGAATGTAGGAGTTGAGGGACACGCCATCCGCGGCGGCGCCTCTGCGAGCTCGGCGTGCAGGATCTTGGGCATGCGCAGGCGTAACCGGCCGCTCGCCCCGGGGAGAAAGCGGGGCTCGGGAATCGGGTCTCCCCTCTCCCCTCTCCCTCATGGCGTCCAGGAAGGCCTCCTGCGCAATCTCCAACTCTTTGAGCGCCTCTTCCTCGGCGTCGTCGAACGCGCTCAGCCCCGGGAGCTCGGGCACGGTGGCAATGTAGGCCTGATCCTCGTCGCTCCAGTGGATGGCGACGGAGTAGCGAACTCGGGGCGCTCCTTCCCCCTCGGCCAGGACCCGCCAGCCGAGCCCGTTCCCGCTTCGGATGCCGAGTGTGGCCCGGGTCGAGACGGCCAGGGTTTCGCGCAGGGCGGGGAGGAAGGGGTGCTCGATGGCGTCGAAGATGCGCGGCATGGTCACCCCCGGAGGACGGCGCGGCGCGCGGGGCGCCGGGATTGCGTGCCTTTGTGCGACGCCGGCGGGGGCGGGGTCAA
The DNA here is from genome assembly GCA_033551855.1 of Deferrisomatales bacterium. Classification (GTDB taxonomy): domain Bacteria; phylum Desulfobacterota; class Deferrisomatia; order Deferrisomatales; family JACRMM01; genus JBFLZB01. The sequence goes on from JAWSUI010000008.1 coordinate 14,509, forward strand.
CGGGGGCGGGCCGCTGCGTGCGGCGCCTACGTGGAAGAGTCCCGCTCTGCTTCCTACCCTGTCCGGGGTTGACACCCAACCGCCTCCTCCGCCCACCGGACCACCGCCTCTGCCAGCCGAAGGGCCTCGGCGACCTCACGCTCGGATACCTCGCCCCAGAAGCCCGGATAGCGCGTCTCGACCGCATAGGGCGTCAGCGCGTCCGCTTCGGCGAAGGCGGGGGGCACGTCAATGCCCGCGGCGGCCATGGTGTCGAGGAGCTCGCTCAGGTCGTGGGTGAACGGGAAGTCTACCTGTCGGTGGAGGAGGATGGCCTTGAAGGCCTTCTCCACGGCCTGCTGGGCGTGAAAGCAGAGCTGCTCGGGCAGGACCGCTCCCTCGAGGCCCAGCTTCGCCAGGGTCAGATCGCTTCGCGCGTGGGCGAGCCACTGCCCGGGATGCAGCGCCCCGGACGGTCTAGGCGGCGGCGTCATAGACCACCCTGCCGTTCCGAAGGACCTCGCGATAGATCAGGCCGGGCTCCTCGCCGACCGCGTCGAGAGTCTTCTCCCCCACTACCAGAACGTCCACGGGCATGCCCACGCCCCTGAGGGCGCGCCGGATGCGAACGCTCTCCCGGCGCGGGTTCTCCGGCTCGTGGGCCGTGACGACGAGGACGTCGAGGTCGCTGTGTCGGTGCGGGGTGCCTCGCACGTGGGAGCCAAACACGATGACGCGGCGCGGGCGGCACACCTCGACGATCCTTCGGACTGCAGCGTCGACCTTCTCCGGGGTCACCCGCCACGGGGTGTCCATCGCACCCGCCTGGTCTCTCGGCGACCGCTGGGCACCCACCGGTGACATCTGCACACTCAGTCCCGCACCCAGCGCGTGCGCCAGCCGGGCCATGGTCCTTAGGGTGAAGTTCGCCTCCCCCCCGAGAATCTTGGTCACGTAGGCCGGGCTGGTGCCGAGGCGCTCGGCGAGCTCGCTCTTGGTGAGCCCCAGGGCCTCCATCCGCTCGTAGATCTCCTCCGTGAAGTCCAGGACCGCGCGCTCTTCCCAGTATGCATCGCCCTGACGAGCCTCATTGAATATCTCTCTAAACGACTTCGTGCTCACAATTTTACTCCTCAACCCGAATATTGCCGGTCTCCTTGGCTTCGAAGTACTCGGTCTTGAGCCGCTCGGCGTTTTGAATATCGCCCCTGATGTTGGTCTTCTTCTTGAAAGCATGAGTGCACACGATGATCTGCCTACCGTCGAAGAAGCAGAAGATGCGATAGGGCTTGGGCTTGAATTCAAAGACGCCGTCCGATCCCTTCAAGGGCCGAAACTGTTCAGGGTTCCTTGGCGGTCCCCGATCCGCCGCCCGCTCTAGGAATGCGGCCATCTTCGCACGAGCAGCAGGGTCGTCCCGGCCGATCTCCTCGAGGAAATCCTGGAGCTCGCAGCGACCGTCGTTTGCGGCCGCGGCCAGGACTCGGCATACGGGGCCTGCTGCCATCTGCTTCAGACGCATATTTAACCTACGGGTTAATATTCGTCAAGAGAGCGTTCCACCTTGAGCACCTCCGGCCAGCACGCACTGAGGGCCCTGCAGCCGGTTGTGAGTCGAGCGCTCCCCCACAGATGGACACGAAGCGACGCGGGCTCGCGGTGTTCGGCCAATTGGCTCGGCACCTGCCTTTCGGCGGTCATGCCTGCCTGGGGCGAGGGCCCCCCAAAGCCGCTGAGACCGAAGCTGCGGACGCAGAAGTCGGCTCGGGTCGAGACGGTCACCGTCTCTCGGAGCGCCGGGAGGAGGGACTGCTCGATGTTAGCGAAGATGCGCGGCATTGGTTTACCCCCGGAGGGCGGCGCGGCGCGCGGGGCGCCGAGACTGGGTGCCCTTGTACGACGCTGGCGGGGGCAGGGTCAGCGGGGGCGGGCCTTTGTGCTTGGCGCCCAGGCCGGGGGTTCGTCGCTCGCCGGGGCGAGCCCCGCCCTGCGGTTGGAGCTGTGCGTCGCTCCGCAGGGCGGGACCTACTCCGGGGCCTTCCCCCGGTGGCCGTTCTCTCGCGCCCCCGGGCCCAGGGCTACGCCAGGTCCGCGTGGTAGTCCTGCAGGCTCTTGACCCCGCCCAAACCCCGGCGGGCGCCGGCGATGCCCCGGGCGGCGGCGAGGGCGGCGGCGGTCGTGGTGATGTAGGGGACCTTGTGGCGGATGGCGGCCTTGCGGATGTAGGAGTCGTCGGCCACGCTCTCCTTGCCGCCGGGGGTGTTGATCACGAGCTGGATCTCGCCGTTCTTCACGGCGTCGGCGATGTTGGGGCGCCCCTCCAGGAGCTTGAGGATGGGGGTCGAAGCGATGCCGTGCTCCGCCAGGAAGCGGGCGGTGCCCTCGGTGGCCCGGATCGCGAACCCGAGCTCCGCGAACTCGCGGGCCGCCGCCAGCACCCCCGCCCGGTCCCGGGGGGCTACGGTGATCAGCACCGTCCCCTCGAGGGGCAGCCTCCCCCCGGCCGCGTCCTGGGCCTTGAAGTAGGCCACCCCGTAGCTCTCGGCCAGGCCGAGCACCTCCCCGGTGGAGCGCATCTCGGGCCCCAGCAGGGGGTCGACCTCAGGGAACATCCCGAAGGGGAAGACCGCCTCCTTCACGCCGAAGTGGGGGATCGGGCGGCGGCGAAGCCCCAGGTCGGCGAGCCGGGCGCCCAGCATCACCTGGGTGGCCAGGCGCGCCATGGGGATGTTGCAGACCTTGCTCACCAGCGGCACCGTGCGGCTGGCCCGAGGGTTGGCCTCAAGGATGTAGACGGCGTCGTCGGCGATGGCGTACTGGATGTTCATGAGCCCCACCACCTTCATCTCCACCGCGATGCGGCGCGTGTACTCCTCGATGGTGTCCAGGTGCTTGGCGGGGATCGAGACCGGCGGGATCACGCACGCCGAGTCGCCGGAGTGGACCCCTGCGAGCTCGATGTGCTCCATGACCGCGGGCACGAAGGCGTCGGTGCCGTCGGCGATGGCGTCGGCCTCTGCTTCGATGGCGTTCTGGAGAAACTGGTCGATGAGGATGGGCCGGTCGGGAGTGACCTCCACCGCCTTGGCCATGTACTCGCGCAGCATCTCCTCGTCGAGGACCACCTCCATGGCTCGCCCGCCCAGGACGTAGGAGGGCCGGACGATCAGCGGATAGCCGATCTGCGCCGCCACGCCGAGGGCCTCCCCCAGGTCCCTGGCCATGCCCGACCGGGGCTGGGGAATGCCGAGGCGCTCCATGAGGGCCTGGAACCGCTCCCGGTCTTCGGCGGTGTCGATGGTCTCCGGGGTCGTACCCAGGATCGGCACCCCCGCCGCTGCCAGCTCCCCGGCGAGGTTCAAGGGGGTCTGGCCTCCGAACTGAACGATCACCCCCAGGGGCTTCTCCTTCTCGCAGATCGCGAGCACGTCTTCCACCGTGAGGGGCTCGAAGTAGAGCTTGTCGGAGGTGTCGTAGTCGGTGGAGACCGTCTCGGGGTTGCAGTTGACCATGATCGACCCGTACCCCAGGTCGCGCAGGGCAAAGGCCGCGTGGACACAGCAGTAGTCGAACTCGATGCCCTGGCCGATGCGGTTGGGCCCGCCCCCCAGGACCAGCACCCTGCGGCCCCCGCCCTCCGGGGAGCGGTCCGGGGCGTTGTAGGTGGAGTAGTAGTAGGCGGCGTCCTCCACCCCGCTGACGGGAACGGCCTCCCACCCCTCCACCGCGCCGAGGGCCGTGCGCCGCGCCCGGACCTCGGCCTCGGCCACTCCCAGGAGCCGGGCCAGGTAGCGGTCGGCAAAGCCGTCCTTCTTGGCCCGGAGGAGGAGCTCGTCCGGGGGCAGCCCACCGGCGAAGGCGCGGAGCTCCTCTTCCAACTCCACGAGCTCCTTCATCTGCTGGAGGAACCAGGGCTTGATGTGGGTTCGCTCGTGGAGGAGGGAGACCTCGGCCCCCTTGCGCAGGGCCTCGTAGAGGAGGAACTGGCGCTCGCTCGAGGGCTCGGCGAGGAGCGCCAGTAGCTCGTCCAGGGTCTTCCGGTGGAAGTCCTTGGCGAAGCCCAGGCCGTAGCGGCCGTTCTCGAGGGAGCGGATCGCTTTCTGGAAGGCCTCCTTGTAGGTCCTCCCGATGCTCATGGCCTCCCCCACGGCCCGCATCTGGGTGCCGAGCTTGTCCTGCACTCCCTTGAACTTTTCGAAGGCCCACCGGGCGAACTTTACCACCACGTAGTCTCCCGACGGGGTGTACTTGTCGAGCGTGCCGTCGCGCCAGTAGGGGATCTCGTCCAGGGTGAGGCCGGCGGCGAGCATGGCCGAGACGAGCGCGATGGGAAAGCCCGTGGCCTTCGATGCCAGGGCCGAGGAGCGCGACGTGCGGGGGTTGATCTCGATCACCACCACCCGCCCCGTGGCGGGGTCGTGGGCAAACTGCACGTTGGTGCCGCCGATGACCTCGATGGCATCGACGATGTCGTAGGAGTGCCGCTGCAGGCGCGCCTGGAGCTCGGGGGCGATGGTGAGCATGGGCGCGGTGCAGAAGGAGTCGCCCGTGTGCACCCCCATGGCGTCCACGTTCTCGATGAAGCACACGGTGATCTTCTGGCCCTTGGCGTCGCGCACCACCTCGAGCTCGAGCTCCTCCCACCCGAGCACCGACTCCTCCACCAGGATCTGGCGCACCGGGCTCGCGGCGAGCCCCCGGGTCACGATGGTCTCGAACTCGTCCCGGTTGTAGGCGAACCCGCCGCCGGTCCCCCCCATGGTGTAGGCGGGGCGGATGACCACGGGAAGGCCGATCTCGTCGAGCACCGTCCACGCCTCCTCCAGGCTCGTGGCGATGGCGCTGCGTGCGGTCTCGACACCGAGCCGCGCCATGGTCTGTTTGAAGATCTCCCGGTCCTCGCCGCGCTGGATGGCGTCGAGGTTCACCCCGATGACCCGCACCCCCCAGCGGTCGAGGATGCCTCGGCGCGCGAGCTCGGAGGAGAGGTTTAGGCCGGTCTGCCCCCCCAGGTTCGGCAGCAGGGCGTCCGGCCGCTCCGCCGCGATGATCTCCTCCAGGGCCTCGGGGGTCAGGGGCTCCACGTAGGTGCGGTCCGCCATGCCCGGGTCGGTCATGATGGTGGCGGGGTTGGAGTTGACCAGCACGATCTCGTACCCGAGCTTTCGCAGCGCCTTGCACGCCTGGGTGCCCGAGTAGTCGAACTCGCAGGCCTGACCGATCACGATGGGCCCGGAGCCGATGATCAGGATCTTGCGGATGTCGTCTCGCCGGGGCACGGGTGCTCCTTCCCGCAGGCAGGGGACGCGCGGGGCAATGGGGTCGAGCGGCGGACCGTTCATAGTGGGTTCCACGGCTGGCGTCAAGGGCGATCCGGGGGCGACCTTGGGCGGGGTCGGGTGACACCGAGGAGAGGATGGCGTACCATGCGCCGCAGTGCACGGCCCTCCCGATCCCGTAAAGGATGACGGAGGCTCCCAGGCCGGGGAACAGGGGGCGGTCCCGAGACCCGCGAGCGCACGTGGCGGAGCACGCGGAGGCGGGCAGGCACCGATGGCGGAGCGCACCGACGCACGCATCCCGGTGGAGGAGCTCCTGGAGTTTCCCGTCCGGTACAGCTTCAAGGTGATCGGCCACCACACCCGTGAGCTCTCGGACGAGGCCTACGCTGCCGTCCGCGGGGCGCTGGAAGAGGGCCGGCGGGTGGAGCTCCGCACCCGCCTGAGCAGCAAAGGGGCCTACCTCTCCGTCACCCTGACCGCGAGGATCCAGTCCGCAGAGGAGCTGAAGGCGGTCTACCGCGCCCTGCGGTTGGTGAACGGCGTCATCACCCTCCTCTGAATCCCCCCGGGAGTCAGCCCCGACGGCCGGGGGGCCGGCCATCGGCTCCAACCGAAACCCCCTTGTCCCGCGGGTCGCCGACCCCTTGGCGGCGGACGGGGTGGAGTGCAACGACCGGCCCCGGGGTCCCACGCGCATCGGCCTCGAGGGTGAGCCGGATGGCGCCCCACCTTTGGCCTCGGCACGTGCGGGGGGCGGCGGCACCCGTTGACCCCGGTCGTGGGTCTGCTACAGTTCGTGCCGGCGGGAGGCCGGGCCTGGGGTGCTGCCGGCGCGGCGGTTCGGGGTCTCACGGGGCGGGCACCCCACGGGGAGAGGATCATGGAAAAGGTCGTGCACGGAGTGGGGCTCGTCACGGACCACGACGTCTACCTCTTCAAGGAGGGGCGGCACTTCCGGCTCCATGAGAAGCTGGGCGCCCACGTGGGCGAGGTGGGAGGGCGCCGGGGCACCCACTTCGCGGTGTGGGCCCCCAACGCCCGAACCGTGTGCGTCATCGGAGATTTCAACGGCTGGAACCCGGAATCCCATCCGCTGGCTCCCCGGTGGGACGGCTCTGGCATCTGGGAAGGGTTCGTGCCCGGGGTGGGGGCCGGGTCGGTGTACAAGTACCGGGTCACCGGCCCGGGAGGGTTCGCTGCCGACAAGGGAGACCCCTACGGCTTTCGGTGGGAGCAGCCCCCCGGGACCGGGTCGGTGGTGCATTCCCTGGCGCATCCCTGGGGGGACGAGGCGTGGATGACAGGCCGGGCCGGGCGCAACACCCTGGACGCGCCGCTCTCCATCTACGAGGTCCACCTCGGCTCGTGGAGAAGGGGAGGCGAGCGGGGGGAACGGTTCCTGACCTACCGGGAGCTTGCCGAGCCCCTGGCGGACTACGTGGGCGAGATGGGATTCACCCACGTGGAGCTGCTCCCCGTGGCCGAGCACCCCTTCTACGGCTCCTGGGGATACCAGGTCTCGGGGTACTTCGCGCCCACCGCGCGATACGGCGCCCCCGAGGATTTCATGGTTCTGGTGGACGTCCTCCACCAGCGGGGTATCGGCGTGATCCTGGACTGGGTCCCTTCCCACTTCCCGTCCGACGAGCACGGGCTCGCGTACTTCGACGGCACCCAGTTGTACGAGCACGCAGACCCCCGCCAGGGGTTCCAGCCGGAGTGGAAGACGTACCTCTTCAACTACGACCGCACCGAGGTCCCCGAGTTCCTGATCAGCAACGCCCTCTTCTGGCTCGATGCCTACCATGTGGACGGGCTTCGGGTCGATGCCGTCGCCTCGATGCTCTACCTGGACTACGGTCGAGCCCCCGGGGAGTGGGTGCCGAATCGCCACGGGGGCCGGGAGAACCTCGGCGCCATCGAGTTTCTCCGCGCCCTCAACCGTGCGGTCTACGAGCGCTTCCCGGACGTCCAGGTCATCGCGGAGGAGAGCACGGCTTGGCCCATGGTGACCCGTCCGGTCCACGTGGGGGGGCTCGGGTTCGGGCTCAAGTGGAACATGGGGTGGATGCACGACACCTTGGAGTACCTCTCCCGCGACCCGGTGCACCGCAAGCACCACCATGACCAGATCACCTTCAGCATCTGGTACGCCTTTTCGGAGAACTTCCTGCTCCCCCTCTCCCACGACGAGGTGGTGCACGGCAAAGGGTCGTTGCTGCGCAGGATGCCCGGCGACGACTGGCAGCGCTTCGCGAATCTGAGGCTCCTCCTGGGGTTCCAGTACGCCCACCCGGGCAAGAAGCTGCTCTTCATGGGGGGGGAGTTGGGCCAGTGGAGCGAGTGGTACCACGAGGTCAGTCTGGACTGGCACCTGCTCGAGGACCCGGCCCACAGCGGTCTCCAGGCCTGGGTGCGGGATCTGAATCGGGCCTACCGCGACCTGCCCCCCCTGTTCGAGCGGGACTTCGAGGCCGGCGGCTTCCAGTGGGTTGACTGCCACGACTGGGAGAAGAGCGTGGTGGCCTTCCTTCGCCGGGGCCGAGGGGAGGGGGACTGGGTCCTCGTGGTCTGCAACTTCACGCCCGTGCCGAGGCACGGCTACCGGCTGGGCGTACCGCTGGGGGGGGTGTGGCGCGAGGCCCTCAACAGCGACGCCGCATCCTACGGGGGAAGCGGCGCAGGGAACCTCGGCCGGGTGCAGACCGAAGAGGCTCCCGCCCAGGGGCGGGCCCACAGCCTCGTCCTCACGCTGCCCCCCCTGGGCATCCTGTTCCTGACGCCCCAGGGGCGGGCCTGAGGGCCCTTCCTGCAACCTCCGCTTGCATTCGAGCGCCGGTGAACCAGGGTCTGCCCCTCTCCCGTAGGCCCAGCCCGGCCACCCCGGTCCATCCACTCCCAGATGCCCGCCTCGGGGTGCTCACCGCCACTGGTCGGGGAGCACCTGGCGCACGGGGGAGATCTGGTCGCAGGAGACCCCCGTCCGCTCGAAGATGACGTGCAGCGTCTCCGGGCTGGGGGCGTCCCACTCGCAGATCCGCCGGCCGCCGTCCTCGAAGATGTAGGTCCTGACCCAAGTGGCCGTGGTCTCACGGGCCAGGGTCCGGTACTTCTCGACCAGGTCCTCCCACCTGCGGTCCGGCTCCACGTGGAACGTGAGGTACTTGGCCATGGCCTCCTCCCTTCCTCCCGCCCCGGTTCCCCTCCCGCAGGGGGAGGATAGCAGAGGGCGCCGCGGGGACAACCGCGCAGATACCATCATTATATAAGTGTCCCATGGTGTCCCATGGTGTCCAAGATTGTCCTTGACTGTCCAAGGGTGGGGTCTATGATTCTATCCGACGCAGAGCACCAAGAGCCGCCCCGCCCTCCTCCGAGTCGAGGGCCGCCCGGGGGCCGGCACGGGGAAGACCCGCGGAGACCCGTTGATGCGAATCGCGCTGGCCTACAACGCCAAGCCGTCCGAGAGGGGAGCGCTTCGCGCCGCCCGGCCGGAGCTCTTGGCGGGGGAGGAAGAAGAGCCTCCGTCGATGGATGGCCAGGAGTCGGACGACGCCTACGCCGAGTGGGACGACGCCGAAACCATCCTGGCCCTCGCCTCCGCCCTGGAGACTCGCCACGAGGTGCGCCTGGTGGAAGCCCGCCCGGATTTTCCCGCCCGCATCCGGGCCGCCCGGCCCGACCTCGTCTTCAACATCGCCGAGGGGTTCCACGGCGCGAGCCGTGAGGCCCAGGTGCCGGCCATCCTCGAGATGCTCGGCATCCCCTACACGGGATCCGATCCCCTGACGCTGTGCCTGTGTCTCGACAAGGCGCGGGCCAAGGAGGTCCTGGCCTACCACGGGGTGGCCACCGCCCCCTTCGCTTTGGTGGAGGACCCCGCCGATCTCCCCGCGGCCCGAGAGGTCCCCCTGCCTGCCCTGGTGAAGCCACTGTTCGAGGGGTCGAGCAAGGGCATCCGGGATGACCAACTGGTCCGGGACCCCGACTCCCTGACGGACCGGGTGCAGCGGGTCCTCTCGACCTATCGTCAGCCGGCCTTGGTCGAGGCCTTTTTGCCCGGGCGAGAATTCACCGTGGCCGTCCTTGGAAACGGCCCCGAACTGCGCGTGCTCCCCCCGGTCGAGCTCCGCTTCGACGCCTTCCCTCCCGGTGCGAACCCCATCTACTCCTGGGAAGCGAAGTGGGTGTGGGACCGGCCGGAGGCCCCCCTGCGGGTCTTCGACTGCCCCGCTGCCCTGGCCGACGGCGAGCAGCGGTCCCTCGAGGACCTCTGCCGCCGGGTGGCCCGGGTGCTGCGCCTGCGGGACTGGTCCCGCCTGGACGTGCGCCTGGACGCGGCGGGCGTTCCGAACCTCCTCGAGGTGAATCCCTTGCCAGGGGTGCTCCCCGACCCCGCCGCGAACTCCTGTTTCCCCAAGGCCGCCCGGGCGGCCGGGCTCGACTACCAGGCCATGGTGCTGGCCGTTGCCGACGCGGCGACTCGGAGGCTCGGATGGCGGGCGTGAAGCCGCGGGTGGCCGTTCTCTTCAATGAGCCCGCCCCCGTCTCGGGCCGCGGCCCCGACCCCGATCTTTCCGACGTCGGTGTCCTCCAGGAGGTGGAGGACGTGGAGGCTGCCCTGGGGAGCAGGGGCTGCGGGGTGGAGCGGGTCGCGGTGGGGCGCGGGAGCCTGTTCCCGGCCGTGGCCGACCTGGCCCGCCGCCGGGCCGAGACCCTGGTCTTCAACCTCTGCGAGGGGATCGGCGGAGAGGCTCGCTTCGAGCCCTTGGTGGCGGGTCTGCTGGAGCTCGAGGGTATCCGGTTCACCGGCAGCCCGGCCGCTACCCTGACCTGTGCCCTGGACAAGCGCGTCGCCAAGGCCCTGCTCTTCGCCGCGGGCATCCCGACCCCCGGCGCCCGGGTCTACCGGAGCGTCCCCAAGGTCCCGTCCGTGCGGGACCTGACCTTCCCCCTGGTGGTGAAGCCCCTGCGGGAGGACGGGAGCATCGGCATCAGCGCCGAGGCCTTCGTCCGCACCCCCGAGGCGCTCGTCGAGCGGGTGGACCACGTGCTCCGCACCTTCCGGCAGCCGGCGCTGGCCGAGGTGTACCTGGAGGGGAGGGAGTTCAACGTCTCGGTGATCGGCGTCTCGCGGCAGGCCCGCGTCCTCCCCGTGGCGGAGATCGTCTTCGAAGGCTATGGGGACGGCGAGCCCCGGATCGTCACCCACGAGGCCAAGTGGCGGGAGGGCAGCGCCGACGACCGCCGCACCGTCCCCCGGTGCCCGGCGGCGATCGGCGAGAACCTGCGGGCGCGGCTGGAGACCGTTGCCCTGGCCGCGCACCGGGCGCTCGAGTGCCGGGACTACGCCCGGTACGACCTGCGGCTCGACGCCCGGGGAGCCCCCCAGGTGATCGACGTCAACCCCAACCCGGACCTCTCCCGGAAGGCCGGCCTGGCCCGCTCGGTCGCCGCGTCCGGTGACACCTACGAGGACCTGGTGGCGCGCATCGCGGAGTGGGCGTGGGCGCGGTCGTGACCCGGCCCTTCGCCCCGGCCGACGTCCCGGACCTCCTGGGTGTGACGCAGGCGTCGGGGGTGTTCCGCGCCGAGGAGGGGGACGTGGCCAGGGAGGTCCTGGAGGCCTGTGCGGCCAGGGGACATGCCTCCGGGTACTTCTGCCGGGTGGCGGCCGCCGAGAGCGGTACGGGGCTCGAGGGATTTGCCTGCTGGGGCCCGGCTCCCTGCACCGAAGGCACCTTCGACCTGTACTGGCTGGTGGTCCACCCCCGGGCCCAGGGCCGCGGGATCGCCTCCCGGCTGCTCGCCGAGGCCGAGTCGGACGCGGCCCGCAGGGGCGGGCGCCAACTGGTGGCCGAGACCTCCAGCACCGAGCCGTACGCGCCGGCACGCTCCTTCTACGAGGAACGGGGGTTCCGGCTCACGGCCCGCATCCCCGATTTCTACCGGCTGGGCGACGCCAAGGTCGTCTACGTCAAACCGCTCTCTCCCCGCAGAGGAGGAAAGCAGGAGCGATGGAACTCTGGCAGAAGATCCTGAGCTCGTCCTTCCGTCAACCCGCGCAGCTCACGAAGTACTTTCGGGGCATCGACGTGAGGGCTCTCGACCGCGTCGCCGAGACGTACCCCATGTGCATCAACCCGTACTATCTCAGCCTGGTGGAGCACCCGGAGGACCCCATCGGCCGGCAGTGCATCCCGGACGCGGCGGAGCTCGACGCCGGCGCCTCGGTGCCGGACCCCCTCGCGGAGGAGAGCACGAGCCCGGTTCCCTGCCTGGTGCATCGCTATCCGGACCGGGCACTCTTTCTGGTGACGACCCGCTGCGCCATGTACTGCCGTTTCTGCACCCGGAAGCGAAAGGTGGGCAAGCCCGACGAGCCGATCACGGCGGAGATGCGCCGGGAGGCCCTGACCTACGTGGCGCGGACCCCCAGCATCCGGGACGTCATCGTGTCCGGAGGGGACCCCCTCCTGCTCCCGGACGAGACCCTGGAGGAAATCCTCCGAGGGCTGCGCTCGATCCCCCACGTCGAGATGGTCCGGATCGGGACCCGGGTGCCCTGCGTCCTCCCCCAGCGGGTGACCCGCAAGCTCGTGGACATGCTCCGCAAGTACCACCCTCTGTACGTGAACGTGCACTTCGAGCACCCGCGGGAGGTGACGCCCCAGGCCGCCAAGGCCCTGAACCGGCTCGCCGACGCGGGAATCCCCCTGGGCAACCAGTCGGTCCTGCTCAAGGGGGTGAACGACGACCCGGCGACCTTCCTGGAGCTCAACCGCAAGCTCCTGGCGTGCCGCGTGCGGCCGTACTACCTCTACCAGGCGGACCCGGTCGAAGGCACCGAGCACTTCCGCACCCCGGTGGACGCGGGGCTCGCGGTCATCCGCGGGCTCCGGGGTCACACCTCGGGTCTGGCGGTGCCCCAGTACGTGATCGACGCCCCCGGCGGCGGGGGCAAGATCCCCCTCCTGCCCGAGTACCTGATGGCCCGGGACGACCGGCGGGTGCTGCTGCGCAACTACGAGGGCCGGTACTTCGTGTACCCGGAGGCCGAGCCGATTCCGGCGGCGCCCCCTCTCGCGGCCCGGTGCCCCCTGGAGCGGGACTACTCCGCGCCGGACCGGCTCTGAGACCCCGGTTCCAGCGGTGTCCTTCCCGGCGCCGGGCTTCCCTCCCCTTCACCCCATCCCCCTCCCGACCTCCCCCTTGAAGGGGGAGGAGTCAAGAGGGGGTGGCGTGCGGTTACCCGAAGGTCAGGTGCGCCGACAGAACCGCAAGTCCCCAAGCGGTGGTGAGCAAGGTCTGGGGCTGCCCCCGGGAACCCGTAGCTGAAAACCGGGTGCGGGGGGTCTTCCAGCAGCCTCCCGTGGGGGCTCCCGGATCAGTACACCGGCTTGAAGTCGAAGTGATGCTCTGCCTCGATGTAGCGCACGGTGCGCGACAGGGAGCGCATGACCACCGAGTGGGTCCTCGCGCCCCCCGAGAAGAACCGCACCCCGCGCACCAGATCCCCTTCGGTGACCCCGGTGGCCGCGAACAGCACGTCGCCCTTGGCCAGGTCCTCGATCGTGTAGATGCGGTCCAGGTCCTCGATCCCCATCTCCCGGCAGCGGCGCTTCTCGTCCTCGCCGGTGAAGTACAGCCGGGTCTGCATGTCCCCGCCCAGGGACTTGAGGGCCGCGGCCGCGAGCACGCCTTCGGGGCCCCCTCCCACGCCGAGGAGCATGTGGACGCCGGTGTCCTCCATGAGCCCCGCTGCGACCGCCGGTGCCACGTCGCCGTCGGGGATGAGCTTGATCCGGGCGCCGGCCTCCCTCACTTCTTGGATGATGGCCCGGTGGCGGTCCCGGTTGAGGATCACCACGGTCATGTCCTCCGGGTAGAGCCCCAGGGCATCGGCCACGTTGCGCACGTTTTCGGTGGGGGTCTTGCGGATGTCGATGGCGCCCTTTGCCTCCGGCCCCACGGCGATCTTGTCCATGTACATGTCCGGGGCGTGGAGGAAGCACCCCTCGCAGGCCGCCGCGATCGTGGCGATGGCGTTGGGCATGCCCGTGGCGCAGAGATTCGTTCCCTCCAAGGGATCCACCGCGATGTCCACCCGCAGGTCTCCCTGCCCGCTGCCCACGATCTCGCCGATATACAGCATGGGCGCCTCGTCCATCTCCCCCTCCCCGATCACGACCCGGCCGGTGAAGGAGATGGACTGCAGGGTGCGGCGCATGGCCTCGGTGGCGGCCTCGTCCGCCGCGTTCTTGTTTCCCTTCCCCATCCACCGGGCACAGGCAAGTGCCGCCGCTTCGGTGACGCGTACCAGTTCGAGGGCCAGGTTGCGGTCCATGGTTCACCTCCGTTGGGTTGGGGTGCGGCGTTTGGGGGAGCCCGGATCGTCTCTCACCGCCCGCCCCTGAGCCGGAAGAGCCGGGCCGCGTTCCCGCCGAGCACGGCGTCGACTTCCCCGGCCGTGAGCCCCGCGGCCTCCAGGTCCGCCCGGTACCGGGTGAGACCCAGGAGCGGGTAGTCGCTCCCGTAGAGGAGCCGGTCGGACCCCGCGATGTCCGCCGCGCGGCGGTAGACGTGGGGCTTGTACAGGTAAGGGCCGGCGGCCGTGTCGTAGTACACCCGGCGCAGCACCTCGTCGGCCTCGCGTCGGAGCAGATGGTAGACGAAGAGACCTCCCCCCCAGTGGGCCAGGATCCACGTGGTGCGGGGGTGGGCCTTCACCAGCCCGTAGATCTCGGAAGGCTCCATCCGGGCCTTCCCCGGGTAGGCGTGACCCACCGGCTCGTTGGTGTGGAGCAGCAGCGGGGCACCGGCCTCCCCGCATAGCTCGGCCAGCGGGGCCAGGCCCTCCCGCACCTCGGGGCCGAGCCCGGCCCCGTACGTGGCGATCTCCCCCAGCCCACGGGCCCCCGCGGCCAGGCAGCGCTCGGCCTCCCGCAGCGCCGCCGTGCCCAGGAGGGGATTCACGCAAGCCAAGGGGAGGATGCGGCCGGGGAAGCGCCGGGCGGCGTCGAGCACGTAGTCGTTGCCCAACCGGGCCGTCTCCGGCCGCAGCCACGGAAACCCGAAGGCGCAGGCCGCGTCGGTGCCGCTCTGATCCAGGTAGGCCGCCAGCTCGCCGGCGCCGATCAGGCGGGCCTCGGGGTTCTGGTAGAGAAGGCGAAAATCCGGTTCCTCCTCGCAGAACGCCTCGCGATCCTTGCGGATCTCGGGCGGGCAGATGTGGGTGTGCACGTCCAGGATCATGGCCACCGGAAAGGCGCAATGTCCACGGGAAACCGCATCATACCGGCTCGGCGCCGGGGCGTCCAGAGAGGGCCTGGCCCAGGGTGCCTCGCGACCTTGACACGTGGTCGGAGCCGGGGAGCCCCTCCGCTCCGCCCCGCCATCCGGGACTCCCGCCCTCTTCAGCAGGCGGTGAGGGTGGATTCCGGCTGCCCGGGATGCTCCGGCTCCTCGGCCGCCGCGTCAGCGGGCCGTCTCGGGGCAGGGCCGCCGATCGGCCCGGCCCGCCAGGAGGAGGGCGTTGGAGCAGACCCTCCCCACGACCAGCGCTGCGGCGGCCGCGTGGAGGCCCACCGCGTCCAGGTGCCCGATCCCCAGGTAGAGCACGACCCCGATGGCTCCCACCTCGGCCACCGTGGCCCGGGTGATGGGGCCCGTGTCCCTGCGGTTGACCCACAGGGACCGCAGGAACGAGAGCAGCACGGTGAGGGCCGGCACTGGGGTGAGCACGCGGGTCGGCCACAGGGCGAACCGGGCGAGCTCGGGCGGGAGGCCGGAGACGGTTTGGAACCAGAAGTCGGCAGCGGGAGAAAAGGCCAGCAGCGCCAAGGCCGCGCTCGCGCCGGCCGCCAGGATCAGGGCGAAGCGCCGCAGGGGCCGGTACCCCTCGCAGCGGTCGCCGAGAAGCGCGATCCCCACCTCCTGGTAGGACAGGCCCAGGCAACTGAAGAGGAAGACCACGGAACGGACCACCGGAAACACCGCCAGGGACTCCACGGGGGATCTGCCCTGGGCCAGGAAGAACGTCGTCAGGGGGTGGACCGCCAGGGTGAGCGTCGTGCTTAGGGCCAGCGGATAGTAGAAGGTGGCGATGGCCCGGTAGGTCAGGGGGTCAGCCTCCGGCTCCCCGCCGGCCAGTATTTCCCGCACGGCCCCCCGTGCCATGAGCCGGCACGCCAGGGCCTCGGCAAGGACGCCGGCGGCCAGGGCGCCTCCCCCCACGAGAGCGCCCTCCAGGCCTGCAGCCGCCAGGCCCACGGCTGCCGTCGCCATGGCGACGAGGCGCGCGGCCGTGCCGTAGCCCACGCGGCGGGTCAGGCCCCTGCGGATGAGCAGGCCCTGGTACAGGCGGCGGTACCCGATGGCTCCGGGCCAGGGCAAGAGGAGGAACAGTGCGCCCCGGGTGCGGTCCGCCACCTCCTGGGGGAGGGCCAGGAGCCGCGTCGTGGTCCAGTCGAAGACCGGTGGGACGAGCAGCAGCACCATCACGGCGGTGACCAGGGCGCTCAGGCCGTAGGCGAACCACCGCAGCTTGCGGAAGGACTCCCGGTCCCTCGCCAGGGCCGTGGCGGCGCCCATGAGCATGATCACGGGGGCCTCGAGGATCAGGGCGAGGGAGAGGGCCACTCCGAAGGCGGCCAGGTTGGGGGTCGGCTCCGCCAGACGGGCGATGACCGCGGCGAGGAAGGGCCCCTCGACGGCCATCATGAGCCAGGTGGACGCCAACGGTGCCCAGAAGAGCAGGATGCGCCGACCGGTGAGCCCGGCGACCGGGCCGGGCGCGCGAACGCCGCCTGGGCTCATGGGGTGCGGCGCAGGGCGTCGGCCCGGGCGTGCCGCACGGAGGCCGGCGCCAGGTCGGTCGCCTCCCTCTCCAGGTTGAGGAGGACTACGGAGCCGAGGACCAGCGCCCCTCCCGCCGCCTGGAGCGGCGACAGGGCCTCCCCCAGCAGGAGGAAGGCCAGGCCTCCGGCTGCGATGGGCTCCAGGGTGGCGGCGATGCTCGCGCGGGTCGAGCGGATGTGGTTGATCCCCACCAGGTAGAGCCCGAAGGGCAGCAGGGTGCCCGCCACCGCCACGTAGGCGATGGCCGCCCACTGGGCGGGGGTGTAGCGGGCCGTCAGGTAGTGGAAGGGCTCGTGCACCACGTGGAGGGTCGGTACGGCGAAGAGCAGGGCGTAGCAGAGCACCGCCCACGGAGAGTACCGGTGCATCCCCCGCTCCGACAGGAGCGAGTACGCGGCGAAGCACACGCCGGAGACGAGCCCCACGGTGACCCCTACGGCGTTGAGGCTCAGCAGGTTCAGGTCGTAGGCCCCCACGACCAGGTAGGCGCCCCCGAGGGCGGCGGCCAGGGCGGAGGCCTTGAGGGGCGTGACCCGCTCCCGCCAGAAGACGGCCGCGAACGCGGCGACCCACAGCGGAGCGGTGTACTGGAGCAGGATGGCGGCCGCAACGTGGATGCGGCTGATCGCGAAGAAATAGGTGGCCTGCACGGCGGCAAGGACCACTCCACCCAGGACCGCGAAGTAGCCCAGGTCGCGAAGGCGCACCCGCAGGAGGCTGCGGTGCCGCAACCCCAGGGCGGCCAGGAGGAGACCCGCGGCGATCGTCACGCGCATCTGCACGAGGGCGAGGGGGGGAACCCCCTGCTCGAACAGGTGCTTGCCCGTCACTCCGGAGGAAGCCCAGAGGACGGCGGCCGCGGCTACGCTCAGGTAGCCGGCCGAGGAACCGGAGAGGCGGAAGGGCACGAGGGCACCTCGAGGGGGGAAGAGGGGCGGCGCCCGATGGTAGTCCAGGGGGGAGCCGATTCCCACCGGAAACGACAACCTGGATCGGCTGGTCGGCCAGCGGAGTCCGGGAGCCCCTGCGTTTCGCCCCGCAATCCGCGGCAATTCGAAGAGGTGCCCCAGCAGTCTCCGGTGCGCCGGGCTTCACCCGCTTCCGCCGGCCTCGTCCGGTAGGTGGATGCGGTGCGGGGCTGCACTCCTGGGCTCCCGGACTCCACCCCACAATCTGGTGGTGGATTCCGGACAATCAGCCCTTGTGCCTCCTTCGAAGGGCGGGGCGGGTTTACCGGGAGGGGTACCCGGTTTATCCTAACGGTCCGGGCGTCGCCCCTCGCGACGGGGCGGGAGCCCGGCCCCCGCAACCCGTGTGACGGAGGTGACCCCTGGCCCTGCCGATTCCCTGCCCCAACTGCCGCCGGTTCGTGCCCTCCGACACGGTCAACTGCCCCCACTGCGGGCTCCTGCGCCCGGCGGAGCGGTGGGGACGGCTCCTGTTCCGGATGGAGCCCGAGACCCTGGTGTGGGCTGTCATCTACACCAACGCTGCCCTGTACCTCCTCTCCCTCCTGCTGGTACCCCGGGGCGTGGGAATGGCGGCCAACCCCTTCGGGTTCCTCTCGCCCTCGAGCTCGTCGCTGCTGCTCCTGGGGGCGACGGGCACCATGCCCATCGACGCTCTGGGCCGCTGGTGGACGCTGCTCACCGCCAACTACCTCCACGGGGGGCTCCTCCACATCTTCTTCAACATGGCGGCCCTGCGCCAGCTCGGCCCCCTCATCGTCCGGGAGTACGGCCCCAGCCGGGCCGTGGCCCTGTACTCCCTCACGGGGGTGGGAGGGTTCCTGGTTTCCTACGCCGCGCGGATCCCCTTCACCATCGGCGCCTCGGCCGCGGTCTGCGGGCTCATCGGCGCGGCCCTCTACTACGGACGGAGCCGGGGGGGCGTCTACGGGAACGCCGTGTTCCAGCAACTCGGGGGCTGGGCCCTCGGGATCTTCCTCTTCGGGTTCCTGGTTCCCGGCATCAACAACTGGGCCCACGGCGGGGGCTTGGCCGCGGGCTTCCTGCTGGGGCACCTGCTGGGGTACCAGGAGAGGGCGCGGGAGGCGGGGTGGCACCGGTGGCTGGCCGGGGGGTGCGCCGTCGCCACGGCCCTGGCGCTGGCCTGGGGGGTGGGCACGGCGCTGGTATTGCGGTTTCTCGGCTGAACCGATGGATCAGGCCGGGTGCGGCCGAGCGGACGGCGCCCCTTGCACCGACGTGGTGCAAGGGGCGCGCGGCGATCCGGGGAAGCGGGTTCGGGGGGAGACGGTGTCTCCCGGCCGTTCAGCGGCCGGCGGGGACGATCTTCAGCGCACCTCGCCCTACGAATGCCGCATCCGCCTTGGTGGTCCCGGTCAGGACCCCCTCGAGGTCCCCCAGAGCAAAGCCGGCAGTGGGTCTGTCGAAGTGGCAGATCAGGTCGGGGATCCCGTCGCCGTTGAGATCTTCCCCCTGCGGGCCGTGGCGCCCCCTGTCGCCTTGGCACGAGAGGAAGCTCTCCTCGTCTCCACTTGCGCCGAAGCGAAGCGACTGCAGGTCGATGTCCAACGGGGAAAACCCGGGCGTGGAGAGGATCGCGACGGGCAGCCTCCCCTGGGCCTTCGGGTTGAAGGGCGCCAGCTCGGTGCTCCCGGGCTTGACGGAGATGGGTACGGTGAGGCGCTCCGAGGCCGTCCCGGAGATGACGAGGTCGTAGTCTCCATTTCCAGAAGGAAATCCGTAATCCACCAGATGCCCATTGACGTCAAAGTATCTGGGGAGGCTACAGACCCCGATGATGTAGTTGCCGGTCCGGGGCGCGACGTAATCCTCGATCTTGGGGTCTTCGAGCGGCCCGAAGAGGGAACCCGCCACCCGGGCGATTTCGTAGGTCGAGGACACTGGGGACGATGCCGCGAGGGGAGCGAGCGCGGGTTGGAACAGGGCAATGGAAAGGCGGACCCGCTGGGCGCCACCCGCATAGCCGTTTTCGACCGCGATCGTCACCACGTCGTTGGCCTTGAGGAAGACTTGATAATAGTCCAGATCATCGACATAGGGGTTGGCGTTCAATTCCCCCATCACCGCCGTGACCCGGAGGACTCCGCCGGGAGCTCCGAGCACCTGCGGGCTGGTCATTTCGTGGTTGGGTTCCCGTTCCGCAACGGTCCGGGTCGCGGCGGTCGCCGGGGTTGCGGCCAGCCAGAGCAGTGGGGCAAGCCCAAGGGGCAAGAAGCGGGTGCGCATGGTCTCGACCTCCTGTGTCGGTGCGGTGCCTCCGTGGCGCACCGACGAACGGAAGCAAAGCCCGTGCCTCGGTCGGGGGAATCCAGACTGCCGAGGAGCGGCCCGAAGAAGCTCGTCTGCAGGGCTTTTTCAGATGGAGCCGGTGCGGGGAGAGCCCCGAGGGGGCGGGGCGGGTGACACGAAACGGCACCCCGGGTTACGGGTTGCGTCACCCCGAGGCCGCCCGTCCGGACCCCCGGCCGGGACGGCCGAGCCCGGGGCGGGCTACTTCACGTCGGCCTGCACCGTGTAGTATCGGGCCCTGTGGGTCGTCCCGATCCGGGGGTCGGTCCACTGGGTGGTCACCTCGATCCCCACCACGATCCCCGGGATGCAGATCTCGCAGGTGTCGTCCACGGTCCAGGACCGGGAGAAGAGCCCTTCCGGGGTGTCGTTTCCCGGCTCGATGGCCGAGAACTCCACGGCCCGGAGCTCCTCCAGCTTGTCCTGCGAGTAGGTCGCCGCCCGGGAGGTCATGTTCGCGAAGGCGTTGGCGCGCACCGTGTGCAGGAGCACCGGGATCATCCCGGCCAGGGCCACGGAGAGGACCACCACGGCGATGAGGACCTCGATCAGGGTGAAGCCGGCCGATGCCCTGGGGTGCTCCCTCATTGCCACTCCCCTCCCTGGTACCGTTCGATCCGCAGGTTCCCGGTGGCGGCGGTGACCAGCACGACCCGGCGGTTCCGGTCCGTTCGCCCGCCGGCGTCGGCGGCCGGCATGAGGTAGACGGCGCCGCTGCTGGTCGCCGCCCCCCGGGGCTGGAAGGCGACCGTGGCGCCTGCGAGGAAGTCCACCCCGGCGGCAGAGGCCGCCGCGCCGGCCCCCGCCGCGCTGGTGCCGAAGGCGATTCCCTTGTAGGTGTTCGCCAGGGTCGCCACCTTCAGCACGGTGTCGGTGCCCGGGTCGAAACTGTGATTGGGGGGATCGGACCGGTCCAAGGCCACGACGTAGGTGCCCACAGCCGGGTTGCCGGCCGCGTCGGTGTGGAAGGCCACCACCGCGGGCACCCCCTTTTCGATCGCCGCGGTGCGCGCCTGGCGCAGGTCCGACAGCACCTCGCGGGCCGCCCCCGAGGCCCGAAGTCCCGGCAGGGTCCCCAGGAGGGCCGGGGCTCCGAGCCCCAGGAGGATGCCGATGATCGCCACGACGACCATCGCCTCGACGAGGGTGAAGCCGGCCCTGTTGCTCCGTTTTCTCCTCATCTCGTCAGCACCCAATCCCGGAGCTCCACCTGCCCGTTCCGGGAGACCCGGGCCGTGATGTGGATCTCCTTGGCATCCCCGGTCCCCCGGCCCGACGACACGGACCGGAGCCGGTAGGCTCCAGGGGCCCCCGGCTCGGGGGAGACGTGGAGGGTCACGTCCCCGTAGTCGACACCCGCGGGCCCCTCGAGGCCGGCCCAGGAGCTCGGGGTGCCGGCCGCCGTCAGGGCGCTCTGCTCCACCAGCCAGGGGTTCGTGACGAGCTGGAAGGCCCCGCTGGCCGGGCTCCCGGCGAGCGCGAGCTCCATGTAGCGGGCCCCGCCGGCTGTGGTGCCATAGACGGTGGCGGTGACCTGCAGCAGGGCCCCGGAGCGGTCCCGAAGGAACCAGCCTTCGAAGGTCTCGCCGTTGTCCCGCCAGACGGGGTTGGGTCCCCCGGGGGCTCCGGCGTTGGTCTGTGGGTCTGCTTCGTAGAGTCGAAAGCTGCTGCCCCCGGCCTGGCTGGAGGGGGCGTTTACGGCGCCGGCCGCCCGCCAGATCTCGAAGGGGAAGTTCCCGACCGGCAGGGTGCCTGCGACCGTGAGGGTGTCTGCGGTGTTGCCGAGGACCTCGTACAGGACCGGGGGGGTGCCGCCCGGCAGACCCCTCTCGGAGACCAGGTAGCCCGCCCACATGCCGTCGGCCCACGCGGCTCCCGTGCGCAGGATCACGCTGGTGTTGGCCGCTTCCACCTCCCCCCACTCGTTGGCGAGCGCGACCACGTCCGCCCCGTCCAGCTCGAAGAACAGGGCGGCCCGGTCGGAGGCCGGGGCTTCCACGGGGCCCGTGCACTCCGTGATCCCGTAGGCGGTGTCGTTGCGCAGGATGCGGAAGAGGAGTCCCCGGCGGTCCACCAGGGTGAAGTTGGCCCACTTGTCGGGAACGGCGCCCCAGAAGAGGCCGCCCCCGGCGTCCTTGAGGACCGCGGGCAGGCTGTCCTCGTCGAACTGGAACGAAAAGGTCGGGAAGGCGCCGTCACCGTCTCCCGCCCCCCAGCTCTTCACTGCCTCGTAGCGCGCCCGCTCGAGGCCGGCCTCGCAGAGGTAGAAGGCCTGCTTCGCGCCCCGATCGTGGGACGCGATCTTCACCTCGAGGGTGGAGGTTGCGATGCCGGCCACCGAGAGAATGGCGAGCATGGCCATGACGAGCATCGCGGCCACGAGCACCATCCCCGACTCGCCCTTCCGGTGCCGTCGGGGCAGGGCTCTGCCTGCTGGCTGGGGGCTCATGGTCGTCTCCTCACGGGACGTTGATCACGGTGATCGTGACCGACTGGGTTGCGGTCCGGTCTCCGCAGGTGCTGTGGGCGGTTGCAGTGAGCGTGTAGTCTCCGTTGGGCCACCCGCTCACGTCGCCCGGGTTCGCGAAGCAGTCGTCCGAGCCGAACCCGCAGTACTGCCACACCTGCTCCACGATCGGAGTGAAGCCGAGGGGTCTCGGGGAGATGTCGAAGACCACGCGGTCGATCTGGTCGAGCCCCGTCGCGCTGAGATTGTCATGGGGCGTGGCCATCCAGGGAAGGAGCGGCCCCCAGCTTCCGAGCAGGCCATAGCTGCCGGTGGAGTCGGGCCAGTCGATCCTCACAGCTGGTGCGGGGCAGTCCACCGAGACGGTGGTGTCGGCGAAGCAGTCCGAGCCGTCGGGGGACGTTGCACGGATCGTGGCCGTACCCGCGCCCACCGCGGTCACGAAGCCGGTCGAGGGGTCCACCGTCGCCACGGCCGGGTTGCTGGAGGACCAGGCGGCCGTCCCGCTCCCTCCGGTGAGGCTCAGCCCCAGGGTCTCTCCGACGCTCAGGGCGGGGGAGGCCGGCTCGATGGCCAGGGCCGGGCACACCACCGTTACGTTGGCTGTGAGGGGGCAGTTGGCCCCAGGCGGGCTGCGGGCCGTGATCGTCGCAGTGCCGGAGCTCACGCCGGTCACGGTCCCGGTGCCGCTCACCGTGGCCACGCCGGGGTTGCTGGAGCTCCAGGACGTGTTGTTCTTGGCCCCGGTGAGCACGAGATCGACGCCCTGCCCGGTCTCGAGGGTGACGAGGGTCGGCGAGAGGCTCTGGTTGGGGCACGTCACCTGGAAGAGCAAGGTGTCCTGGCACCCGTTGGTCTGGTCCTCCGCGGTGAGGATCACGGGCCCGGCGGAGAGCCCCGTGAGGAAGCCCGTGGTGGAGTCGATCGATGCGTTGCCCTGGTCCGTGGACCACCGCACCGTCGCCCCGGGCTTTGCCTGGTAGGTGAGAGTGGTGGTTTCCCCGACCTCGATCGTCTGGGGGCTGGGCGCGACGATGCCGAAGACGCTGCAGGGGTCCACTACACTGAGCTCGGAGCGGGCGACGCAGTTGTTCTCGTCCACCCCGATGATCCGGGCGCGGCCCAGGACCTGGGCGGCGGTGACCACGCCGCCGGCGCTCACCGTCGCGACGGCAGGATCTTCACTCCGCCAGATCATCGTGCCGGTCTTGTTCAGGGCGTGGAGGGTCAGCACGTCGCCGGGGAAGATCGTCTTGGAGGACGGGGAGAGCTCCAGGGTGCAGCACTCGATGCACAGGTTGACGTTGTCCTGGGTGGAGTTCAGGACGTAGTTGTACCAGATCTCGGGGGTTCCGCTGCCGCCGAACCCCCGCTCGGTGGTGATGGCGCCGTAGATCTTCGGGCTCCCGCCGAAGATGGCCTCCCCGTCCATGTAGATGCCGCCGTTGATGTTGATCCCGCTGAGCGTGAAGGTGGTGGGTTCGAAGCTCGGGTCCGGCCGGATGGGGAAGTCGTCCCGCGTCAGAACCCAGGAGGGGTCCTCGATGAGGGGGTAGTAGGTCACGTCGTCGTAGATCGGGGGAGTCACCGCCTCGACGGACCTTCCCACCCCGCCGCCCTTGAAGTCCACGGAGCCGGCGATGTAGATGACGCCCTGGGTGTAGTTGGTCGAGAGTGAGAATTGGGGCAGCTGGTTGGTGGGCGTCGCGTCGATATCCGCGCCGGTGGTCGCGGGCCCCGGGTCCTGGGTCGCGTAGGTGTCGATGAAGATGTACTGGCCGTCGTAGTATTGGTTGACGCCGTTCACCACCGCGAGGCCGAGCACCGCGTCGAGGCTCGCCATCTGGCCGGTGGCCGGGTTGCGCAGCGTGCCGGCCGTGCGGCCGTATGCGTTGCCGGCTGCCAAGGTGTACCAGTAGGCGCCGCGGCCCTTGGCCAGGCTCTTCATGACGTCGTAGTCGAGCTCCCGGAGCATCTCGTTGATCTTGTCGCTGGGGAGGTTCCGGAAGTAGTTGCCGAAGGACTCCCCCTTCCCGATGATGTCCTCCCCGGGTGCCCCGGGGATGAACGGCCGGTCGATGGGGTGCGCCGGGTCCGGCTGGGAGATGGGGGTGTTGTTGTTCCGCAAGTAGTTCCCGGTGGAGAAGTCCTCCTCACCCGAGTCGGTCTTCTGTCGACCCACGTAGACGTTCACGAAGCGGTCCGTGTTCTTGGCCCCTGAGTAGCTGGCCCCGTCGAACTGGCCGGTCTCGCTCTGCTGGATGAACTTCGGCGTGGGGGCGAGCACGACGTTGCCCCGGATGACCACGTCCCCCCAGTGGATCTGGAAGTTGCCGCGCCACACACCCCCGCCCCCCGAGGTGATGGCGTTGGGGAAGCAGATGGGCAGCGGCGGTTGGAGCCGCACCAGCTTTTCGCAGTCGTGGTTCTTGAGGGGCAGCGGGGGCAGGGCGGGAGACGCCAGGTTGGCGACCCAGTTGTCGCTGGGGTCGTAGGGGTCCTTGTACCCCGCCAGGAGCTGCACGTTCGCCCCCGAGGGGTAGGTGAGGATTCCGTCGTGAAGGCTCACCGGGCCTTCCTCGATCCAGAGACCCCGCACCGACCGGAACAGGGTGGGCGGGTCCCCGGGGTTGGCGGGGGCCACGGGCTCCAGGTCCACGTCGACCCAGTCGAGCGTCCCGTCGTCGGCGATTAGGTGGACCCGGACGGCGTCGCGCAGGCGCCCTCCGGAGCCGGCGTACTGGCAGTCCTCCACCTCGAAGAAGAGCTCCGACATCCGGGACAGGCAGTTCTCGTCCCCGGGCTCGTTGCCGACCTTGCGGGAGAAGCCCGCGTCCGAATAGATCTCGAGGTTGCGGCACTGGGTGTTGACCGGGATCGCGACCCCGTTGGGGCAGGCCCAGAGGGGCTGGGTCGGACTCCTCGGGTCGCGTTCCACGGACTCGGCCGAGACCGTGAGCACGTCGCCGTCCCGAGCGGTGCCCAGGTACAGGACCGCGCTGGCCAGCGACTCGCTGGGGCTCGCCCCGGGCCCGAGCTGCACGTCGATGGTGTTCTGCCCTGGGTCCGTGGGGTGGAAGGACCCGTTGCCGGTCCCGCTCCCGGTGACCGTGAGGCGCACCCACTCTCCGTCGCGGTTGCAGTTGAAGACCGTGATGGTTGTGGAGTCGGTGCACTCCGACATCACCGGGGGGTCGGCGGCGAGTGCGCAGTCCGCACAGGCGAGGACGCTGCCGGCGTTGCCCGCGGTGTCGAGGGGGCTGCCGTCCTTGCGAAGGGTGAGGGAGTAGCTCGGGGCGAGGGACATGCCGGGGCCGAGCTGGCAGGCGGGGGGTTGGTACTCCACGCCGTACAGGGGGGAGACGCCGGCGTTGAGCGGCCGCTGCATGGGGATGGGGTACGAGGCGTACCCTGAGGGCAGGGGTGCGGGCGGGATGCCGCCCTCCAGGGGGTACACGCGGCCTTCGGGGAGACTGCCGGCCGGCTGGGGACCGGGGAGCCCTCCGCTCCACTCCATTTCCACGTCCACGAAGTACCCGCCCCCGGTCACGGCGGACATGTCCCACACCTGGTTGCCGTGGCAGTCGTGGACCTCGAAGGTGTCTTGCACCGGGCCGGTGGGACAGTCGTCCTGGACGGCGGTGGCCATATTGCCGGTAAGGTTCTCGATGGTGTTCGGGCGCGGCTCGAGCCGGATCGAGTGGCTCTCCGAGTCGGAGAAGGACCCCGACGCCTCCCCGGTGACCCGCACCGGGAAGGCCAGGTTGTCCACCGTGCGGCCGGTGGCCCCCGGCGGCCAATTGTCCGGCGACTCGTACGTGACCAGGACCGACCACGGAAAGGCGGGCCCCGAGCCGGTCAGGCGGTCCACCGACGCCAGGGGGCGCCCCTGGGTCGCCGGGGAGACCTTGGGGATGGTCGCCACGGGCGCGCCGCCGCCGTCCACGTTCTCCGCCCGGAAGCTGAGTTGGTCGCCGGGCATGAGGTCCACCGGCACGCCGCAGGCGTCCCGCGCCTGGAAGATCAGGCGGTAGGCGTCCCCGCAGGTCGAGATGGTGTCGCCCACCGACCCCGCGTCGCTGTCGACGACGACCAGGTGCGCCGGCCCCCCCGGAACGACGGTGATCGTGACGGTGGCCGAGTCGGGGGGGCACGTCCCGAGGGGGGTGGTCAGGGGCGGGGGCTCGCCGATCCGGGCCGTCAGGGTGTAGGTTGCGGAGGCCCCGCCGGCCAGCAGGTTGACGAAGGTGTCGCAGCTCGCCCACTGGATCTCCACGGAGACGTTGCCGTCGCCGTCCGAGGTCTTGAAGTCGATGGGGGGGGCCGGGTTCGCCAGGGAGGTCCCTTCGCTGCTGTCGGGGTCCCCCGCCGGCCTGTTCAGGGAGAAGTGCACCCTGCGCCCCGCTTCGGGCAGCCCCTTGAAGAACACCGTGAAGTCGTGGGTGGTGGTCTGGTTGGCCACGGTGCCGGTGGTGAGGGTGTGGGAGAAGACGAGGGGGTTGGGGACGATGGAGGGGCAGGACCAGAGGTTGCGGGGGGTCACCTCGGTGCGGATGGGCGCCTGGCGGTAGCCCGCGTTGGCGGCCAGGACGGTCCGGTCCGGGGTGCGGGTCTCGGCGATGACCTGCACGTACACCCGCTCCACCACGTCGTCCAGCGCCGCCCCGGCGGCGATCCGCGGGCTCGTGGCGGCGTTGACCTCGGGGAGGTATTCCCGTTCGCCGTCTCCGTCGAAGTCGCCGTAGTAGAGGAAGAGCTCGGTGGCAGCACCCCCTGCCCCTGCGTCGAAGGGGTACAGGCTGACCGCGATTTCGCCGTCTTCCTGGGCATTTCCGGAGTAGACCCGTCGCACCAGGTCGAAGTGGCGCCCGGCCGTGGGCCGAAGGGCCAGGTGGTAGGTCTCCGCGTTGCCGGGATGGTTCGGAATGGTTCCCAGGGCGGCCGGTGCCGCGTAGATCGACGCGATGTCGGGCGTGCCGGCGGCCGCCGGGACCGGCTCCAGGTCCGCGTTGAAGACCAGCTCGTAGGGCCCGCAGTACAGGAGCTGGGGCTGGGCGGTGGTCCGGTTCACGCCGTGGCCGATGTTCTTGATGAGCCGTGCGAGCTCGTCTGCGGCGATCCGCGCGTTCTGCTGCGCCTCGACGGTCTGCTCCTGGATCGAGTACCCCCGCTGCTGGGAGATGAAGACCTGGTAGATGAGAGCCAGCAGGATGGATCCAATGCCGAGGGCCACCAGCAGCTCGACGATCGTGAACCCCCGCGCGTGCTTCCTGCTCATGGGCTGTCTCCCTAAGGGGTCCGGCGGTTACGCCAGCGTAACCGGTCGGGGCCCCGCGGTGCGGTTTTCTCGCCTCTGCGCCGCCGTTCCGTCCGGCGCTCCCGGCGTCTTTGCAGATTTCGTGCCTCTTCGGGGCGTAGTGGCCCGCCGGTGCCGACCAGGCCCAGGGGTCTCCGCTTGCCTGCTTAGGGATTGTCCTTGTCCCCCAGCGGATCCCTCTGGTAAGTACAGCCCTCACCTTGTGCGTGCCGGCCGGGGCTGCCGACGGGGTTCGGTGTCGGTGTCGGGGCCCGCGCCGGCAGGGTGACGGATCGGATCGGCAAGGCAGTGCGGCGACTTGAGCCGCGGACCCCCCGCGCCGATCTGTGCCGTGCCCCTTCCACATCGTGAGAAGAGCGACCCGATGCACGCTGGCCGAGCCCCTTGGATCCCGACCCTGTTGATCCTGGTCACGGCGTTGGGAGGCTGTGCGGGGGTGACGCCCCCCCCCGCGCCCCCGGCGCCCCCAGGGCCCCGGGCGCGGCAGGAGCCGCCTCCGCCCGCCCCTGATCCCGCGCCCTCGCCGGAGCCGGCGTTCGCCGGCACGCCGGCGCCCCCGCCCCCCCCCGTCCTTCGGCCCATCCCCGAGCCTGTGCTTCCCCCCGAAGCCCGGCGCCCGGAGGAGCCTCCCGGGCCCTCCGGCCCGGAGCCGCTCCCCATACCCGACCGCCCCGAGATCGGCGCGGTGCTCGACGAGTTCACCGGGGTTCAGGCACGGGGCCTGGACGTGGCCTTTCGGCGGGGCGAGCAGTATCTGCCCATGATCCGGGCCATCCTGGCCGAGGAGGGTCTGCCGGAGGAGCTGGCGTACCTAGCCCTGGTGGAGAGCTCCTTCCACCCCCACGCCCGCTCTCCGGCGGACGCCGTGGGACTGTGGCAGTTCATCGAGTCCACGGGCCGCGCCAGCGGGCTGCGAATCGACTGGTGGGTGGACGAACGGCTCGACCCCGAGGCCGCGACGCGGGCCGCCGCGGCGCACCTCAAGGAGCTCTATGGGCGCTTCGGGGACTGGGACCTGGCCCTCGCCGCCTACAACGCCGGCCCGGGGGGTGTTGCCCGGGCACGGGCGTCGGCCCAGGCGGACTGCTACTGGGAGCTCTCGGCGGCTGGGGCGCTGCGCGCCGAGACGCGGCGGTACGTTCCCAAGTTCTACGCGGCCGTGCAGCTCGCGCGGGACCGGGAGGCGAACGGGGGGCAAGGCGCGGGCGGTTCCTTGCCGTACGAGACGGTGGCGGTCGACACGCCCGTGGATCTCCACACGGCGGCCCGCCTGGCCGGGAGCACCCCCGCCGAGCTTCGGGAGCTCAATCCCGCCCTGAAGCGGGGGTGCACCCCTCCGGGGCCTCCCTCCTACCGGCTTCGGGTCCCTCACGGTACCGCCCGGCGGGTGAGGGACGGGCTGGCCGCCATACCCCCTGCGGAACGGCTCGCCTTTCAGCGCTACCAGGTCCGGTCGGGAGATAGCCTGTGGGAGATCGCCCGGAGGCACGGGACCCCCGCCTCGGCGGTGGCCGAGCTCAACGGGCTTGCGGACCCGCGCCGCCTCCGGCCTGGCCAGGAACTGGTCATCCCCGTTGCCCGGGGGCGCGCCGCCTCCGAGGTGGCGCGGGGCGGCGAGGCCGTCGGCCGGGGCCGGCGGGGGTCCTCCGGGATCCACGTGGTGCAGGCGGGGGAGACCGTGTGGGGGATCGCCAGGCTCCACGGCGTCGCAACCGCGGACGTGCTCCGCTGGAACGGGCTGGGTCCCTCCGCCGCGATACGCCCGGGGGACCGGGTGGCGGTCGCCCCCCCGCCTCGGGCGAAGCAAGGAGCAGCTGCAGCCCCCCGAGTCCACGTGGTGCAGGCGGGGGAGAGCCTGTGGGCCATCTCCCGGCGCTACGGCGTGCCCCTGCCGGAGCTCCTGGAGCGAAACGGGCTGACCCCGCCGGTGATCTTGCGCCCCGGGGACCGGATCACGGTGGCGGCGGCCGGAGACCCGGGCTGACGGGGGAAGGATGCCGTCGGTCGTCCCTTCCAGGACCCCTCGCCGTGCTTTGCGGGGGAAAACCCAGCAGACCTCTTGCCGAGAGGTGCCGGCCGCGGGGCCTCGGTCCCTTCGCGGGCGCGCTCCCGGGGGCTACCGGTGACCGCGTACCGGAACCCCCTGCCGACGGTGGACGTCGTCGTGGAGTGCGGCGCCGGGGTGGTCCTCGTCCGCCGGCGCCATCCCCCTGCGGGGTGGGCCCTGCCGGGAGGGTTCGTGGAGGAGGGAGAGAGCTTCGAGGAAGCGGCCGTGCGGGAGGCGGCGGAGGAAACCGGGCTCTGCGTCGAGCTCACGGAACAGTTCTTCACCTACTCCGACCCGGCCCGGGATCCCAGGCGTCACACCGCGACGACCGTGTACCTGGGGCGGGCCCGGGGGAACCCCCGGGGGGGCGACGACGCCGCGGAGGCCCGGGTGTGGCCCTGGGACGCGCTTCCCTCCCCCCTGTGCTTCGACCACGCCCGCATCCTGGGGGACGTCCTTCGGTACCGGCGCACGGGCTTGCGCCCCCGCCTCGAGAGCCGCCCCCCGCCCGCCGGTCAGGGTCCGTGAAACCGTCTGCCGCGCGACCGGCTTGCTTCGTCGTCCACTCCGGCCTGCTCACGGCGATCCTTTCGCAAACCCTCAGTGAACCTTGAGGAAGCAGCACTCCCCGTAGGGGCGACCGGAGCCGCAGGTGCACGGGGAGCTGCCGTCACGGGCTGTCGCGGGTTCCGGGGAGCCCTCCTCTTCCCGGGCTTCCGCCTGCTCCCGCTCCCACCGCTCCTGGCGCCTCTCGATCTCCTCGGGGTCGTAGAAGCCCATCCAGTCCCGACGGTAGTACTCGAGGGCGGCCTCCGGGGGCTCGGCCAGGAGGTCGTCCACCTCCCAATCGTAGAACACCCCCTGATACTCCGAGTCTTCCCGGTGCCGGCGTGCCTCCTCGCGCCCGAAGGACACCAGGAGGTCCCGATGCTCCGCCGCGCGAAGGTCCGCCAGGACGTTGGCGGCGGTCTGGCGCAGCATCAGCCCCTCGGAGGGTGGGGCCACGAACCCCGCGGCCAGGGCGACCACCTGGTCGGTCAGGTAGGACGCCGTGAAGGCGACCGCAGCCAGGGAGGCCAGCGCGACGGAACGGGCTCCGGGGCCGGCCGTGGGGTCTCGGGCGATCGCGAGGAGGGGTTCGAAGGCCGCAGGGCCCAGGCGGCCGAAGATGCTCGGGAGGTCTTCGGTCACCCAGTCACAGTCGAACGCGTCCGCCCACCGAAGGGCGCAGAGGAGGGGCACCAGGGAGTTGGGGGTCTCCATCGCCCCCAGCAGGTAGGTGGCGTGGACGGCCGCCCACCACTCCGGCAGGGGCTGGGTCCAGGCAGCCTTGTCCCCCACGATCTCGGCCAGGGAAGGGAAGATGCGGGAGCCGCGCCGGAGGAGCTCGTCCACCGCTTCCCGCGGCAGGCGGTCGCCGGCCGTGTACAGGAGGTCGAGCAGGTCGCCGTCGCTCAGCGCGTGAAACCGGGGCTCCTCCGTTGCCATGGTCGTGGGCCGGCTCACGGCCGGGTGAGTCGCGCCAGCGCCGCCTCGAAGCGCGCCAGCCCCTCGGCGATGACCTCCCGGGAAGTGGCGTAGGAGAGCCGCACGTGATGGTCGGAGCCGAAGGGGGCCCCGGGGACCACCGCCACCCGGGCCTCGTCCAGCAGGAAGCGGGCCAGGTCGAAGGAGTCCCGCAGCTCCTCTCCCTGGAAGCGGCTGCCGTAGAGGCCGGAGACGTTGGGAAAGGCGTAAAAGGCCCCTTGGGGCAGGGGGCAGCGGATGCCAGGCAGGGCGTTGAGCCCCTCGACGAGGAAGTCCCTTCGCCGGGCGAACTCCGCCACCATCTCCGCGACGCACTCCTGCGGACCGGTGAGGGCCACGGCGGCGGCCTTCTGGGCGAAGCTCGTGGGGTTCGAGGTGGACTGGCTCTGCAGCTTCTCCATGGCGCCGATCAGCGCGGCCGGCCCCGCTGCGTACCCGATGCGCCAACCGGTCATGGCGTAGGTCTTGGAAACCCCGTTCACGATGACGACGCGGTCTCGCAGCTCCGGCGCCACCTCCAGGATCCCCACGAAACGCCCGCCCTCGTACACGAGCTTCTGGTAGATGTCGTCGCTGACCACCAGCAGGTCCGTGCCCCGGAGAACCTCCGCCAGGGCTTCCAGGTGGAGGCGTCCGTACATCGCGCCGGTCGGGTTCGAGGGGCTGTTGAGGATCAGTGCCCGGGTGCGCGGCGTGATGGCTGCCTCGAGAGTCTCGGGGCGCAGCCGGAACCCGTCCTCCTCCCGCGTCGGCACGATCACGGGCGTCGCGCCGGCCACCTGCACCTGCTCCGGGTAGCTCACCCAGAAGGGGGCGGGGATGATCACCTCGTCCCCGGCGTCCAGGAGGGCCAGGAACAGGTTGAAGAGGGTGTGCTTGGCGCCGCAGGAGGCGGTCACCTCCCCCGGCGTGTAGCGCAGGCCGTAATCCCGTTCCAGACTACGGCAGATGGCGCCCTTGAGCTCCGCCGTCCCGCCTACGGGCGTGTAGCGGGTGTCGCCGTCGTGGAGCGCGGAGACCGCCGCGTTCACGATGTGCCCGGGGGTCGGGAAGTCCGGCTCGCCGGCACCAAAACCGAGGACGTCGATCCCCTCGGCCTTCATCTGCTTGGCTTTGGCGTCGATGGCCAGCGTGGCCGAGGGCTTGATCTGCTCTGCGCGCGGGCTCAGCTTCATCCTGCCGTCCTCCGGGGGCGACCCTCCTGAATCTGCGTCTTCCTGCGCATGGCCTCGATGACGACCGGCGGTGCCAGTTCGCGGATGCACCCCCCGAGGCTGAACACCTCCTTCAGGATCCGCGAGCTCACGTAGGAGTAGTTCTCGCGGGCCGCGAGGAAGAAGGTCTCCGCCTCGGGATAGAGCTTCCGGTTCATGAGGGCCATCTGGAACTCGTATTCGAAGTCCGAGACGGCCCGGAGGCCCCGAATCACGACCTGGATCCCCTCCGCCTTCATGTAGTCGACCAGGAGGCCCTGGAAGGAGTCCACCCCCACCTTCGGGTGGGCGCGGAAGACCTCCCGCATGAGGTCCATCCGCTCCTCCAGGCTGAAGAGGGTCTTCTTCTCGCTGTTGACCGCCACGAGGACCAGCAGGCGGTCGAACACCTCGGCACCGCGGAGGATGATGTCCACGTGGCCGTTGGTGATGGGGTCGAAGCTGCCGGGGTATACGGCGGTCGTGAGCACGAGAGCCTCCTGGAGGGCCCGGAAAGCACCCTTTTATACTGAAGCGCATGGGGGAAGTAAAGGGCCGGCCCAGAACTGGCCCAGAACTGCATCCCCCCCGTGCCGGACAAGCGGGGTCCGGGAGACCCTGCGTTTCGCCCCGCAATCCGCGACCATGGAAAGGGGTGTACCGGCGGGCCCCGCTGTGTCGGACTTCACCATTCTGCATCGGGCGGTGCGGTTCGGTCGAGGCGGTACGGGGCTGCCCTCCGGGGCTCCCTCACCCCGCCCCACGATGTGGCGGTGGAATCCGGCGGAGCTCCCCGGCCCTGGGGCAGAGGACCCTACCGGGAGCCCTGGAGGCGGGCGATCCTGGCCCGGAGCCCCCTGCCGTGGGACCCCTCCCAGTAGACCCGTCCGCACGAGCGGCAGGCGAGGAAGTGGGTGTGTGTGGCGGCCACATGGTCCGGAAGGCTGGGCCGAACCTCCTCGGGGGAGGCGGGCCGCAGGCGCCCGTTGCACCGGAGGCAGCGGGTAAGGGGGGTGGGGGCGTCCGCGAGCCCCAGGCTTCGGATCACTTCCCTGCTCTGGGCCGGTGCGCGCGTCTCCGCGACCAGGACACAGCTGACGCCCGCGGCTCGCCGGGCGAGCTCCCGGTCTCGGGTGATCAGGATACGCCCCTCCCGGCGGCACCGGCCCAGCAGCTCGGCGTCTCGGGAGGCTCCCCCGTACGCGGCGTCGTAGCCCAGCAGGCGAAGGTCCCGGGCCACGTGGCCGA
Source organism: Deferrisomatales bacterium (assembly GCA_033551855.1). Taxonomy (GTDB): domain Bacteria; phylum Desulfobacterota; class Deferrisomatia; order Deferrisomatales; family JACRMM01; genus JBFLZB01. The sequence goes on from JAWSUI010000008.1 coordinate 47,707, forward strand.
GCATGGCGTCTACCAGGAAACGCAGGTCGGCCCCTGCGGGGCCCCGCCCCCGATTGCCCTTGCACCGTCGCCAAATTCTGTGTTAGTTGCCATCTTTCTGGGATCCTCGACAGGAATGATTTCAGGCAGTTGTTTCACTTTGTTTCAAGTGTTTCACGGGATCTTCGTGTTCGGTCATCACCCCCGCCCTGGAGGAAGCACTGATGTTCCGAGAGATGTGGGTCGCCCTGCGCCACTTCATTCACGACTTCTTCGGGGCCGCGATCCGGGGGGCGCGCCGCAACCGCAAGGGGCTCTTGGTGTTCCTCGGCGTCTCGTTCGTGGCGCTGATCCTCTTCGTGGTCGTGGCGCTCCAGGCCACGGCGTCGCCCAAGTTCTGCGGCTCCTGTCACATCATGGACACCTACATCGAGTCGTGGGAGATGTCCACCCACAACGAGGTGGGGTGCATGGAGTGCCACTTCGAGCCGGGACTCAAGGGCGCCCTCTGGGGCAAGTGGAAGGCCCAGACCCACGTGGTCCTGATGATCACCGGCATGGCGCCCCCGCGTCCCCACACCCAGATCAGCGACGTTAGCTGCCTGCGCCAGGGGTGCCACTCCACGGAGGAGCTCGCCCAGGCGGATCTGGTCTACAAGGGAGTTCACTTCAGCCACGGCAGCCACCTGGGTGACCTGCGCCGGGTCAGCCGGCTGCGGTGCGTGACCTGCCACTCCCAGATCGTCCAGGGGGAGCACCTCACGGTCACCGAGAGCACCTGCTTCATCTGCCACTTCTACGACCGGGAGGCTGCCCCGGAACTGGCCGAGTGCCAGACGTGCCACGTCCAGACCAAGGCCAAGATCTACATCGACGCCAACGAGCACATGCCCTTCGTCCACCAGGACTACCTGGACCGGGGGGTGCTGTGCGGCCAGTGCCACTTCGACGTGATCTTCGGGGACGGCCACCTGAAGGACAACATCTGCGTCCAGTGTCACGCGGAGCCGAGGATCCTCCTGGGGGAGTACACGTCGGAGGAGATCCACGGGGATCACGTGACGGACCACAAGGTGGAGTGCTTCCGCTGCCACAGCGAGATCTCCCACGGCATCGCGCGCCCGACGAGCCCGCTTCTCACCGTGCCCACCGGCGGCGCCGGCGTGGGGCAGACCCCCGGGCCCCGCGGGTTCCGCGGTTACCACTACGACACGAACTGCGTGAAATGCCACTCCTTCGAGCAGCACATCGCCAAGCGCCTCATGTACATGGGGACCGGGGCAGAGGAAGTGGCGGATGTGCCGAGCCCCATGTACCTCGCCCACGCGGACTGCGCCACGTGCCACATCGCCCTCACGCGAACCGACGAGGGCATCCAGCAGACCCTGCGCCTGAGCTACGAGGAGGCCATCAAGTCCTGCTCCGACTGCCACGGTCCCGGGTACGACGACATGGCGGTGCACTGGATGGAGATCCTCACGGAGGAGCTGAAGAAGGCCGAGACGGCCCTGACGGAGGCCCGCAAGGAGGTGACCCGCAACCGCACCGTCGATGGGGCGGAGGCCGCCGGCCAACTGCTCGACGTGGCCGAGCGCAATCTCGCCTTCGCCAGGGGAGGACGGGGACTCCACAACATGGACTACGTCCTCAAGGTCCTGGGCGACGTGAGGGAACGCGCCGAGAGGGCCAAGGAGTTGGTGCTCCCCCAGTATCTCGCCCAGGCGGTGGAGATGCCCACCGGCTGCGTGCAGTTGTGCCACTCCTGCGTGGAGTGCATCGAGACCGAGCTGGTTCCTTTCGGGAACGTGCAGTTCCCCCACGACATCCATCAGGAGGAGGGGATGGACTGCCTGGACTGCCATACCCCCCGGGAGCGGCACGGGCTGACCTTCTTGAAGAACTGCAGCGAGTGCCACCACGGCTCGGGGATGGGGGCGGTGGAGTGCCAGGACTGCCACATCGACAACCACAACCTCTTCCACGGCCAGAATGCCTGCGACGAGATCAGCTGCGACGTCCGCGGCGAGCGCAATCCCATGGCCGACGCCGTGACCTGCCAGGAGTGTCACGTGGAGGTGCTGGCCGGGCGGCCCTCGACCCTCGAGGGGGTCAAGGCGACCTGCATCGCGTGCCACGACGACAGCTACGGGCCCATGGTGGACCGCGACAAGGAGCTCATCGCCACCCTGCCCATCGACGAGTTGCGGGTGCTGCACAAGGAGACCCAGGGGATGATCCTGCGGGCCATCCGGGAGGGCCGGTACACCTACGACGCCCAGGACCTGCTCAACGCGGCGGAGAAGAATCTCCGGCTCTTCGAGACCGGGAGTGCCATCCACAACCCGCCTTTCTCGAAAGAGTTGCTGGACCGGGTGCGCGACCTGATCGAGCAGGCGCGAAAGACGCTGCAGACCCAGACGACGGTGCGCACCCTGCCCAAGGAAGCGTACCGCTGACGGGTTCCCGTGCCGCCCCGGGAACGGGCCTGACGAGCGCCCAGGCTCCCGGAGCGGGTGGAGACGGGATCCGCCGGGAAGGTGTGGCTCCGTCGGGGTGAAGCTCGAGAGGGGTGGCGTGGCGCCACCCCTCTCGTCATCTGGGGCCCCTGGGGGACGACGGGTTGCCGCACCCGAGGGCGGCCGGGTGGGTCCGACGGCGCAGGCGGAAGGCCGCGCGATGACCGTATCCCCCAAGGGGGACGGTGATTCTCTCGGGAGTTCCCGAGGGCCCGAGGGCTCGCAGCGTCAGCTCGTCCGGCATCGGCCGCCGGAGTGGGCGGACCCACCCGGCCGTTCCCCGGATGACCCGGTCTGAAAGGCGAACCGGGGGGGCCAGGGGGGATTCTCCCGGTCTGGTGCCCCTGGTATCCTGCGGGCACCCAGGGGCGCGGGACGGCCGAGCCGTTCCCCCATCCAGAGAGCGCCACGTGGACGATCTGACCGCCGATCAGCGTCTGGATGCCCTCGCGGAAGAGGTGCGGCGTCTCTCGGAGCGCGTGGCGCGCCTCGAGGCCGTGTCCCAGCCTCTGCCTCCAGCGACGGAGGCAGCAGGGGCAGGGCCCCTGCCGGGGGCGGAGGAGGTGGCCGGGGGCACAGCGTACTCCTGGGGCTCCGCCAGCTCGGTCCTCGCGCGGACCGCGTCGGTCTGCTTCATCCTGGTGGTGGCGCTGGTGCTGCGGACCCTTGCGGACGCGGGGGTCCTGGGGCCGCGGGTCGGCACGGTGCTCGGCCTGGTTTACGCGACGGCCCTCGGGGGCTGGGGGTGGGTGCTGTATCCGCGAAGAGGCACCGCCGGCTCCCTGGTGGCCGTCTGCGGGAGCCTGCTCGCCTGTGCGGTGGTTGTGGAGGCCGGAACCCGTCTCGGGGCCC
>JAWSUI010000008.1:51063-91388 GCA_033551855.1 Deferrisomatales bacterium
GTGGGGGGGGGATTGGCCCTCCTGGGCCTGCGGGGTGTGGCCGCGGCGGTCTGCGCGGGCGTGCCCGCCCTCCTGCTCTCCGCGGTCGTCGTCGCCTATCCGGAGCCCTGGTATCCGGGGGTAGGGGTCGCGGTTTTGACCGCGGTGCTGGCGTCGGTGAGCCTGGGGGGAGGCCGCCGGTGCGGTTGGCTCCCTTGGGTGGGGCTGGCCGCGACCGTCGGCCTGTGGCTCGGTTGGGGGGACCGGCTGGCTCGGGCCGTCTCGGGGCAAGGGGAGACCACCTGGTATCTGCCGCTGCTCGGCGCGTTCGTGGGGCTTCATCTCGCCGCGGCCCTGCGGCGGGCACGGCGCGGGCCGCCGGGGCGCCCGGAGGTCCTGGGGGCGCTGCTCCCGGCCGTGACCGTGGGATGGGCCTTTCCGGCGGCCGCCGTGCAGGCGGCCGGCTCTCCCTGGCTGGGGGCCGTCGGATTAGGCGGAGCCGGGGGCCTCTTGCTCCTGGCCGGGCTCGTGGGGCGAAGGGGTCCCCAAGGGGGGTGGGGGGTCGGGGCGTTCGCCTTCGGCGGGGCGCTCCTGGGGGCGGCGGCCCTCACGAAGGGGCTCGCTCTGGGCGCTGCGGCAGTGCCCCTTCTCTCGGCGGCGGCCCTTGGGCTGGGCGTGCTCTCCCGGCGCTGGGAGAGTGGGGGAACGCGGGTGGCTTCCTACGTGCTCCAGATCGGGGCAGCGGTGTGGGCGGCCGTCTCCGGCGCGGTCGCTGTGGGCGGGGCCGTGGCCGGACCCGCCGCCGCAGCCGGAGGCGGTGCGCTGCTCGCGTGGGGGCACTACCGCTGGTGCCGCTCCAGTCCCCCGTCCGCCGGCTCGTGGTTCTTCACGCGGGTCGACCGCACCGACGACGGGGCGGTGGTGCTGCTCCTCTCCTGTCTGGTCCTGGCCTTTGCCGCCCTGCGGGTGCTGGTTTTCCCCTGGGTGGCGGCCGTCTTCCTCGACGTGGGGGGGGCCTTCCAGGGTGCGCAGTCGGTGATCCTGCACCTCTCGGCGGTGGCCCTCGTCGTGGGAGCCCTGCGCCGGCGCAGTGCGGAGTTGCGTGCCGTCGGCCTGCTCGTGACCGGGATCGCCGGCGCCAAGGCGTTCCTGTACGACCTGCTCGCCGTCCGGGGGGTGCCTCTCGTTGTCAGTGTCTTGGTCTTCGGGGCTTGCGCGGGCGTGATCGCGATGCTCCTGCGGCGATGGCCGAGCCGAGGGGAGGACCCGGGGGACTGACCCTCTCAAGCGGGTGAAGCCCGGCGTACGGGGGCCTGCGGGGGCACCCCGTCCAATCGCTGCGGCTTGCGGGACAAGCCGTAGGGGCTCCCGGGCCCCGCTTGCCGAGCAGGCGGCGAACTTGGGCCTTGGTTTTGTCTTGCGAAATCCAGTGGTTCTTGATATTGGACACGGGTTCTGCTTGCGGAGGCCTTTTGCGTCTCGGATCCGCGGGCGGGTGGGGCTCCGTGGGTTCCCATGTGAAATGTTCTACAGGATTTTGCTCTGCAACAGAGAGGAGGAAAACCCATCGGCGTAGTCGTAAACGAAACCCGAGAATGCATTTGATGCCTTGCGTTGTCTCTATCTTTTTCCCATCTGCCATGGGGGAGTTCCATGACGGAAAGATTCGGTCCTGCCTCGCGCCTCGCCCTGTTCCTCGCCGGCCTGCTCCTGATCCCCCTGTGGGGGGCGCCCGCCCAGGGGAGCATCGATGACAGCCAGTGTCTCGAGTGCCACGACGAGATAGACTACGAGGCCTACAACCTCTCGGCCCACGGGCGCCACGCCTGCAACAGCTGTCACTTCGACGTCATCGACATCGCGGACCACGAGACCTGCGGGTCGGCGACCCAGCAGAAGGCGGAGACGTGCCACCGGTGCCACCCCCTGGAGGGGCGGGACCACTTCGCCTCGGTCCACATGATCAACGACATCAAGTGCGCCGACTGTCACTCCGATATCCACTCGATTCAGAAGTGGGAGGGAGACAAGCAGATGAGCGTGGACAAGTGCCTGGGCTGCCACGACGGCAGCGATTACCAGGCCAGCGTCCACGGCCAGGCCGTGGCCCGGGGCTCGCCCGACGCCCCCTCCTGTGCCGACTGTCACGGCCTGCACCGGATCGAGCCCCTGGGGGAGCCCGGCACCCACGAGTACCGCGCGTTCCACACCGAGACCTGCCAGCGCTGTCACGCCGATGCCGAGATGATGGCGCGAAACGGCGTGCTCCCCATCGCGGTGACGACCTACGAGGACAGCTACCACGGCAAGGTCGTGCGACTGGGCTCGGTCTTGGGGGCTGGGTGCTCCGACTGCCACGGGGCGCACGGGGTTTTCGCCCAGGACGACCCGCGGTCCGCCATCCACCTGGACAACCTGACGGAGACCTGCGGCGCCTGCCATCCCGGGAGCACGGACCGGTTCGCACAGTTCCTGGCCCACGCCGACTACATGGACCGCGAGAACTACCCGCTCCTCTTCTACACCTTCGTGGTCATGACGAGTCTTCTCGTCACGGTCTTCTCGGTCTTCTGGATCCACACCTTGCTTTGGTGGCGCAAGGCCTATTGGTCTCGGCGGGAACACCTCATGGCCGGCCACTTCGGCCACCCCCACGTCGATGAGCCCCTGCGGCCCTACCGGCGGTTCAGCTGGTTCGACAAGCTCCTACACCTCTTGATGGTGGTGAGCTTCCTCGGGCTCGTAGTCACCGGCCTCCCGCTCAAGTTCCACCGGGCGCCCTGGGCCGGCGCCCTCATGGACCTGATGGGCGGCCCCCACATGGCCGGGGCCATCCACCGGATCTGCGCCCTGATCACGTTCCTCTACTTCGGCCTGTGCATGGCCTACATCGTGTACTTCCTGTTCTTCAAGAAGACCGGCGGGACGCCGCTCCAGAAGCTCTTCGGGCCCGACTCGCTCTTCCCCAACCTCCGCGACGTGGCCGACATCACCGCCATGTTCCGGTGGTTCTTCGGAACCGGGAAGGAGCCCCGTTTCGAGCGGTGGACCTACTGGGAGAAGTTCGACTTCCTCGCGGTCTTCTGGGGCATGTTCGCCATCGGCGGGTCCGGCCTCCTGCTGTGGTTCCCGGAGTTCTTCGGGCGCTTCATGCCGGGGTGGATCTTCAACGTGGCCATCATCGTGCACAGTGACGAGGCCCTTCTGGCGTCGGGCTTCATCTTCACCGTGCACTTCTTCAACACCCACTTCCGCCCCGGCAAGTTCCCCATGGACATGGTGATCTTCCGGGGGCGCATGCCCAAATGGGAGCTCTACGAGGAGCGGGCGGACTGGGTGGAGCGCCTGAAGAGCGAAGGGCGGCTGGAGGCCATGGAATCCCGTCCGTCTCACCCCCTGGAGGATCTGTTCGGCCACCTCTTCGGGTTTGTCGCCCTGGGGGTGGGGCTTCTGTGCATCGTGCTGATCGTGTGGGGCTTCCTGGCCCACTGAGGCCGGCTTTCCGGGAAGCTGTGCAAAGGCCCAGGCCGCTTCTGCGGCCTGGGCCTTTGTTTCTGTAGCGCCCGGGGCGGCACCGCATGGGTCGCTCGTGCCCCGGACCTTGGGGACGTGGGGTTCGGCGTGGTTGGGACGCGTTGCCGAGATGTCCGCCGAGGGTCGGGACGCCTGCCTCGTTCTCGGGGAGGTGCCCCGAGGCCTGCTGCCCAGGTCGATGCCGGGGACCCCCGCTTCCCTGCGAAGAGTGCCGACGGATCCCTGGTGGTCAGTCCCCCTCGATGCACACCTCGCGCAGCCGGGACGCCAGGTCCGTGACGCCGCTGCGCTCGGCCGTGTGGCAGCGGCGGCAGGACGCGAGGGTCCCCCTCCCGGTGACCAGCTTCTCCTCACCCCCGGACGCCACGTGGAGGGAGCCCGGCCCGTGGCACGCCTCGCACTGGACGTTGGTGAACCCCTCCAGGGCCTTCCAGTCGATCGTCTCTTCCTCACACTCGAAGGCCACCGCGTGGCAGGCGATGCACTCGGCGTCGAACTGCCGCTTGCGCTCCACCAGGGTCTGGTAGGCGCGGGCGTGGCGGGTCTGGGCCCAGCCCTGGTATCGCCCGGCGTGGCACTGGCGGCAGGCGGCGAGCCCCACGTACTCGCTTCCGCAGTCGGGGTCGCCCGGCGTCGAGACCGCCTTGGCCAGCTCTTCCTGGAGGGTCGAGAGCTCCTTCAGGGCCCGCTCGACCATGGGGCCCACCTTCGGGTGGTCGGGCATCTCCACCAGGAGTTGCACGAAGCTGTGGCGGAAGAGAAACTCCCCCACCGCCGGCCCCCCCCGCGCCCCCCCGCCCGCGGCCTCGGTTCCGGCCCTGCTCACCTCGAGGCGCCCGACGGACCGGCCCCCACGGTCCAGGTGGGTGATGAAGGAGTCTTGCACCACCAGGGGGAGGGTGATCTGGTTGCGCTGGTCGCTGCCGACGATGAGGTGGATGGGCTCGCCCACCATGGCCAGCCGCCTCTTGGCCCGGCTCGTCATGTCGGTGAGCAGGACGATCAGCTCCGCGCCTTGGGCGCGCATCTCGGCCACGGCGGACAGGGCCGCCTCGGCGGGGTCCGTGACGGAAAACTTGTGGCTGGCCGGAATCTTGTCCCGCTTGAGGTCCGCGTCCACCAGCCCGAAGATGCCGACCTTGATGCCCCCGAGCTCCTTGAGCACGTAGCGCTGGAAGAGGTGGCGGCCGTGGGGGTCCACGAGGTTCGCCGAGACGAAGGGAAACCGGGCCTTGGCCTGCTTGTCGAGCAGATAGTCCATGCCCAGGGAGAGATCGTAGGCGCCTATATTGAAGGCGTCGCAGCCCATCTCGTCGTAGGCGGCGAGGATCAGGTCCGCGGTCATGCGGGCGGGGGGCACGCGGTCCCGGGGAAGCTGCTCCCTCCGGAAGAGGGAGTTCCCGGCGTTGACGAAGAGGACCGGCTGCCCCTCTTGCCGCACCGTGTCGAGGTAGGTTGCTCGCTTGGCCAGACCGCCACGCGGGTTCTTCAGTCACCCGCAGGGGCTGATCTCGCCCCGCTCATCCACCGTGTAGACGACGGTCAGGCCCGGCGTGGGCGGTTGCGCCAGCGTCCCGGAAGGGGCGACCAAGCCCACCAGGGCGAGCAGGGAAGGGAGTAGGCGCCGCATGGGTGTTCCTCCGGTTCCGGGAGTCGGGAGCGGGGCCGTTCCGGCCTTCTACCCGCGCCCTTCGAACTCTAGCAGACCCGCGCGCTGACGCACAACCGGGGCCGACACCCAGCGGCACCTCCCCGCCCGCTCGTGCTTCAGCGCTGCCCGGTTGATCGGCGCGGGTCCACTTGGGTACACTGCGTCTCCCGTGGACTCCCCTGCAGGCCCTCCGCCGCGAGCCGAACGCCATGGCCGTACTCGAAATCCTTCAGTTCCCCCACCCGGTCCTCCGGAAGCGCGCAGAGGAGATCCTCCGGGTCGACGACCAGATCCACCGCCTCGCGCGCAGCATGACGGAGACCATGCACCGGGCCCCGGGGATCGGTTTGGCGGCCAACCAGGTCGGCGTGCCCGCGCGCCTCATCGTGGTGGACCTCTCGGCGGGGGAGCGCCCCGAGGAGACCCTCGTGGTCGTCAACCCGGAGATCCTGTGCAAGGAGGGGACCCTGCGGATGGAGGAGGGGTGCCTCTCGGTGCCGGACCTCCGGGAGAACGTGACCCGCTGCCAGAGGGTGGTGGTGCGGGGGCTCGACCTGGAGGGCCGCAGGGTGGAGGTGGAGGGAGAGGACTTGTTGGCCGTGGCGCTGCAGCACGAGATCGATCACCTGGATGGCGTGCTCTTCCTGGACCACTTGAGCCAGCTCAAGCGGAGTCGGTACGTCGCACGCCAGAAGAAGGCGGGGGCGACGGACGGGTGAGGGAGGTGTCCCGCCCCGGCCCCGTGATCTTCCTCGGCACCGCACCCTTCGCGGTGCCGAGCCTCGAGGCTCTGATCGCCGCCGGAGAGGCCGTGGCCCTCGTGGTCACCCAGCCCGACCGCCCCAGGGGCCGGGGGCAGCGCACCGAGGCGACCCCCGTCAAGGCCGCCGCCGAGCGCCTGGGCCTGCGAGTGGCCCAGCCGGAGCAGGTCAACGCCCCGGAGACCCTGGAGGAGCTCCGGGGCCTCGCGCCGGAGCTCCTGGTGGTCGTGGCCTACGGCCAGCTCCTGCGGCGGCCCCTCCTGGACCTGGCGCGGCGGGGGGCGGTGAACTTGCACCCCAGCCTGCTCCCCCGGCACCGAGGCCCTTCCCCCGTGGCCTCGGCGATCCTCGCGGGGGACGACCTTGTGGGGAACACCACCATGCTCCTGGACGAGGGAATGGATTCGGGACCGGTCCTGCTCCAGGAGTCGATGCCCCTCGATCCCGAGGCCACCCGGGGGGAAGTGGAGGAGCACCTGGCGGGCGCCGGGGGGGTGCTGCTGGCGCGGACCCTCCGGGGCCTGAGAGAGGGCGCCGTGCGCCCGGTGCCCCAGGACGAGACCCGGGTGACCGTGAGCCGGCTCCTGACGCGGCAGATGCGGCCGATCCCCTGGGACCGATCCGCCGGAGAGGTTCGCCGCCTGGTGCATGCCCTCTCTCCGCACCCGGGGGCCCTGACGCTCCTGGGGGGGCGGTTGGTCAAGATCCTGAGGGTGCGCGAGGTCGAGGGGGCTGGCCCGCCGGGACGGGTGCTCGAGCTCCGGCGGGAAGGACCGGTCGTCGGGTGCGGCGCCGGCTCGCTCCTGTGGCTCGAGGTCCAACCCGAGGGACGCCGGCCCATGCGGGGAGCGGACTTTGCTCGAGGTGGGGGCGTGGCTGTGGGGCAGGTACTGGAGGTTCCCTGGGATGACTGAGGGAGAGCGGGCGGAAGGAGGCGGCAAGCGGCTGTTTCTCGGGCTGCTGCTGGTCACCGGTTTCCTGTTGGGGGGGGTGGGCCTGGCGACGTGGCTCGTCCCCCGCGCGTACGCGGCGGGCGGCTCGTGGCTGGCCGCCCTGCTGGGGGCCGCGTTCGGGGCCGGGGCGCTCCTCATCTGGGCAGGGATCGGCATCCTGGTTTTTGCGACCCTCTTCGAGCGGGACCTGCCCGGGACGCGGCGCGTGAGGGGTCTGCTCATCCGCGGCTTCTTCCCTCCCCTGGTGGGGATCGCCCGTCTCCTGGGGATCCCCAAGGAGCGAGTGGAGCGCTCGTTCATCGCCGTCAACAATCAACTGGTGCTGCGCTCCGGGCGTCGGTCCCGACCGGAGCGCATGCTCATCCTCCTCCCCCACTGCCTCCAGATCGACGCCTGCGACATCCGCATCACCGGCGACATCGGCAACTGTCGGGGATGCGGCCGCTGCCCGATCGCGGGCCTCGTGGAGCTGGGGGAGCGGTACGGCGTGCAACTGAGCGTCGCCACGGGGGGAACCATCGCCCGCCGCATCATCGTGGAGCAGAGGCCGGAGATCATCATCGCGGTGGCCTGCGAGAGGGACCTCACCAGCGGCATCCAGGACGCCCACCCCTTGCCGGTCTACGGCATCCTCAACGAGCGGCCCGAGGGGCCGTGCTTCAACACCCTGGTCGACCTCGGGGAGGTGGAGCGCGCCCTGGCGCGGTTCGTCTCCCAGCCGGCCCCTCGCCGGGCGAAAGCTTTTGACACCGCCGCGGGCGGCTGAGTAGATTCACGCACCGGCCCCCTCACCTGCGCGGGAGACCCCATGGACATGCCCTCCGTGCTGCAGCTCATGGACGAGGACCTGAAGAAGGTCGAGCTGCAGTTCCAGGAAAACCTCCGCTCCGAGGTGAGCCTCATCCCGACGGTCGGGCGGTATGTGCTGCGCAGCGGGGGCAAGCGGGTGAGGCCGCTCCTGGTGCTGTTGACGGCTCGGCTGTGCGGTTACCGAGGAGAGCGGGCCGTTCCCCTCGCCTCCATCGTGGAATTCATCCACACCGCCACGCTCCTGCACGACGACGTGGTGGACAACGCCGACCTGAGGCGAGGGCAGGAGTCGGCCAACGCGGTGTGGGGCAACGAGGCCAGCGTCTTGGTGGGCGACTTTCTGTTCAGCAAGTCGTTCTCTCTCCTGGTGGCCGACGGGGACCTGCGCATCCTGCGGGCCATGAGCGACGCCACCACTCGGATGGCCGAGGGGGAGGTCCTCGAGCTCCTGAAGACCTCGGATCTGGAGACCCTCGAGCAGGAGTATCTGGAGGTCGTCGTCAACAAGACCGCCGTACTCCTGGCCGCAGCCTGCGAGATCGGGGCGCTCCTGGGGGACGCCCCCGAGAGGGAGGTGGCAGCCCTGCGCGGCTACGGCATGGAGGTGGGGATCGCCTTTCAGCTCATGGACGACTGCCTGGACTACGTCGCCGACGAGAGCGCTTTCGGCAAGGAGGTGGGAACCGACCTCGCGGAGGGGAAGATCACCTTGCCCCTCATCCACGCCCTGCGTCAGTGCGAGCGCGGGGAGCGCGAAGCGGTCCGTGCGGTGCTGGACAAAGACGCCGTCGCCCCGGAGGACCTCGTGGCGGTGACCCGGCTCATCGAGAAGTTCGGCGGGATCGCGTTTACCCGGGCCCAAGCCCAGGGGCGGGTCGCCAGGGCGAAGGAGCTCCTCGGAGGCTTCCCCCCGAGCCCGGAGCGGGAGGCCCTGGAGGCGGTGGCGGACTACGTGGTGACCCGGGACCGGTAGGAGACCCGACGGGCGGTCGGCTATAAAGAAACGCACCTTCCTTGAATCCCCTCTCCCCCCGGGAGAGGGGCCTGGGGTGAGGGCGACCGGCCCGCGACCGGTCGGCGTTTCATCCCTTGGGGTGACCCGAAGGTCATGGGCAACTCAGAAGAGCTCCCGTTGCCCCCTCCGGGATTCCTGGGTCGGCCGGCGCCGGGGCGCTCCGGGCTCCGGGTCGGGAGTCGAGCCCGCGGGAATCGTCTCCTCCAGGCGCAGCAGGGCCGCTTCCACATCGTCCAGGCTTTCCGCCGCTCTGGCAGACGCCCCGTCGGCCGGGCCCAGGCTGGGCGTGCGCAGCAGGGAGCGCCCCATGCCCCGCCAGAAGGAGGACCAGGAGCCCGGGCCCACGTTCTCCCGGTCGAGCCACTGGACAGCCCCGGCGAGCTTCGCGTCCAGGTTGTCGAGGTAGTGGAGGGCGATGGCCTCCAGGGTCTGGGGCTGCACCGGGGCCCCCCACTCCTTCTCCCCGTGGTGGCTGAGGATCAGGTGCTCCACCTGGAGCAGGAGCGATGGGGGAAAACCGGGCAGCCGGCCCGCCGCCTCCCGCACCATGTGGGCCCCCGCGACGATGTGCCCCAGAAGTGCCCCTTCGTCGGTGTAGTCGAACCCCGGCCGTCGCGAGAGCTCGCGCACCTTGCCGACGTCATGGAAGAGGGCTCCGACCAGGAGCAGGTCCCGGTTGAGCCGAGAGCCGTACAGGCCCCCCAGGGCCCGGGCGAGTCGAAGCACCCCCACCGTGTGCTCCAGCAGGCCCCCCAGATATGCGTGGTGGAAGCCCTTTGCGGCGGGTGCGTCCAGGAAGACCGCCCGGAACTTGGGGTCATCGAGGAACACCCTCACGAGTCGGGTGAGCTCCGGGTTCGAGACCTCTTCGAGGACGGTTGCGAGCTCGTCCCACAGCGTGCGGCACACCTCTAGGTCCAGACCGGGCAGGAAGTCCCGGCGGTCGATCCCTTCCAGGTCCCGGTCCGGTACCAGATCAATGGAATCCAGGCGCAACTGGGGCTCGTCGTTGCGGATCTGGAGGCGGGCCGCCACGACCACCAGGTCTCCGGCCTCGAACCGGGATGCAAAGAGCTCCGCGTCTTCCCAGAGGAAGCCCTCGATCTCGCCCGTGCGGTCCGAGAGGGTGACGCGCAGGTAGGGCTTGTCCCGGGAGGAGGTGAGCACGCTCTTCTTCGAGACGGCGAACACGTCCTCGAAGGCCCGACCCTCGGCGCCGCGCTCTTGCAACCCCTTCACGTAGTGGGACTTTCGGGTGGGCATGGGGAACTCCGTGCCCCGGCGGGGGGCGTGGGGGAGTGGGGAGGGGCCGGCTCGCTCCGGTGCCCCCGAGGCTCGGCGGGCAAGCTACCCAAGGGATCGACGCCCTGTCAATCCGACAGGCTCCCCTGGAGCCCTGCCGCGACTCTGGTCGGCAAGCGGAGTCCGGGAGCCCCTGCGTTTCGCCCCGCAATCCGCGGCCATTCGAAGAAGTGTCCCAGCAGCCCCCGGTGCGCCGGGCTGCACCCGCTTGCGCCGGTTTCGTCGAGTCGGTGGGTGCGGTGCGGGGCTGCACTCCTGGGCTCCCGGACTCCGCCCCACAATGTGGTGGTGGATTCCTGCCGCGCCCGCCCGCCGCGGTACATCCCACGGGGAATGCCGGACTGGCCAGGGCCGGGAGGCCCGCTGGACAAGGGGCCTCGAAATGGGGCACAGTGCCGCGCCTCCCCGGGCCGAGCGCCCGGAGGCGATGCCGAGGCGTATCCAGCCCCTCCGGGTCAGGATGTGGCGCGGCGGCTCAAGTGGGGCCGCGTGGCGACCGATCCGTGGCGGAGTCCCGGGGGTGAGGCCCGTGGCGCGGTGGTCGAGCGCGCGGCGGGCGTCCGGACTTCGGTCGGGCGAAAACGGAGGAGCCCCGACGACCCGGCCGCGGGAGCCGTGGCAGGGCACCGCCGCCAGGGGTTCTCCCGGGGGGGAGTGGTGGCCCCCCGGGGGCGATCGCGACATCTTGGACGATGGGAGGAGTCGTTGCCGTGCTGACCCGTTGCTCCCTTCCTTCCGTCGAGGACGGTGAAGAGCCTCTCGGACGGCGCCCCCTCTCCGAAAACGGCGCCCGGTCCTCCGCCGTGGTCGCCTTCCTCCAGATCGACAAGGCGCCGAGGCTCCTGGCCTCCCTGGCTTCCAAGGTCCCCTCGGATGTCATTCCCATGCCGATTGCGAGGCTGGCGGGTTTTTGCGGGCCGACGACGGGCCGTCCGGTAGCCTTCAGCGGCGTGGTGCTGTGCGTGCCCGAACAAGCCCTGCCAGAGGAGGACGCACGGATCCTGCGGGATCTCGGGAGGCTCATCCCGGTCTACCGCATTATGGACGACCCCAGGGAGGTGGGCCTGACCTTCTTCGAGCGGTGTCGGGGGACGATCCCCCGCGTCCCGAGGTCGGAGGCCAGGTTCCACTTCGGGCGTCCCGTCGTCGTCGCCCGGTTGGGGAAGCCCGACCACGAGTGGCTCCTGGTCGCCACAAACCTGTCCCAGGGGGGCCTGTTCATCAAGGACCCGCACCTCGGTTGTGACCCGGAGGAGCCCCTGGAGCTGCGCTTCCCCGGGCTCACCGAGGTTCCGACTCTGCTCGGGCGGGTGCGTTGGGTGCGCGGGCGGGGTCAAGGGGGGGTGGCGCCGGGGTACGGGTGTGCCTTCGAGAGCCCTTCCGATCCGGCCGTGCGCCGCCTTCTGACCGGGGCCCGGGCGGCCTTGCAGGGACGCTGTGAGCCCCCACAGCCAGGGACGGGCGCTTTCCCTGCAAGATCCGCCGTGGAGCGGTTCCGGCGCTGAGGGGCCGAAAGACGGCCCCACCCTCAGGCGACGGAGGGGGGTGTGTGCACGCGGCCCACGGCCGCCAGGTAGTAGGCGAACTCGTCCGCGCCATCCACCCCGAGAACTTGGTTCATCTCCTCGTCGAAGAAAGCCGCCACCGGGCAGCACCCCAGGCCCAAGGCGGAAGCCGCCAAGGCGAGGTTCTGGCACACGTGCCCCAGATCCAGGCCGAGGTACCGCAGGGCACGGTCCCCGTACTTCCATGCGCAGCGAGGAAGCACGGCGGTCCACAGGAAGACTGCGGCGCTCCGGGCGAGGAACCCTTGGCCCAAGGCCGCCCTGGCCAGACGGCTGCCGTGGTCCCCCGGCTCGAGGACCTCGAGGGAGAAGCTCGATACGTGGAAGTGGGTCAGGCACGGCTCCCACCCGTCGACCCCCTGCACCGAGACGTAGGTCTCGAAGGGGAAGAGCGCCCCTGCTGAGGGCGCCGTGCGCAGGAGGTAGGGCCCCTGGCGGGCCGTCACCCCCTGGCAGGCCCACAGCAGGGCGGCGAGGTGCTCCGGGGGGATCGGGGCTGCCTCGAGGTCCCGGCGGGAGCGGCGGTCGGCGAGGGCCCGCCACAGGGGTGTCGGGGGAAGGCGCAGGGCGGAGGGGCCGGGGAGGGTCCGGCGCGGCGCCTCCGGGTATTCCTTGCGTGGGGCCGGCATCCGGTCCCAGTCCAGCGTCCGGCCCCGGACACCGGCCGGGTCGAGGTCGGTGCCCTCGCGCCAGCGGCGGTAGAGGGCGTCGGTCGGTTGGGGCATGGGGCTCTCCAGGGGTGTGGGGGATGCCCGGGACCCTACCCGGCAGGGTGCGGCGCGTCAAACCGGGTGGCCGGTCACGGCAGCCTGCCGCCCTTCCCGGTCCCCTGCGGGGAAATCCGAGGGACCGGTGGCGGGCCCGGCCCGGGGTGTACTAGACTGTTCCCATGGCGCGCTTGTCTGCCGTCCTGCTCCTGACCCTTGCCGTTCTGTTCGGGTGCTCCGGCACCGGCACGAGGGACCCGGGGGAGTTCCGTGTGGGGATCGAGGGCACTCCCCCCACCCTCGATCCCCGATACGCGGCGGACGCCCACGGCGTGCGCATCCTCCCTCTGCTCTTCCAAGGTCTCCTCGCCAAGGCGCCCTCCGGGGAGCTCCACCCGGATTTGGCCGAGTCCTGGGAGGCCCCGGACCCCTTGACTCATCGGTTCCGCCTCCGGGAGGGAGTGCGTTTCCACGACGGCTCCCTCCTGACCGCCCGGGACGTGGTGGAGACCTACCGCTACGTCCTCGAGCCGGCCCACGGCTGCCCCGCGGCCGGCTCCCTGTCCTCTGTGGAGGCCGTGGAGGCGCCCGACGACCGCACCGTGGTCTTCCGCCTCGGCCGTCCCCAGGTCTCCTTGCCCTTCCAGCTCACCCTGGGGATCCTGCCCCGGAGGCTCGCGGCCCGCCCAGACCTGGGAGCCGAGGTGGTGGGCACCGGCCCCTATCGCCTCGCGGCCTTTCGGCCCGGGGAGGAGATTCTCCTGGAGGCCTTTCCGGACCACTTCCGGGGGCGGCCCGAGCTGGACCGGCTCCGGTTTCGGATCGTCGGCAACGCCACGACCCGCCTCCTGGAGATTCGGTCGGGCGGCCTCGATCTGCTCCAGAACGCGGTGCCGCCCTATGCGGTCAAGTTTCTCCGCCGGCAGGAGGGCCTGGAGGTCGCCGTGAGCCCCGGGGCCTCCTACCAGTATCTGGGGTACAACCTGGAGGACCCCATCCTGTCCGACCTGCGGGTGCGCCAGGCCCTGTCCCACGCGGTGAATCGGGAGGAGCTCATCACCTACGCCCTGCAGGGTCTGGCGCGGCCGGCCACCGGGGTGCTGCCGCCGGAGCACTGGGCCCACGCCGAAGCGGCGGTCGGGTTTGCTTACGACCCCGCCCGGGCCAAGGAGCTCCTGGACGCGGCCGGCTACCCCGACCCGGACGGGGACGGGCCGGGCCTGCGGTTCACCCTGAGCTACAAGACCAGCACGGACAAGACGGCCCTGGAGGTGGCCCGGATCGTCGCCGAACACTTCCGCCGGGTGGGAGTCGGCGTGGAGGTGCGCAGCTTCGAGTGGGGCACCTTCTTCTCCGACGTCCAGAAGGGGAACTTCCAGGTCATGAGCCTGCGCTGGATCGGGCTCTCGGACCCGGATGCCCTCCACTACCTCTTCCACTCCGCGTCGGTGCCCCCGAACGGGGCCAACCGCGGCCGGTACCGCAACCCCGAGGTGGACGCCTGGCTGGACGAGAGCCGTGGGGAGCCGGATCCGGCAAGGCGCCGGAAGCTCTATGGGAAGGTGCAGGCCCAGGTGGCCCGGGACTGCGTGTACCTCAGCCTGTGGTGGCTCGATGACGTGGTGGTGCTGCGGCGGGGCTACGAGGGGTACGAGCCCTTCCCGGGCGGCGAGTACACGAGCCTGGCCCGGGTTCGGCCGCGGCCGGAGGGGGGCTTGTGATCCGCCGCCGGCTTCTCACGACCGTGCCGACCCTCCTGGGGGTCGTGACCCTGGTGTTCGCGTTCCTGCACCTGGTTCCCGGGGACCCGGTGGACGTGATGCTGGGGGAGACCGCCCGGGCGGCCGACAAGCAGGCCTTGGCCGCCGAGCTGGGACTGGATCGGCCGGTGCTCGAACAGTACGGGGCCTACCTGGCGGGGCTGGCCCGGGCGGACCTGGGCCGGAGCTTCACCTATCGAAAGCCGGTCCGGGAGGTGATCGCGGGGCGCTTGCCCGCCACCCTCCAGCTTGCCGGGTGCGCCCTCGCGGTTGCCCTGCTGGTGGCGGTGCCCCTAGGAGTCCTGGCCGCGGTGCGCAAAGACTCTGCCCTCGACCGGGGCAGCCTGGTTGCGAGCCTGCTCGGTGTCTCCATGCCGAACTTCTGGCTGGGGCCTCTCCTGATCCTCCTGTTCGCCGTCCATCTGGGTTGGTTCCCGGTCTCGGGCCGCGAGGGCTGGCGGAGCGTCGTGCTGCCGGCGATCACTCTGGGCACGGGGCTCGCCGCGATCCTCTCGCGCATGCTCCGGTCGAGCCTCGTCGAGGTCCTGCGCAGCGACTACCTGGCGGCGGCCCGCGCCCGGGGGGTGCGGGAGAGTCGAGTCATCTGGGTCCATGCGCTGCGAAACGCCTGCCTCCCGGTCATCACCCTCCTGGGCCTCCAACTCGGCAACCTGCTGTCGGGAGCGGTCATCACCGAGGCCGTCTTCGCGTGGCCCGGGATCGGCACCCTCCTGCTCCAGGCGCTCCAAGGTCGGGACTACCCCCTGGCCCAGGGGTGCGTCCTCGTCATCAGCCTCGGATACGTGGGCGCCAACCTCCTCGCCGACCTTTTGTACCGGGCGGCGGACCCGAGGGTGCGGTGAGCCGCCCGGCTCGGGTGTCGGACGTGGGGCGCGCGGGGGCCCTGGGCAGGCTCCCGCGGATTGCCGGAGGGAGGGTCTTCCTCCTGGGCTCCGCCGGGTTCCTCGCACTTCTGATGGTCGGGGCCCTCCTGGCCCCGGTGCTGAGCCCTGCGCCGGTCGACCTCCTCGACCTGGCGGGGGGGCTGGAGGGGCCGAGCCTGGCCCATCCCCTGGGGCAGGACCGCCTGGGCCGGGACGTGCTGGCGGGCATCCTGCACGGGGGCAGGGTGAGCCTCACGGTCGGGTTCCTGGTGGTGGGCGTGAGCCTCGTCGTCGGGACCCTCGTGGGATTCGCCTCGGGGTACTTCGGGGGGTGGCTGGACGAGGCGGTCATGCGGGTGGTGGACGTGCTCCTGGCCTTCCCGGGGATCCTGCTGGCCATCGCCCTGGCCGGGGTACTGGGGCCCAGCCTCGGGAACGTGGTCCTTGCCCTGAGCCTCCTGGGCTGGGTGGGATTCGCCCGCCTGGTCCGGGGGGAGGTCCTCTCCCTCAAGACCCGCGAGTTCGTGACGGCCGCCCGGGTGCTGGGAGCGGGGGTGCCCCGCATCGCGTGGCGCCACGTCCTGCCCAACCTGGCGGGGCCCCTGGCGGTGCAGGCCACCTTCTCCGTTGCCGGCACCATCCTGGCCGAGTCGAGCCTGTCCTTCCTGGGTCTCGGCCCCCAGGGGGTCCCCACTTGGGGCGCCCTCCTGAGCCAAGGGGTGGACTACCTCCTCTTCGCCCCCCACCTGGCCCTGTTCCCGGGGCTGGCCATCATGGGCACCGTCCTCGGCATGAATGTCCTCGGGGACGCCTTGGCCGACCGCCTGGATCCTCGCGCAGGGGGTCGGACGTGATCCTCCCCTGGGTCCGGTACCTCCCCAGCGACAACTGCTCCTCCCGGGAGGGGTGCGAGGTGGACGCGGTGGTGATCCACCACATCAGCCTGCCCCCGGGGCGGTTCGGGGGGGGGTACGTCGAGGACTTCTTCTGCAACCGCCTCGACCCGTCCCTCGACCCCTTCTTCGAGGGGATCCGCGGGCTCCGGGTCTCGGCCCACTTCTTCGTGGCGCGGGGCGGCGAGGTCACCCAGTTCGTGGACACCGACCTCAAGGCCTGGCACGCGGGGGAGAGCTGCTTGGGGGGCGCGGCGGACGTGAACCGTTTCTCGGTGGGGGTCGAGCTCGAGGGGGACGGGTGTACGCCCTTTACCGAGGCCCAGTACGAGGCCCTCGGCCGGCTCCTGGCGGAGGTGCGGCGGGCCCACCCCCGGGTCGTGCCCCAGCGGGTCGTCGGCCACGAGCACGTGGCCCCCGGGAGGAAGGAGGACCCCGGTCCGCTGTTCGCGTGGGATCGGGTCCTTCGGGAGCTGCACCGGCAGGTCGTGGAAAGCGCGTAGGAACCCCCAGGGCGCCACTTCTCAGAATCTGGATCGCCATCGGGATCGGAATCGGGGTCGCCATCGGGATCGGAATCGGGGTCGCCATCGGGATCGATGTGGTCCCTGGGGGTCCCGAACCCCCTAACCCCCGAATCCCCAACCCCCGATCCTGAAACCCGAAACCCTGACCCCTGAACCCTGAACCCTGAACCCTGAACCCGATACCGAGTCCGATCAGCGCTCCTTCTCCCTTCACCGGGGCCGCAGATCAGGGGTTCGGGTCCGTCGCCTCCCGGCTCTGCAGGTACTCCGCCACGGCGAGGACGGCCTTGGCCCCTTCCCCCGCGGCGATCAGGATGCGCTTGCCTGCCGTGTTGGTCACGTCGCCCGCCGCGAAGAGCCCCGGCAGGCCCGTGCGGCAGTTCCGGTCCACCTCCACCTCCCCGCGGGCGTTGAGGTGCACCAGGTCCCGGACCAACTCACTGCTCGGCACCAGGCCGATCTCCACGAACACGGCCTCCACGGGGAGCACCTCCTCGGCCCCGGTGTCGAGGTTCTTCACCACCAGCACTTCCACGCGGTGGGACCCCTCGATCCGTGCCGGGTCCCGGTTGCGCAGGAGCACGATCCGCTCGGACGCGGCCGCCTGGGCCTGCAGGTACTGGTCTGCCCGGAAGGACCGGCTTGCCACGGCCACCCGGGCGCCCTTCCCGGCGAGGCCCAGCGCGGCCTGGAGCGCCGAGTTGCCGCCCCCCACGACCGCTACCTCCTTGTCCGCGAAGCGCTCGGCGAGCAGGGCGTGGAACTCCATGACGCCCTTGCCCCGGAACTCCTCCTCCCCGGGGATTCCCATCCGCCGGCGTTTCATGCCGGTGGTGAGGAGCACGGCCCGGGCGCGGTAGGTCTGCCCGGAGTCCGTGGTCAGGGTGAACACGTCCCGGACCTTCTCCAAGCCCGTGACGCCGCAGATCTGGTGCGCCAGGTGGAGGTTCTCGAAGAGTTGTCTCTGGAAGAGGTCTACCAGGTCCGGCCCGGAGATGATCTCGAAACCGGGGTAGTTCACCACCGCCGTGGAGTCCCATGCCTGGCCCCCGAGGCTCTTGGTCAGGAACAGCGTGTCGAGGCCGGACAGGGCGGCGTAGATGCCGGCCGAGATGCCCGCGGGCCCCCCGCCCACGATGACCACGTCGTAGAGATAGTCCTCGAGGGTCTTGTCGGGGTCGCAGAGGAACTTGGCGCGGCACGCCTCGGAACAGAAGTAGGAAATCTCCCCGCGGCACTCGGCCGAAGGTGTCCCCTCGGCCACGGTGACGGGCTTCCCGCAGACCGGGTCCGCCTGGCGGGTCTCCATGGCACTTGCCTCCTGGTTCGTGTCCGAGGCAGTCTACCGTCGGGCCGTGGCCCCGCAAGGGGGACCGGACACGCTCTCCCGCGGCCGTCCCGGCCCCCGACCCCTGACTCCCGTCCCCCGACCCCTGATCCCTGTTCCCTGAGGAGGCCTTCCCATGAACCGACCCACGCGAGCCGAAGCCTGGACGATCCTCACCGAGAACGTGAAGAGCGAGCACCTCCTGCGCCACGCCCTGGCCGTGGAGGCGGTGATGCGCTACGCGGCCCGCAGGCGGGGTGAGGACGAGGAGCTCTGGGGTGCCGTCGGGCTCGTCCACGACGTGGACTACGAGCGGTTCCCGGAGGAGCACCTCCGGCACGCCCCGGAGATCCTCCGCGCGGCCGGATGGGGAGAGGAGCCCATCCGAGCGGTCCTCGCCCACGGCTGGGGTCTGTGCTCCGACGTGGAACCCCTCACCCCCCTCGAGAAGACGCTCTACGCCGTGGACGAGCTCACCGGCCTCGTGGCCGCCGCCGCCCTGGTGCGGCCCTCAAAGAGCGTGCTCGACCTGCCGGTGAAGAGCGTGAAGAAGAAGTGGAAGGACAAGGCCTTCGCCGCGGGGGTCGACCGCTCGGTGATCGAGAAGGGGGCGGAGCTCCTCGGGGTAGAGCTCTCCGACCTCATCGCCGACACTATCGAGGGGATGCGGGCCGTGGCCGCGGAGCTCGGGCTGGAGGGGACCCCGAAGGTGTCGTGAAGCAAGGGTCGGACACGGTGATTCCGTGTCAGACCCTGCGCCGTGGCGTCGCCCTTCCGAGCGATAGCGCCACCGGCATCGCTATCGGGGTCAGCATCTTCGCCGGGATCGACCTCGCCCCGCCCCGAACCCGATGCCGATGAAAGAGGGCGCTTGCGGAGCTGCATTCTCAGGAGGGCATCTGACACACCCCCGGGAGGACGCCTTTTTCCAGGGCCGTCTCGTAGACATGCTCGGCGAAGCCCGCCCCGGCCTCCCCGAAGATGTTGTAGGCCGCGTGCACCCCCGCTCGGAGCAGCTCGTCCCGCTGGTCGTCGTACATCGCGATGGCCGCGATCCCCCCCCGGAACCCGGCCCGCTGGAGTTGCTCCACCGCGAACAGGTTCGCCTGGTGCTTGGGCATGGCCAAGAGGATCAGCTCCAGGCGCTCGAACGCACCCTGCGCCTTGAGCAGCTCCCAGAAGTCCGGGTCCGCCGCGTCCCCTAAGATCACCTCCCGGCCGGCATCTCGGTGGGCGGCCACCGCCGCGGAGTTGTAGTCCACGCCGATCACGGTCGCACCGCAGCGCTGCCGCATCAGATCGTAGGCGCCGGTCCCGATGCGCCCCATGCCCAGGATCGCCACGTTCGATGTCAGCGGGTGGATCATGTCGTCCGGGTGGCGTCCCCCCGTCTCGAAGGTCTGCAGGCGGCGCTGGAAGCGGGCATACAGGGCGTTGGCGCGGGCGTTCAGGGGTGCCCCCAGGAGGAAGGTGAGGGACAGGGCCAGGGCAAACACCGTGAGCCACTCCCGCCCCAGCCAGCCGTTGGCGACGGCAACGGCGCCCACGATGAGGCCGAACTCGCTGTAGTTGGCGAGGCTGAGGGAGGCCAGCAGCGAAGAGCGCGCGCGCAGGCGGAATCGGCACAGTAGCAGGAAGAAGAGCCCGGCCTTGAGGGGCACCAGAAGGGTCAGACCGACTGCCAGCAGGAAGGTCTCCAGGGTGGGCAGCCCCGCCAGGCCGACGCTCAGGAAGAAGCCTACCAGGAAGATCTCCTTGAAGCCCAAGAGGCCCTTGGCGATCTCCTTGGCCTTGGGGTGCTCGGCCACCAGCATGCCGATGAGCAGCGCCCCCAGGTCGGCCTTCATGGCCACCGCGTCGAAGCTCTTCGCCCCGACCACCAGGGCCAGGAAGAACCCGTAGAGGATCGTGAGCTCTCCGCGCTCGCAGCGGTCCATGATGCGGTACAGGAGCGGGCGGGAGAGGAACAGGAGCGCGAGCACGGCCAGGGCCCAAGGGGACGGGACCTTTCCCGTGGAAGCGGTCAGGAAGATGACCGCCAGCACGTCCTGCATGATCAGGATCCCGATGGAGACTCGGCCGTGCATGGAGGACATCTCCCCCTTGCCCTCGAGGACCTTGACCGCGAAGACCGTGCTCGAGAAGCTCAGGGCGAAGGCCACCACCAGGATGTCCCCCCAGCCGAGGTCGGTGAAGGGCGCGAGGCCGGCGTACAGCCCCCCGGAGAACAGCGCTCCGAAGACCAGGACCGTCGCGAGCATGTGCAGGCTCGTGCCGGCCCAGATTTCCGGCCTGAGGAGGCTCTTGACCTTGAGCTTGAGACCGATGGTGAACAGGAGCAGGGTGACGCCGAGGTCCGCCACCTTCTGGAGCGTGTCGCCCCCCTCGGCCCCAAGCGCGTTGAGCAGGAACCCGGCGACGAGGAACCCCACGAGGGGGGGGAGGCCGACCTGACGGGCCAGGAGGCCGCAGAGGAAGGCGACGGTGATCCAGAGCGGGTCCATGACGGAGCTCCTCGGTATCCTCAGCCCGTGGAGGGCGAGGCAGTGCCGGGGCGGTCGAGTCGGAAGGCTACCGCCGCCGATCGGGCGGGCACAACCCCCCGACCGAGTCGGGTAGCGATCTCGCCCTTCGGGCGGCGGTCAGGATCCGGGCCGAATCCCTCCTCACGGAATATCGCCGAGCCGTCCGCAGGCGTTGCCGCCGCCGCACAGCCCTTCCAGGTCCCGCATGGCCCCCGCGACCACCAGGCGGTCCCCGGGGCGGATCACCTCCCCGGGGTCCGGGGCGGTGATCCGCTGGTCGCCCCGCTGGATCCCGATCACGTTGAGCCCGTGGAGGCCGCGCAGATCGATGTCTTCCAGGGAGCGCCCGGCCCAGGGGGAGCTCTTCCCGACCGCGATCTCGCCGATCCGGAAGGGTACGGGCTCGGCCTCCTCGAAGGCCGGCGTCTGCAGCATCTCCCGGGCTCGATCGAGGGCCTGCTCGGGGCCCACGAGCACGAGCCGGTCCCGGGGGAAGATCTGGAACTCCGGCCCCAGGTCGAAGAGGCTGCGGCCCCCTCGATCCACTGCGATCACCGACGCCCCGGTGCGGGAGCGCAGGGCCAGCTCCCGCAACCGCCGGCCCGCGGCCAGGGAGTCGCTCGTCACCCGCACCTCGGCCAGGGTCACCCCCCAGGGGTGCTCCTCGTGGATGCGCTCCGCCGCCCCGCCCAAGGCGTCCACGGCCTGCTCCGCGGCGTCCTCGAAGGGAAAGAGCACCTTGTCGGCACCCACTTTCTGGAAGAAGGCGACCTCGTCCTTGCTGTGGGCCGTAAGGACCACCTTTCCCCGGTAGCCGTGGGCCCGCAGGGACCGCAAGAGCGTGAGGTTGGCCTCGCGCCCGGGGGCGGCGCTCACCACCCAGCGGGCCTGGGCCAGGGGCAGGTGTTCCAGGATGTCCGGGTCCTCGGCGTCCCCGTAGCGGACCGCAAGGCCCTCCGCCTGGCACTCGACCACCGCTTGGGGGTCGAAGTCGACCCCGAGCACCCGCTTCCCCACCCGGCGCAGGTTCTTGGCGATGCTGCGCCCGTAGCGGCCGAGGCCGAAGAGGATCACCTCCGACCCGGCGTCGCCGAGACTGTCCTCCGCGTGCTCCCGGTGGGGGATGCGGCGTTCGAAGAGCCCCAGGGCCGGGGAGAGCCGGTGGTAGATCGGGTGGGAGTAGAGGATGAGGTAGGTGGAGAGGCCGATGGTCACGAGCCCCACGAGGGTGAGGAGGCCCATTGCCTCGTCGCTCAGGTGGCCGAGGCTGACGCCCATGGCGCCAAGGATGAGGGAGAACTCGCTGATCTGGGCCACGGTGAGACCAGCCAGGAAGCCCGTGCGCTTGCGGTACCCCATGAAGCCCATGATCCCCATCACGATCAGCGGGTTGCCCACCAGCACGAAGACCGAGAAGACCGCGGCCGGTCCCACCTGGGCGCCCAGAAGGGAGAGGTCCAGCCCCGCCCCGAGGTCGATGAAGAAGAAGAGCAGCAGGAAGTCCCGCAGGCTCACCAGCCGGGAGGCAATCGCCTCCCGGTAGGGTGTGGAGGCCAGGGAGATCCCCGCCAGGAAGGCGCCGACCTCCTTGCTGAAGCCCAGCGTATCCCCCAGGGCGGCCAGCAGCACGGCCCAGGCAATGGCCGAGAGGACAAGGAGCTCCGGGGACCGGGCGATGCGGTCCAGCAGGGGCGGGAGCACGTAGCGCATCAGCAGGCCCACGGCGCCGAGGAACCCGAGACCCACGGCCACCACCCGCAGCCCCTCCCGTACCAGGTCTCCCTCGCCGGGGGCCGCCCCAAGGGCCGTGAGGCCGATGAGCGCGAGCACAGCCGCCACGTCCTGCACGATGAGGAAACCGAGGGCGATGCGGCCGTGTAGGGCGTCGATCTCCCGTTTGTCGGAGAGCAGCTTCACGATGATGATGGTGCTGGAGAAGGTGAGTCCCACGGCCAGGTACAGGGCTTCCACGGTGCCGATACCGAACCCGAGGGCGATGAGGAAGCCGAAGACCGACGTGAAGAGCACCTGCCCCATGCCCGTGGCGAGCGCAACCGGGCCGGTGGTGCGGATCAGGTGCAGGTCGAGCTTGAGGCCGACCACGAAGAGCAGGAGCGCGATCCCCAACTCGGCCAGGAGCTCGATCTGCTCGTGGGCCGAGACCATGTCGAGGCCTGCCGGACCCACCAGCACCCCCACGCCGATGAAGGCCACGATCAGGGGCTGGCGGAGTTGGGTCGCCAGGGCCCCGATCACGGCGCTGATCACCAGAATCGCGGTCACCTCGAGGAACATGTTCTCGAACAGCATGGTCGCGAATCCTGCCGGAGCGGGTGCAGGAAGGGCTGCGCCCTCGAGGAAGCCGTCGCCGGCGGTCTAGACAGGCTGCTGAAAAAGCAGCCTGTGTGCGCCCCATGGAGGGGGCGATGAATCACGGCGCTTGAAAAGCGCAGGATTCGTGAGGGCTCGAAGGGGCCTTCCCCGAGACGATTCTCCAGGACAGGGGAATCGGACGCGCCGTCGGCGCGCCCGGAGGGCGAGCCCCGAGACGGGGCGAGTCAACCCGTAGCTGAAAACCCCAGGGAGGGGGGTTTCAGTGCCCTGGTAGTGCGTCCGCGCTTGTATGACATTCCCCCGACCAAACGCAACCCCTCGCCGGAAACCTGGATCCGCCGGCTGGTCGGCGAGCGGAGTCCGGGAGCCCCTGCGTTTCGCCCCGCAATCCGCGGTAATTCGAAGAGGCGTCCCAGCAGTCCCCGGTGCGTCGGGCTTCACCCGGTTGCGCCGGCCTCGTCGACTCGGTGGATGCGGTGCGGGGCTGCACTCCTGGGCTCCCGGACTCCGCCCCGCAGTGTGGTGGTGGATTCTGGGTAAAGGCGCCCTGCCCGGCGGGAACCGCCTGTCCCGGGGGTCGCCCCCTTCGGTGGTCTCCCGTTGGGATCGCCGTCGATATCGGGATCGGAGTCGCCTTCGACGGGGGTCTCGATCCCGAAAGGGAGGCCTGGCCTGACGGTGTGAGACGTCCCGTGCGCTCCCACGCCGCGCCGTTTCGTCCCCCGGAGCGACAGTAGGTCGAAGGCAGCTCACACGGCCCGGATGTCGAATTCCGGGGGCGCGAGGATGTGGCGCTTCACCGAGCACTGGTCCACGGCCCGCAGGATCGCGGCGCGGTACTTCTCGGGGAAGCCGGGGGGCAGGCGGACCTGTATTGCCATCCGCGCCACCCGCTTGGTCTCCGGGTCCCAGGGGGCATCCAGGGTGACCCGCAGGCCCGAGGTGTCGATCTTCCGCTCCTGGCAGAAGCGAAGGGCGAAGAGCCCGGCGCAGGTGCCGATCGATGCCAGGAAGAGCTCGAAGGGCGTCGGTGCCGCACCGCCGCCCCCGTGATCCCCGGGCTGGTCGGTCGTGACCGTGAAGCCGTCGAAGTGGGCGGATACTGCCACCCCTCCGGGAAACGTGATCTCCATGCCCATGGAATCCTCCGTAGGTCCGACGTCACAGGTGACCCTCAGATGCGCCGATTCGGCAAAGGTTTCGGGTGGGGTGCCCTCCATGGGGGTGACGCGTGCGTCGCCCCTGCAGAAGGTGGTCACGGGCCTCCCACATGATTTGTGTGCATACTTATGTGCAGTGTCATTTTCACGATATGATGCATATATTGGCGTAATTATACGGCGGTTTGACCAGAAAGTCATTCGTGTGCTAAGGTTCTGCGCTTCGAAGAAGAGGAGAGTGCATGGGAACCCTGGGAGAGCGGGTCGAGGAAGAGGTGGTCGTCGCCCTGCGGCGCATCGCCCGGGCCGCGAGCCTCCACTCGCGGCACATCCAGCAGACCTACGGCCTGACCTCCCCCCAGCTCTTCGTGCTCCGGGAGCTCGCCCGGCGCGAGGGCGCGACGGGGGCGGAGCTCGCCCGGGCCGCCTCCCTGAGCCCCGCCACGGTGACGGGCATCCTGGACCGCCTGGAGCGGCGGGGGTTGATCGACCGCGTCCGGTCCGAGGAGGACCGCCGGCGAGTGTTGACCCGAGTGACCCAGGCGGGCAGGGCCCTCCTGGCCGCGGCGCCCCCGCCGCTGCAGGCCCGCTTCCTCGCCGGGTTTCGGACGCTGCCGGACTGGGAGCAGTCCTTCCTGCTGGGGGCCCTCCAGAGGCTGGCCTCCCTGATGGGGGGCGCCGGGGAGCCGGACGACGACGGCGAGGAGGCCGAGCCGGCCGAGGCGGCCTCGGGGGTGGGGGGCGAAGACTTGGAGAGAGCGGCGCCGGACCCCCGGCGCGCGGCGTGAACCACGAACCGGAAAAGGAGGCACCACGACATGTGTACCATCTGCGGGCACTTCGCCAGGAGCGGCCCGATCCCCTCGGCAGACGTCTACGACATGCTCCGGAAGATGGAACACCGCGGACCCGACACCAACGGCGTGTGCCTGGACGGCGACGTGCTCCGGGTGGAAGACCTGGACCGGCTGCGGGCGCCCCTGATGCGCACCAGCCGCATCGCCCTGGGCCACTCGCGGCTGCGGATCGTGGGCCGGGAGGCAACGACCCAGCCCTTCACGGCGTGCGACGGGTCGCTGGTGCTCATCCACAACGGCGAGATCTACAACTACGAGAAGCTCAAGACCCTGCTCCGGCACCAGCACCGGTGGCAGACCACCAGTGACAGCGAGGTGCTCGTGCACCTGCTCGAGGAGACCTACCAGGGGGACCTGCTGGGGGCGGTTCGAAAGGTCGTGGGGCTCCTGGACGGGATGTACGCCCTGGCGGTCACCGACGGGAAGAGCGTCGTGGCGGCGCGGGACCCCATCGGCAAGAAGCCCCTCTACTACATCGAGAACGGGCCGGTCACCTATTTCGCCTCGGAGCGCAAGGCCCTCTGGAACGGCCGGGACGAGCCCCGGCGGCTCGACCCGGGCGACATCCTGGTGCTGGACGGGGAGGGCACCCGGGTGGCGGAGGGCTACCACCTACAGCTTCCCCCCATCGACGTGGTGGATTTCGGTGAGGCCGTGGCGCTCTACAAGGACGTCCTCCTCAAGGCGGTGAAGAAGCGCCTGGTGGGCCTCCAGGAGTCGGTGCTGGGGGTGATCTTCTCCGGGGGGATCGACTCGGTGCTCATCGCCAAGCTCCTTCAGCAGGAAGGCAAGAACGTCATCTGCTACTGCACGGGAACCGAAGACTCCGGCGACATCGCGGCGGCCCGGTCCGTGGCCGAGGACCTGGGCCTGGAGCTCAAGACCACGATCATCGACGAGGCGGCCGTGGAGAGCCTCCTGCCCGAAGTCATCCGGAACGTGGAGGAGAGCGGGCTCCTCCAGGTGGAGGTGGCGATCCCCATGTACCTGGCGGCCAAGCTGGCCTCGGAGGACGGCCTGCGGGTCATGTACACCGGTCAGGCCGCGGACGAGCTGTGGGCCGGCTACCCGTGGTACTCCGACGTCCTGGAGCAGGACGGCTACCTGCGGCTCCACGAGAAGCTCTGGGAGGACCTCAACTACCTCTACTCCGACACCCTGGAGCGGGAGGACAAACTCACCATGGCCCACTCCATCGAGCTGCGGGCACCCTACCTGGACCGGGACGTGATCCACGCCGCCATGCGGGTGTCCCCCCGCCTGAAGATCCAGGGTGTGGAAGACCGGCTCCGGAAGCGCGTGCACCGTCAGGCTGCCGTCGAGCTCGGGGTGCCCCCCTATCTCGCCTTCCGCATCAAGGACCCGGCCCAGTCCGGCTCCGGGATCCACGGAATCGTGGAGCGCATCGCCGCCCGCTCCGCGACCCGCTGTGACCCCGGCCTCGCCGACGAGAACCTCCGGCGGGACAAGGGCAGCCTCTACCGCTACGGGGACGCGGTCTACGGCGAGGAGGCGACCCGGGCCTTCCTGCAGGAGATCGAGGGCCGGATTCGCGAGCAATACATCCCGGCCTTCCTGGCGGCCTGATGGGGCGGTCGCTGGACGTACGGGTCCTCCAGGTGGGGTACGACGCCCGGGACATCCGGCACCACGTGGAGAAGCTCAAGACTCTCGTTTCCGAGCACCGGGGGGCGGACCTCCTGGTGTTTCCGGAGCTGTGTCTGCACGGGCACCCTTCTCTGGAGCGGCCCGAGGGGTTCCTGTACCGCAGGATGCGCATCGCCTACGGGCCGATCTCCTCGGACCTGTACCGCTTCGTCCGGGACGTGGGGGCGCGGGTCGTGATCGGGGAGATGCACCGCCGGGGCGACGAGCTCTTCAACGTGGCCACCTACCTGGACGACGAGCGGGCCCCGCAGCACTACGTGAAGACCCACGTCCACTGGACGGAGCACTTCGTGCCCGGACGGTCCCTGAAGACCTTCGACACGGCCTTCGGCCCCCTGGGGATCAACATCTGTTTCGATGCGGCGTTTCCCGAGGTCTGGCGGACGCTCGCCCTCCTGGGCGCCGAGGTCCTGGTGAACATATCGGCCGTGCCGGCGTCGTTCCCCTCGCGGTATGTGCACCGGCGGATGAGCGCCGCCGCGCTCAACAACCAGGTCTTCGTCGTCTACGTCAACCGGCCCGGGCCGGTGTTCTCGGGGGAGAGCGCCGTGTTCGACCCCCGGGGGGAGACCGTGGCCGCCCTCGGGCCCGACGAGGGGACCCTGGGTGTGCGCCTGGACCGCGAGCTGGTGGCCCGGTGGCGGGAGGAGGAGCCCCTGTGGCCTCACCGCCGCCCCCAGCTCTACCGCGCGGTCACCGGGTCCCACAGGCACCGCCGCCGGGAGCTCTCGGGCGAAGGGCAGGTGGAAGACCCCCGGGTCGCGGCAGGGGGAGGGCCGTGACGGGGCGGCGCCGGTCCTCACGGGAGAGCGGTGCCGCGGCCGAGCGGCTGGACCTGGCTCAGCGACGGTATCATGGCCGGGAGGTCAACCCCCACGTCACCAACGCCCTCCTTCACCTCGGATTGGCCCGCCGGGCGGCCCGGCGGCGCGACCGTGAGAACGCCCGCCGGGAGTATTCCCGCAGCCTGACCTGTTGGCAGAAAGCCGACCTCCAGGAGGGGGGGCGGTGGGAACGGGAGGTGTCGCTGGTGCGGCGTGAGCGGGGCGAGGTGGTCCCCAAAGGCCCAGCCAAGACCGGAAATCGCGGCGGGCCTTGAAGTTCGGAGGGGCTCCGGTACGGTGTCCCGTGAGCCGGGTGGGGCCGGGGAGGGGGCCGACTGAAGAGCGGCCGAGGAGGTGGCACATGGGAGACCGCAGCGCGCCGGCAGGGGACCGGAGATCCGTCGAGCACCCGCTGTTGCGGTGGCTGGCCCTGGCGGCTACGGGGCTCCTCGCCGCCGGAGCCGTGGGGTGCAGCGGGAAGCCCAGCGCCCCGGACGAGGCGACCTCTGTGCGCCTGGTGACCTGGCGGCCCAACCAGCCCGAGGTATGGGACGAGGTGTTCGCCCGCTTCGAGGCCGAGAACCCGGACCTCAAGGTCGTTCGCGAGATCGGCCCCCACTCCTCTACGGCCTTCCACGCCCTTCTCACCCAGAAGCTCAAGAACCAGAGCGCGGACGTGGACGTCTTCCTCATGGACGTCATCTGGCCGCCGGAGTTCGGCTCCGCCGGCTGGGCCCTGGCCCTGGACGAGCGGTTCTCCCCCGAGGAGCGCGAGGCGTTCCTCCCCGGGGCGATCCTCGCGAATACGTACGAGGCCCGCGTGTACGGTGTGCCGCTCTTTCTGGCGAGCGGCATGCTCTACTATCGGAAGGACCTCCTCGCGCAGCACGGGTTCGAGCCCCCGGAGACCTGGGCGGAGATGGTCGAGCAGGCGGCGGTCATCGTGGCCCGGGCTACCGAAGCCGGGGAGGAGCTCCACGGCTTCTCGGGGCAGTTCAAGCAGTACGAGGGTCTGGTCTGCGACATGCTGGAGTTCATCTTGAGCCGGGGCGGGCACGCGGTGGACCCGCGCACGGGGCGAAGCGCCCTCGCGGAGGAGCCCGCCCTGGAGGCCGTGCGGTTCGTCCGGGACCGGATCATCGGGGGATCCGCCCCCCGGGGAGTGCTCACCTACGCCGAGCCCGAGTCCCTGGACCTCTTCGTCCAGGGCAAGGCGGTCTTCCACCGCAACTGGCCCTACGCGTGGGAGGTGGCCAACGACCCGGAGAAGTCCCGGGTGGCGGGGCGGGTGGGACTCTCCGTGCTCCCCCGGTTTCCCGAGGGGGAGAGCACGGCGATCCTGGGCGGATGGCAGGTGGGGGTGAGCCCCTTCTCCCGGAACCCCGACGCCGCCTGGCGCCTGGTCTCGTATCTCACGGGCTTCGAGACGCAGAAGCTCCTCGCGATCCGTGCGGGGCTCGCGCCCACCCGGCGGGCCGTGTACGAGGATCCGGAGGTGCTGGCCGCCCAACCCCACCTGGGCGCCATGGCGGAGGTCTTCGCCACGGCCCACCCGAGGCCCCGCACTCCCCTGTACCCGGCGGTCTCCAACGTGCTCCAGCGCTACTTCAGCACGGCCATCGCCGACCGGTCTTCCGACCTGGAGCGCCTGGCGCGGGAGGCCTCCGCGGAGGTGGACCGCTTGTTGGACCTGGCCCGCTGAGGCGGGGGTCGTGAAGCTCCGGTTCCGCACGCCGGAGGGCAGAGAGCGGGCCTTCGCCGCGTGTCTGCTCGCCCCGTGCTTCCTGTTCGTGGCGGTCTTCGCCTTCTACCCCATCGTCTACTCCTTCTACCTGAGTCTCCACCGGATCGTCCTGGGCCTGCCCCACCTGGGGGAGGCGTTCGTGGGGTTCCAGAACTACCGGGACCTCGCCGCCGACGGGGTGGCCCTGCGCTCGCTTCGCAACACCCTGGTCTTCGTCTTCTCCAGCACCGCGCTGGAGCTCCTCCTGGGGCTGGGGATCGCCCTGGTGATCAACCGCCGCTTCCCGGGTCGGGGGGCGGTGCGGGCGGCGGTCCTGGTGCCCTGGGCGATTCCGACCGTGGTCTCCTCCCAGCTCTGGCGGTTTCTCTGCCACGACCAGTACGGGCTGGTGAACTTCGCCCTCTTCGGCACCCAGACGGCCCGCTACCACGCCTGGCTCGCCGAGCCCGTGTACGCCTTCGCCGCGATCGTGGCGGCGGACGTGTGGAAGACCTCGTCCTTTGCGGCCCTCCTGATCCTGGCCGGTCTCCAGACCATTCCCGACCACCTCTACGAAGCGGCCCGAATCGACGGGGCCGGCCCGTGGACCCGGTTCCGCCGCATCACCTTGCCCCTGATCCGGCCGGCCCTGCTCGTCGCCCTCCTGTTTCGTACCATGGACGCCTTCCGGGTCTTCGACCTGGTCTTCGTGATGACCCAGGGAGGGCCCGCCGACTCCACCAACGTCCTCCAGTTCTACGGGTACAAGAAGATGTTCGCCGAGGGGCTTCTGGGGTACGGGTCGGCGGTCTCGGTGCTGGTCTTCCTGGTCACCCTGGGCGTCTCGGTGGCCTATCTCGCCGCCGTGGGCCGGCGAGGGGCGGGGGGGCACGCGTGAGGCGCACCCTGGGCCCGGCCGCGCTCTTCGGGGGGATCACCGCCCTGGTGGTGGTGGCCAGCCTGGGACCCTTCCTGTGGTTCGTGGGCACCTCTCTGAAGACGCCCCTGGAAGTGACCGCCATCCCCCCGGTGGTGTGGCCGAGCGGGTCGCTGGCGTTCTACCGCTCGGCCGTGGAGCGCTACGACCTCCTGGGGTACGTCGCCAACAGCGCCGTGGTGGCGGGCACCACCACGGCGGTGACGGTCTTCCTGTCGGTCCTGGCCGGCTACCCCCTGGCCCGCCTCCGCGTGCCCCGCAAGGAGTGGCTCCTGGGGAGCCTGCTGCTGGTCTCCATGTTCCCCCAGATCTCCATCGCCGGCCCCGTCTGGCGCATCCTGCACGGGGTGGGGTGGCTCAACACGTATCAGGGCGTCATCCTCCCCTACGTCACGCTCACCCTGCCCCTGGGGGTCTGGATCCTCGCGAGCTTTTTCCGGGAGCTTCCCCGGGACCTGGAGGACGCGGCCCGGGTGGACGGTTGGGGGCACCTCCAGACCCTCTTCCGGGTCGTCGTTCCCCTCGCTGCCCCGGGGGTCTTCACCGCCTCGATCCTGGTCTTCATCTATGCCTGGAACGAGTTCTTCTTCGCCCTCCTGATCCTGACAGACCAGAGCCTCCAAACCCTGCCGGTGGGGATCGCCCTCTTTCAGGGGGAGTACACCATTCCCTGGGGGGAAATTGCCGCCGCATCCACGGTGGCGACCGTGCCCCTGGTTCTCCTCGTGCTTCTCTTCCAGCGGCGGATCGTCCGGGGGCTCTCGGCGGGCGCCGTAAAGGAGTGACCGTGTCGGGAGTTCGCATCCGCAACCTGCGAAAATCCTTCGGTGCCGTGGAGGTGCTCGGCGGGGTGGACGTCGATGTCCGGGAGGGGGAGTTCTGCATCCTCCTGGGACCCTCGGGGTGCGGGAAGACCACGCTCCTGCGGATCGTGGCCGGCCTGGAGGGGCACGACGGCGGGGAGGTGTGGATCGGCGACCGGGAGGTGAGCCTCCTCACCCCGGCGGAGCGCGATGTGGCCATGGTGTTTCAGAGCTACGCCCTCTACCCCCACATGACCGTCTACGAGAACCTCGCCTTCCCCCTCAAGGCGAGACGAGCCCCGAAAGCCGAGATCCGGGAGAAGGTCGAGGAGGCAGCACGCCTCCTGGAGCTCCAGGACCTCCTGGGGCGAAGGCCCCGGGAGCTCTCGGGGGGACAGCGGCAGCGGGTGGCCATCGGCCGGGCCATCGTCCGGACCCCCGCGGTCTTTCTCTTCGACGAGCCGCTCTCGAACCTGGACGCCAAGCTGCGCAGCGCCATGCGGGTGGAGCTCGCAAAGCTCCACCGCCGGCTCGGGGCTACCATGGTCTACGTGACCCACGACCAGGTGGAGGCCATGACCCTGGGGCAGAGGATCGTCCTCCTCCACGAGGGGACGGTGCAGCAGGTGGGTGCGCCCCGGGACCTCTACGAACGCCCCGCCAACCTCTTCGTCGCCACCTTCGTGGGCACACCGGCCATGAACGTCCTGGGGGGGGTGCTGCGCTCCGGTGCCGGGGGTCTCGTCTTCGAGGCGCCGGGGGTGCGGCTCTCCCTCGGACAGCGGGAGGACCTGGCGGCGCACGCCGGGGAGGCGGTGCACCTGGGTGTTCGGCCCGAAGCCCTCGTCCCGGTTGCCGGGGGAGGGGAGGGCGAGGTGGAAGGGCGGCTGGAGCTCGTCGAGTCCCTCGGCGCCGAGTGCCTGCTGCACGTGGCCGTGGGCGACGTCCGGGTGGTGGCCAGGGCGGGGCCGGACTGGACGGGGGAGAGGGACGCCCCGGTGGCCCTGTCGGTGCGGGGGCCGGGCGTGCATGTGTTTCACGACGGACGCAGGATCGGCGGGGGCGGCGCCCCCGCCGCCCCGCCCACGCCGTAGGGGCGACGCATGCGTCGCCCCTGCCTGGGGTGCATCGCCCATGCCGATGACGCAAGGGCGACGCATGCGTCGCCCCTACCCGTGGCGCATCACCCATGCCGATGGCGCAAGGGCGACGCGTGCGTCGCCCCTACCGACGACGCGCCGGGCCTTGACCTGGGACAGGGTTTTGGCCGGTCCGTCGGCGTAGAATCCCGCCATGTCCCGACGCGCCCCCTCCGCCCTCCTGCGCCGCTCCCGCGCCCTCCACCGCTGGCTGGGGCTCCTGGGCCTGCTCTACTTCGCCGCCATGGCGGTCTCCGGGGTGCTTCTCAACCACGCGGGACTCCTCGCCGGGCTGGACCTCCCACGGGCGTGGCTCCCGGGGGACTACGCCTACCGCGATTGGAACCGCAACAGCTTGCGGGGCACGGTGCCGGGGCCGGGGGGGGTGCTCCACCTCTACGGCGAGGCGGGGGTTTGGCGGTGGGAGCCCGGCGCGGCCGAGCCCGTGCCGGACGCCGAGGGGTTCGAGCGCTCGGTGTACTACCGCGACACCCGGGCGGTCCTCCGGGTAGACGGCTCCCAGCCCTACCTTCTGGCAGGCACGCGGGGAGGGCTGTGGGGAAGGCCAGCGGCCGGTGGGCCCTGGCGGCCCGTGCCGCTGGCCCCGGGGAACGGCCGCGAGACCGTGGTGGACCTCCTGGAAGCGGACGGCGCCCTGCTCGCGGTCACTCGGGACCGGGTGTACCGGGGGGACACCGCGTGGCCCCCCGCGTTCGTTGACGCGACCCCGGCCCGGGCAGCGGACCCCGAGCGGCGGCTGCCTCTCTTCCGGCTCATCTTCGAGCTGCACAGCGGCGGAGTCTGGGGCCTTCCGGGCCGCCTGGGGATGGACGCCCTGGGGGTGCTACTCGCCTTTCTCTGCCTGACGGGGGCCTGGTTCTGGTGGCGCAAACGCCGCCGCACCCTGGCCCGGGGGGTCGGGGGGCGCTGGGCCCGGAAGGGCCTCGGCTGGCACCTGCGCCTGGGCCTGTGGGTGTCGCCCCTGCTCCTCCTCGTCGCCGCGACCGGGTTCTTCCAGCGCCCCCCGTTCCTCATCGCCGTCGCCTTTACCGAGTACCCGGAGCGGTTCCACCCGGCACCCTCCGACCCCAACCCCTGGCACGACCTCCTGCGCAAGGCCGCCTACGACCCGGTGCGCCGGACCTTGCTCCTCGCGACCGCCGACGGGTTCTACTCCGGCCCCGCGGACGGCTCCCGCCCGTTCGAGCGGGCGTGGGGCGGCCCGCCCGTGAGCGTCATGGGCGCCACGGTGCTCCGCCGGGCTCCGGACGGCCTCTTGTGGGTGGGGTCCATGAGCGGGCTCTACGTGTGGGACCGGGCCTCGGGGTGGGTGACCGACGCGTTCACCGGCCGCCCGCCGCGCCCCGGCCAGGGCGGCCCGGTGGGGCAGCAGCAGGTGGTCGGGTGGGTGGGGGTGCCGGACGGCCGGGTGCTGGTGGCGGACTACGGCCTGGGGCTCGTGGACGGAGAGGGGCAGCCGCAAGCCGCCGCCCGGGTCCTCCCCATGCCCCGGGAGCTCCGGGAAGGGGGGCGCATCTCCCTCTGGCACGCCCTCTTCGAGCTCCACAATGGCCGGCTCTTCAGCTTCCTCCTGGGGTGGTGGACGTGGGTCGTGGTCCCCGTGGGAGGCCTCGCCCTCGTGACCCAGGTCGCCACCGGGGTCCTCGACCGCTGGGTCCCGAGGCGGCGCTCCCGCCGGCAGGCCGCCTGACCGGAGGGATCCCCGCACGCCGTTCCCCGTTCGGGGCTCCCGGACTCCGCTTGCCGACCAGCCGGTGGATTCAGGCCGCCTCACCGCGTTGCGAGCCCGCGGCGCCGCGTGCTATAAGCTTTTCTCGCGGCCGTGCGGCTCCCCGAGAACCCCTACCCACCCGGATCGCGCATGTACACCGGACGCACCCCCGTCCTCGCCCGCGCCCTCGCGGCTGCCCTGGGCCTGGCCGCGGAGCCGGCCCGGGCCGTGCTCCACATCCCGCCCTCGGACCAGCGGGCCCTATGCCGGCCTGACCCTGCAAACCGCCCTGTGGTCCGTGCGCACGGCGCAGGCTCGCCCTTCGCCCTTGTGACCGAGGCCATCCCATGACCCGACGCCCGAGAACGATCCTCGCCGCCCTGCTCCTGTTGGCCGCGCCCGCCCTGGCGCCCGGGCAGACGCGGACGGACGGGAGCACTCAGCGACTCGGGACGGGGACGCAGGGACTCCCGATCCCGCCCGGGATGGACGTGAACAAGCTCTTGGAGGAGTACACCCGATCGCGAGCCCGGCCGCAGGAAGGCGTCACGCCCTTCCCGCCCCGGGACGTGGAGGCCGAGGAGGTGCGCGTCCCCCCCCCGGACCGGGAGGCCCTCACCGCCCGCGGACTGTTCGAGAAAGCTGCCAAGACCCTGCTCCAGGACGGCCGCCTCGACGAGGAGAAGCGGCGGTTCCTGCTCGGGAAGGCCTCGGAGCTGGGGATGGACCGGCGGGAGGCCATGGACCTGGCGGAGAAGATCGCCGAAGAGCGCCGGAAGATCGCGGACTTCTTTCTGGCCCAGGTCAAGGCGCGGGAGGGCAAGCTCACCGCCGAGGACAAACGGTATCTGGAGCAACAGGGCCGGGACCTGGGGCTGGACCCCTGGGAGACCGGGGACATGATCGGCCTGGCCCTGGAGCGGTATCGGAAGCGGGAGGTCTACCGGTCCATCGTCAAGGAGTTCCTCGACGACGGCATCCTGATCGCGTCCGAGGAGCAGCACCTGGAGGAGAAGAGAAAGGAGCTGGGCCTCACCCGGGAGGAGCACCGGGAGATCCTGGACGCCGAGAGGGAAAAGCGCCTGGAGCGGGCCCGGGACGTGTTCTCCGACATCCGAGAGGAGGGCCGCGCTCGGGCCCTCCCGGAACGGGAGCTCGACCTGTACGGGAGGAACCTCTTCCGATCCTCCGGTCCTGGGGCCTTCCGGCCCGTCACCGGGCTGGCCCCCCCGGACAACTACCGGGTGGGGCCGGGTGACACCTTCGAGGTCTTCCTGTGGGGGCGGCTGGAGGCCAGTTACTACCTCCCGGTCGACTCCGAGGGCAGGGTGCAGTTCCCCCAGGTGGGCTCGGTGAAGGTCGGGGGCCTCACCTACGCCGAGGCCAAGGGGATACTGAAGCAGAGAGCCGAGGCGATCACGGGGGTCAACGCCGCGGTCACCATGGCCGAGACGCGCTCCGTGCAGGTCTTCGTGGTCGGGGAGGTCGAGCGGCCCGGGGCGATGATCCTGACCCCCTTGTCCACCGTGGTCCACGCCCTCATGGCCGCCGGCGGACCCACCCCCATCGGGTCCCTGCGGGGGGTCGCCCTGCGCAGGGGGGGGAGCCCGGCCGCGTCCCTGGACCTCTACGACTTCCTCCGGGAGGGGCAGACCCGGGGCGACCGCCCCCTCGAGAACGGGGACGTGATCGTTGTGCCCAGGGCCCAGCGCCTCGTGCACCTCCACGGCCAGGTGAAGAGCCCGGCCGTCTACGAGCTGCGCGAGGGGGAGGGCCTGCGGGTCCTCCTGGAGTACGCGGGGGGGTTGGCGGCCGAAGCCAACGCCGGCCGCGTCCAGGTGGAGCGGGCGGTCCGAAACGAGCAGCGCGTCGTGCTGGACGTGGCCCTGGGGGAGCTCCCCGGGGACGTGCCGCTCCAGGACGGCGACCGGGTGCGGGTGTTCCCGCTGGCACCGGAGATCCGCAACGAGGTGGGGCTCTTCGGCCACGTCCACCGCCCGGGAACGTACGCCCACGAAGAGGGGATGCGGGTCGCCGATCTCATCCGCGGGACCGAGGCGCTCAAGCCCGAGGTGGATCTCTCCTATGCGGCGGTGCTCCGGGAAGACCCGGAGAGCCGGGAGAGGGTGGTCATCCCTTTCCACCTCGGGGGCGCTCTCCGCAACGACCCGGGGCAGAACCTGCCTCTCCGGCCCAGGGACGAAGTATATGTGTTCCAGTCCTCCCGGTTCCGCCCGCCCCTGCGCGCCCAGGCCAGCGGCGAGGTTCGAAAGCCCGGGTTGTACCGCATCGAGAAAGGGGCCCGGGTGTCCGACCTCGTGCGGCTTGCGGGAGGGCTCACGCCGGAAGCCTTCCTGCCCCGGGCCGAGGTGCTGCGCTACCACCCGGACCGCAGCCGCAAGACCCTGTACGTGGACCTCGGCAGGGCCATGGAGGCAGACCCGCACCACGACCTGGAGCTCGCCGACGAGGACCAGCTGGTGGTGCATCCGGCGTGGGCCCAGCGCCCGCGGGAGATCGTCCTCATCGAGGGCGAGGTCCAGGGGGCCCGTGCGGAGGTTCTGCGGCGGGGCAGGACGGTGCGCCAACGCCTGGCGGATCTCCTGGGCGCCGGGGCGCCGGCAGGGGGGGCCGCGGGCGAGACCGCGGGCGCCTCCGAAGAGGACCCGGGATCGGGGGATGTCCTGGAGGGGGTGACCCGCACCCAGGTGGCGAGTGAGCAGGGGCCGGTGGCGGTGGAGGTTCCCCTCACCCGGGGGATGACCGTCCGAGACCTGGTGTTCAAGGCCGGAGGTCTCACCAAGGATGCCTACCTGCCGGTGGCGACCCTTTACCGGACCGATCCGTTTTCCAAAGAGACCATCATCCGAACCTTCGATCTCGGAAGGGCGCTGGAGGGCGACCCCGCGGAAGACACGGTGCTCCAGGACCTGGACCACGTCGTGGTCCACTCGGCGTATGAATTCGCGCCGGTGCGCAGGGTCCACGTCTCGGGGATGGTCAGCCGGCCGGGACCGTACCCGTACGCGGGGAACATGAGGGTTCGCGACCTGATCCTGGCCTCGGGCGGCCTCACCGAGGAGGCCTATCAGGAGGAGGCCGAGGTCGTCCGTGCGGAGGTGGTGGACGGCGAAGTGGTGCAGACGCGCACCATCCCGTTCTCGCTGGTGCGGGCCATGGCCGGCGACGAGGATGCCAACCTGCCCCTCGAACCCCGGGACCGGGTGTTCGTAAAGACCATCCCGGATTGGCGGGAGACCCGGCAGGTCGTCCTCGCGGGAGAGGTGCTGTTCCCGGGCGTCTACCACGTCGCGAAGGGAGAATCCCTGTCGAGTGTCTTGAACCGGGCCGGTGGATTCACGTCGGAGGCATACCTCCGCGGCGCGGTCTTCACCCGGGAGAGCGCCCGCCAGCTCCAGCAGCAGCGGCTCGACGAGCTGCGGGAGCGCCTGCAGCAGCAGATCCTCCGGGTGGCCTCCCAGGAGGTGCAGGGGGCCCTCAGCGCCGAAGACGTGGAGGCGCAGAAGCAGTACCTGATCGGGCAGCAGGCGCTGGTCCAGAAGCTTCGGGAGACCCGCGCCACGGGCCGCGTCGTGGTGAGCCTCCTCCCGCTGGAGAAGATGGAAGGCACGGAGTGGGACATCCCCCTGGAGGACGGCGACAAACTGACGGTGCCCAGCGTCCCGCAGACGGTGTCCGTGGTGGGGCAGGTCTACAATCCGACCAGCCTGCTATGGGAGACGAACAGGCGCTCGGTGCAAAACTACCTCTTCAAGACCGGCGGCCCGACGCCCGATGCCGACGCCAAGGACATCTATGTGGTGCGCGCGGACGGCACGGTCGTGAGCTCCAAGAGCCTGGGGGAGGGGAACTGGTGGAACCGGGGGGGGATTCACGACCTGGAGCTGTACCCGGGAGACACCGTGCTCGTGCCGGAGAAAGTCTTACGTGTCAACTACCTCAGGGGAATTCGGGACATCTCTCAGGTCCTGTACCAGATCGCCGTCACCGCCGGGGTGGCCGTGGCGTTGTTCTGACCTCTCGGGGCCGGGCGGCCCAGCGCTCGAGGAGGAAGGCCGTACAAACCACCAGCATCCCCGCCGCCCGACCTGGACCTGGGTTCAGGGTTCGGGGTTCGGGGTTCAGGGTTCGGGGTTCAGGGGTTGGGGTTTGGGGGGTGGGGGGTGGGGGGTTGGGAGGTTGGGAGGTTCAGCTTCCAGCTCCCCGCTTCCCGCGTGACGATCCTCCCTCACATCCCTTCCTCACCCTCTCCACATCGTCCTCCGCCCTCCGTCCTCCGCCCTCCGCCCTCCGTCCTCCGCCCTCTGCCCTCGGTCCTCCGCCCTCGGTCCTCCCCCCTCGGTCCTCTGCCCTCTGTCCTCGGTCCTCCCCCCTCGGTCCTCTGCCCTCTGTCCTCGGTCCTCTGCCCTCTGTCCTCGGTCCTCTGCCCCTGGTCTCCCGACCCCCGACACTCCCGACCCCCGACCCTTGACCCCGGGGGCCCTGGTTCCCTAAGATGCGTCCTCCGAATCCCGACCGAGAGGCTTTCCCTTTATGCCCGAGCACCCGAACGCACCCTCCGGCACCGGCCCCGGGATCCCGGCCGAACCCGGTCAGGCTCCTCCCGGCGGCTATCCCCTGTACCCCCCCTACTGGGTCCCCCCGCCGGAAGACGAGATCAGTCTGCTCGACCTCCTGGCGGTGCTGCGCCGCC
This sequence comes from Deferrisomatales bacterium, assembly GCA_033551855.1. GTDB lineage: Bacteria > Desulfobacterota > Deferrisomatia > Deferrisomatales > JACRMM01 > JBFLZB01. The sequence goes on from JAWSUI010000008.1 coordinate 89,148, forward strand.
GATGGCTCCTCATCGCCGTCGTCACCCTCCTGGGCACCGGGGCCGCGGTAGCCTATGCCCTCCTGGCCACCCCCATCTACCGCGCCCAGGCCGTCATCGCGCCGCCCGAGCAGAAGAAGGGGGGCGCAGCCTCCATGGCCCTGGCCGCCTTCGGGGGCCTGGGAGCCGAGCTCGCGGGCAGCCTGGGCGTCAACCTCGGCGGCACCGACGCCAACCGGCTGGAGGCGCTCCTGAAGAGCCGTCGGCTCCTGGAGCGCACGGTCACCAAGTACGGCCTTCTGCCCGTGCTCTTCGAGAAAGACTGGGACGCCGAGAAAGAGACCTGGGCTGTCAAGAACCCGAAAGACGCCCCCACCTTCTGGGACGCCGAGAAGAAGCTCGAGAAGATCTACAGCGTCCGAAACGACGCCAAGGCCGGGGTGCTCCGGGTCTCCTTCGACTGGAAGGAGACCGCCCGGGCGCGTCAGGTGCTCGAGGCCTTCCTGACCGAGCTCGCCCTCTCCATGCAGGAAGACGAGCTTCGCAAGATCGAGGCCAACCGGACCTTCGCCGAGACGCAGCTCGCCCAGGCCACCGACCCCGTGATCGTGGCCAAGCTCCAGGGCCTCCTCTCCGAGCAGGTGGAAAAAGCGATGATGGCCCAGAACGTGGAGCACTTCGCCTTCGAGCTCATCGACCCGGCGGCGGTCTCGGACCGCAAGGTCAAGCCGAAGCGCGCCCTGGTCGCCGCCGTCGGGCTCACCACGAGCGCGTTCTTGGGGATCTTTCTTTCCTTCTTGGCCGAGTGGTTGCACCGCGTAAGCGCCGCGAGCACAGCCCGCGGGAGGTGATGGTCGGCGCTTTGTCCCGCCGGGGATTTCTCCGAGCGCCCTCCTTGATCCGCAGGTCCTTGGCCCCCGGCCACCATGCCCAGCACCCAACGTCACGCTACTGCCTGGCAGGCCGATGGAAACAGGCTTGCGGGCGCCCCAAGGAAGGGCCGCCGAATCTCCGAGCTTGAAAAGCGCAGCGATTCGTGAGGGTCCGAAGGGGCCGCCCCCGAGGCGATTCCCCAGGAACAGGAAGTCGGGCTGGCCCCATGACGGGGCGAGTCGATCCGTCGTAAAGAAAACCACAGAAGACATTGTGCAACTGGCTGATTGGACCGGCGGGGCCCGATTGTAAGGCCCCGCCCGGCTCGACGTGAAACCGCGCAGGGAGGCTCCGGGAGGGGAGCCGGGAAAACCGGACCGGAGGGCGCCACCGGCGATCGGAGGAGTGCCCTGCTGAGTTCCACCATGGGCGCGGAGGAGGGTGGGTGTTGCCCTCTCGGCTTGGCTGGTTCTGTCCGCCCCCCGGTACAACGGTCCACCTTGCGGCCACTTCCGCCAGACCTGCCGCGCAGGCGGGAGAAACCAGGACTCTCCGGGGACGACGCATTGAGCGACCGGCCTCTACGCCGAGGGATGGTGACTTCGTGAAAATGACGTCCAGAATCTATCTGACAGTCAACAAAATTCTCGCTCGTGCGACAGGTTTCGTCTTGCATCCCGCCCTGGACCCTCTATCCACCTTCGATTGTCCAATCGATCTCATCATCGATATCGGGGTAGCTTCCGGGACTCCTGACGTCTATGCGCTGGCACCTGATGCCAATCTGATCTTGATTGAGCCATTGCAAAAGTACTGGCCCGATTGCGAACGGATTCTAAAAGGTAGGAGCGGTATGCTATTCAAGTGCGCCGCCGGAAAAGATAAGGCGGTATCGAGGTTATTTGAATACGGCCTCTCGTCATCTTTGCTTCCTAGGACCGACAAAGATATTGGCCAACGCACGACAACAGTTGACGTTCAGCCATTGGATTCTTTACTACGAAGTTGTATTTACTGGGAGGCATCGGAAAACTGTCTTCTAAAAATAGACACAGAGGGCTATGAACTCGAATGTCTGAAGGGCAGCCTGACGGCTCTGCGGTCTAAAAAAATCAAATACATTTTTGCCGAATGCCGCATACATGGAATCGATACGTACGGTTTTTCAGAGTTGGTTTGCTTTCTCCACAGCCATCACTACAACCTGCTGGACCTGAGGGAGGTCGGGTACGGTCGGCGCAGGGTGAATTACCTGGATTGCATTTTTGAGCTACAGAGTCCTTGAACACTCTCCGCAGAATCCTGTCAACGACAGAGCCACGAGTCCGTTGCCGACCAGCAATTCCCGGGTAGGCCACCAAATGGCCGTGTGAAGGTTGCGGTGAGGCA